>JBDLJA010000019.1:0-50215 GCA_039714595.1 Thermodesulfobacteriota bacterium | reverse complement strand
TCCTCCTTTGCCATGCTCCTCACCAGCGCCACCTTCATTGCCTATCAATATCATAACTTTCAGGGCTGGACGAACCAGAACCTCACGGCCCAGGCCCAGGTCATCGGCGCCAGTGCCAAGGGGGTCCTGGCCCTGGCTGACCCGGAGGCGGGCAGGGCGGCGCTTTCCGTCCTCTCCTCCCAGGCGGTAATGACCGGGGCCGCGCTCTACGACGCCCATGGCGCCTTGCTTAGCAGCTGGCAGCGGGCGGGGAGCTCTTCTTTGCCCGCCACAGCCCCGGGCTGGCGGGGCTTACGGGCCGAGAACAATGACAGCTATCTGGCCCGCTCCATCCAGGAGAAGGGGGCCAATCTTGGCACCATTATTCTCCGCTCCAGTCAGGCCGAAGGAAGCAGCTATCTGCGCAAGAGCATGGCGACTCTCCTGGTCCTGGTCGTTCTCACCGGCCTCATAACCATGCTCCTCTCCTCCTGGCTGCAGAAGATTATCGCCGGTCCGGTGACCCATCTGGCCACGGTGATGGACAGGGTCAGCCGCCATCAGGACTATGGCCTGCGGGCCAGCCGTTACGCCGATGATGAGCTTGGTGATCTCAGCGATTTTTTAAATAAGATGCTGGCCCGGGTTGAGAAGAGGGACCGGCAGCTGCGGGCCAGTGAGGATGAGCTGCGGCGGCTGCGTAACTATCTGCACAATGTTATCGACTCCATGCCATCCGCCCTCATCGGCCTGGACAATGAAGGGCGGGTGAGCCGCTGGAACCGCGAGGCCCTGGGCCTGGGCGGCTGCTTCTCTGAGGCTGGCAAGGGGGAGATGCTGGCCCATGTCCTGCCGCAGTTTGCCGGGCAGATGTCCCTGGTTGAACGCGCCATCAGCCAGGGCAGGGTGCAGGAGGTTAAGAAGTTTCGTTACGAGCTGGCCGGGGAGCTCCGTTATAAGGATATTACCATCTATCCTCTCATGGCCGATGGGGTTGGCGGGGGCGCGGTCCTGCGGGTGGATGATGTCACCGAGGAGGTGCGGCTGGCCGAGATGATGGTCCAGACCGAGAAGATGATGTCGGTGGGGGGCTTGGCCGCCGGCATGGCCCACGAGATCAACAATCCCTTGGGGATAATGGTTCAGGCGGTGCAGAACATTGAGCGGCGGTTGGAGCCGAAGCTGGCCGTCAACCAGGAGAGGGCCGCAGAGCTGGGTCTGGATCTGCAACTGGTGGCTGCCTACCTTGAGGGGCGCCAGATAAACAGCCTCCTTGGCGACATCCGGGGGGCAGGCCAGCGGGCAGCCCGGATCGTCAGAAACATGCTGCAGTTTTCCCGGCGCAGTGACTCTTCAGCCTGCCAGCCGGGCCAGGTGGTTGAGCTCATTGAGAAGAGTCTGGAGCTGGCCCGCAACGACTATGATCTAAAAAAACGCTTTGATTTCCGCAACATAGAAATAGAACGGGATTATGATCCCCAGCTGCCGCAGGTGGGCTTGGTGGAGACCGAGTTTGAACAGGTGATTCTCAACCTCTTGCGCAATGCCGCCCAAGCCTTTGCCGAACAGGAGGGGGAGTCGGTCCCCACCATCTGGCTGGGGGCCCACCAGGAAAAGGACCATGTTGTGGTCCGGGTGGCGGACAACGGTCCTGGCATGGCTGACGGGGTGCGGAAAAGGGTATTTGAACCGTTCTTTACCACCAAGCCGGAGGGCAGCGGCACCGGCCTGGGGCTCTCTGTCTCTTACATGATCATTACCAATAATCACTCGGGGAGTATGACGGTGGAATCCCGGCCCGGCCAGGGAACCGAGTTCACCATCCGTCTGCCCCGCACAGCCCCTGGTCAGGGGGAGGAGAGGCCTGTATGAGTGCAGGTAACGCCAGAAAGAAGCTGTTGACCATCGATGATGAGGCTGGTCTGCGCCGCTCCATCCAGCTCTTTTTCGAAGACAGTGGTTTCATCGTTCTTCAGGCCGACTCGGGGGAGAGGGGCTTGCAGGTCTTCCAGCAGGAGAGGCCTGATATTGTCCTGGTGGACCTGCGCATGCCCGGGATGGCCGGCCTGGATGTGATCAAGGTCATAAGCAAGCAGGCGCCGGAGGTGCCGGTGGTGGTGGTCTCGGGCGCCGGGATGGTGGAGGACGCCATCGCCGCCATCAGGGCCGGGGCGGTGGATTATGTCACCAAGCCGGTGACCGATCTCCTGGTCCTGGAGCATACCGTCCATAAGGCGCTGGAAAAGGCGGAGCTGGTGGCGGAAAATCAGATGTACCAGGAGAATCTGGAGGAGCTGGTGGAGAGCCGCACCGCCCAGCTGCGCCAGGCCCAGAAGATGGAGGCCATCGGCACCCTGGCTGGCGGTATTGCCCATGATTTCAATAATATCCTCACTGCCATCGTGGGCTATAATGAGCTGGCCCTCTTCTCCTGCCGGGATGAGCAGATGCGCGGTTTCTTAAGCGAGGTGCAGCAGGGGGCGGAGCGGGCTGGCGACCTGGTCCAGCAGATCCTCACCTTCAGCCGCAAGGGCGAGCAGGAGCAGCAGAGCCTGGAGATGGCCCTGGTGGTTTCCGAGGCGGTGAAGCTGATCCGTTCCACCATTCCGCCGGCCATTGAGGTGAAACAGGCGATCACCTCCCGAGCCAGGGTGCTGGCCGATCCCACCATGGTCCACCAGATCGTCATGAACCTCTGCACCAACGCCTACCACGCCATGCCGCAAGGGGGAGAGCTTCTGGTCTCCCTGGATGATATTCAGGTCAGCCCGGCCCAGGATTTACTGGGGGTTGACCTGCCTCCCGGCCATTACCTGCACCTGCAGGTAAGTGATACCGGTTGCGGCATGGACCGGCAGACCCTGGAGAGGATCTTTGATCCCTACTTCACCACCAAGGCGGCTGGCAGCGGTACGGGGTTGGGGTTGGCCGTGGTCCATGGCATCGTCGGTTCCTATGGGGGGGAGGTAAAGGTCATTAGTGAACCGGGGCAGGGCACCACCTTCCATGTCTTCCTCTCTGCCGCCACCGACCTGGCCCGGCCCACCCCGCTCATGGAGGCGGCCCCGCCGCTTGCCATGACCGGTGAAGAGCGCATCCTCTTTGTCGATGATGAGCCGGCCATTGTTGATCTGGCCCGCGAGGCCCTGAGCAACTATGGCTATAAGGTCTCGGCCTTCACCGACAGCAGCGCGGCCCTGGCCGTCTTTACGGCCAACCCTGGCGCCTTTGCCATGGTGATCACCGATATGGCCATGCCCAAGATGAACGGCGATGAGTTGTCCCGGAAGATCCTGGCCCTGCGACCTGAGCTGCCCATCATTCTCTGTACAGGCTTCAGCGAACTGTTGAACCGGGACCGGGCCCTGGCCATTGGCATCCGGCGCTATGTCCAGAAACCGGTGGCCATGAGTGAGCTGGTCCGCTTGATGCGGGAGCTCTTTGATCTGGAGGGTGAGTTCTGTTGCTAAAGGGTCTGCTTGGCCCATCTTAGCGGTTTACAGCTGGCCTGATTCGGTTTACGGTCTTGTCCCTTGCTTTTATCTTTTAGACTTCGCCCCTCCCAGAGACGACGACGACGACCGATCGACCGCCGTGGTAATGAAAAAGAAAACGAAATACAACATAGCCATCAATGGCTACGGCCGCATTGGCCGGTGTGTGCTCCGGGCCCTCTATGAGTCGCGCCGCTATCGTGAGGCGATTAATATCGTCGCCATCAACGAACTTGCCAGTCTCGATGCCGTCTACCACCTGACCAAGTATGATTCCACCCATGGCCGTTTTCTCCTGCCGGTGAGTCGTCAGGCGGACGCTATTGCCATCGATGGCGATCGGATCAAGGTGTATCAGCAGCCCGATCCGGCCGGGCTTGACTGGCGCCGCGACCAGGTGGACATCGTTTTAGAGTGTACCGGGACCTACTCGGACCGCGCCACCGCTGAGATCCACCTGCAGCAGGGGGCGCAGCGCTTGCTCTTCTCCCAGCCGGCCAGCCAGGAGGTGGATGCCACCGTGGTCTACGGGGTGAACGATCACCTTCTCCAGCCTGATGACCGTATCATCTCCAACGCCTCCTGCACCACCAACTGCATTGTCCCGGTCCTGGCCACCCTGGAGGAGAATTTCGGCATCGAAAGCGGGGCCATCACCACCATCCACTCGGCCATGCATGACCAGCCGGTGATCGACGCCTACGATAAGGATCTGCGCAAGACCCGCTCCGCCCTCCAGTCCATCATCCCGGTGCGGACCAGTCTGGAAAAGGGTATTGACCGTATTCTCCCGCACCTGGCCGGGAGATTTGAGACCCTGGCCATTCGCGTCCCCACCACCAACGTCTCCATTATGGATCTCACCGTTCTCCTGGGCCGCGATACCAGCCGCCAGGAGGTGAACAGGGTGATCCGGGAGCGGGCCAACAATGGCCTGCGCGGTGTCCTGGGCTATACGGATGAGGAGCTGGTCTCCTGTGACTTCAATCACGACAGCCGCTCCGCCATCGTCGACAGCAGTCAGACCAGGGTCAGCGGCGGCCGGCTTTTAAAGGTGTTGTCCTGGTTTGATAATGAGTGGGGCTTTGCCAACCGGATGCTGGATACGAGCATCGCCGCCATGGAGATGGCCCCGGTTGACGCCTGCTGAGCTGCTCTGGCCGGAGGTTACTGTCTGTGACCTCTTTCTTGTCTGTTTTCTTGAGAAAATTAATATTTGAATCAACTGCGGCTAAGGGCAGAGGGCGTTGTTTTAATGCTAGAGCTTGTTAGCTTCGCGTCCTTTGCGCCTTCTAACTCTGCGCTTATCCGCGGTCACCTGTGATGTTTTCTGAAGTTGTTCAAGGTTTCCCCTTAAACACAGCTTGATAGCCCTTTGCTGGGCTCAAATGGAGGCAATACTCCCCTGCGCCCAGGGCTTAGTCCAGTTCCTGCAGCCAGTTGTCCAGGGCGGCGAGGGCCAGGCGGCTGCGGAAGGCGGCCTTGTCCCGTTTACTGATCCGGGAGCGGCGCCGTTTGCCCTTGGGGGCAGGCGGGGCGGGCTGGCTGGCCTTATATTGGGCCCGGGGAAAGGGGGGGAAGAGGCTGTAGTTGACGTTTGAGGGCTGAAAGCGTTTGGCGGCGGTGGCGGTGAGGTGCTGGATCAGGGCGCCGTGGGCCGTCTCCGCTGGCGGCGTCACCGGGAGCAACCCCTGGGCCAGGCGGGCCGCGTTGCGGCCGGCCAACAGACCCATGGCCGTGGACTCCACATATCCCTCCACCCCGGAGAGCTGACCGGCCAGCAGGAGCTGGGGGTGGTCTTTGACCTGCAGGGTGGGGAGGAGAATCTCCGGGGCGCAGACAAAGGTGTTGCGGTGGATGGAGCCCAGCCGGACAAAGTTGGCCCGGGCCAACCCCGGGATGAGGCGGAACACCTCTTTCTGGCTGGGATAGGTGAGTTTGGTCTGGAAGCCCACCATGTTGTAATGGCTGCCCTCTTTATCCTCCATCCGTAGCTGAACCACGGCATACGGGTCGCGGCCGGTGCGCGGGTCGGGCAGTCCCACCGGTTTCATGGGGCCGAAGCGCAGGGTGTCGATGCCGCGGGAGAGCATCACCTCAATGGGCAGGCAGCCCTCAAAATATTTTTTCTTTTCAAAGGATTGTAAGGGGACGTTCTCGGCGGCCGCCAGGGCTTTAGTGAAGTGGAGATACTCCTCTTCATTCATGGGGCAGTTGAGGTAATCGCCCGGCCCATCGTCATAGCGGGAGGCCTGGTAGATGATGGATCTATCCAGGGAATCACTGCTGATGATGGGGGCGATGGCGTCGTAAAAGGAGAGGTGCTCCTGGCCGGTGAGCTGTAACAGCTCACCGGTCAATGATTCCGAGGTGAGGGGACCGCTGGCGATGATGGTGGGGCCCTTGGCCTCTGCTATGGTGGTGACTTCCTGGCGGACTATGGTGATGCCGGGAGTGGTGCTAAGACGGTTGGTGATGGTTGCGGCAAACTTCTGGCGGTCCACGGCGAGGGCCTTGCCCGCCGGTACTTTTGTTTTTCCGGCCACCTCCATGAGGAGAGAATCCAGGCGGCGCATCTCTTCCTTGAGCAACCCCACGGCAGAGGTGGGGTCGTCGGAGCGAAATGAGTTGGAGCAGACCAGTTCGGCCAGATCCGCCGAGGAGTGGGCCGGGCTGAAGCGGGCGGGCTTCATGTCATAGAGGGTGACGGCGACACCCATCCTGGCCGCCTGCCAGGCCGCCTCGCAGCCGGCCAGGCCGCCGCCGATGATGGTTATTTTGGGGGTCATGGGGGGAGGGGGGCTGCTGGAGAATTTGCGGCAAGGAGGGCAGCTGTCAGCGCCCCACTTAAGAAGCGCCTGACAACTGCCGTTGCTGCCAACGGGCTTAGATGCCCAGTTCCTTTTTAATGCCCTCCACCACCAGGTCACTGGAGGTGCCGGTGATGCTTTTCAGCAGACCCTGCTCCTTGTAGAAGCCGGCCACGGGAGCGGTTTTCTCGTTGTAGGTGTCCAGCCGGTGGCCAATGGCCTCCTCGGTCTCGTCGGCCCGCTGGATAATGGGGCTGCCACACTTGTCGCAGACGCCCTCTTTTTTGGGGGGCATGGACTTGACGTTGTATATTGCCTGGCATTCCGGGTTTTCGCAGGTGCGGCGGGTGCAGAGACGATCAAAGATAACGTCGCGGGGCACGTCGATGTCCACCACCATGTCCAGTTTGATGTCCAGGCGCTTTAAAAGATCGGTGAGGGCCTCGGCCTGGGGGATGGTGCGGGGGAAGCCGTCCAGCAGGAAGCCGCTCTTGCAGTCATCCTCCTGCAGCCGCTCCTCCATAATGCCCATGATCAGGGCGTCTGGTACCAGGTCGCCGCGGTTCATGTAGCCCTCGGCCTCCTTGCCCAGCTCGCTGCCGGCCTGAACCGCGCCGCGGAGGATGTCGCCGGTGGAGATCTGGACTGAGCCGTCTATCTTGGTGAGGATCTTGGCCACGGTGCCTTTGCCGGCCCCGGGGGCGCCGAGAAGAATAAGTTTCATGGGGTGCTCTCCTGTAATAATGTTAAGAGTTATAGCTTATTGATAGTACTGAATTTGTCTTACTAAAGGGGTCAGCCAGACCGTGGGATAAACGCCTGACTGATATAAGGATAAAAAGCGGCCCTACCTTAACGCAAATGGTCTGAAAAGTAGAGCAAAAAAAAAGCCGATGCTGGGAGAGGCATCGGCTTTTTCAGTTCCTCCCAACGGAGGGAGGAACGAGGAGAGAAAAAATGAAGAAAGGAGAGAGTGCATGATGTTTTCCATGCAGTCTTAATATAGAGAGTCCCTGCTGTTAATATTAGTTCCGATTTTATTTTAAAAATATAAAAAAGTTCCGCTCTTAGCCATTTTAAGATGTCACCCCTGGTCGAGGATGGCGCCTCTGCCGCTGGCCGGCACCGGGGGCTAACGGCCATAGACCCAGTCATGGGGCTGGCCATCTTTATAAGGCATGTAGCCATGAAAGGGGCGGGGGTCATCATCAAAGACCAGGGGCAGGAACAGTCGGTCCCCCGGCCACATGGGCAGCTCGTCCAGGGAGGAGATGGGGTGCCAGGCCAGAGTCCCCTCGTTATTTTCCTCCTTTGGGGTGCCCTGGAAGCTGTCCACCACAAAGATAAAGCCCAGCCAGTTTTCACCATTCTTGCCAAATTCCGGCCAGTTGATGGTGCCGCGCAGGCGGGCGGGGCCACAGATAAGACCTGCCTCCTCCCTGATCTCGCGCTGCAAGCAGGTCAACACCGATTCACCGGCAAGCATTTTGCCGCCCAACCCGTTGTATTTGCCGAAGTGCTGGTCATTGCTGCGGGCGTTGCGGTGGACCAGGAGGGTTTTTGTGCGGGAGCTGGAAAGAATGAATCCCAGAGTGGCGATAATGGGGGTGTACATTGTGCAGTGTCTCGTTGGCGCTTGGCCATACTCTATAAGAGGTTAAGTGATACTCATAAGTTGCGGCATATGCTGCATTTTTTTGCCGCTCAGCCCAAATGGCAGTCATTCCCGGCCGAGCCCAGGTTGACACTTCGGTTTTTAATTGGTAACCAACTTATTGTTATATTTACCTAGTTAGCTCTTTTTTTGTTTGGCTCCTCTTTTTGTGATCCTGACAGGTTAAAGATTAACTTCTCTTGACATGATTTTATGTAACCACCTAAAATATTTTTATTTTCTCCCCGGGGGCTAAAGAATATTTCCGCTTAAAAAATCTTTTCCCGGCGGAAATTTCAAGGGGTAGCTTAACTGTTGGACCCCAGAGAAGAAATACCTTTCCCCGAAAATAGGAAAAAAGTAATCAATCTAATTTTATTATAGATATCCAGGAGGATAGTAAGTGCACGATTTGATACTCACAAGCGAGACCGTTGACAAGGTAAAGGCTATAGTTAATGCCAAGTTGATCAATGACAACGTTACCACGGCGCTGGTCATTGATGGTGCGGGCAATATTCTGGCCCATTGCGGCAAGGATACCGATGGCCTTGATGCCATTTCCCTGGCCGCCTTGACCGCCGCAAACTTTGGCGCCACCTCGCAGATAGCCAAGCTCATTGGTGAAAATGATTTTTCCCTGCTCTACCATAAAGGTGAAAAGGCCAACATTCATTTCTCCCGTATCGGTAATGAGATGATCTTGATCAGTATCTTTGGGGACGATGTCTCTTTGGGTCTGGTTAGGGTTCGGGTGGAAGAACTCTCTACTGAAATATCAAATATTTTTAAAGGGTAACTATGGCCTTAATTGACCTGGGGAAAAAAGAGGTCCACTGTAAGATCGTCTATTACGGGGCCGGGCGCTGCGGAAAGACCACAAACCTCCTCTACATCTATAATGCCATGAGCGACAACGATCGTGGCAAGATGCTGACCATTGACACCAAGGGTGACCGAACTCTCTTTTTTGATCTCCTGCCCCTCAACCTTGGCAAGATCAGCGGCTTTGATATCCGTATCCAACTCTACACCGTGCCCGGGCAGGTGATGTATGAGGCCACCCGCAAGTTGGTCCTGAAGGGGGTTGATGGTCTGGTCTTCGTGGCTGATCCCTTGAAGGTCAGGCAGGAACGTAACATCGAAAGTTTAAATGATCTGGAACGGAATGTGGGGGAACATGGCCTGGAGTTAGCCGACATGCCCCTTGTCCTGCAGTACAACAAAAGGGACCTGGTGGATACCCCGGTGCCCACCCTCAGTGTGGAGGAGTTGGAGCAGGATCTTAACCAGAAGTATAAGGTGCCGGCCTACGAGGCTATAGCCACCAAGGGTGATGGGGTCTTCGAGACACTGAAGGAGATCAGTAAGCAAACCGTCAACTATGTAGCCAGAAAACATCTTTTCAACCGGTAATGATGTAGCTTAGGTGTAAGTGTCGCTAAAGGGTGTTCAGTGGGGCCGGATCTGTTTAGATCTGCCGGTTAGGCAGGCGCTGCTGCACTGTTTTGACCGCCAAGAAAGATTAAGATGAGGAGTGGGTGGCAATGGGTCAGGATGAGTTAAATAGTGAAGAAGAGTTCAGTCTGAAGATTTCTGATGCTGTGGATGATCTCTTTAATCCGGTGCGAAAGATTGAGATCGACCCGGCGACAAATGAAGTGCGGGATATGGCTGGCGGTGCCGCTCCCGCGGCTCCGGCACCATCGGCCGCCCCTGCGGCGCCGGCCGCACCATCGGCTGCTCCTGCGGCGCCGGCCGCGGCAGACAGTGGTGCTGCCGCCGCTGCCGGCGCTGCCCAAGAAAAGCTTGTCTCGTTGCTTCAGCAGTTGGACCAGTCCCTCCTGACCCTGGATTGGGAGGTGTCGCGGACCAATGTTGGTAATATGCGGGACCTCCTGGACCGCCTGGTTCGGGAGTCTGACCTGGGCATGCTGGCGGCAGAGGGGGGAGTTATTAGTCTTATGCACCGCTTATTGGCCTTGATGGGCGATGCCCCGGAATCTGTCCCCACCTCTGGGCCCCTGGCTCTGAAGACGGCGCTGGCGGCCATTGAAGATGCGGCTAAAAATGGCCAGCCCTTTGGCGCTGAAATCCGCAATAAGCTGGAGCAGGCCCAGAGCGGTTTGCTGGCCGTCTTGCCGGGCTCAGAGGGGAAGAGCCCCGTCAGTCAGCCTGAGCCTTCCGTCGTCAATGTCTCCCTGCCCCCTGAGTTTGTTGACGCCATCAACGCCCATCTGGCCCGTCTGGATCATCTTCTTCTCCAGCGGTTGGCGCCGGTCCAACAGTTCTTTGGCAGGGCGCCGCGGCTGGTCAAGATTTTTACCATCATCAAGGGCGTCACTGGCCAACTTACCGAGCAGAAGAAGTGTCTGCTCGACATGCTGCACGGTAAGTTGACTCAGGTTATTCCAGTGAATAACCCGGTTCCGGTAACAATTGATATCGCCAGTCAATGTCAGGATATCATGCAATTTCATTTGCAGACCCTGGATCACTGTGCCCGGCGGGTGGCCCCCCTTGAAAAGCTCTTTTCCGAGATGGGCGGCCAGTATAAGCTCTATGCCATTCATTTTGAGATCCGTAATGGTCTAACCGAGCAGCGGGTTTATCTGGCCAAGGTACTTGGCGGAGATTTTTCCCCGCCACCAGTTCCGGCCAAGGCCCCTCGCCCAATGAGGTCCAGGGCGGGCCATTGTCCCTGGTCCACTCTCTTAACCGGCAGCTGGCGGGGGGAGCGGGTGGCCTTCATTCCTGCCCAGGTAGGGTTTGCGGGCCGGCGCGGGGGGGGGCTGGCTAAGCTTGACTCATTCTCCTTGAAGAGATTAAAGTCTTGGCCCTGGTCCTCTCTGAGGTCCCGTTTTGACGGGGAGCTGGCCGAAAAGAGCAATAAAGAACTGGCCTCCATGGAGTTTCCGGTCCTCAACCTTCCCCTGGCCAGTGAGCTCAAGGCGGGCAAGGTGCTGGTCGTTCTTTTTCAGGCGGCCCGGGGCGGTGTCCTGATCATGGACGAGGTGCTTGATAATCTCAGTGTGGGTGAGCACTTCGCCTGGAAGCCTGCGGCGAAGACTGCCTCGGTATTTGCCGGGGTGTTAACCACTGAATTTGGTGAGCCGATTCCAGTTGTGGATATTACCCGCCTCTAGTGGTGGAGCATTTCTCGGTGGCCTTTCATCTCCTCAGTTATTTTCAAATTACCCCTTGGACCCTGCGAGCAATGGCTTTTGATCCGGTGAGCCTGTGGTCCAATCACGGTGTTTCTGATACTTCAGGATAATGACAGACAGTAAACAATACTTTGAAGACAGGCTGGCCGAGGCGGAACTCTACAAGACCCATGGTCTTGATGATGAGGCCAAATCCATCTATGAGGATCTGCTCAGCAAACTGGGTGACAATGAGAAGTATGGCCGGCTCATCGAGCAGATCAAGGCCCGTCTGGAGCAGTTGACCGGCGGAGAAATGGTCCCGAAGGCGCCACCCCCCAGTGCCCAGGAGGACAGCGGCAGCCGGTTGGAGAAGATTGACGGTCTCATGGATGCCGGCTTTTACCGGGAGGCCATCGATGATCTCAATAAGATGGCGGACAACACCGATCTGCCCCTGGGCCAGATCCTCTTTCGCCTGGGACAATGCTTTGGCCGGTTGGATAACCCCTTTGAGGCCATTGAGTACTACAAAAAGGGTTTAAGGGACAGCCGCTTAGCAGTCAGGGATCGTCTGGAGATCCTTGATCGTCTCTCCCTGACCTACGAGCAGACCGGGGCCATGAAGGACGCCATCAAGGCCCTGGAACTTGGCTGCGATATTGATGGCACCTATAGCGACTTTCAGAAACGTCTCTCCCACATGAAAGAGACGGCGGAGAAGTCGGGCCGCTTTTTTGGCATCATCGCCAACGGCTATCTGGTGGAAAATGATCTGGAACAGGCCCGCAAGACGGCCCAGATCCAGTCAAAGTCCATAGAGTCAGTCCTCCTTGACCAGTTCTCCATCGATAAGGAGGAGCTGTGCAAGTCGCTGAGTAAGTATTACGAGTGCCCCTATTTCGCCATTTCCGAAGGGCAGGATCTGCCCCCCGCCCCCCAGTGCATCAGGGGGATTAATGAAAAATTCTTCCGCACCAATGCCTGTGTCCCGGCCTACGATGCCAAGCGTAATCTTGTCCTGGCCGTCGATAACCCCTCAGACATCAGCAGGGTGGACAACGTTCGTTCCTCCCTTAACCAGGTCTCCATGGATCTGGCGGTGGCCATTAAGGAGGATATCGACAAGTTAATCGGCCACTACTTCGGCAAGAAGGCCGCGGTACAGAGTCAGCAACCCATCGACGACGATCTCTTCGAACAGCTGGAACTGGTTGAGGAGACCGAGGAAGAGGAGGTAGTTGAAGATACCGCCGGCGTGGCCGAGGGGGTGGTGGTCAAGATGGTCAACAAGATCATCGAGGATGCCTATGCCCGGGACGCCTCTGATATTCATGTGGAAAGCATGCCGGGCAAGCGTGGTGTCCTCATCCGCTTTCGGGTGGACGGTGACTGCGCCCATTACAAGACCATTCCCGCCCAGTATAAGCGGGCCATTGTCTCGCGGATCAAGATTATCTCCAAACTGGATATCTCTGAGCGCCGCCTGCCCCAGGACGGTAAGATAAAGTTCAAGACCAGGGCCGGCAAGATCATCGAACTCAGGGTGGCCACCCTGCCCACCGTGGGGGCCAATGAGGATGTGGTCATGCGGATCCTGGCGGCCTCCGGCGCCATGCCTTTGGAGAAGATGGGTCTCCTGGAGCATAACTTTAATAGGTTCACCGAGACTCTGGCCACGCCCTATGGCCTCGTTTTGGTGGTGGGCCCCACCGGCTCTGGTAAAACTACCACCCTCCATGCCGCCCTGGCCAAGATCAACACCCCGGAACGCAAGGTGTGGACCGCCGAGGATCCGGTGGAGATCGTCCAGAATGGTCTCCGCCAGGTTCAGGTTCAGTCCAAGATTGAACTGGACTTTGCCCGGGTCCTGCGCGCCTTTCTCCGGGCCGATCCCGACGTGATCATGGTGGGTGAGACCCGTGATGAAGAGACCGCCGAGATCGTGGTGGAGTCGGCCCTGACCGGTCATCTGGTCTTCTCCACCCTGCACACCAATTCGGCGCCGGAGACGGTGACCCGCCTCCTGGGCATGGGTATTGACCCCTTCAACTTTGCCGACTCCCTCCTCTGTGTCCTGGCCCAGCGTCTGGCCCGGCGCCTCTGCCCGAATTGCAAGGAGAGTTTTCGGCCCGACGCCAAGGAGGCTGCGCTGTTTAAGGCCCTCTATGGCGAGCATCCCGTTCACCCCCTGGCCGGGGACGCCTTGGGCCAGAATATATTTCGGGCCAAGGGCTGCGCGAAATGTCAGCATAGCGGCTCCAAGGGGCGGATGGCTGTTCATGAGTTGTTGACTAACAACGAGGTGTTAAAGGAACTCATCGCCACCTCGGCCCCGGTGGGCCAGATTAAAAAGGAGGCCATGGCAGAGGGGATGACCACCCTGTTACAGGACGGTATCATAAAGGTGTTGGCCGGTGATACCGATCTGCAGCAGATCAGGGCGGTTTGCGCCTAGCCGTTGCCCCATCGTACTCCTCAAGGTTAATTTGTTCGGCCATTTAGCCGCGAAGGTGTGTTGACCCATGACCCGCCTCGGGGAGAGTGAATTAGGGCCCCGTAAAGAGGGTCTACCCTTAGTTTTAGCCAGTCATTTTTAATATGGGTCCCTCCCTTACGGGCAGTTCCCAGAACAGGTTTCTTATGAAGCAGATATTAATAGTAGATGATGAGACAAATTTCCTGCTCAGCCTGCAGGACGGTCTGCAGGGCTCGGATGACCGCTTTGCCATCTCCACGGCCGGCAACGGCAAGGAGGCCATGGCCGTGTTGGCCAAGGGTGAGATTGATCTGGTCATAACCGATATCAAGATGCCTGATATGGATGGCCTGGAACTGTTGGCCAAGATGAGTGTCAATCACCCGGATGTGCCGGTTATCGTCATGACCGCCTTTGGCTCTTCGGCCATTGAGGAGAAACTGGAAAATATGGGGGCCTTCCGCTACATTGAGAAGCCCATTGATTTCGATACCCTCATCGACCGGGTCAACGAGGGGTTGGCTGCGGCTGAGAAGGGTCGGATCTCCGGAGTATCCCTGTCCTCGTTCATGCAACTCCTCAACCTGGATAAAAAGACCTGTACCCTCCGGGTTAGTTGCGGCGACATGCTGGGGACCCTTTTCTTCCTTGATGGCGAACTGATGAACGCCTTTACCGATACCCTCACCAGCCAGGAGGCGGCCCTGGAGATCGCCACCTGGGAGCCGGTGGAGATCGAGATCCAGAATTTCTGCCGCCAGCCTGAAAAGGTCATTGATGCCCCCTTGGGTTATATCCTCATCGAATCGGCCCGGATGAAGGATGAGCGTTCTGAGAAGGCTAAGGGGACCAATGTAGATGGTGAGCAGGTGAGCAGTGCGCCTGAGCCTGAGCCTGAAGAGGAGGCCGCAGCGCCAGAGGAGAAGGGTGCCCAGGACGCCGCCAGCATAGAAAAGCAGGTTGCCGGTCTCGACTTTGAGTTTACTCCGGGGGGCAGTGCTGACTCCCCGCCCCCTGCCACCACCGAGCCTGTCTCCCCGCCCCCTGTTACCCAGCCTGTCTCCCCGTCTTCTGCCGTCCCGGCCGGGGCCCAGGAGGTTGATCCGGCCACTCTCCAGGCCGAACCGGAAACGGTTATCCCGCCGGCCGTAGAACCGCTGCTTGCCGCCATAGGCAGCATGGATGGCGTGGTCCGCGCCGTTGTCCAGACGACCCAAGGCATTATGCTGGCTGAGGTTGCCAGTGGCGGGATTCTCAAGCCCTTCCTTCATTTCGTTCTCGCTGAGGCGGCCAATCTTAACCGGGATCTTGGTTTCTCCTCGCCACGCACCCTTATCCTTAACAGGGATACCGGTGACAAACTGTTAATTGTCACCGGCCCTGCGGTAATCGTCGGTCTTGAAATCAGCAATGAGACGGATGCCTTAACAATTTCCGACAGCCTCCGGCCCATGGTTCGGCGGATTGTTCTATAGTTTGGGAGAGCATTGATGAAAGAGTTATTACAGGAAATTAAGATGCTCAAAGGCGTCCTGGGTGTCTTTGTCTATTCCGGGCCCAAGGGGATAATCGCCAGTGACGTGCCAAACTCGTTTCGCGAGCCTTCCCTCAAGCGCATGGGGCAATTTACCCAACTTTTTTTTGCTAACAGGGTGGCCCGTCAGCAGCGCTTCACCAGCATGGAGGTGAAGAACGACGAATCGTTGTTAATGTTGAAAAAGGTGGATGACGTGGTTTTCCTTGTCACCATCTGCGAGGCAAACGCCAGCATGCCCCTGGTCAATATGACCACCAGCATGTTGCTCTCCGAACTGAAGAGCGCTGCCGCGGCTCCTTCTCCCCCTCCCCCGCCGCCGCCTGTTTCCCCTGTTGCCGCCCCGCCGGCAGCCAAGGCAAAACCGGCCCCGGCGGCTTCTGCCCCTCCGGCCGCGGCCCCTGTTGATCTCAATAAATTGCTCAATGAGGGACCCTTTGCCGCCACTGCCCGTAAACTAGAGGATGCCATGTCCCGGGCCATTGGCCCTGTGGGGGTGATGGTGGTTCGGGACTGTGTGGAAAAATGGGTGGCCAACGGAGCCCCGGCCAAGAACCGTTTTAATGAGTTGCTTGGCCTTCTCCTTAAGGAGATAGGGGATAGAGAGTTGGAGAATGAATTCAAACGGGAGGTGGGGCCCCTTCTCAAATAGGGTTGCCCTTTTTCTCAGGGGCTACAAAACAAAAGGGGGGTAATTGCCTGTGCTTTGGCAATTACCCCCCTTTTGTTTTGCTGAAATGGGACAATTTATACCCCTTGCCCAGAGTCAGTAAAAAAAACCTACCTTCCCCCCATCATCTTCTGGTCTTCCTTGAAGCCGGTGTTATCTTTTTTCCTGGCCAGTTTGAAGTTGATCGCCTGGATCTTTTCGCCCTGCATAGGCCGGGCAATGACCGGTAACTGGTTGTTGCCCGGCTGAAAGTTAAGGGGCCGCTTAGGGGCCTTCTTGGCCTGCTTGGCCTGCTTCTTTGTTTTTTTCAGGGACTTTTTCGGTCTTTTCGGGGCTACGGTTGCCACCTTGATTCCGGCCGCCTTGGCTGCCTTTTTAGCCTCGGCCAGGGAGTTCTGGGCCCGTTTGTCATTAGGCTTAAGGGCCAGTCCCCTTTTATAGGCGGATATGGCCTGGGCTGGCTTGTTCAGGTGGCTGTACATATCCCCCAGACCAAAAAAGGCCTTGGCATATTTGCGATCCAGTTTGGTGGCTATCTTATAATGTTTGCGGGCCAGCTCATACTTGCGAAACCTCTCCATGGAATAGGCATAGATAAAGTTGATCACCGGGTCATTGGGGCAGTCCTTCAGCCCCTGTTTGGCCAGTTCCCGCTTTTGAAAAAGATCCTTTTCCTGGTTGATTTTTTTGCGAACTGCCACACAGTCAGCTGCCGCTGCCTGGTTCACTGCCAAAAAGAGCAGTATGAGGGGGATAAATAGCTTTTTCATTTTTTATTTACGTCTTAACATGCGGCCCACGCTGATGCGTAACCGGTCTATGGCTCTGGACAGGGAGCCGATCTCGTCCTTGCTCTTAATGGGTAAGGGGGTATCCAGGTTCTTGCCCAGGCTGATCTCTTCGGTGCGCCGGTTCAACTGCTCCAGGGGGACCGCCACGCCTCTCTCCAGGAAGATGCCGATGATAAACATGGTGAACAGCAGGCCGCCGGCACCAATGGCCAGAATCATTAAGGCAGCCTGTCTGGCCTGGGATATGGCCTCAGCGATGGGGATATAGATTATCAGGGTTGAGGCCAGGTCTCCCATCTTCCAGTTGTAACCATTGGTTGAGCCATATATCTCCACCTGGTCCTTGGGGGCGTCGATGGGGTCGCCATGGCATCTAAGGCAGCTCTTCTTGTCCACCTTCAGGGGCATGGCGCGATAGAAGAAGGCGTTGCCGTTTTTGTTGATGGTGCCCTGTTTCCGGGTCAGCTCAGGTTTGCTCTTGAACTCCTCGATTATCATTAACTCGTCATTGTCGGCCTTATTGCTTTCCAGCAGGGGGTTGGTGGAGGCATATTTCAGGACAAAGCCCGGCATCTTGTTGTTGAAATAATCAAAGGTTTTGCGGTTGGCGTAAAATCCGGACATCAGGTTGGGATAGAAGCGGTCCTTTTCCACCAGTTCAGAGATAAGGGGCGACTGATCCTTCTTATAGAATGTGCGTTGGGCGAGGATGTAATTAAAGATGATCTCCGCCTTGTTCTGCGCCTCGTCCAGAGCGGCGCGCCGGCTGAATTCATAGCTGGACCAGCCCATGGCGACCAGGGCCAGCAGGCTTAAGATCCCCATCATGATTAAGAAACGTACTCTAATGCCCATAGTTTTCTTGACTATTCCCCTGGAACGCGAAATTGCGATTGCATCCCGGCCAATTGATGTTGATTATCCCACTGTAACAATAGGTGTATATAATAGAAAACACTGAAGAACATGTCAAGAAGAGTGGGCTGGTTGTTCGGTTGAGCCATGCTTAACCTTGAACGCCTCTATCTCATAGGAACGGGCCTTGGGGATGGATATGGTGAAGGTGGTACCACTGTCTGGGATGCTGCTTACGCCGATGCTGCAGTTTATCTGGGAGAGCATCTTCTGGGAGAGGGCCAGGCCCAGGCCCGTCCCTTTCTCCTTGGTGGTGAAGAAGGGGTTGAAGATATCTTGCAGGGTTTCGGGGGGAATGCCGCAGCCGTTGTCCCTGATCTTCAGCAGGGTAGTGTCGCCGCTGGTGCTGGCCTCGATCTCCAGTTGGGCGTTGCGTTTGTGATGCATGGCATCCATGGCGTTGGACAGCAGGTTCATCATCACCTGTTGCAGGGCGCGGCGGTCAACCTTTACCCACTCGGAACCGGGCTGAACATCGACGCTGATATCCACCTCTTTGTCCTTAACGCCAGAGTAGGCGGCGATGAGCTGGGTATTATGGCGGATGAAATCAGAGAGATCCATAACGTCGGTTTGCGGCCTCTCGTACATGTTAAAATTTTTAAATGACTTGAGAAGTTGCTCTATGCGGGAAATATCCTCAAAGACGCGGGAGAAGTAGACCTTGATCTCCTTGGGTGAATAGCGGTCCATATTCTTCTGCAGTACGGTCAGGGCCATCTTGATGGAGTTTAAGGGGTTGCCAAGCTCATGGCGAATGCCGGAGAAGATATAGCCCACATTGTTCATGTTCACCGCGGCCTCGGCAATGGAGTCCAGCCGTTTCTGATCCGTAATGTCCTGCAGCAATATGGAGACGTATCGGCTGTCTCCCGGGCTGGTCAGGCTGTAGTCGATGAACCATTCGCCATGATTCTCCACCAGTTTCTCCTCATGACCTTCGGGGGCGGCCAGGAGGCGCTCAATGGCCGGTTGGAGCAGGGTGTATAGACCGTTATAGTGACAGGCAACCTTGATCTGATTGATGATGGCAGAGGCGTGCTGATTACAAAAAATAATCTCTTCCCGCTCGGTATCAAGAAGGACCAGGCCTAGATGAATATTTTCAAGGATTTGGGGGAATAGCTGGCTGTTGTCTGTGAATTGCGGCAGGGAGGAGGGCATGGCGATGGGGGAGGAGGGGGAGTATGAAGGATTGGCGGACAGCTTATCTATAATGAACTGACAATTAACATTAAATTTTGGATATTGGAAAGTTTTTTAGTTTGCGGCCAGCGGCCAAAACCTCACCTGGGCATCTGCCGCGTGGGTCGCCCGACCACGATTGTTTTAGGCAAGGTGAAAGGTTATGGGGTAAAGGGGGGGGTAAGTAGTTGGCCAGGGTGGATGTTAAGAATTTCCTTTTGTGTTTGCTCGATATGTTATAAAATAATAAAATTGCTTAATAATGTTTTAGTGAAAAGTGCGCAGCCTGCTTTTCTGGGGTTAAAGCGGCGGCGATCTTTCCGGTCAGGTTGGGATGTTCTCCAATATTGGCTGGTAGCTTGGTTCTTTGCTTAAAATTATTTGAATAGATCAGTGTCAGGCCATTAGAAGAACTGGCTGACAGTGACGAGGAGAATGGGGCGGTATGTTTGGCAAGCGCGTTCATGTTAACAGGGAAAATCTGGCGGCAATAAAATGTCCCCATTGTGGCATAATGAAGTTGATCTCCGTGGCCAAGTTCAAGGGACACAAACATTCCCTCAAGGTTAAATGTACCTGCGGCGAAAGTTTCGCGGCGGCCCTTGATTTCCGGGAGCGTTATCGCAAGTCCACCAATCTTGATGCCAAATATGGCAAGCTGGATAGGGTGGAGAAGATAGAGCCTCGGATGAAGTGCAAGATTGCCGACCTCTCTTTAAGCGGCCTGGCCCTCTCCATCAGCGGCTCCCATGACCTGCGGGTGGGTGATGATGTCATGGTCCAGTTTAACCTGGATGATCAGGTGAAAACGGAGATTAAACGGCGGGTAACGGTGCGGTCCATAGGGCAGGGCTTTGTGGGCTGCCAGTTTGCCGAGGCAGATTCTCCCGCCTATGATAAGGCCTTGGGCTTCTACCTCATGCCCTGACGTCCGGGCCCGGCAGCAAGGGGATTTTAGGCGATAAGTTCCATTTTCGCCGTTTTTTACCCTCCTCACTCCTGACTTTTGCTACCCGGGAGAATATCAGTTTGGCAAGGGGGGCAACGCGCCACTACCATCTATCGGCGCGGCCGGCTGTCACTCCCCAGGCAAAATTAGTTCATTCGCCGATAATCTTCACCAAGACCCTCTTCTTTCTCCGGCCGTCAAACTCGCCATAGAATATCTGTTCCCAGGTGCCAAAATCCAGTTGGCCATCTGTCACGGCGACAACAACCTCCCGGCCCATTATCTGCCTTTTCATATGGGCGTCCGCATTGTCCTCATAGCCGTTGTGCCGGTACTGTTCCACCGGGGCGTGGGGCGCCAGTTTTTCCAGCCACACCTCATAGTCATGGTGGAGTCCTGATTCGTCATCATTGATGAAGACTGAGGCGGTAATGTGCATGGCGTTGCACAGGATGATTCCCTGCGAAATTCCACTATCTCTAAGGCACTGCTCAACCTGCGGCGTTATATTGATAAATCCCCTGCGGGCCGGCACCTCGAACCACAACTCCTTCCGGTAGTGTTTCATTAGTTTTCCTTTTTTTTTTGCTAAAACTGGGTTTATGGGGGGAATGACAGACTCATCTGGCTGGGGCTTGGGGAGAGATGGGGGATTTAAGGCCCCTCTACTGCTCCGGCCGGCTCGGCGAAACTGCCCCCCAAGGCCAGGTGGAGTTGCACCCGGTTGATCAACCGTTGCGCCCCAATATTCACCGCCGCTATCCGGGAGGAGATCCACAGGTTCTGCACAGCCAGAACATCCAGGTAGTCAATCTGGCCGATCTCATACTGCTGCCTGCTCTCTTTATACGCCTGCTGATTTTCTTCTACCTCGCTGTGCAGATACTCCTCCTGCCGGAGAAGGTCTCCTTCAGCTGCCAGGGCCCGTTCCACCTCCTCAAAGGCGTTTAAGGCGGCCTGGGCGTAGAGAGCGATGGCCTCCTGCTGGGCCGCAGTGGCCGTCTCAACCTGACCCTCGATTGCCCCGCCCGTGTAGAGGGGGGCCATGATACCCGCTGTCAGTCCGGCAATGGCGTCATTAATCGTGTTGAGGCCAACCCCGAAGGAAAAGGAGAAACGGGGCAGATGCAGGAGTTCCGCCTCCCTTTGTCGGTAAAAGGCCGCGGCCACCTGGTGCTCGGCCGCCACCAGATCGGGCCGTCGTTCAAGGATCTCAGAGGGTATCCCGCTGGGGACAGGGGGGGGGACGGCCAGCAACCTGTCAGCGGCCTTAAGGTCTGCCGCCGGGTAGCGGCCCAGGAGCAATTCCAGGCTGCGCAGGGAATTTTCATGACCGCTGCCGGCCTTAACAGATGCCTCCCTGGCGGCGGCCACTGCCGCCTTGGCCAGATGGATATCCCGTTTGGTCCCCTGGCCGATGTCGTACTTGGCCTGGGTAATTTTAAGGGCCTGCTGCTGGAGGGTCACAACCTCATCGGCAAAGCCTTGCAGGAGTTTACTGCTGATTGCCCTGAACCAGCCTTGGGCCACGGCCGCGGCCAGAGATTGTCTGGCGAACTGATAATCAGCGACAGTGGCACCCTCTTCTTCCTCTACCCCGGCAATACCGGACCTGATCCGCCCCCACACATCCGCCTCCCAGGAAACACCAAGCCCGGCGCCCCCACCGCCCCTGGCGCTGCCCGCGCCTTCATGTTTCACGTCCCTGTAGCCACCGCCCAGGGCGACTGTGGGTTTGAGGTTTGCCCCGGCCAGTCGGGTCAGCCCCCTGGCCTTTTCCACCCTGGCCTGGGCGATGTTCAGACCGGGATTGTTGGCCAGTGCCTCCTGCACAAGTTTTTCGAGAATGGGGTCGTGAAAGTCTCTGAGCCAACCGTCATCAACCGGGCCCTCCTCCACCATGGCACCAAACTCTTCCGGAGTGAGTTGGCCCGCAGTTCCTTCCATGGCGAGCACCGCCTCATCATGGCTGGCAACTTGCTTGCCGCAACCGCTGAGACATAGCGCCAGCAGACAGAGGGGCCACAACCAGCCTCGAATATTGGCGGCGGAGGGTATCTTGCTCATAATGGCCGTCTCCCTAATGGAAATGGAGGAAGTTGCGCCAGCTCTCCATGCGCAGCAGTATCTTGCGGATAATCTGCACATGGTGCCACCGTTCACTGTAGACGGCGACAACTGCGTCGCTGCCCATGGGGATGAAAAAATCGCTCATATCATCTTCCATTCTGATCAGGACCGGTATCTGCCCCTCCGGCAGCCTTCTGCCCAGGGAGATCAAGGTGTTGCCCGGGGCAAGCTCCCCTTCGGCCAGGGCCGGGATAATCGCCTCCACGGTGGCCGGGAACACTCGGCCGGGAATGCCGGCATACATAACCTCCGCCTGGTTGCCCACCTTGATATTCTGCATGGGTTGCTGGGAAAAACCGGCGACAAAACTCGTCGCCTCCAAGTTGACAAAACTCATTACCGGGGCCAGTGGCAATGCCACCGCCATCTGGCCGGGCTGGGCCCGCAGGTGGGTGACAAAGCCTGCTCCGGGGGCCCGGACCACGCAGCTTGCCAAATTAAAGCGGGCCTTAACCAGTTTTCCCTCCAGGCTCTTTACCTCCCTTTGATACTGCTCCACGTCAAACTTGGCCCCGCCGGCAACGGCCACAAGTTTGCGCGAGTCGGCCAGCCGTTTGCTGGCGAAGTCAAGCTGGGCCGTGAGGTCGTCCACCACGCCTTGAAAAGGGGTGGGGTCGATTTTAAAGAGGACATCGCCGGCTGCCAGCGGGGTGTTGGCCTTCACCGGCACCTCTATCACCTTGCCCCTGACATTGGCGACAATGGGGGTGGTGACAAAGTAGGTGCGGGCACTCTTGGAGGCGGGATGGAAGTAGGCCATGCCGGCCATGATGGTCCCCAGCATGAGCACCCCGCCCAGGATCACCGTGGTGATGGTCCATTTGTTCAGCGGGATCTTGAAGATCTTGAAGATCAGCCAGCAAAGGGTGGCATAGGTAAGAATTAATAGTGTTTCCAACGATTCAGCCCTCCACTCTCTGCTCTTTCATCTTTATCTCCAGGGCCCTGACCCGTTCCTCCAGGGCCTTGATTTCCCCTGCCTGCCCTGAGGGGCCACCCCCTGCGGCCGTCTGGTCCGGAGCAATGCCCCAGCCAACGCCCGGCTTGTAGAGGGTTGCCCATATCCAGAGAAAGGGCCAGATGGTGTGGAGAAGAAAGAGGCTGACCCAGCCCGCGGTATGGATTGCGTCCTGATGGGGGTGGTGGCGTTTCTTGGCCATCTCATACGGGATGTCATGGATGTAAATTATGGCGTAGACAAAGGTGATGGACACCACGATGAGCATGGTCAGGGCCAGGTAATCGAGAATTCTGCCTTCCATGAGAAACCTCCTGCACAGGCAGAGAAGAGTCAGTGGGCTTTCACTAAAATCAACCTGCCTCTCTCTTGTTTCATCAGTTGGATAATGGGGATGATGGCCTGCTCTGCCTGCCTTGTCAGCCTGGCTTTTCCCCAGTATGGTTTATTTCCATTCAATCACAGGGAAGACATTATTTACAGGGGTTTTGCCAAAAGAGGAGTGAGGGGGGCTCTTGCGGCCAGGGAGAGGGCCAAAGGGGCAAAGGGGGTGCGGCAATGGGGCTCGCGAGTTTATTGAAAAGATCTACGACTTCAGGTAGTTATCAGTAAACTCCGCCAGCTCGTCTCTGTCCGCGAAGGTCAGGGTGAGGCTCACCTCGTCTTTTTCAAAATAGGGGGAGTGGGCCACAGAGCTGTCCTTTGGCAGGCCCAGTTCCTGGACAAAAGAGGAGAACTCAGCTTCCGCCGCCTCTGATCTGGGGAAACGCTGACCCTGGAGCCAGGAGAAGAGTTGTTTGCTGATCTGGGGGATGTTGCCTGATTGGTTGAGGATCTCCTGGGCCGCCTGGGTCGCCAGCAGTTCGTGGATGGCCAGCCCCCGGCGGCTGGCCAGTTCCCGGCTGGCGATGAGCAGTTTCTTCTGGTTGCTCACCGAGAGCTGCAGGCTGGTGATGATCTCAAAGATGGCAAAGCGGTCGTTGAAGCCCAGTTTCAGCAGCTCATAGGAGACCTTCTGGTCCAGTCTGCCCTGGTGGAGGTTTACGAGGATGATCTCTTCCAGTTCTGTGAAGCGCAGGAGGCGCTGGAGCTGGTTGATCTGGGGCGGCAGGCCCAGGATGGGCAGGAAGCGGCAGCTCGCCTCTTCCGGGCTGAGCCAGGCCATGACCCTTTTTAAAAAGTTAGCCTGTTCAACTATGGTAAAGTGGGGGGCGAACAGTTTTTCCTCCAGGAGGAGGGCTAATGTCTCCAGGGGTTTGGTGTCCGGCGGGAGAACCCTGGCCTGGCAGCTGCGCTGATGGAGGCTGGCGGCGGCCAGGAGACGCCCCCGGCCGCTGACTATAATCAGTTGCCCGTGGCCCAGGTCCATGAGCAGGGGGGGGTGGAGGATGCCAACCCGCTGGAGGGAGCGGCGCAGGGGCTCAGGGGGCTCCTGGACCGGTTGGGGGGCGAGAACGTAACGTTCATCGTTGAAGTCGATCTGGGCCAGCTCTACCTGTTTTGTCTGCATGGTGTTCAGCTTGGGGTGAGAGAGCGGTCGCGAAGCTTAACTGCCGGAGACAACAAGGCGTGAGCGGGGATTGTGCTTTGGCGGCCAGCCGCAAGGGGCTTTGGGCCGATTTGGACCGGGGAATAGGCTGCTAAAAATAAATACCGGAAAGGGGCAGGGGAGGCAAGGGTAAAAACGTGGCGGCAGGAAGCAGGAGCAACGCTGAGCAGGAGGGAGGGTTGCTGGCGGCCATAGCCAGGGTGGCCCTGGTTCGCGGCGTGGAGGTCCATGTGGTGGGAGGGGCGGTGCGCGACCATCTGCAGGGGCTGGCGGCCCAGGATATTGACCTGGCCGTGGGCTCTGACCCCTTTGGCCTGGCCCGCCAGGTGGTTCGGGACTTTGGCGGCAGGTTTATCGTTCTGGATGATGAGTTTCAGGTGGGGCGCTTGGTGGGCCACGGCGAGATAGTTGATCTGGCCCTTTTCAAGGATGGCGCTGCCACCATCGAAGCGGACCTGGCCCGGCGTGATTTCACGGTGAACAGCATGGCCATCCCCCTGGCCGCCTGGCTGGCTGGCGCTGACGAGTTCCTTGATCCCCTGGGGGGGGCGGCGGACTTGCGCCAGGGGGTGCTGCGCCTGGTATCTGCCGGCGCCCTGGCCGCAGACCCCCTGCGCATTCTCCGGGCCTACCGGCTGCGGGCCCAGACCGGCTTTGCCCTCACCCCTGATCTGCCGGCGGCCTGCCGGGAGGTGATGCCCCGCCTGGCCCGGGAGGTGGCGGTGGAGCGTCAGCTGGCTGAGCTGCAGCTCATAATGGCCTCTGCCCGGGCGGGTCAGGTGATGGCCGAGATGGCGAAGGCCGGGCTGTTGGCCCAGCTCTTTCCCGAGCTGGCCGTGGGCCAGGGGGTGACGCAGCCGACCAGCCATCATCTCGATGTGCTGGCCCATAATATCGAGGCGTTACGCTGCCTCGATGATCTCGTAAGTGACCTGGAGCGCTATTTCCAGGATCTGGCTCCCCGGCTGCGGGAATATCTGGCCGAGAGCCAGCACCTCAGGTGCCTGAAGTGGGCGGCCCTGTTTCACGATGTGGGCAAACCTGCCACCCAGGACACCAATAAGGGGCGGATCACCTTTTATCAGCATGACCAGCAGGGGGCGGAGATCTTCCGCCAGATAGGGCGGCGGCTGCGCCTGGCCAACAAGGATATGGAGCTCTCCGCCCTTCTCGTAAGCCAGCATATGCGCCCCTTTCACCTCTGCAATATCCAGCGGAGCGGGGAGGTGTCGGCCAAGGCGTGTCTGCGGCTGAGCCGGGCCGTGGGTGAGCATATCCCGGCCCTCTTTCTCCTGGCCCTGGCCGACAGTCTGGCCGGTCAGGGAGAAGATAAGCCGGCGGCCATGGAGGAGGAGCTGCTGGTCCTTTTCGCCCAGGTCTGCCAGGTGATGGACCGGGTCATCACCCCGGTTGTGGGCGGACCGCCCCTCTTAAACGGCCACGATCTCATTGCTGCTGGTCTGAGCCCTGGGCCTTCTTTCCGGGATCTTTTAGAACAGCTGGAGCAGCTGCAGGTGGAGGGGCGCATAAGCGATCGGGCCCAGGCCCTGGCCTGGCTGGCCGATCAGCAGAAGGAGAGCGGTTGATTGAGGGCTTGCCCTTCCCCCCCCCCAGAAAAAAAAATCCAGGCCGGATTACCTTGGCGCCATTACAAATTTTGATTACCACCATGTTTCAGCCCGTATTGTTCGGCCTTAAAAAACAACAATCAACTGTAAACTTCTTGAAATTATTACAATTAAACCGATCCGATTGCAGCCTCCTGCTAAACTGGCTGAAAGTCGGTGGTAATCAGATTACAAATTAATGGCCTGCCAGGAGTGGATGTCGCGCTGCAGGTGAAAGTTGGTGTGGGCGGCAAACATGGCGGCTGCCTCGCTTGCCGCCTGGCTGGTAAAGGAGAGGCGCGGCCATTTTTCCTGGGGCAGCTCCCTGGCCCGGTTAAGGATCTTCAGGGTGCCGGCCGAGAGGGGAGTTGTCCTCTCCTGGCCCTTGGCCCGGCAGCGCTGGCAGATAATGGCCGACTCTCCCGGAGCAAAGAAGAAGGGGCCGCTCTTGCTGGCGCAGCTCTGGCATTGGTCCAGCTGGAGGTGGAAGCCCAGCAGGGAGAGGAGATGGAGGTGGAAGATGAGCAGGCTGGTCTGCGGCTGGCTGGTGGTGCAGAGTTGCTCCAGGGTCCAGCCCAGCAGGGAAAAGATCCGCTGGTCCGGGTCCTGCTCCTTAAGCCAGGCGAGGAGGATCTCGGCAATGAGGCTGGCGCAGCAGAAGAGCTGGTAGTTTTGGCGCAGGGGGGCAAAGGGATTTACGAGCTCTGCCGCGTCCACCCGCTTGAGGGAGGAAAACCTGTTGTCGGCAAAGGTTATCTGCAGGTGGCTGAACAGTTCCAGCTTATTGACAAAACGAATCTTTGAGCGTTTGGCCCCCTTGGCGATAGCGGTGAGGCGGCCGAAGTCTTGAGTAAAGAAAGTGACTATCTTGTCTGACTCGCCATGATCAAGGACCTTGAGGACTATGGCTGCAGTTTCATGGAGGGCCACGGTGGTGGAGCCAAGGGAGGCAATCAGGTGAGGTCAGCTGGCAGGGTGAAGATGAGAGGTTTCCGGGCCCTGGTGGCCAGGGGCAGGGGGGTGCCGTTGACGGTGACCTCCACCGCGGCGCCATTCTGGACGTTCACCGAGATGAACTGCTGGGCCAGCCAGCTTCTCTCCTGGCCGGCGCGGAAGTGAAATTTGCTGGGGCCCTGGTTGTCCAGGCTCACCGTAACGCTGGTCTTCCTGGTAAAACGCAGGTGGAGATTCACCGGCAACCGCTGGCAGGCGGAGGTGAGCTCCGCCTTGGCGCTTGCCGGGGAGTTGGCGGCTAACTTGATGGCGTTACCAGGCAGGCCGGTTTCCTCCGGGTCGATCTTGGCCACTGAGTCACCGGAGATGAAGATCCGGGACTCTTCCCCGCCCTGGGAGGAGATCATCACGGCCCGCGGCTGGGCGGCGGCAATGGTGGGGAGGGGCTCCGGAATCGCCTGGGCGGCGGCAATGGTTGTTGGCGGCGGCTCCAGGGCTGCCTCCTGGCTGACGGGAATTACCTGGGCCCTGGCCAGGGGGGCAAGTTGCTCATTGGCCTTGAAGAGGTAAACGGCGGCGATGAGCAGGGCCAGGATGATGATGACGAGGAGGGCGAAACGGGCGGAAAGAAAAAAGGGCGTGGCCTGGGCCAGGTCTTCGCCATTCAAGAATTCATGGCTGGGATCCTGGCTGCTCTCCAGCCTCTCCTGGCGATAACGCTCCAATGTCTCCAGGGGGTCGATACCAAGAAACTCGGCATAGATCTTGAGAAAGCCGCGGACGAATACCGGGGCCGGCAGATTCTCGTGGTTGTTTTCCTCAATGGCCCGCAGCATCTTAAGGGGAACGCAGGTGCTTTCGGCCACCTCCTCCAGGGTCAGCTCCTTTTTTTTCCGTTCCCCCTGCAGGTAGCTGCCCAGGGGGAGAGGGAGCTCATTTTCTTCTCTGCTGTTGTCAGTCATCGATACACTTTTTTTGGCCGGTTGTTTGGCTGTTTTTTGGCGCAGCCAGTGGCTTTAGCTGTTGCCCTGGCTATGAGCCTTAGGCTGCCAACAGGGGCTTTCGGCGGGACGTCAGAGGCCGGATGACCAGTTTGGCCACCCCCTGGCCGGCAGGGACAAATGATAAACTTTGTAAAATTGACGAGTTACGTAATTTCATAACACTATAGTTGGTTTGTCAAGTTTTTTCAACCAGTTAACCTTTGTCTTGCCAACGGGTCTTTCTATAGTTGCTCCTTCACGTAGGAGTGCTCCCGCAACTTTACCACCCATCGGTCAAATTTTTCTTTCATCTGCCGCTCATGGAGAATGGCGCGGATCTCCTCCCGGACCCGATCCAAGGGGGGCAGGTTCACCGTATCGCCCTTCTTGCTGGAGAGCAGCTTGAAGAACTGGAGGCTGCCTGTTGTCGCGATAATGGGGCTGACCTGGCCCGGCTCAAGATCGGTCAATCCTTGGCGCATGGCCGCTGACAGTTCATCCTCGGCAAAGACACCGATGTCGCCGCCATCGGCCGCCGATGGCAGCTCAGAGTACTCCCGGGCTATGTCGCTGAAGTTTTCGCCTGAGGTAACCATGCCGCGCAGCTGTTCGGCCTTCATCCGGCTGGCTGCGGGGTCACCCCCCACTGATACGCCGATCTGGAGGATATGCATGCCATCCTGCTCCTCCTCCTGGCCATACTCCTCCTGGTAATATTTCTCGATGTCCTCGCCTGTGATGACCACCTTGGAATGAATCTCATAGCTGATCAAGCGCTGGCGGACGATCTGCGCCTTCAGGGTCTCTTTGTACTGCTCGGTGGTGCGGCCCATGGCGGTGAGTTGGGCCGTGAACTGCGCCTCCGAGAGGTTGTTTCTTGTCCGGATCGCCTCATACTGCATATCAACCTCGGCGTCAGTTATGGTCAGCCCCCGTTTGGCGGCCCGCTGGAGCAGGAGCTTGCGGTCGATGAGGGACTCCAGCACCTGTTGCCTGGCCTGGCGCAGGGCCGCAGCCCGGTTATGGGGCGGGGCCTCGGCCTTCACCTTGGCAAAGAAAGCGCCGCCCTCCTCGTTGAGTTCTGACAGGGTGATGAGATCCTCATTGACCACGGCCACCACCCGGTCAAGGGTCGCGGTGAGGCCGGCTGCGGGGGCGGCCAGGAGGAATAAAAGGGCAAGGAGGAGGGTATGTTTTTTAATCATTTTTGTTTTGCTGCGGGGTGTGGGTTGAGAGGGGGTTAATTTAAGTAATGGGCTCATTGTTGTAACACTACGTCATTACATCCTTAGTCGTCCATGGCGTTGTGGCCCAGCTCCTGCAAAAGGGTGCGGGCGGCGTTGAAGATCATCTGGCTGTCGCGGGTGCCGGTCTCCATCACCAGCAGGTTGTCCGGGGTAAGGCGCAAGCGCTGGCCCGAGCTCTTGATCATCAGCAGGATCTGTTCCGGGGTCACCGGGGTCTGGTCCAGGAAGGTGAGGGCCAGGCGGCCGGGACCCTGCTCCAGCTTGGCGATGGCCAGGGGGCGCATGGGGATCTTCAGCTGGACAATGGCCAGGAGGTTTTCGGTCTCCGGCGGCAGCGGCCCGTAACGGTCGCGCAGCTCGCTGCTGAGATCAACAAGCCCCTCTTCGCTGGTGACGCTGGTTATCTTGCGGTAGGCGATGTAGCGCTGCTCCGGATCCGGGATGTAGGCCGGGGGGATGCGGGCACTTACCTGCAGGTTGATCTCCGGCTCAAAGTCGGGGATCTCAGGCTCTTTGCCGCCACCCCGCTTGAGGTCTTCCACCGTCTTCTGGAGCAGGTCCAGGTAGAGGTCGTAGCCCACCGCGGCAATGGTGCCGCTCTGGCTCTCGCCTAAGATATTGCCGCCGCCCCGGATCTGCAGGTCGCTCATGGCAAGCTTGAAGCCGCCGCCCAGCTCGTTGTAGTCCATCAGGGCGCGCAGCCGCCGCTTGGCGTCCTTGGAGAGATCCTCCAGGGACGGCACCAGCAGGTAGGCGTAGGCCTGCTGCCGGGAGCGGCCCACCCGGCCGCGCAGCTGGTAGATGCCGGCCAAGCCCAATCGGTCGGCCCGGGTGATGATGATGGTGTTGGCGTTGGGGATGTCCAGGCCGCTCTCGATAATGGTGGTGCAGACCAAGACATCCACCCGGTGGCCGACAAAGTCCACCATGATCTCTTCCAACGCCTTCACCGGCATCTGGCCATGGGCCACGGCCAGCCGCGCCTCCGGCACCAGCTCCTGGATGCGCAGGGCCTGCTCATGGATAGACTGGACCCGGTTGTGGACAAAGAACACCTGGCCGCCGCGCTGCATCTCGCGGATAATGGCCTCCTTAATCACCAGATCGTCCTGGCGGGCGACAAAGGTCTTCACCGTCCGCCTGTGGCTGGGCGGTGAGCTGATCACCGACAGGTCGCGCACCCCCAAAAGCGAAAGCTGCAGGGTGCGGGGGATGGGGGTGGCGGTTAGGGTCAGGACGTCGATGTTCTGCCGTATCTTTTTGATCTTCTCCTTGTGGACCACCCCGAAACGGTGCTCTTCGTCGATGATGAGCAGCCCCAGCCCCTTGAAAACCACATCCTTGGAGAGGAGGCGGTGGGTGCCGATGATAACGTCCACCTTTCCGGCGGCCAGGTCACTGATGATGGTTGACTGCTCTTTGCGGGAGCGGAAGCGGTTCAGGCTCTCCACCCGCACCGCGAGCCCACTGAAACGTTCCTTGAACGACTCGGCGTGCTGTTCGGCCAGCACCGTGGTGGGCACCAGCAGCGCCACCTGATAGCCGTCCTCCACCACCTTGAAGGCGGCTCGGATGGCCACCTCGGTCTTGCCGTAACCCACATCACCGCAGACAAGGCGGTCCATGGTGCGGCCCGAGGTGAGGTCGTCCAGGCAGCTGCCTATGGCCTCGCTCTGACCCGTGGTCTCTTCATAGGCAAAGGAGTCGGTGAGCTCGTTATACATCTCCCCCGGCGGGGTGAAGGCGTGGCCATCGGCGATCTGCCGCTTGGCATAGAGCTTAAGCAGGTCCTGGGCCACCTTCCACACCGCCTCCTTCACCTTGCTCTTGGTCTTGGCCCAGGAGCCGCTGCCCAAGGCATCGATCTTCGGCTTTTTGTCCGAGAGGCCCTTATACTTGCTCACCGTGGCCAGCCGGTCGATGGGGACGTAGAGTTTGTCGCGGCCCTTATAGGCGATGATCAGGAAATCAGAGGCCAGCTCACCCATGGCCATGGTGGTGATCCCCTGGTAGACGCCGATGCCGTGGGTGGTGTGGACCACCAGGTCTTCTTCGGTCAGCTGTTCAAAACTCACCGGTTCGCCGGCGGCCGGGTGGCGCTTCGTTCGTCTGCGGCTGATCCGTTTCTCGCCGAACAGCTCCAGCTCGGAAAAGATGTTGACCCCCTCACCCGGCAGGCCAAAGCCGTGGGAGAGCGGCTCGGGCAGGAGGTTAATCGCCTCTTCCCTGGCCTCGTTCACCGCAAAGGGGGGCGTGAGGGGTACGGTCTCAAGGGAGTAGCCGGCCAGGATCTCAGCCAGGTTGTTCAGGTGGCGGCTGGAGCGGCAGGAGAGGACGATGAGCCCTTTATTCTCCAGGATCTCGGTGAAATGATCCACCAGGGTTGCCATGAGACCCTGTTTGGACCGGGCCAGCTCCAGGTTCTGTTGCAGGAGCCTGTGGTTGCTGCTGGCAACGTTTACCACCTCCTCATCCGGGCCCACGAAGTCGGTGAGGCGCAGCTGACGGAAGGGGGCGAATGCCTCTTTGAGCTGCTCCTGGCCCACGAAAAGCTGGTCCGGGGCCAGGGCCGGCAGATCTTTGGCCGTGGCGGCCTGAAAGTTGGCCGTAATCCGTTCCCAGGTCAGCTCCATGGTCTGCTGGCAGGAGGCGGGCTCCAGGTCGATGAGCAGGGTGTCCTCTGGCAGGAAGTCGGTTACCGCCCGGGTCTCTTCGTAAAAGAGGGGGAGGAAGAACTCGATGCCGGGAAAGCTGCTGCGCTGGGCCAGCTGTTCCTTGATTCGGCCCGTCTCCCGCCGGTCCCAGCCATTCTCTTCGGCCTGGGCCGTGAACCGGCTCAGCAGACGGGCCAGGGCCTCGTCGCCCGCGGGGTAGAGAACGTCGTGGACCGGCAGGATGATCGTCTCGTCGATCTCCTTGATGGAGCGCTGGCTGATCGGGTCAAAATAGCGGATCGATTCCACGGTATCGCCAAAGAAGTCTAGGCGCAGGGGGGCGGCAGGGGGCGTCTTCTGGCCGCCATGGGTAAAGGGGGGGGCGAATATGTCGATGATGCCGCCGCGCACGGTGAACTCGCCGCTGTTTACGACCAGGGAGACCTGGTCATAGCCGCCCCGGGTCAGGGTGTCGATGAGCCCCTGCTGGTCGCAATCCTCGCCGCTGATGATCAGCTCGGCCAGACCCTGGAGGGTGCTGGCGGGCAGGGTGCGGCGCAGCAGGGCGTCGCTGGTGGCCACCATGATGGCCCCGGGCTGTTCCGCCATGGTGTAGAGGGCGGCCAGGCGGCTGGCCGCCGTCTGCGGGTCCGGGTTCAGCGGGGTGTAGGGGGGGATGTCAAAGCTGGGGTAGGGCAGGACCGGCCGCTTGGTGAAGAACTGCAGGTCACTGACCAGGGAGTTCATCTCATCTTCGCCGGCCACCATGAACATGATGGGCCGGGCGGGACAGCGGGCCGCGAGCCAGGCCGCGCTGCTGGTCCGCAGGCCGGTGGCGGTGAGTCCTTGCCCTGGCCGCAGGGCGTCTATGGCCTTGAGGAGTTCCTGCATGGCGTGCCCTTTAGCTTCCGTCAGGAAAGGTGGGGGCCAATCTTGAAAATTTGCCCCATGGCAGGAAAGGGGTGGTGCTGGCGCGCGGTTTTTTCATGGATACAAAAGGTAAACTCTGCGCCTCTGCGCGGTTCATGGCCATCTCTCTCGGGTCAGCTTGGCCTAAAAGCTGCCGCCGATGGAAAAGTCCCACACCGAGGAGTCCTCGTCGGGCCGGGGGTCCAGGTTCTTGCCCCACTCCAGGCGCAGGGGGCCCATGGGGGACATCCAGCGAAAGCCGCCGCCCGCCCCGTAGCGCAGGTCGCTAAAGTCCATATCCACTCCATCATCCCAGGAGTTGCCCGCGTCAAAGAAGATCACGCCATCTAAGCCGGCGTCCTTGAACAGGGGAAAGATCAACTCCTGGTTGGTGTAGCACATCTTGTTGCCGCCGATGCGTATGGTGGGATCAAGTGGGTCCACCGGGCTGATCTTGGCGTTGTCAAAGCCGCGGACGGTGGAAAGGCCGCCCAGGAAGAAGCGCTCATAGTTGGGCAGACCCATCTCCTCGTTTTCGTGGACATAACCGGTGGCGAATTTGGAGTGGAACACCAGATTCTTGGCGATGGGGAAATACCAGCTGGTGGAGCCCTCTATCTTGGTGTAGGCCGCGTCGCCCTGCAAGAATCCGCCGGCATGCTTGGTGCTGATCACATGGCGGGAGCCCCTTTTGGGGCCGTAGCGCCGGTCGCGGGTGTCGCGGGCCGTGCCCAGGGTGATGAAGTTGGTCCGCTGGATCGCCTGGAGGGTGGCCCACTCATCCTCATTGGTCTCGTCATAATACCTTGGGGTGTCATCATCTGGAACATCTGGGGTGCCATTGTCATTAATGGCAGTGATCTCCGGATCAAACACCTTGGACTTGTCGGTGCCGACGCTCCAGTAGCCCCGCCACTTTTTCCACAGGGGGTAGCCGAAGCGCACGGCGCCGCCGGTGGCCGTCTTGGTGTAGTAGTCATACTCCCGCTCCCAGCTGTAGATGTCAAAGCCGAAGAGGAGCTGGGAGTCGTTTAGGTGCGGCTCGGTGAAGCTCAGGTTGTAGCGCGTGTTTTTGCCGCCGACATTGGCGGAAAGGGCAAGGCGCTGGCCCCGGCCGAGGAAGTTGTTCTGGCTGATCTCGCCCATGAACATCAGGTCATCCACCGAGGAGTAGCCGGCGCCGATGGAAAAGGTGCCGGTGGATTTCTCCTTCACCTCCACCAGGACGTCCATCGCCTCATCCTCCGGGGTGCCCTCCGGGGTGATGTTCACCTCCTCGAAGTAGTCCAGCCTTTTGAGGCGCTGGGTGGACGCCTTGATGGCCGCGGCGTTGTAGATGTCATCCTCGCCCAGGGCGATCTCCCGGCGGATCACCTTGTCCCGGGAGCGGTCGTTGCCGCGGATCAGGATGCGGTTGACGTGGACCAGGTTGCCCTTGCTCACGTGGTAGGTGACGTCGATGCGCAGGGAGCTCTCATCCTTGTGCGTCTCCGGCTCCACCCGGGCGAAGGCGTAACCGCTGGCGGCGTAAAAGTCGGTGAGGGCCAGGACGTCGTTGCGCAGCACCTCGCGGGTGAAGTAGCGCTCCTCGCCCAGCTTGGTCATGGCGAGCAAGCGGTCATGGGCGTCCAGCATCTCGCCGCTCACCTCTATCTGGCCCACCCGGTACCGTTTACCCTCCTTGATCTGAAAGGTGACGCTCAGGGCGTCTTCGTCCTGGGCGATTACCGGTTCCCCCACCTGGGCCGTGACAAAGCCGTTGTTCTGGTAGAAGGCGCCGATGCGGTCACTGTCCTCCTTGATCTGGCTGCGTTTCAGCACCCCTGATTCGGTGAACCAGGAGAAAAAGCCCTTCTCCGAGCTGGCCATCACCTTTCGCAGCTCCTTGGCCGTGAATGTCTTGTTGCCGTGGAAGATGATCTTTTCGATGTACATCTTCTTGCCTTCGCTGATGACGAAGTCCACATCGACATAATCTTCCTTGGGATGACTGATCTTGGTCACTACCTTGGTGTCATAGTAGCCCTTGGCCTTGTAAAACTGGCGGATGTAACTGGCCGACTTGTTGACCTGGTTGGGGTTGTAGATCGTATTGGCCTTGACCGTGATAATCTCTTTTACCTCGTCGAGCTTGATATGGTCGGTGCCGCTGATCTTCACCTTGCCGATGATCTCTTTTTCCACCACCTTGAAGGTGACGATCTTGCCCCCCCGGCTCTCCGCCACGTCGATGGTCACGTCATCAAAGAAACCCATGCGGAACACCTCCTTCAGGTCGTCGCGCAGGCGGGCCGGGGCAAAGTTGTCGCCCTGGCGGGTCTTGATCTGGTTCATGATGGCGCCGGCGTCTATGCGGCTGTTGCCCTGTATCTCAATGGCGCCGATGCGCTGATGGCTCTGGCTGTGACCACTTGCCTCCTGGGCCAGTTTCCTTAAGGTGGCGCCCTGCTCGGCCGTGGTGGAGGAGGCAAAGGTGGTGTGGTGGCTGTTTTTTCTTAGGTCAAAGGTGTGCAGGTCGAAGTTCACCGTCTCCCCCAGACGGCTGGCCTGACCGCAGACCACATAGTGGGGCTGACCGTGGCGGGCCGCAAGTTTTTTTACCTGGGCCAGGCTGGGGGGCCAGGTGGGCTCAAAGGGGGTGATGGCAGCGGTCTTTTTGCGGTCAAGAAAGGCCATGCCCAGGCCGGTGGCCGCCTGGCGCAGGTCGCGGTCCAGGCTGGCCTGCCAGCCTGGGTCAGGCTGGGAACTGGTGGCCTTCAGGGCGACAAAGAGGGTGGCAGACGGCGGCTCAGCGCTACTCTGGCCGGGGGCGGCTACGAGCAGCAGCAGGGCAAATAATGGCAGGAACAGGCGCAAAGGGGACGGAGGCATAAATTATTTCTGCTTAGGCTAAAAGAGGGGTGAAGATTGCCGGAAACTTGGGGTAGGTAACCGCTTTTGATAAAAACTTGCTCAATCTAGTCAAAAATGAGCAAAAAGTCATGCCAAATCCATCGTTCGTTTTATCAGGTTGTTTTGGCGTTATTTTTTGCCTTGAGGGGCTGCCTATGGCAGCGGGGTCTCTGTCAGCCTGCCGTGGGCCAGGGTGAAGCAGCGGTCCATCTCGCCGGCCAGTTGATGGTTATGGGTCACCATGATGGTGGCCAAGCCCCGGGCCTGGCTTAAGCGGGAGAGCAGGTCGAAGACGGCGCCGCCGGTCTCCGGGTCAAGATTGCCGGTGGGCTCGTCGGCCAGCAGCAGCTGCGGCTTCATCATCAGGGCCCGGGCCAGGGCCACCCGCTGCTGCTCGCCGCCGGAGAGGAGAACCACCCGCTGCTTCAGCCGCTGCCCCAGACCCACGTCGATAAGTAACTGCCTCGCCTCGTCTTCGCTGGCGCTTGGGTCGGCCCCGGCTATGACGGCCGGCATCATGGTGTTTTCCAGGGCGGAAAATTCCGGCAGCAGGTGGTGGAACTGGAAGACAAAGCCAATGGCCCGGTTGCGAAACTCTGCCAGCTCCTCCTCGCTTTTCTCCAGGATGTCGTGGCCGGCGAAGAGGAGCTGGCCGTGAGTGGGCCGGGTAAGGGCGCCAAAGAGGTGGAGCAGGGTGGTCTTGCCCGTGCCCGAGGCGCCGATGATGGCCACCCGCTCCCCCGGTGCCACCTGGAGGTTGACGTCGCTTAGGATGGTCAGCTCACCATCGGAGGTGGGATAGCTCTTGGCCAGGTTTTGGGCCGCAAAAATGGGTGTGCTCATAATGAAGAGAATATCGAATGTCGAACAAGGAATATCGAATTTCGAAGGAAGGATGCCGCCAATTTAAGATTGGTACCGACCTTCATCAGCCAATATTTCTTGTTCAATATTTCGGAGTCTCGCAGGCTCGTTTACCTGCGGTTCGTAGTTTTTATTAGGAAAATCCCCTGGGCGGGACGTTTTTTCTCGGCTCGGATCATTCCTGCTGCTTAGCCCCTCTTCCAGTCAAAAAATCCTAATAGCGCAGCGACTCGGCCGGCTCCACCCGGGCCGCCTGCCAGGAGGGGTAGAGGGTGGCCAGAAAGGTGATGATGATGGCGGCCCCGGCGATCATGGTGATGTCCATGGGTAGCACCGTCACCGGCAGGGTGGACATGGGGTAGACGTCGCTGGGCAGCTGGATAAAGTTGTAGCGCTTGAGAAGGGAGCAGAGCCCCAGCCCCCCGGCCAGGCCGAGGACGGTGCCGCTGATGCCGATTACCAGCCCCTCAATTATAAAGATACGGGTGACCTGGCGGTTGGTGGCGCCCATAGCCTTTAAAATAGCGATATCCTTCGTCTTTTCCATAACCACCATGATCAGGGTGGAGATGATGTTAAAGGCGGCCACCAGGACGATGAGGGTGAGGATGATGAACATGGCCGTCTTCTCCAGCTTCAGGGCCGAGAAGAGGTTGAAGTTCATCTCCATCCAGTCCTTGATTAGAAAACCGGTGCCCAAACTCTCCCTGAGGTCCCGGGCGATGGCCGGGGTGTTATCGATGTCAATCACGGCCAGTTCAATGCCATGGGCCGCCCCTTTAACCCCAAAGAAATTCTGGGCCGTGCTCAGCGAGACGTAAGCCAGGTTGTTGTCATACTCATGCATGCCGGTGGCGAACAACCCTTGCACCTGGCAGGTCTTGAACCGGGGAATAATGCCCATGGGGGTCAGCGGCCCGGCCGGCGACATGAGGCGCAACCGGTCACCTGGCCCCACCCGCAGCTTGCGGGCCAAGCCCGTGCCCAGGATAATCCCGGCTGGCTCTCCGGCCGGCTGCGCTTCAAGGCCGGCCATGCTGCCCTTGGTGAACTGGCTGGAGAGGGCGAGCACCGAGTCGGCGCTCTCCGGGTCAATGCCGCGCACCACGCAGCCGCTGCCGCCCTTGCTGGTGGTGATCATCGCCTGCCCGTAGATATAAGGGGTGGCGCCGGTTACCTCTTCGTGCTCCAGGACCGTGGTGATGACCTGCTCATAATCGTTGATCTGGCCGGAAAACTGCTGGATGACGATGGCGGAGTTGACCCCGAGGATCTTGTCGCGGAACTCGTCGCTGAAACCGGTCATAACGGCGATGACCACGATGAGGGCCATCACCCCCACGGCCACGCCGGCCACCGAGATGATGGAGATCAGCGACAGAAAACCCTTCTTGCGGGTGGTCTGCAGGTAGCGCAGGGCGACAAATGATTCAAATGACATTTTGTTATTTGCTCCCCTGTTTTTCTGGTCGCAGATGGGGGAAGAGGATGACGTCGCGGATGGAGGGGGCGTCGGTCAAAAGCATGGCGAGGCGGTCGATGCCGATGCCCTCGCCGGCCGCCGGCGGCATGCCATACTCCAGGGCCCGGACGAAGTCATAGTCCACCTCCGGGAAGATCTCCTCGTCGTCGCCCCGCTCGGCCACCTGTTTTTCCAGTCGGGCCAGCTGGTCGATGGGGTCGTTTAACTCGCTGAAACCGTTGGCGATCTCCCGGCCAGTAACAAAAAGCTCGAAACGGTCGGTGATGTTGGGGTCATCGTTGTTGCGCCGGGCCAGGGGGGAGACCTCGGTGGGGTAGGCGGTGATGAAGGTGGGGTCAATGAGTTTTTCTTCCACCAAAAGATCAAAGAGCTCCATCCGCGCCTTGCCGGGCCCCGCCTTCTCCTCCAACTCCAGTCCCTGCTCCTTGGCCAATGCCATGAGCCTGGCGTCGTCGGCCAGGACCTGCGGGTCGATGCCGCCCACCTGGATCAACGCCTCGTCCATGGTGAAGCGCCGCCAGGGGCCACTTAGGTCCACGGTCTGCCCCTCAAAGGAGATGGTCAGGGTGCCGTTCACCTCCTCACAGATGGCGGTGACCATCTCCTCGGTGAGGTCCATGAGCTCATCATAGGTGGCGTAGGCCTGATAGAACTCCAGCATGGTGAACTCAGGGTTGTGGCGGGTGGAGAGTCCTTCGTTACGGAAGTTGCGGTTGATCTCAAATACCCGCTCAAAGCCGCCTACCAGTAGGCGTTTGAGGTAGAGTTCCGGGGCGATGCGCAGGTAAAGCTCCATGTCCAGGGCGTTATGGTGGGTCTTGAACGGCTTGGCCGTGGCCCCGCCGGCAATGGGGTGCATCATCGGGGTCTCCACCTCCATGAAGTGGCGGGAGACCAGAAAATCGCGGATGAGGCGGATGATCTCCACCCGTTTGCGGAAGGTGTCGCGCACCTCAGGGTTGACGATGAGATCCACGTAACGCTGGCGGTAGCGGGTCTCCACATCGGTGAGGCCGTGGAATTTTTCCGGCAGGGGGCGCAGGGCCTTGGTGATCAGCTCAAAGGCGGCGACGTGGAGGGTGGGCTCCCCCTTCTTGGTCCTAAACAGGTGGCCGGTGAAGCCGGCCAGATCGCCGATGTCCAGTTTCTTGAACACCTCGAAGCTCTCCTCGCCCACCTCGCTCTTCTTGATGTACACCTGGCCGCGGCCCGATTCGTCCTGGATCTGCAGGAAGGCGGCCTTGCCAAACTTGCGCATGGCGATGATGCGGCCGGCAATGGTCTTCTTCCCCTCCGGCAGGGCGAGCTCCTGGTTGTCGTGCAGTTCCCGGGGCAGGATGTCGTTGATATGGTGGACGGGCTTGAAGGTGTTGGTGTAGAGCTCCACCCCAAGATCGGCCATCTCGGCCGCCTTCTGGCGTCGTTGTTTCAGGGTCTGATTCAAATCTTCCATATTTCTTACTTGTTACCTGTTGCGCTTATAAAAAGGACGAAAACTTGGTGATGGGCGAAAGGGGCGGGGCCGCAGCCCTTCGCCTCTTATAGAAATTTTTCTCGGAGTCTGGCAGATAAATCGGCCGTAAGCTCCAGCACCTTGCGGGCCGCGGCCGGGCTTAAGGAGCCGGTGCCGCAGCTGGGGGTGATGAGGCTCTGGGCCAGGATGCGGGAGATGGGCCAGTCATCGCTGGCCAGCTGGCTGATCTGCTCGTGCCAAAGGCCCTCCAGGGAGGCCACGCTCTCTTTCTCCACGTCCTCCTCCTTGGCGGTGGGGACGATGCCCCAGGCAATGGTGCCGCCCCGTTCCAGGAAGGCGAGGATATCAGACTTGCAGGTGATGAAGCTGGCGAAAAAGCCGTAGGCGTCGAAGTTGATGATGTCGTAATCAAGGCCCAAGAGCAGTGGCCAGTCGGTGTTGGCGCAGACATGGACGCCGGCCAGTCCCCCGGCCTGCTGGATGGCGTTGATGGTCTCGGCCTGGTCCGCGGCAATCTCTTCATTGCTGATGGAGATAAGGGAAGATGAGCCCACCCCGGCCAGGGCCGGTTCATCCATGAAGAGGATCACATTTTCATGGATCTTCTTCAGGAACTGGACCTGCCAGGCCGCCTTCATGGCCGTCCCCTTACTCACCAGCTCACGCAGGGTGGGGTCGTAAAAGGCGGCCCGTTTGTCCTGGTCGGTGAGACCGGTGAGCAGGGTGAAGGGGCCGGTGAGCTGGCCCTTGACGGCGAAGAGATCGCTCTCCTTGCAGCTCTCGGCCAGGGTGTAAAGGCCCTGGGCCCGTTCTTTGCTTACCCCGAAGCGGGAGTGGGGCAAGTCCGCCGGGTTCTCGGTCACAGAAAAAAAATCCTCGAAAAAGGGGACCATCTCCGCCTGGAACCGTTCGCTGTCAGCAGCAAAGAAGAGGCGGTCACCGTCCGTCTCCAGGCCGGGGAAACCCTCCATGAACTGGACCAGCATACCCTCCTGGGGCTTGCCTGGCAGCTGGGGCCAGAGGGGGATGGCCGGGGTGTACTCCATGATCCAGGCCATGGCCTCCTGGTGATCGCTTAGGGGGATGGAGCCGATGAGGGTGGGCAGGCCGTTGAACTTAATGTCGTCTTTCATATTATGGTGCCCCTTGCCGGGGAGGTTATATTTACGGGGCAGCCATGGCCAGGGGAGAACAGAGGGCGGCAAAGAGAATTAGCTAGCAATAAAGGCCGTACCTGTCAATTAAAATTACAGGGAGGGCTGGGGCGGGGCCTTGACTACTCTGGTAAAGTTGTTTATTTTTACTCTCTTCACGCGAGGGTGGCGGAATTGGTAGACGCACTAGACTTAGGATCTAGCGCCTTTGGTGTGGGGGTTCGACTCCCCCCTCTCGCACCAGTTATCTTGTCAAGGTAGCCTAAAGAAGGTCATCGGCCCTGAGGTGTCGATGATCTTCTTTTTATGTTAACAACAGGCTTGTCATTAAATTTAATGGCTCTCCAGGTTTTGACCCGGAAGCCTTCGGTTTATAATCAACCAAATCTATAAAGGATATCAGAATGGACGTAAGTATCGAAGAAACAGGAGCCCTGTCCCGGGCCATTACCGTGGTCGTGCCGGAAAAGGATGTAAGTAAGCGCCTGAAAAAGGCGTACCGTAAACTGGCATCTGATGTAACCATCAAGGGCTTTCGTAAGGGCAAGGTGCCCCAGAAGATCCTCGAAAAGAACTATGGCGAGGATGTCCATAATCAGGTGGCCGATGAGCTGGTCCAGGAGACCTATTTCGACGTGCTGGGAGACACCAAGCTCGATGCCGTGGTTCACCCTGATATCCGTTCCCATAATTTTGACGAGGCTGGCACCTTCACCTATGTGGCGGAGATCGATGTCAAGCCTGAGTTTGAGCTGGGCGGCTATAAGGATCTGGATGTTGAACTGCCCGAGTTTATCATTGAGGATGAGACAGTGGCCAAGCGGCTGGAGGAGCTGCGCCGGGAGCATGCCCCCCTGCGCACCGTGGAAGACCGCGCCTCGGCCGACGGCGATATCCTCACCATTGATTTTACCGCCAAAAAGGACGGTGAGTTGATGGATAATGTCAAGGGCAGCGATTACACGGTGGATATCGGTTCCGGCAAGAATGGCAAGGAGTTTGAAGAGGCCCTCGTTGGCCTCAAGTCTGGCGACGAGACCACCAAGGCCATCGATTTTCCGGCTGACTTCGCCAACCAGCTCCTGGCCGGCGCCCTGGTGGAATTCCAGATAACGGTGAAGGATGTTAAAGAGTCCATCCTGCCGGAGCTGGATGATGATTTTGCCAAGGAGGTGAGCGCGGATTTCAGTGGTCTGGCCGACCTGCAGGATGATGTTCGGGCCCAGATGACCAAGGAGCATGAGGAAAAGAGCTCCGGCGATCTGGTGGACGTGATCATGCTCAAACTGATGGAGAACCATGACTTCCCGGTACCTGAGCGGCTGGTGGCCTATGAGGTCGCCCAGCACCTGAAGCAGCTGGAGGATACCTTAGAGAAGCAGGGCATGGACCTGGAGGCGGCCGGCTTAGACCGGGAGAAGCTGATGGAGGAGTATAAGGGCGATGCCGAAAAACGGGTCAAGGGTGACTTCATCCTCAAGAAGATCGGCGAGGCGGAAGAGATCAAGGTGGAGGACGAGGACATGACTGCCGCCTTCCAGCGTATCGGTGACCAGTACTCCATGACCGTGGAGCAGGTGAAGCAGTACTTTGCCCGCCGGGAGGACCTGCTGCCCTTAATGCATGAGATTCTCAATGAGAAGATCGTCGAATTTCTGCGTAACGCCAGCAAGATCACCTATGTTCCGGCCAAGGATGAGGCGGAAGATAAGTAATTTTTTTCAGCCCGGAAATCGCAGGGGAGTTTTTCCCATGGTTTCCGGGCTTATCACAATAAGTTAAGTCTCCCGCAGGGGGACGCCAAGAGGAGAAGAGAAAATGAGTCTCGTACCCATGGTGGTAGAGCAGACCCCGAGGGGGGAGCGGGCCTATGATATCTATTCGCGCCTGCTCAAAGAGCGGATCATCTTCCTGGGGACCCAGGTTACCGATGATGTCGCCAACCTGATCATCGCCCAGCTCCTCTTTCTGGAGGCGGATGATCCGGAGAAGGATATTACCTTTTATATCAACTCGCCGGGTGGTTCGGTGAGTGCCGGGCTGGCCATTTACGATACCATGCAGTACATCAAGTGTGATATTGTCACCCTGTGCATGGGCCAGGCCGCCAGTATGGGGGCCTTCCTCCTGGCCGCCGGCACGACCGGCAAGCGCCACTCCCTGCCCAACGCCCGGGTGATGATCCACCAGCCCATGGGCGGTTTTTCCGGCCAGGCGTCGGACGTTGACATCCACGCCCGGGAGATCCTGCGCATGCGCGAGGACCTGAACCGGATGCTGGCCGGCCATACCGGTCAGACCTTGAAGAAAATTGCCAAGGACACTGATCGTGATTATTATATGAGCCCCGATGAGGCCAAGAAGTATGGCCTCATCGATAAGGTGCTGACCCACCGCGAGATAGCAGGGGAAGAAGGGTAGGCTGGAACCATTTCCCCTGTCCGGGGTGTCTTATTTATGCCCCTAAGGGGCGTTGATAAGTGGGCAAGATCTGGGACGGCAACGTCGTTCCTTTTTAGAGAAGTTCATAACTTTAGTGAGGAAGGCTGCTTATGGCCGGAGATCATACGGAAGACATGGATGTCGTCTGCTCTTTCTGTGGAAAGAGCCAGGAAGAGGTCAAAAAACTCATCGCCGGACCCAACGTCTACATCTGTGATGAGTGTATAGACCTGTGCAACGATATAGTGCGCGAGGACCGCAAGAAGGAGGGGATGGACGAGGTCCACACCCTGCTCAAGCCCCGCGACATCAAGACCCATCTCGATGAATACATCGTGGGCCAGGACCAGGCCAAACGCATCATGAGCGTGGCCGTCCACAACCACTATAAGCGGGTGGAGTCAAACTACTCCAACCAGAGTGGCGATGTGGAGCTGCAGAAGTCGAACATCATCCTCATCGGTCCCACCGGCAGCGGTAAGACCCTGGTGGCCCAGACCCTGGCCCGGGTGTTGAACGTGCCCTTTGCCATGGCCGACGCCACCACCCTCACCGAGGCCGGTTATGTGGGTGAGGATGTGGAGAACATCCTGGTGAATCTGCTCCAGGCCGCCGACCATGACGTGGAAAAGGCGCAGCGCGGCATCATCTACATCGATGAGATCGACAAGATCGCCCGTAAGTCCGATTCCGCCTCCATCACCCGTGACGTCTCCGGTGAAGGGGTGCAGCAGGCCCTGCTGAAGATCATCGAGGGCACGGTGGCTTCCATTCCCCCCAAGGGGGGGCGCAAGCATCCCCAGCAGGAGTATGTCCGCATCGACACCACCAATATCCTCTTTATCGTCGGCGGCGCCTTTGTCGGCCTGGAAAACGTGATAAAGCGGCGCACCGGTTCCAAGTCCATGGGCTTTGGCGCCAAGGTGGTGGCCAAGACCAAGAAGAGCGTGGGCGAGCTGCTGGTGGGGGTTCAGCCCGAGGATCTTCTCTCCTTTGGCCTGATCCCGGAGCTGGTGGGCCGGTTGCCGGTTATCTCCACCATGGAGGAGCTCACCGAGGATGATCTGGTCCGCATCCTCCAGGAGCCGAAAAACGCCCTCACCAAGCAGTACCAGAAACTCTTTGAGTTTGAGGATGTCCGCTTACGCTTCACCGAAGGGGCCCTTACCGCCATTGCCGGCGAGGCGATCAAGCGTAAATCTGGGGCCCGGGGTCTGCGTTCCGTCATGGAGAAGGCGATGCTCGAGGTGATGTATGAGCTGCCCTCCGAGGAAAACGTTAAAGAGTGCGTGATCAGTGAACAGGTTATCGTTAACGGTGACTACCCGGTCATCCTCTACGAGACCGAGACCAAGAAGAGCGCCTGATTTCTTTTTACCATTAGCGGCAACGATCCCTCCCGGGCCCTGCCGTTAATGGTTCGAACCTGCCACCAGTGATGAAGGCCTTTTCAGGGCCCTCATCACTGGTGGTATTTTTTTTACCCTCTCCCCTGGGCATTTATTGCACCGTTGCGGTTGAAACCATGAAAAAATATCCCCTGCTGCCCCTGCGCGATATCGTTTTATTCCCCCACATGGTCGCTCCCTTAGTGGTGGGGCGCAAGAAGTCCATTGCCGCCTTGGAGCGGGCCATGGCGGAAAAGTCGGAGATCTTCCTGGCCAGCCAGAAGGATGGTTCCGAGGAAGACCCGGATCTCTCCGGTGTAAATGAAGTTGGCACCATTGGCCGGGTGATGCAGCTGCTGCGCTTGCCCGATGGCACCATCAAGGCCCTGGTTGAGGGGCGGCGCCGAGCCCGGGTCAAGGAGTATCTGGGCGAAGATGAGCTGGTCCAGGTCCTCCTCCATGAGTTTGACGAGGAGGAGAGCGGCGACGAGGAGGTGGAGGCGTTCATGCGGGAGATAATGACCGCCTTCCAGCTCTACCGCAAGCACCATAAGAAGATCACCAAAGAGGTGGTTGCCTCCCTCACCAAGATTAAAGCGGCCGGAAAATTTATCGATGTCATGGCCTCCCACCTGCCCTTGAAAAGTGCGGAAAAACAAGGGCTCCTGGAGATGATTGACGTCAAGGAGCGGCAGGAGGCGATTCTTGTCATCCTCCACCGGGAAAATGAGATCGCCGGCCTTGAGGTCGATATCCGCAGCCGGGTCAGGAAGAAGCTGGACAAGGCCCAGAAGGACTACTATCTGGCCGAGCAGCTGCGGATCATCCAGAAGGAGATGGGCCAGCAGGATGATCCGGCCACGGAGATGGCGGAGCTGGGCGAGCAGATTGGCAAGAAAAAGCTGCCCAAGGCGGCCCGGGATAAGCTTGCCAAGGAATTCAAAAAGCTGAAGATGATGCCGCCCATGAGCGCCGAGGCCACGGTGGTGCGCAACTATATTGATACGATCTTAGGGTTGCCCTGGTATCAAAAGAGTCGCAGCAAGATCGACGTGGCTGGGGCCGAAGAGGTGCTCAATGAGGACCATTTTGGCCTGGCCGAACCCAAGGAGCGGATCCTGGAGTATCTGGCCGTCCAGGCCCAGGTTAAGAAGATTAAAGGGCCCATCCTCTGCCTGGTGGGCCCGCCAGGGGTGGGGAAGACCTCACTGTCGCGCTCCGTGGCCCGGGCCATGGGCCGCAAGTTTGTCCGCCTCTCTTTAGGCGGGGTCCGCGACGAGGCGGAGATTCGCGGCCACCGGCGGACCTATATCGGCGCCATGCCGGGCAAGATCATCCAGTCTCTGCAGAAGGTGAAGGTGAACAATCCGGTCTTCTGCCTGGATGAGATAGACAAGATGTCCACCGATTTTCGTGGTGATCCCTCCGCGGCCCTCTTGGAGGTGCTGGATCCGGAGCAGAACTTTAACTTCAACGACCACTACCTGGATCTCGACTACGATCTCTCCGATGTCTTTTTTATCACCACCGCCAACAACCTCACCGCCATCCCCGGCCCCTTAAGGGACCGGATGGAGATAATCAACCTCTCCGGCTACACCGAGGAGGACAAGCTGCAGATAGCAAACGGCTACCTGGTGCCCAAGCAGCTGACGGAAAACGGTTTTGGCGAAGGGGATATCACCTTCCCGAACAAGTCGTTGCTTGAGATAATCAGGTCCTACACCCGGGAGGCGGGGGTGCGGAGCCTGGAGAGGACCATTGCCGGCGTCTGCCGCAAGGTGGCCCGGGATCGCCTGTCCAGAAAAGAGAGGGATAAGCGCTATCGCATCACCAGTCAGACCGTGCGCCGTTACCTGGGGCCGCCCCGCCACCGCTTCGGTCTGGCCGAGGAGGCGGATCAGGTGGGCCTGGCCACCGGCCTGGCCTGGACCGCGGTGGGCGGCGATATCCTCCAGATCGAGACGGTGCTCATGCCTGGTCACGGCAAGCTCACCATCACCGGCAAGCTGGGCGAGGTGATGCAGGAGTCGGCCCAGGCCGCCCTAAGCTATGTGCGGGCCAACTCGCTGAGGCTGGGGCTGGCCCGTGAGTTTTACCAGAAGCTTGACATCCATATCCATGTGCCGGAAGGGGCTATCCCCAAGGACGGTCCCTCGGCCGGGATCACCATGGCCACCTCTTTGGTTTCGGCCCTGCTCCAGGTCCCGGTGCGCCGGAACATCGCTATGACCGGCGAGATCACCCTGCGCGGCCGGGTCCTGCCCATCGGCGGCCTCACCGAAAAGCTGCTGGCCGCCAGACGCGGCAACATCACCCATGTCCTCATCCCCAGGGAAAATGAGCGGGACCTGGAGAAGATCCCGGCCAAGATCTTGAAGAGCCTGACGATCAAGCTGGTGGCTCACGCCGACGAGGTGCTGGAGGCGGCCCTGCTGACAGGTGATGAACCCCTTTTCAAGGAGTTTCCGGTGAAGCCGTTTGCGGCTGAGATGTTCAGCCTGCAGGCGGAAGGGGAGGGGGGAACGCCCCACTGATACAGGGACTTTGGCCAGCTGTTGTAATTTTGCCAGCCGCCCCTTTTTTTCGTTGACGCCAGCGGTCAGCCTTGGTAAAAACATCTCTCGTTCTGCGGGCGGTTAGCTCAGCTGGGAGAGCATCGGCCTTACAAGCCGAGGGTCACAGGTTCGATCCCTGTACCGCCCACCACTTTTGTAACACCTGGTTCATTGACTTAGCTTGCCCACGCCAAGAACCAGTAAGAAAAAAACGGGGTCGTAGTTCAGTTGGTTAGAATGCTGGCCTGTCACGCCAGAGGTCGCGAGTTCGAGTCTCGTCGGCCCCGCCATTAGTACAAAAAACCCTTGATTGGAGATTATCCGATCAAGGGTTTTTTTTATGCCTTATTGGCTGTTAATTTCCTGGTTAGCAATTTGGGCTGTGCCCATTTAGTTTGGCTCCTTCTGGTTTTGCAAGGTTGCCGACACGTTCATGGTGACCCTTGGCCACCAGCGACTACTTTTCTCAGTTACCCCTCTTCATTGCTCATCTCTCCATCATCTGCTGCAGCAACATATGCAAAAATATCGCCAACCTCAGATTGGAAATATTTGCCCGGGCTGTTTAGCGCCCATGGCCTGTCTCTGGCAAGGTTAGAGTGGCAAGGCCTAGGGGTTTACGCCTGGCAGGGTGCTGGCAAGGTTGCCGGCGGACCCGGTCTGCGACTTCTGTAGATCCTGGCCGCTGGGGTATTGGAAGACCCGCAGCTCAAACTCCGGGATTATGGCCAGCAGATGGTCGAAGATGTCGGCCTGGATCGCCTCGTAGCGGGCCCAGCGGATGTCCCGGCAGAAGGCGTAAATCTCCAGGGGCAGCCCCTGGGCGGTGGGGGCCAGCTGGCGGATGAGGAAGGTGAACTCGCTGCTTATCTCCTGGTGCTGGCGGAGATACGCCTCCACGTAGGCCCGGAAGATGCCGATGTTGGTCTGCTGGCGGAGGTTGGCCGGGTTCTGGCTCTGGTCGGGCCTGCTTCGGTTGTCTTCAGCTATCTCGTTTCTTTTTGCCGCCAGATAGGGCTGAAGCAGGGTTATCGTCTCTAAGTGCTCCAGCAGGGCTGGCGAGCAGAAGCGGATGGCGGCCATGTCCAGGTAGATGGCCCGCTTGATCCGCCGGCCGCCCGATTCCGCCATCCCGCGCCAGTTCTTGAAGCCTTGGCTGACCAGGGCGTAGGAGGGGATGGCGCTGATGGTCTTGTCCCAGTTCTGGACCTGGACGGTGTGGAGGCTGATGTCGATCACGTCGCCGTCGGCCTGGAACTTGGGGACCTCGATCCAGTCCCCCACCTGGATCATGTTGCTGCCGGTGAGAAGCAGGTTGGCCACGAAGCCCATGATGGAGTCTTTGAAGATCAGGAGCAGGACGGCGGTAAGCCCGCCAAAGATGCTGACCACGCCCCAGGGTGACTTGTCGGCGATGATGGCGATGATAAAGATCGCCGCCAGGACGTAACAGATGATGCGCAGGGCCGTGAGGTAGCCGCGGATGGGCCTGGCCTGGGCCATGGCCGATTGGCTGTAGATCCGGTCAGTGGCCTGGCTGGCGGCGTCGATGGTCCGGATGACGATAACCACCAGCAGGGCCAGGAGCAGACGGTGGATCCAGAGGGTGGCGCTGGCAGAGAATTGGAAGAGCAGGCCGCTGGCCAGGTAACAGAGGCATAGGGGGACGAGCAGCAGCAGACGGTGGAAGAAGCGGTTGGCGGCCAGGGTGTCGTCCCACTTGGTGCGCGAATGGGAGATTAAAGGGGCCACCACCTTGGCGAAGATCAGGTTGTTGATGATGGTGGCGGTAATGGCGATGAGGAGCAGGGCCATCAGCCCCAGGATGCCATCGACCAGCTGAATCATGGCGCTGTTCAGGCCAAGCCCTTGCAGCCAGTTATTTAACGGGGCGTAGATCATCATATTCTCCTCCTGCTTGGCCTTCTTGCGGATCTCCCCCTTTGCCCAGCCACCGCAGGATGCCAGGCTCCATGCTGGAAGTCAAATTGGTCGCTCACTACGGCCACGGTAATCATGGCCACGAAGGGGAATTCCCCTGATTTGGCCAGTTTGGTCAGGGTGGAGTGGGTGATCGATTCGGGGCCGATGGCTGGTGATGGGTGGTGTGATAAGTAATCGTTTTTCAGCTTTCAGCGGTACCCGGCGAGGGGGCAGGATGCTAGAAAACGGTAATTGGCTGCCTGCCACAGGGCGTTTAGCATCTCCATTCACCTTGGCTTTAGTCCTTCCCTGGTATTAATAGGTAGGTAATCACATTTCTCATTCATACAATCATACAACTCAGCCATTTGCAATGAGCAAGATGCTGAATTTAATAGATATTCATTATTGCCAGCCAGAGCAGTCTCAGGCCCCAAAACGAGCCAACGGGTATGGTGCCCTTGGCTGCCCCTGACCAGGAGGCTCGTTACTGTTTCGCCGGCAAAAGGGGGTTTGCGGCCCGGCAATTTTGGGAGTTTTGAGAATTTTTCCTATAATTTTTATAATCTTCAGGAACTTACAGGCCGATAATTTCCCTGACCCTCTATAATCGGTTTCTTTACGGGTGCGACCCCCGCCCATGGTGTAGTGGCTTAACCTTCTCCGTTCTCCCCCTCTGTTAAGCGCCTTATGTGCTAGGCGCGGCTCATTCCTGTCTGGTTCGTGATTTTCCTGTCTAACATCTTGAAGTGTCGTAATTTTTTTTTGAGGGGTCTGTTTTGGCGGTGATGGGGGGGGAAGTTCCTGCTCAGCTACTGGCAGGGGGTAATGCGTGAAGATAATTGACAAATTGTCTTCACTGTGCGACACCTTATACCTAGGCCTGTGTAATCGTTGGTGTTTGGTGGAAATTGTCTTGTTTTTCACTGGCCATCTGGCCTGGTAGTAGCGCTGTTCTGGAACGGTTTTTCTACTATTCAGCCGGTTCAGACGCTGTTGAGATTGTTGCTTCGTTAGGCTATTCGCTTAGTTTGTTTGCGTGTTCTGCCAATTGTTCCTGTTTGATGGGGGGGGTATTATCCTCATTACTGAAAATAGGGAGTGTAGTTTCCTGAATTGCGGAGTCGTAGAGGTTCCTGGCCTTAGAGACAGGACTGTTTAAGGTCTTCAGGTCCAAGTGTAAGCAGGTGAATAGGCAGTGGTGGGGCGGTAAAAATAGGCTGGCTGGTAGTTGAAAAAGTATAACAAGTTTAGCTGCCCACCCTGGTGGGCGGCGGCGGTACTTTGCCTGGGTATGACCCATTTGAAATCAGTTTTGAAAAATAGCTTTACCTCTTATGTCGCAAGCGCGCTCTGCGCCCTTTTCCTGGGGCGTAACTGGGAAACTTGCGCCGTTGGTCCCCTTGCTGGCTCTGGCCGACTTAAGCCAGAGGGCCGGGC
>JBDLJA010000018.1:0-50883 GCA_039714595.1 Thermodesulfobacteriota bacterium | reverse complement strand
CTCACCTATCTCCTGCCCCCCAGCTAAACAGACCCGGCCCCCTCTCCCCTGGTTACGGCCTGCCCCCTAAAAAACAAGTTTCCGCCCCGCATGACCCCCGTTGCAAAAGCTGTTGTTAGCCAATTCCCCCATGGACCACCCATGGCAGCAATAAAAACGGCATGGGCGGGTCAGGCCCAGATAACTACTTGACAACTGTGCTTAATATTTTCGATTCTACTTGACATGGGAAGTGCGCCCCGGTAACTTCCTGGTATTAATAATGATTACTAGATAGGCTATATATGATTAAATCTGTTGTACAATTTTACTACCAGGGATTCCGCACCATGCGGGTGGGCAGAAAGTTGTGGGCCATCATCCTCATCAAGCTCTTTGTGATGTTTGCCGTCCTCAAGACCTTTTTCTTCCCCAATTACCTGAAAGCAACCTACAGCGATGACCAAGAGCGGGCCAACCATGTCCTGGAGCAGTTCACTGCCCCAGCCCAGGCCGGCCCCCGGGACCCGCGCTAAGCAAGTAGACCCAAAATGGTTGTCAAAGTCCCCCTGAGCCGGGAAAAACGGGCAACCCAACAAGTTGAGAAAGGAGGAAGTGATGGTTGAACAGATCGATCTGGGCCAGGTGAACTGGGCCAGGGCGCAATTTGCCTTAACAGCCATGTATCATTGGATCTTTGTCCCGCTTACCCTGGGGCTTTCTTTCCTGGTGGCCTTTTTCGAGTCCATCTATGTGGCCACCGGCAAGAAGAGCTGGAAGAATCTGACTAAATTCTGGATGACCCTGTTTGGCATCAACTTCGCCATTGGCGTGGCCACCGGCATCATCATGGAGTTTGAGTTCGGCACCAACTGGTCCAACTACTCCTGGATGGTGGGGGACATCTTCGGGGCGCCTTTGGCGGTGGAGGGCATTTTGGCCTTCTTCCTGGAGGCGTCGTTTTTCGCCGTCATGTTCTTTGGCTGGGACCGGGTCTCCAAGTCCTTCCATCTCTTTTCCTCCTGGATGGTGGCCATCGGCTCCAACCTCTCGGCCCTGTGGATCCTGGTGGCCAACGGCTGGATGCAGAACCCGGTGGGCATGGCCTTTAACCCGGACACGGCCCGGTTTGAGATGGAGAGCTTCTGGACCATCCTCCTCTCCCCCACCGCCATCGCCAAGTTCACCCACACCACCTCATCAAGCTTTCTCTTGGCCTCCCTCTTTGTGGTGGGCGTCTCCTCCTGGTACCTGCTCAAGGACCGCCACGTAAAAATGGCCAAGCGCAGCCTGGTGGTGGCCTCGGTCTTTGGCCTGCTCTCGTCGCTCTTGGTGGGCCTCACCGGCGACGAGTCCGCCTATGACGTGGCCCAGACCCAGCCCATGAAGCTGGCCGCCATGGAGGGCCTCTATGATGGCGAGGAAAACGCGCCGCTCATCGTCTTCGGCCTGATAAACTCCGGCAAGGAACCGGGCGACGACATGGACCCCTTCACCCTGAAGGCGGAGGTGCCGGCCGTGCTGTCGCTTTTGGCCAACCGGGAGTTCAACTCCTTTGTGCCCGGAATCAACGACCTGGTCTTCGGCAACGAAGAGCATGACATTATCCCGGCCGCCACCCGGATGGAACGCGGCCGCCAGGCCCTGGTCCAGCTGGCCGCCTACAAGAAGGCCCAGGAGGCCGAGCAGGACACCAGCGCCATCCTGGCCAAGTTCAACGAGTATAAAGATGACATGGGCTACGGCCACCTGGCTAACCCCTCGGACCTGATGCCGCCGGTGGCCACCACCTACTACGCCTTCCACATCATGGTGATCCTGGGGACCCTCTTCCCCCTGGTCTTCCTGGCCATCCTCTTTTATGTCAACAATGGCCGGCTGGAGCGCCAGCGCTGGCTCCATCTCCTGGGCGTGGCCTGTATACCCCTGGCCTGGGTCGCCTCCCAGGCCGGCTGGGTGGTGGCCGAGGTGGGTCGCCAGCCCTGGGCCATCCAGGGGATGCTGCCGGTGAACGTGGCCAGCACCAACCTGCCCAGCGGCACGGTCCAGACCACCTTCATGATCTTCCTGGGCCTCTTCACCCTGCTGCTCATCGCCGAGGTCAAAATCATGCTCAAGCAAATCAATATCGGACCGGAGGAAGAATAAATGTTTGGCAATCTTGATTACACAACCCTGCAGGTGATCTGGTGGACAATTACCTCGGTGGTGGGGGCGCTGTTCGTCTTCCTGCAGTTTGTCCAGGGGGGGCAGTCGATGCTCTTCACCCTGCCCCGCAGCGAGGAGGAGAAGGATCTGATCATCAACTCCCTGGGCCGCAAGTGGGAGCTGACCTTTACCACCCTGGTCCTCTTCGGCGGGGCGCTGTTCGCCGCCTTTCCCAAGTTCTACGCCACCAGCTTCGGCGGGGCCTACTGGGTCTGGATGGCCATCCTCTTCACCTTTATCATCCAGGCGGTGAGCTACGAGTACCGCAAGAAGCCGGATAACTTCCTCGGCGCCCGCACCTATGAGATCTTTCTCTTCATCAACGGCACCGTGGGCCTGATTCTCATCGGCACCGCCGTGGGCACCTTTTACACCGGTTCCAACTTCTCACTGAACGCCTATAACCAGGTGAGCTGGCACACCCCCCTGCGGGGCCTGGAGGCGGCCTCTAACATGTTCAACGTCGCCTTTGGCGTGATGCTGGTCTTCCTGGCCCGAACCATGGCGCCCATGTACCTGCTCACCAACATCGATCACCAGCGCCTGCAGGAGCGCTGCCGGCGCTCGGTGCTGGTCAACTTTCTCTGGCTCCTGCCCTTTCTCCTCTTTGTCCTCCTCAACCTGGTCACCATGAACGGCTTCGCGGTGGACGAGGCGAGCGGGGCCGTGATCATGGAGAAGGGTAAATACCTGCATAACCTGCTGGCCAACCCCCTGCTCCTCATCTTCCTCCTGGCCGGCCTGGGGCTGGTGATCTACAGCGTCTTCCTCACCAGCTTCCAGGGTTCGGACAAGGGCATCTGGTTCGGTGGCCTGGGCGTGGTCCTGACGGCGCTCACCGTCTTCCTGCTGCCCGCCTTCAACAACACCCCGTTCTACCCGTCCGTGGTTGATCCCCAGTCGAGCCTGACCATCTTCAACGCCTCCAGCTCAAAGTATACCCTGACGGTCATGACCTATGTGGCCCTCATGGTGCCCTTTGTCCTGGCCTATGTCAGCTACCTCTGGAAGATGATGGACAGCAAAAAGATCTCCCTGGCGGAGCTTAAGGACAGCGAAAACGCCAAGAAGATGTATTAGGGTAAAAATCAGGGCTGGAGGGGGGGCGTCCCCCCTTCCGGCCTTCAGCTGAAAAACCCCAACATAAAGAGAATACCACCATGATGAACGTATTTTTATTAGGCCTCTGGGCCGCCACCCTCTACGCCTCCCTCCTGGCGGCCAAGATGGCCCTCAAGAAATTTGACCTTCTATAAAGGGGCTGCTGGCATTACCATTGCCAGTGCCACCGCCCTGGGGCGCCCGTTCCCATAGCCGCGCCGCTTGGCTAAGGAGCCAGAAACACTTACTGTTTTTGCCTAACCCTCCCCGCGCCTCAGCGCAGAAAACCGGGGACAGGCGCCCTCACTTTCTTCACCCCCTTGGCCTTGGGAGCAAAATATCCCCGGCAACTTTCTCTGGACATCCCCGGGCCAATATGGTTTATAGACTTCTTTGTAGCTCTGGCAGATTCCTGATGGGCCATCCAGGCTTCAACCAGGGATGAATTTAACTCGTCCCCCCGGGCCCTCAGGCCACATATATTAGACACACCAAGAGGTTAAGATCATGAGCAAGCGCACCTTTCAGCCTTCCAATATCAAGCGGGCCCGCACCCACGGTTTTCGCCACCGGATGAAAACCAAATCTGGCCGGGCCATCATTAATTCCCGTCGGGCCAAGGGCCGCAAGCGCCTAGCCCCCTGATTGTGCCTGGGGTTGCTGGCGGCGAACTGGCCGGCCACAGGCTGCCCAAGGGTGCCCTTATCCGCCGCCCTGGCGATTATCGGGCAATTTACCGCTACGGCAGGCGAATCCGCGGCCGCAACTTCAACCTTATATTCCGCCCCAACGGCAGAGGCTACAACCGTCTGGGGATCAGTATCCATGGCTTGAAGCTGGCCGTGCAGCGCAACCGCGTCAAGCGGCTGATCAAAGAATTCTTTCGCGGCAACCGCAACTTCCTGCCGGCCGGCCACGACATCGTTTTCGCCAGCCGCCGGGAATTCCGGCCCGCCTCTCCCGCCGAAGTGAAGACCCTGATCCAGCAGGCCATCAAGGGGAGCGAGCCGCCCCCAGCCAAGGAGACCGTGGCATGAAAAGGTTATGCCTGGCAATGATCCGTTTTTACCAACTCTGTATCTCGCCGCTCTTCCCCCCCACCTGCCGCTTTACCCCCACCTGTTCCCAATATGCCAGCGAGGCCATAGGCCGCTACGGGGCCGGCAAGGGCTCCCTGCTGGCCCTGGGCCGCCTCCTGCGCTGCCACCCCTTCTGCCGGGGAGGTTATGATCCGGTAACCACGCAGGAGCCGAACAAAGCGGCCCCCTTTGGGCATGAAAGTTCCGGCCCGCAATGTAACGTCCCGCCAAACGGACTTTCATAAAAAATAAAAACTAGAGTAATCGACATGGATAACCAGAGGGTGTTACTGGCCATTATTTTGTCCCTGGCCATCTTGCTTGGCTATAATTATCTTTTTCTGCCGCCCCAGCCGCCGCCAAGTAAGGAGCCTGTCACCGCCAGCCAAGTTGGGCCAGAAGGTGGGGAGACCCCGGCCGGAGAGGTTCCCGCCCTGGCCCCGGCTGGGCAGATTCAGCCCGTTCCCGCCGCGCCGCCCGCCCCCGCGGGCCAACCGGAGCGCGAGGCGCGCGACATCAGGGTGGACACCAACCTTTACCGGGCCGTGATCACTGAAAACGGCGGTGGCCTCAAGAGCCTTAGCCTGAAGAAGTACCGGGAGGAGCTGGCGGAGGAGTCAGGTCCCAAGGAACTGATCCAGGAGAGTGGTGCCATTGACCTGCCCCTCTACTTCTCCTTCGGTGCCGCGCCCACGGCCGGCCAGGTTCCCCTCTTCTCGGCCGACACCACCGAGCTGCAGGTAACAGAGGGAGAGCAACTCCTTACCCTTACCACCACCCTGGACTCAGGCATCGTCATCCAGCGCAAGATGACCTTTCACCCCGACTCCTACCTCATCGACCTGGCCATAACCCTGCACAACCCCAGCCCCGAGTTCCAGTACCAGGGCGCCCCCTTTCTCCGCATGGTCAACCGGCCGTTCAGCGCCAACCCCAATAACAGATTCCTCTTTAACGGCCCGGTCTATTTCCAGAACGACTCCCTGGAGGAGATCAAACCGGGGAAGCTGGCCGATGAGCCGGTGAGCCAGACCGGCCAGTTTGACTTCCTGGGCTACTCCGGCACCTACTTCATGGCTGCCATCATGCCCCAGGCCGAACAGGCCACCCTTAACCTGAAGATGCTCGATGAGGAGAGGGCGGCCATCACCCTCAGCGAACCGGTGGTCAGCCTGCCGCCAGGGGCGATGAAGACCTATAATTACAACGTTTATCTTGGCCCCAAGAAGATGGCCAGCCTGAAGACGGCGGGCCATAACCTGAAGGCCATTATCAACTTCGGCTGGTTTGACTTCCTGGCCAAGCCCATGCTGGTTATGCTCAACTGGCTCTACGGCTACCTCCATAACTACGGCTGGGCCATCATCCTCCTCACCGTCTTCATCAAGCTCCTCTTCTGGCCCCTCTCCTACAAGGGCATGAAGTCGATGAAGACCATGCAGAAGCTCCAGCCCAAGATGGCCAAGCTGAAGGAGAAGTATGGTGATGACCGGGAGCGGATGAGCCGGGAGACCATGGCCCTCTACCAGACCTATAAGGTCAACCCGGTGGGCGGCTGTATGCCCATGCTCCTGCAGATTCCCGTCTTCTTCGCCCTCTACCGTCTCCTCATGCAGACCATTGAGCTGCGCCACGCCCCCTTCATGGGCTGGATAACCGACCTCTCCGCCCCGGACCGTCTCTTCCTGGGCTTTGAGCTGCCCATAGTGGGCGGCCTGCCGGTACTCACCCTGCTCATGGGCGGCTCCATGTTCCTCCAGCAGAAGATGACCCCGGCCCCGGCCGACCCCACCCAGGCCAAGGTGATGATGTTTCTGCCGGTGATCTTCACCTTCATGTTCGTTAACTTCGCCTCGGGCCTGGTGCTCTACTGGTTCGTCAACAACCTGCTCTCCATCGCCCAGCAGTACGCCATCAACAAGGCCCCTGATTGATAAGGCCATGAGCACCCCATTGGAGTTCAAGGGCCGGGATGTGGATGAGGCGATCAACCGCGCCTGTGAGAGCCTGCGCACCAGCCGCGAGCAGCTGCGCATCGAGGTGCTGGCCACCGGCTCGGACGGCATCTTTGGTATTCTCCGGCGCCAGGCCATAATCCGGGCCAGCCGCAAGGAACAGGCCAGCAGAGAAGAGACTAGGCCGGAGTCCACCGACGCCCCCCAGCCCAGCCCAGCTTCCCCCCCCCGTGACGAGAAGGGGGAGCAGGCAGTCCCCCCCCACCACGACCTCCTCCGCCAGGAACTGGCCTCCCTCCTCTCCCTGATGGAGATGGAGGCTGAGATAAGCATGGCGGAGCAGGATAACCGGCTCCACCTAGCCATCACCGGCCCCTGCGCAAAGCAGCTCACGGCCCGCGATGGCCAGGCCCTGGACGCCCTCCAGTATCTCCTGGGCAAGATAACCGACAACAGATTGCCCCCCCGGACCCGCTTTGTCGTTGATTGTGACAACTTCCGGGCCCAGAGGGGCCAGGAGCTGCGCGCCATGGCCCGGCAGTTGGCCACTGAGGCCAAGGAGGGGCAGGAGAGCCGGACCACCCCCCCCCTAAGCCCGGCCGACCGGCGGCTGATCCACCTCACCCTGGAAGACGATAAAGATATTCGCAGCCGCAGCGTGGGCGGCGGCCTCTTCAAGAAGGTCCTCATCCATCCCCCCGGTGTAGGTACCCGCCGGCGCCGGCGCAAGCGATGACAGCCGCCAGCAGTCCCGAACCCACCATCACCGCCATTGCCACCCCCCCCGGCCCGGGGGGAATCGGGGTTATCCGCATCAGCGGGCCGAAGGCCCTGGCCATTGCCCAAACCATCTTCCAGCCGGCCAAACCAGGCCCCCTCCAGAGCCACCAGCTCACCTACGGCCATGTGATAGACGGCCACCAGCAGGTGGTGGATGAGGTGCTGGCCGTCTACATGCGGGCCCCCCGCACCTACACCCGGGAAGACGTGGTGGAGATCCACTGCCACGGCAGCTTCCTCATCCTGCGCCAGGTCCTGGCCCTGATCACCGCTGCCGGGGCAGTGCTGGCTGGGCCCGGCGAATTTACCAAACGCGCCTTTTTAAACGGCCGCATCGATCTCACCCAGGCCGAGGCGGTGATGGCCCTGCTGGAGGCCAAGACAGCCACCGGCCTGGACATGGCCCGTCAGCACCTCTCCGGCCGCCTCTGCGCCGAAGTAGAGGCCATGGGCGCAAGCCTCATCCGCTGCCGCTCGATAATCGAGGTGGCCATCGACTTTCCCGATGAGGATGTGGAGATCATCCAGGCCCGGGAGATGGCCGAGCAGCTGACCGAGGAGGTCATAAGGCCCCTCTCCCGCCTGATAAAAAACGGTGAGCGGGGCAGGGTGTACCGCGAAGGGGTCTCTTTAGTTATCCTGGGCCGCCCCAATGTGGGCAAGTCAAGCCTGCTCAACGCCCTGCTGGGCGAAGACCGCGCCATTGTCACCGCCGTGCCGGGCACCACCCGCGACACCCTGGAGGAGAGCCTGGAGATCAGGTCCATCCCGGTGAAGATCACCGACACCGCCGGCATCAGGGAAGAGGCGGGCGCGGTGGAGGAGATGGGCATCCGGAGGGCCCGGGAGAAGCTGGCCACGGCCGACCTGGTCCTGTTCATGGTTGACGCCGAGGCCGGGGTAAGCGAGGAAGACAGGCAGCTGCGGCAACTCACCCATAAGCCTACCTTGTATGTTGTTAATAAAATTGATATTGTAGATGAGTTCCAGCTGGAGGAGTTCCAGTCCCACTTCCCTGATCTTGATCTGGTCCCCATCTCCGCCAGGAAGGGGGAGGGGTTGGCAGGGCTGCAGGACGCCATCGCCAGAAAAATCACCGGCGGCGAGGACCACTGGGACCCTGGCCACGCCACGGTGCCCAACCTCCGCCACCAGCAGGGGCTGGGCCTGGCCCTGGAGGCCACAGAGCAGGTTGTGGCCGGACTTGCCGCCAACCTGCCGCCCGACCTGCTGGCCATCGAGCTGCAGACAGCCATGGACGGGCTGGCCGAGATCATCGGTGAAACCAGTACCGACGATATTCTCGACATTGTTTTCCAGGACTTCTGCCTGGGCAAGTAAGGGGGGGACAGGCCACCCGATAACCATCGGGCCATGAACGATTTATCCCGAGCAAAAAAACATGAAAAAACTCATCATCTCTCCGGAAGATATCGCCCGCCGGGTAAAGGAACTTGGCCGGGAGATCAGCAGGGACTATCAGGGCAAAAGCCTCGTGCTGGTGGGGGTCTTAAACGGCGCCTTCATCTTCATGGCCGACCTGGTGCGGAGCCTGGATCTTCCCGAAGAGGTGGAGATTGATTTCATCCGGGTGGCAAGCTACGGCAAGTCGAGCAGATCCTCCGGCACCATCACCCTGAGCAAGGATGTGGAGGTGGATCTGGCCGGCCGCCACCTCCTGCTGGTGGAAGACATCGTTGACACCGGCTCCACCATGGCCTGGCTCAAGGATTACTTCCTGAAGGGACCCCGGCAGGCCCCCCTCTCGGTTTGCTGCTGCACCCTCATCGACAAGGAGGAGAGGCGCAAGATCCAGGTCAACTGTGAATATGTTGGTTTTCCCGGGCCTGACGGTTTTCTAGTGGGATATGGCCTTGATTATGCCGAACAGTTCAGGCATCTCCCCGGGATATATCACCTAACCCTCGAACATTAAAATTTTTTCTGCCATGCCCATCACCTGTCTTACCCGCTTAGCCGTAGCCATTCTCCTCCTCTTCACCCTCTGCCAGCCGGCCCAGGCGGCCGGCAAGCCCCGCTCCATCTCCACCAAACAGCTGGCCGAACAGCTGGAGCAGAGCCACATCATCGATACCCGCAGCCGGCTGGAGTATGCCACCCTGCGGATCAAGGGCGCCATCCACATCCCCGTCGGCACCATGATCAAGGAGGATCTGCAGCGCTTGATCAACAAGGCGCCGCAGAAAGCCCTGGTCTTTTACTGTAACGGCTTCAGGTGACCCAAGGCCACCGCCGCCTTCGTGAAGGCGAAAGAGTGGAACTTCGGCAACAGCTATGTCTACCTGGCCGGCATCGCCGACTGGACCAAGAAACAGCCGCAGCTGGCCATGTTCCTGGACCAGCCCCTGGCGGAAAACCAAGGCACCTTCAGGCAGTTACAGAAGGAGTATAAAAAACACACCCTGAAAACGGCCGACTTCCTCCGCTTGAGCCGCAAGGGTGATACCCTGGTCTGCGACGTGCGGGAGATGAGCAACCGCGACCAGTTTCCCGTCTCCCTGGCCAACCTGCGCCACTATCCGGTGGACCGGATGGTGAAGCTGATCAAGAGCGGCAGCCGCAAGGTAAAACGGAAGAAGCTGCTCATCTTCGACAACTGCGGCAAGCAGTCCCTCTGGCTCGAGCATGTCTTGCGCCAGACCGGCCACGATAACTACCACTTCCTGGATGGCGGAGTCCTCAGCTGGCAGAAGGACGGCTACGACCCCCTGGGCCGGCGCTACTAGGAGGCCATCTCCCCATGAAAAACCTGCGCATCCAGCATAAGCTGCTCCTCTCCTTCTTCATTATTGCCACCATCGGCGGTATCGCCGCCCTGATCAACATCTATGGCGGCAGCCGCCTCAGCGCCGGCATGGAGGAGATGGGCCGAACCATGGAGGAGGTGCAGTCCATCACCACCATCAACGACCAGATGAAGTCGATCATGGCCCGGGAGTTCCGCCTCCTCTCCACCGAAATGACCCTGGAGCAGCGCTTGATCATCTACAAGGAAATTGATGAATTCCTGAGCAAAGTCCAGGCGGAGATCCGCCACTTCGAGACCTTTCACCATAGCCAGGAGAGCAAAGAGCTCCTCACCTCATTCAAGGAGAAGAGGCTGGCCTGGCAGGAGGTCAGCCAGACCTATCTGGAACTAAACAAGGAGAAGGACCGCACCGACATCCTCAACCCTTTACTGTTCCAGAACACCGTCCAGCAGTATCGAGGCGAGGCGTACCAGTGGCTGCTGGACCTGAACAACGCCATTGCCAACGAGGCCCCCTTTGCCGGGGCCACCAGCCCGGAGGAGAGCCCTTTAGGCCAATGGCTCTTCTCCCTCTCCTCGGAGAACGCCTCCCTGGCCGTGGCCATTGGCCAGGCCCGGCGGCCTTTAGCCGACCTGTTCTTCTCGGCCAAAAAGATCAACACCCTCATCGCCTCGGACCGCGAAGAGGTGTTTGAGCTCCTGCTGGAGATCCTGGACAGTGAGACCCTGCCGGCCCAGGAGGAGCTGTTTGCCGCCCTGGACCGCATGAGCCAGGAGGCAGATCAGGCCAGCGCCATATATGGCCGGATGAACCAGCAGGCCAACGAATTATCCAGCCAATTCTGCGCCCTGCGGGAAGAGGTGCAGCTCCTGGTGGCCGACACCCGCCACAACTCCCTGCTCACCACCCAACATAGCCGGCGCCAGGCCCGTCTCTCCACCGTCCTCTCCATCTCCGCCCTCATTGCCGCGGTTATCATGGTGCTCTTCCTGGCCACCTATCTGGCCCGCTTCATCACCCGGCCAATCTTACGCATCAACCGCGGCTTCAAATACTTCATGGATACCAATGACTTCACCTCCATGGTCCAGGTTGAGTCAAAGGATGAGATCGGCCAGATGGCCCGCTCCTTCAACGAGATGGTCCACCAGCTGAAATATTACTACTCCGAGGTGCAGGCCAGAAACAGCGACCTCACCAAGGCCAAAGACGAGCTCGAGGCCGCCAACGCCATGCTGGAGGGCTACAGTCATACCCTGGAGGACAAGGTGGAGCAGCGGACCAGGGAGCTCACCCAGCAGCAGGATAAGATGCGGGATCTCAACGATAAGCTGGTGGACATGAATGACGAGCTGGCCGGGGAGGTGGGCGAACATCGCCACACCCTGACGAAACTACAGGCGGCCAAAGAGGAGGCGGAGGGTGCCAATCGCACCAAATCCACCTTTCTGGCCAATATGAGCCACGAGATCCGCACCCCGATGAACGCCATCATCGGCCTCTCCAGCCTGGCCCTGAAACAGGACATCTCCGCCAAGGTGCGCGACTATCTCTCCACCGTGAGCAGCGCCGCCGCCTCCCTGCTGGGGATCATCGATGACATCCTCGATTTCTCCAAGATTGAGGCGGGTCACCTGGAGATGGAACAGATAAACTTCAGCCTCGATGAGATGCTGGCCGATCTGGCCGCCATCTTCCAGGCCAAGGCCAATGAGAAGGGATTGCAGCTCACCATCAACCGCGATGAGCAACTCCCCGACGGACTGGTGGGCGACCCGCTGCGTCTCAATCAGGTATTGCTGAACCTGCTGAGCAACGCCATGAAGTTCACCCATAAGGGCTCCATCCAGCTCAGCGTCAGCCAGCTGGAGGGGACAGGGTCAGAGGATGGGATCGAACTCTGTTTCAAGGTGGCAGACACCGGTATCGGCCTGGAAGAGGAGCAGATAAAAGAGGTCTTTGCCGCCTTCTGCCAGGGCGACGAGTCGATCTCCCGCCAGTTTGGCGGCACCGGCCTGGGGCTGGCCATCAGCAAGCGCATCGTTGAGCAGTTTAGCGGCCGGATCTGGGTGGAGAGCCAGCCCCAGGAGGGCAGCACCTTCTACTTTACCGCCCAGCTGGGTCAGCAGGCCGAGGTCACTGCCCCCAGGGACTTCAGCAGGCTGGCCGGCACCCGGGTTCTCATCGTCGACGACAACAAGATGTTCCGCCACTTCATGGCCAAGATGTTCTCCTCTTTCGCCTTTGAGGTGGAGAGCACGGCCACAGGCCAGGAGGCCCTGGACCTCCTCCATGCCAAAGAGAGCCGCCAGATCCCCCTGCCCCAGGTGATCCTGGTGGACCATGCCATGCCGGGCCTGAACGGCCTGGGGCTGGTTAAGCGGCTCCAGGAGAGTGAGCTGCCCCCCCTGCCCATTATCATGATCAGCGCCAGCGAGCCGGACAAGAAGACCTGTCAGGAGGTTAAGGACGCCGGCATCACCACCCTGCTCAGCAAACCGGTGAAAAAGGAGCTGCTCCTCTACTCCCTCAGCCAGCTCCTGAAGCGGACGGAGAGGAGAAGAGTCGCCGCTGCCGCTGGCCAGCAGGAATCGGCCCAGGCCATGGTCCCCTGCCGGGTGCTGCTGGTGGAGGACAACTCCATCAACCGCCAGGTGGCCATGGAGATCCTGACCAGCCTCGGGGCGGAGGTGGTCACGGCCGAGAATGGCCTGGAGGCGTTGAACCGAGTGGCTGATGACTTTGACATTGTCCTCATGGACGTGCAGATGCCGCATATGGACGGCTTGGCCGCCACCCGGGAGATCCGGCGCCAGGAGCGCTTTCGCGACCTGCCCATCATCGCCATGACCGCCAAGGCGATGATGGGGGACCGTGAGGCGTGCCTGGAGGCGGGGATGAACGACTATGTGGCCAAACCCATTGACCCGGACGCCCTCCATGACGCCCTGCAGCGCTGGCTCCCTGACGCCCCGCCGCAACCCCGCCCCGTCGCCCCAATGATCGCGGCGGGCAGCGGGCCGCAGATAAGCGGTCTGGACACGACCCTGGCCCTGCAACGGTTGGGCGGCAACGAAGAGCTGTTCCACAACCTCCTCCAGGAATTCGCCCGGGACAACGGTGATGCCGGCGGTGAGATCCGCGCCCTCATCGCCGCCGGCCAGAACCAGGCGGCGATCCACAGCGCCCACACCCTGAAGGGGGTGGCCGGCAACCTGGCCGCCCTGGAGCTGCAGGAGGCGGCCCGCCGGGCGGAAACGGCCCTGCGCCGCGATGAGGGGGCTGAGGTGGAGCTGGCGGCCCTGGAGGATTCCCTGGCCGAGCTGTTGGCCGCCATCAACTCCCTGTCCCAGCCGGAGACGGCCACCGCTGCCGCAGAGAGCGGAGCAACCTTACCCGAAAACAAGGAGCTCTGCGCCGAGCTGCGCACCTTAGACGAGCTGATAAGCGCCAACACCCCCCGGGCCCTGAAATACCTGCAAACCCTGCCCGCGTACGAACACAAGCCATACCGACAGGCCCGTCAAGAGATGGAGAGCCAGCTGGACCGCTTTGAATTTGAAGAGGCCGCGGCCATCCTTAAGCAGCTGGCCGCGGAGATGGAGCTGAACCTCAACCCCACCCCCCTCTTCCAAGATTCCAGAAAACCAGAGAGAGAGCCCGCTTAAACCATGGACAAACTCCTCCTTGTCGATGATGTCCCGGCCAACCTGAAGATCCTCATTGAGGCGCTGGAAGACAGCTATGAGATCATCATAGCCACCAACGGTGAACGGGCCCTGCGCTGGGCCGCCTCCTCAGACCAGCGCCCCGACCTGATCCTCCTGGATATCATGATGCCGGGCATGGATGGCCACGAGGTGTGCCGCCGTCTCCAGGCCGACCCGGCCACCAGAGACATTCCGGTGATCTTTGTCACGGCCATGCACGAAGAGGCGGACGAGACCAAAGGGCTGGCCCTGGGGGCGGTGGATTATGTCCACAAGCCATACAGCCTGGCCATCATAAGGGCGCGGATCGCCTCCCAGCTGGCCCTGAAGAAACAGCGGGACCAGCTGGCCCAGGCCCAGACCCAGCTCCAGATCGCCAATGAGCGCTTGGAGATCAGGGTGGCGGAGCGCACCAGCGAGCTGCAGGAGAGCAACAGCCGGCTGGTGGAAGAGGTTTACCAGCACAAGAAGACCGCCAGGGACCTGGAGAAGGCCCGCGATGCCGCCGGGCAGGCCAGCCGGGCCAAGCGGGAATTCATGGACAACATGAGCCATGAGATCAGAACCCCGATAAACGGCATCATGGGCTTCACCAACCTCCTGGCCGACTCAAAACTCACCGGCCGCCAGCAGGACCATGTGGAGAAGATAACCGCCTCCTCCCAAAGGCTGCTGACCACGGTGGACAAGATCCTTGACTTCACCAAGATAGAGGCGGAGGAGCTGGAGCTGAAGGGCCAGGTATTTTCCCTGGGCCAGCTGGTTAGCACGGCCCTGGCCGGTGTGGCCCAGCTGGTCGCGGCCAAGGAACTGACCCTGGAGTCGGAGCTGGATCCTCAGCTGCCTGAGCAGCTGGCCGGCGACCCGGAACGGATCCAGCAGGTCCTGCTTAACCTGCTGGATAACGCCATTAAGTTTTCCCATCAGGGCGGCAGGGTTAAACTTCTGGTCCACCAGCAGGCCGTGATGGAACGGGGGGTGGTGGTCCATTTCCAGGTCATGGACCAGGGCATCGGCATCCCGGCCGACAAACAGGGCCTGATCTTCGGCGCCTTTGACCAGGCCGATGCCTCCAACAGCAGACGCTACGAGGGCACCGGCTTGGGGCTCACCATCTCCGCCCTGCTGGTGGAGATGATGGGCGGCCGCATCTGGCTGGAGAGTGACGCGGAACAGGGCACCACCTTCCACGTCACCGTGGCCCTGGAGAGGGCGGGGGAGAGCGAGGAGCAGGAGGTGTGGCAGCCGGCCGCCCCAGAGGGGGAAAGGGCCGCCACATCAGCGGGCCAGGCGGGCGGAGAGAGCAAGCCGTCCCCGCCCCACATCCTCCTGGCCGAGGATGAGGAGATCAACCGCCAGCTCCTGGAAGAGCTTCTCCTGGACCAGGGCTGGCAGGTTACCGCCGTGGCCGATGGCCAGGCGGCGGTGGCGGCCCATGAGCAACAGGCCATCGACCTGATCCTGATGGACATCCAGATGCCGCTCCTCAGCGGCCACGAGGCCACCATGGCCATTCGCAAGCTTGAGGCGGAGAAGGGGGGCCACGTCCCCATTATCGCCGTTACGGCCCACGCCCTGCCCGGCGACCGCGAGCGCTGCCTGGCGGTGGGCATGGACGATTACATCGCCAAGCCGGTGAAGACCAGGGAACTACTGGCCAAGGTGGAGGAGAGGCTGGTGGCGCTCTAAGGGGTCACCGGCAGCCCGGCCCGGACCCAGGCAACCATGCCGCCCTTGAGAATGGCCAGATCCTTATAGCCGTGGAGGTTGAGGAAACTCGAACAGATGGGGGCCTGCTGACCGGCGTGATCGACGATGATAATCAAGCGGTCCCGGGGCAGGCCGTCAAAGCGCTGATCCAGATCATCCAGGGGGATGGCCACCCCGCCGGGCACGGAGCCGAGCTGACGCACCTCCTCACCGCGGATATCGAGGATCAGAGCCCGGCCCCGGGCGCCATACACCTGCCTGGGACTGAGGCGGGGCACCACCGGCTCCGGATAACGCACCCGCTTCTCCACCGGCAAGCCCCTGGCCTGCCAGGCGGGCAGCCCCTCCATGTAGACCCGCACATCGCGGTAACCCAGGCCCATGGCCTTCCGGGCCGCCAGCCTGCTCTTGGAGCAGCGCATCCCCTTACAGTAAAAAATCAGGGCGGTATCCTTGTCCGCCGGCAGCAGGGGGTTACCCAGCCGGGTATGGGCGGCGGGAATATTCACCGAGCCTTGAATTGCCACCTGGTCAAACTCAATGGGGCTCAGGCTGTTGATCAGCAGAAAGGGGGCCGGGCCGGCCAGGAGCCGCACCAGCTCACTGGTGGTGATGGTCTCCAGCCTCTCGCCCGCCGCCAGGGGCCCGGCGGCCAGGAGCAGCAGCAGCCCCAGAAGCAAGGGCATTAACCTCTTCACTCTCATCTCTTCTCCGCCTTTTTCAAGCGCCAGTTCAAGGCCTGGCGGGTGATGCCCAGCATATCGGCGGCAATGGCCTGATTCCCCCCGGCCCGGAACAGCGCCTCCTGGACCATGAGCTGCCCCGCCTCTTTCAGGGTGGGCAGGGTGGCCAGCTCGCCAAAGAGGGTTGGGCCGCCGCCAGCTGGGGCCTGCTGGGGTGCCGGCCGCCCCCGGCTGTTTATATAGTTCTTGAAGCTGTCCATGGCCAGCATCTTGGCCTTGTGATGGCTCACCGCGTCGAAGATAAGGTGCTCCAGCTCCCGGACATTACCGGGAAAGTCATAGGTGGCCAGCAGCAGCACCAGCTCCTTGGGGTAGGATGGCGTCTTTTTAGCCAGCTTGGCTGCGGCCTGGCCCAGGAAATGATCGAGGAGTAAGGGGATATCGTCGCCTCTCTCCTTCAGGTCGGGGATGTGGATGTGGTGGGCCCGCAAGCGGTAGAACAGGTCGGCCCGGAAGTCGCCCTGCTCCTGGAGCTGGTCGATGGGCCGGTGGGTGGCAAATATCATCCGGGCATCGGAGCGCCGCATCAGATCAGAGCCGAGCTGGAAATACTCCCGCTCCTGGAGGAGCCGCAGGAGCTTGACCTGGGAGGAGGGCGACAGATCGCCAATCTCGTCTAAAAAAAGGGTACCGCCGCCGGCCCGAGCGATGAGGCCCTCCCGGGCCGTGTCCGCCCCGGTATAGGCCCCCTTGCGATGGCCAAACAGGGTGTCGGCAAAGACCATATCATCCAAGCCCGCCACGTTCACCGGGACAAAGTCGCCGGCCAGACCGCTGATCCGGTGCATGGCCTGGGCGAAGAGCTCCTTGCCCACCCCGGTGGCGCCGGTGATAAGCAGCGGCTCGCGGCTGGCGCTGATCGCCTCCATGTATTGAAAGATGGTGCGCATCTTCTTGTTGTGGGTGATGATCGCGCTAAACGCCTCGGGCCTGTCCAGCCGGTCCTCCAGGAAATGGGCCTTCAAGGCCGAATTTTCCCGCCTGAGGCCCGCCACCTCAATGGCCCGTTCCACCCCGGTCACCAGCCGATTCTCCTCGGCCACCTTGGTGAAGTAATCAAAGGCGCCCTGCTTGATGCAGTTCACCGCCGTCTCCAGCTGATCGAGACCGCTGATGATGATCACCGGGATGTGGGGATACTCCTCCACCGTCTTGATGAGGATCTCCGCGCCATTGATGTGGGGCATGGTGAGGTCCAGGACCAGGACCGAGACCGGTTCCGCGGCCAGCAGCTCCATCACCTTCCGGCTGTCGTCGCAGGTTATGATATTGCTGATGCCGGCCGAGCGCAGGGTGAGGCTGAAGCTGTGGAGCCACGCCTGCTCATCATCCACCAGCAGGACCGGTTGGCTTGGATAGTTCTTCTTCATCATTCTTCCTCCTGGGCCACTGGAAAGGCGAGCAGGGCGATGGTGCCCCCGCCGGGCCGGGGACTAAACTCCAGCAGACCATTATGCTCCTTGACAATGCCGGCCGAGACCGACAGCCCCAGTCCGGTACCGCCCAGACTGCGCTTGGTTGTATAAAAGGGATCGCACACCTTGGAGAGGTCCTGGCGGTCGATGCCGCACCCCTCATCCTCCACCTGGAGGAAAACCTGGCCCCGCTCAAAGCCGGTGCGCACCACAACCCCCTTCTCCGGCCCGCTCAGGGCCTCGCAGCTGTTTTGGATCAGGTTGATCACCACCTGCTCCAGACGCTGCATATTGCCCCTTATGGCGGGCAGCTTAGCCGCCAGTTCCAACCGGAAGTGGTGGCTGGCGTTCTTCACCACGTTACGGGTGAGGCGCACCGCGGCGCGCGCCACCTCGTTGAGGTCCAGCTCCTCCTGCCGGGCCGTGGACTCCTGCCGGGCGTAATCCTTGAGGTCCAGGACAATGCCTTTAATCTTGCGGGACCCCTCTTCGATCTCGTCACAGAGGCGGTCCAGCTGGCCGCGCATCTCACTGTACTCGAGACCCGCCACCAGGAAATCGCCATTGTCCTCATAAAACTCATCGAGGATGGGCAGCACCGACTGCCAGGCCCGCTGGATAAGGGGGGTGTTGAGCATGACAATGGAGTTGGGGTTATTTATCTCGTGGGCCACGCCGGAGACCAAGAGGCCTAAAGAGATCATCTTGTCCGCCTGGACCAGTTGCTGCTGCTGGAGCAACGCCTCGGCCGCCGCCCTCTGCCGCTCCGAGATGTCGCGGATGATCCAGATGGCGTGCCAGCGGTCATTGATGGAGGTGGCGGAAAGAGACAACTCCAGGGAGATCTCCTGGCCATCCTTGCCGGTGGCGGACAGTTCCAGCATCTCGTCCAGCTGGCCGCTGGCCGTGGGCGCCGTCACATCCTCCCCCCCATCGCCGCGCTGCAGGGAGATAAGGGCGTGGATGGGCTGGCCCAGGGCCTCAGCGGCGCTGAAACCAAAAAAGGTCTCAGCCGCCTTGTTCCAGTAGGTAATGTCGCCATTATCGTCCATGAAGACGATGGCGTCATGGGCCGATTCGGTGAGGTTACGAAACTTCTCTTCGCTCTCCAGCCGGGCCGCCTCGGCCTGGCGCCGGGCCTTACGGGTCTGGAGGTAGAGATCCCCCAGCTGGCCCAGATCGGCGGCCAGGTTGCTGAGCTCGGCCGGGCCCTGCCAGGAAAAGCGGGCCGGCCGGCCATGGTTCAACAGCTGGTCCAGGCCGACCAGGATCTCCTGGCGGACCAGCATGAGACGGCTGGTGATAAAATGGGCCAGGCCGAAGACCAGCAGGGCGGTGGCGGTGACGATGAGGGCCAGCTTCTTAAAGAGCGAGGACTTCCACTGCTGGCCGCTGGAGAGGTCCACCGGCCTCCCCACCCACATGGTGGGCCGGTAGCCCTTGTTAAAGCTCAAGGGCAGCCAGGAAAACTGCCGGTCGGCCACGCTCTGGATAAAGGGCTCATCCGTCCCCTCCTCGGCCGGATCGCTCACCTGGGCCGGCAGGGCCGGTGACTCACCCACCCCCGGGGCCAGATGAACCAGGCGACCGTCGCCCAGGACCCAGAAGGCATCGTGGAAGTCAGCCAGGAAGACGGGCAGCTCCACCAGGAGGACCAGAAGGCCGGTAACCGCCCCGGCAGGGCCGCTCACCGGGGTCACCATGAACAGGTCATCTCCCGCCTCTCCCCCGTTGCTGCTCACCCCGACAAACACCTCGCCTGGCTGGAGATGGAGACCGATGAGAAAGGCGGGGGTGCGCTCCAGATCCTTCAATGCGTCCCGGGCAACGGGCAACATCTCTGGGCCCTGGCGCACCATGCCAAAGCGCTCATTACCCACCAGATCGATGAACTGCGCCTCGCGGAACTGCTCGTTGTCGTCGAACCAGCCTGCCACCAGGCTGGTCAAGCGGCGGCGCAGCAGCTCATCCTCACCGCCGAGGCCCACCACATCCCGGCTCACCGGCACGGCGGCCAGGCGGCGGATGCCTTCCTCCAGACCGCTGATCCGGCTGTTCAGGTTGCTGAAATGGATCCGGGATCTCGCCTCCGTCTCCTGCTGGGCCGCCAGTTCCAGCTGATGGATGGAGGATGGCAGGTTAAAGAGGAGAAAGAGGGTGAGGGGCAGGATGCCGATGGCCGCCACCGTAAAAAAGATGAGGATCCTGAGATTCATCCCTGCTGCTCCCTGCCACGCCCAAATACCATCTCTCCCCTCTCTCTCCCCGGTGCAAACTACTTTGCAGGACAATGAAAATTTTGCAAATGGGCCAGTAATAGCGACAACTTGCCCCAAGGCTCCCATAATGCCCCAGCCGGCCCCTCTTGTCAAATTTTCTTGCACCGGTTAACAGGGACCATCTCCCCTGGCCTGGCGGTAAAGGGGCCTGGCACAAAGGTTGCTTTTACTATATCCCCGCACGAGAAGATAAAGCAGACCTGGCAGTAAACTCACCCTAAAACCCGTGGCCTTTGTCGCCCTTGCTTGGGCCGGGGGAGATCAAGAGTGGCCAGCAGCAGGTGGCGAGTTTCAATGGCCAGTTAGCTAACCGCTAAGCCAGGCCAGCGCTTTTAACAACAGGTAAAACCAGCCGCGAATAATAGAGATGACACCACGATACAGCTCAGCCATTACCCTCTGCCTCATCTGCGCCGTCCTCCTCTGCGCCCCATCTGCCTGGGCTGCCAAGGCGCGTCCGGTTTACAAGGGCAAGGTCCTTGGCCACTCCATCAAGGCGAGGTCCATCTCTCTGGCCACCGATCAGGGGGCGGTGCTCATCCGCTATGACGGCAAGAGCCAGGGGGTGGAGCATGCCATCAAGGGTCATGGGGCCATCATCTTCTACACCATGCGCGGCAAGCTTCCCTTTGCCACCGAGATCAAGCCGAAACTGGTCAAGCTGCCCCCGGGGGTCAGCGACATATCCCTGGCCGAGCTCCGGGTCCTCGTCGACAACCGGGTCAACTTCTCCCTCATCGACTCCCGCCACCAGATGTACTACGCCCAGGGCCACCTGCCCGGCGCCATCTCCATCCCCATGTGCGAGATGGATGAACTCACCGGCCTGCTGCCGGTGAATAAGGAGAAACTCCTGGTCTTCTACTGCAACGGCCCCACCTGCGCCCAGAGCCCCAAGAATGCCGGCCTGGCGGTTAAGGCGGGCTACACCAATGTCCGTGTCTTCCTGGCCGGGGCCCCGGGCTGGCAGAGGATGGGGCTGCCCCTCTACGCCTCGTACGGCATGGTGTGCAAGGGCAACATAGTACTCATCGACCTGCGGGACGAGGAGAAGGCCGCGGCCCGGCGTATCCCCCGGGCCATCTCCATGCCCCTGGCCCAGCTGGAAGAGAAGATGGAGGCGATCCCCTTAAAGGCGCCGGTGGTCCTCTACAGCGATGATCCGCGCCAGACCCTGGCGGCCTATGGAATCTTTCACGCCTCCGGCTTCAAGCAGGTCTCCCTGGTCAAGGGCGGCTTCCAGGGCTGGACCAAGGAGGGGGGGGCCACGGAAAAGGGACCCCTGCTCCAGGGGGTTAACTGGCAGCGGCAGGTGGGCCGGGACGAGATATCCCTGGCCGCCTTTAAGAAGAGTATCAATAAGCCTAAGCCGCAAGAGCTGATCCTGGACGTGCGCAACCGAGAAGAGGTAAAAGAGCTGGGCCGCCTGCCCCACGCGGTGAATATACCCCTGGCGGAGATCTGCAGCCGCCTGGATGAGCTGGACCGCGCCAAGACGATCTATGCCTATTGCAGCAGCGGGGCCCGGGCCGAGATGGCGGCCCGGGAACTGCGCAAACACCACTTCAACGCCTTCGCCCTGCGGGCCGAGGTGCGCTGCGAGAAGGGCAGCTGCACGGTGGTGGAGTAATTTTCTTACCCGCCAGGCTTCAGCCCCCATGGGCCAGGGCAAGGCCGCCACATCGGCCTGAGGTTGCCGCTTCCAGCAAAAATTTTTCTAGATATATGGCCGTGCGGCGGCAAAGGTAAAGGACCTGCCCGGCAAAATTAGCCCAATTTTGCCCATAACCCGCCTCCCGGCAACCTATTCAGGGTTGCCTTCGCCCCCCATGCCAGGCCAGCCGCCCCGCTCTCTCTTTCCCCCCATCGCCGCAAACGCAGAAAGGCGGTGGCGAGTAACTCGCCACCGCCTTTAATAATACCAGTCCGCCCCCCCTATCTCAGCCTTCTGGCCAATTAACAAATTACTTTCCTGGCAAAGAGGGGGGCTGGGGAACCGGCTGCTGGCTTACCAGAGCCCCTTAAAGGGCGGCGCAGATATCCCAAAGAACATTACAGGGTGCCAGGGCTGCCTGTAGATCAACAAGGTCGACACAGGGGATAAGGGGATTTCCCTGAAGATACAGATCGGTCAGAGAGGTGAGGTTACCCAGGGCGCTTATATCAGTGAACTGATTAGAATTAAGAGCCAAAATTTGTAGGGAGATGAGGTTGCCCAAGGCGGTGATCTCGCTTATCTGGTTATCAGAAAGATACAGCTCGGTCAGAGTGGTTAGGTTGCTCAGGGCAGTGATATCAATGAGATTATTCTTATCAAGATTCAGCACGGCCAGAGAGGTAAGGTTTTCAAGGCCGGCCAGAGTGGTAATCCCTGAGGACAGGCAGTCAAGGCGGGTGATCTCATCGGCATAGGTGTAGTTGAGGGCAAGTACAGCATCATCAACACAGCTTTGCAGATTGAGGTCGGCGAAATAGAGATCTTCGACGCGCATCCTGCACACGTCGACCTCCCAAGCGCCGCCCGCCGCGGCGCAGCTATCTTCATCTTGACAGAGGTAGGGGTGGCTATCGTCACAGGTAACGCAACTGCTGCCGTCCCAAATACCAAGAGACTCGGCACAGCTGATGGCATCAAAACAGAGATCCAGGTGATTTGCGTCACAGGTATCACCCGATGAGCCACTACTCCCCCCGCCACAGGCGGCAATTAAAGCTGTGGCGGCCAGGGCGGCAAACAACATTGATAACTTTTTCATTACTCTCCCTCCAAGTTGTCAGTGGTCGCTGCTATCACCACTATTTCCAGGTTTCCGGCCCACCATGATGGTTATAAATGGCAAACCACCAGAGAGCGGCGCAAGACCCCACAGGAGCAGCGACCAGAATTTAAAATTTCCCACCTCTTCCATAAGAACTTAAGGGAATTTTTAATAACATCAAAGTACTAGCAGGGTGTGACATGTTGGTCAAGGGGTTTGGAATCTCCCCCCCCCTGAGCCAAAGAGGCAGTGACAAAAAAGCAAAGAGAAACCCTTCTGGAACAGGGCTGGTAATCAAAAAGGGGGGGGGAAATAAAAAAAATGGCGGAGAAGGAGGGATTCGAACCCTCGGTTCGCGTTAACGAACACTCGCTTAGCAGGCGAGCACCATCGGCCTCTCGGTCACTTCTCCGCGCGACTGGAACAACTTATGATGAAGGGGGCCAGGGCTCTGGCACCCCATGATATAAAATTGGCGGAGGAGGTAGGATTCGAACCCACGGAACTTTCGTTCAACGGTTTTCAAGACCGCCGCCTTCGACCACTCGGCCACTCCTCCGTATCCAGGAGTAATCCCGGCAAAAATAACGAAAAAATCTTTTACCATCTCTCCATATTGCTGTCAATCAGCTTATTGTCCGCCTGGCAGGCCGCGTTTCCGGGAAGATTAATGGCTGAGAGAGACGCCGCCATCTGCGTGAGCCAATCATTCGAGAATAGATCGGTATACCGGGGGACCCTGGCCACCTGCAGGCTGCTACCCATGGAGCGGTTAGGAAAAATCCGCAACCACCGCCAGGGCCGCGGCCAGGCTCTTCACCCCATGGTAGTGGAGACCGGCGATGGGCTGGGGCGGGGCGTTGTCAGCCGGGCCGATGGCCCGCTTAAAGCCATGCTTGGCCGCCTCCTTCAAACGCTCTAACCCGCTGGGCACCGGCCTGATCTCGCCGGCCAGCCCCACCTCGCCGAAGACCACCAGGTCAACGGGCAGGGGGGTGTCGTGGAGGCTGGAGACCATGGCCAGGAGCAGGGCCAGGTCCACCGACGTCTCGGCCACCCTAACGCCGCCGACGATATTGATAAAGACATCCTTGCCGTGGCTGGCCACGTGACCGTGGCGGTGGAGAACGGCCAGGAGCATGGCCAGACGGTTCTGCTCCAGCCCCATGGTGAGACGCCTGGGGGTTTCGCCCACCGCCTCGTCCACCAGGGCCTGGATCTCCACGAGCAGGGGCCGGCTCCCCTCCCAGACCACCATGACCACCGAGCCGGCCATCTCCTGTTGATGACGGCTTAAAAAGATGGCCGACGGATTGCTCACCTCGCGCATGCCCTGCTCGGTCATGGCGAAGACGCCGATCTCGTTCACCGCCCCAAAGCGGTTCTTCACCGCCCGCATGATGCGGAAACGGCTGTCGCGGTTGCCCTCGATATAGCAGACCACGTCGATGATATGCTCCAGGACCCTAGGCCCGGCCAGATCACCGCTCTTGGTCACATGGCCCACCAGGAAGATGGCGGTGCCGCTCTGTTTGGCGAAGGTGGTGAGGCGCGCCGCGCTCTCCCGCACCTGGCTCACCGAGCCGGGGGCGGATGATGATTCGGCCACCTGCATGGTCTGGATGGAGTCGATGATCAGAATATCTGGCCGCTCTTTGGCCGCCAGGGCGCAGATCTGCTCCACCTGGGTCTCGGCCAAAAGGAGCAGCTCCTGGTCGGGCAGCCCCAGACGCCGAGCCCGCATGGCGATCTGCTCCAGGGACTCCTCGCCGCTGACATAGAGAATTTTTTTGCTGGTACTTAAGGCGCAGCTGACCTGCAAGAGGGCGGTGGACTTGCCCACCCCGGGGTCGCCGCCAATGAGGATAACCGAACCGGGCACTACACCGCCGCCCAAGACCCGGTCCAGCTCCGCCATGGTGGTGGAGAAACGCATGATGGCGCCAGGCGAGATATCGGCCATGCGCTGGACATCCTGGAGCTGACCGCTGTAACCGGCAAAGGCGGCAGTCTCGGGGGCGGGCTTAAACTCAACAACGGTGTTCCACTCATCGCACTCGGGACACTGGCCGCTCCACTTGGCAAAGGTGGCGCCGCACTCCGTACAGCCATACTGTGTCTTCTTTTTCGCCATGCACTTCCTGGAAAAGTAAACTCGCCCTTGCTTTGCAGGGGGATGAAAAGTGCGCAGCACGTGGCGAGTTGCAATGAGCAGTTAGCTATCCGCGGACAAAGCCTGCGGTTTTATCTTCAGGTAAAACCAACTGCGAATAATAAAAAACGGGGGAAGGTTAGTAGATCTTCAAGGACTCCGCCTCTTTTTCCACTATCTTCAACTGCTGCTTATAATATTTGAGACATTTCTTGAAGTAACGCTCCCGCTTGCCCTTGCTATTCATCGAGCCCGGGGTAAAGGGGGCATCCTGGCAGGCCATGATGAGCAGGGGCGGATCGAGCTTCTTGTTCTCCAGAGAGCGGATCTTGCCCTCGTAGTATGACTTGTAGGTCTGGACCCGCGCCCGTTTCTGGGCCCGGCTCATTCCCTCCTTCATCATCAGGTCATCGATCTTCTTCTGTTTAAAGCCAAACATAATTTCCACCTTGGGCTGTAATGCTACCCCGGAGATTCCAGGGATTGCTGAACAACCTACCAATACCACGTTAAAAATCAACTTAATAGCAATTTTTATAGCCAGCAGAGCGCAACTCCCCGATTTGCCGCTACACCACTGGGGCGGATCGCTTCAGGCCCGGCAGATCCTGCCGGGAGAAATATCCAGGCAGCAGGGGGCTTAGGCCCTTGCTGCCGGCCACCACCACCCTTACGTTAGGTCCATGAATTGGCACCAATCCTTTTGCCAGGGCTGGCAAGAGGGGGAGATCAGACCAACCGGCTCAGGACCTGGTTGGCCAGGGGCAGCAGGGCGGCAGGCAGGCGCAGGTGGTCCTGGTCACGAATGAGTAAACCCTGGGCCGTAAGCTCAGCGATCAGGGGGCCATACACCTGGGTCAGGGTAAGGCCGGAGGCAGACTCCAGGGCCGCGATATCCAGACCCGCCGTCAACCGCAGGCCCATGATCACCGTCTCCCGGAAACGGGCCGCGGGCTCAAGCTGCTCCTCATCCAGCCAGACATCCGCCCCCGCGGCCACCAGTTCCATGTAGCGCTTGGCGTCTGCCGCGGCCCGGAGCCGGCGACCGGCCAGATAGGAGACCGCCCCGGCCCCCAGGCCCAGATAGGGACCATTCTGCCAGTAGTTGACGTTATGGCGGCACTGGCACCCCGCAAGGCTGTAGTTGCTGATCTCGTACTGCTGGTAGCCCGCCAGGGCCAGGAGTTCACGGCTCAGCTCCTCCATGTCGGCCACCGCCTCTTCGCCCGGCAGCTCCAGGCGTCCCTGGCGGGCCTTACGGCCAAAGGCGCTGTCCGGCTCCACCGTGAGCTCGTAGAGGGCCAGATGCGTAGGCTTCAGGGCCAGGGCCGCCTCCAGGGAGCGGCGCCACTGGCCCAGCTCCTGACCCGGCAGGCCGTAGATCAGATCCAGGTTGATATTGCTGAAACCGGCACCCCGGGCCGCGGCCACCGCCTCTCTGGCCTGGGATGCCGTGTGGAGGCGTCCTAAGCTCCGCAGAAGGGAGTCAGAAAAAGACTGGACCCCCAGGCTTAGGCGGTTGTAGCCCCCCTCCCTTAAGGTCGCCAGAGAGGCCTGGTCCACCGTGCCGGGGTTGGCCTCGATGGAGATCTCCGCCCCCCGGGGAATGGCGAAGCTGGCCCGGGCCAGGGCCAGAAGATCCACCAGGGCGCCGGGAGAGGCCAGGGTGGGGGTGCCGCCGCCGACAAAGATGGTGGGGAAGGTGTGGGTCCGGCTCCACGGCTTTTCTGCCTCCGCCCTGAGCTGGCGGCCAAGGGCCAGGAGATAATCGTCGGCCGCGGCCCGGCTGCCGGACCGGGAGTTAAAGGCGCAGTAGTGGCATTTACCGGGGCAATAGGGGATATGGAGGTAGAGGCCCGCCTCTTTCACGGACCTGTCTGGGCCAGTTCGGCCATGAGCCCGTGGTCGGCAAAGCTGAAGGGGCGCTTGTCACCACCCACGATGAGGTGATCGAGGAGCTGGATCTCCAGCAGGGCGCAGGCGGAGAAGAGGATCCGGGTCAACTCCTTATCGGCACCAGAGGGCTGCTGCTGACCAGAGGGATGGTTATGGGCCACCACCAGGGCGGCGGCGTTGTGATCCAGGGCGGCCTTGATGACCTCCCGGGGATAGATGGTGTTGCGGGCCAGGGTGCCGCGGCTGAGGATCTCGCTGTGGATGATGGCCAGGGAACTGTCGAGAAAAATCACCTTAAACACCTCCTGCTGGAGGTGGCGCATGGTGTGGTTCAGGTAATCGGCCACCTCGCGCGATGAGCGCAGGTAGTGGCGGCCCACCAGACGCTGGCTGAGAAAGCGGCGGGCCACACCGTGGATGAAGGTGAGGGCAAAGGAGTTACTGGGCCCCACCCCCTTGATGGCCTGGAGCTCAAGGTCACTGGCCTCAAAGACCCCGGCCAGGGAACCTAACTCCTTCAACATGGCCCGGGCCAACTCCTTGCAGTCGCGGCGGGGGGTGCCCAAGGTTAAAAGAAGCTCCAGCACCTCGTCATCGTTTAAGGCCTCAATACCCCGGCTGCTGAACTTCTCCCGCAGCCGCTGGCGATGGCCATCCTGCCCCTTTGCCGCCATGGCGGAGAAGCTAACTCCCCAGCTCTTTGGCGAAGAGCTCGTTGGCCAGCTTGGGGTTGGCCTTGCCCTTGCTCGCCTTCATCAGCTGGCCCACGAAGAAGCCCATGAGTTTGGTCTTGCCCTCCTTGAACTGGGCCACCTGGCCGGGGTTTTCGGCCAGGATCTCCCGGACCATGGCCAGGATCTCGCCCTCATCGCTCACCTGGACCAGGTTCTTCTCCTTGACGATTGCCTCGGCGTCCTTACCGGAAGCCATCATCTCCTCAAACACCGTCTTGGCGATCTTGCCGCTGATGGTGCCCTTGTCCAGCATGGTAAGCAGGCCGCCCAGCTCCGCCGGGCCCACCGGGAAATCACCATCGCGCATCTCGCGCAGCACCTCGGTCATGATCCAGTTGGCCAGCTTCTTACCGTTGGGGTAGACGGCCAGGGCCGCCTCGAAATAGTCGGCCAACGGCTTCTCACCGGTGAGGATGGTGGCCGCCTCATCAGGCAGGCCGATCTCCTCGCTGAAACGAAGGCGCCGCGCCTCGGGCAGCTCCGGCAGAGAACCCCGCACCTCCTCGATCCACCCATCGTCGATGACCACCGGTACCAGGTCCGGGTCGGGGAAGTAGCGGTAGTCGTGGGCCTCCTCCTTGCCGCGCATGGCGTTGGTCTCACCCTTATCCGGGTCCCAGAGCAAGGTCTGCTGAATCACCGCCCCGCCGTCAAGCAAGATATCGCGCTGGCGCCTGACCTCATACTCCAGACCCCGCTGGACGTTGCGGAAGGAGTTCATGTTCTTCAGCTCGGTCCGGGTGCCGAACTCCTCCTGGCCCACTGGCCTTAGAGAAATATTGGCGTCGCAGCGGAAGCTGCCCTCCTGCATGTTGCCGTCGCAGATGTCGAGATAGGTGACAATGGCGTGCAGTTTTTTCAGGTAGGCGGCCGCCTCCTCGGGGGAACGGATGTCCGGCTCGGAGACGATCTCCAGGAGCGGCGTGCCGGTGCGGTTCAGGTCCACATAGCTCTTATCACTGCCGTGGACCAGCTTACCGGCGTCCTCCTCCATGTGGATGCGGGTGAGGCCGATACGTCTGGCCTTGCCAGCCACCTCAATGTCGATGTGGCCATGCTCGCAGATGGGCTTGTCGAACTGGGAAATCTGATAACCCTTAGGCAAATCAGGGTAAAAATAATTCTTGCGGGCGAACTCGTTTTCCCGGCGGATCTCGCAATCCGTGGCCAGGCCAAGCCGGATGCCAAACTCCACCACCTTGCGGTTTAGGACCGGCAGAACGCCGGGCAGGGCCAGGCAGACCGGGCAGGTGTTGCTGTTGGGCGGCCGACCAAACTCGGTGGTGCAACTACAAAATATCTTTGATCTGGTCTTCATCTGGGCGTGGATCTCCAGCCCGATAACGGTTTCAAATTCCATGCTTACTTAACAACCCTCAATCTGAGCCTTTTTCTTCTTGTCCTGGGTCTGCTCGGCTGCCGCGTCCTGCTTATCTTCCAGGGCAGTGGCGGCCTCACGGGCCTTATCCAGGGGGGCCTGGATGGCGTCCACCGCCTGGTCCGCCGTCTTGTCGGTGAGCTGCTCGACCTTCCCCTTCTCTTCCCCGCCGGAACAGGCGGCCAGGAGCAACATTATCAGGATGGAACCAGCTATCTTTTTCATAATATTTTCTCCGTTTATCCTTTATTGATCCAGGCCCGCAGCCGGGCCAACTCTTCGGGCCACTGGCCCCCGATCCGCAACCGAATGAACTGGGCCAGCAGCTCATCCATGGACCTGTAGACCGTCTCCAGGAGGCCTATGCGATCCAGCAGACGCCCTTCCACCGCCTCATCGTCATCACCCTCCTCGGCCCCGGCCATGGTCTTGGGCACCTTCACCGAGCGGTACTCCAGCAAGCTGGCCTTGATGGTCATATGCCACTCATACTCGCCGCGGACCAGGTGAATCCGGGCCTGCTCCAGCTTCTTGCCCTGCCGTAAGCCGGTGCGCGCCTCCTTGAGCTCCGCCTGGAGCCCCTGGCACACCACCTTTTCCCGCTCCTCGCCCTCGCCATACTCCAGGAGGAGATGCTTTTCAAAGACGAGCTGGATATCCTCACCGCTCTCCGGCAAGAGGACGGTACCGCCCCGCTCCTCCGACTTATACCAGAGCCAGGAGAGAAACTCCTGACCCAGGAACCGCTTTTCCGCTATCAGATCAACAAGATCCATGCAGCTCTCCTCCCAAACAGCCAGTACCCTGGCATAGTAATAAAATCATATCAGGACCGCCGGGCTGATGTTGGCCAGATCATTACGTTCACCCTCGTCCAGCATCGACTCGGCCAGGTTATAGGGAACCTGGAGCTGGAGAAGAAAACCAAAGGTGTCCTTGAAAAAGTCCTCCAGCTGCTCCTGGGCCTTCTGGTTGGTGGAGAAGAAGAGCAGGGAGGAATCAGCCAGGGACCAGACCAGGTCATAGGTGGCCGGCACCGGCACCGCCTTCTTCACCAGCATGAGCTGCATGTTCTCCTTAATCTCCAGCTTCTGACTCCGGCTCAGCTTGGGGATCTGGCGCTGCTGCTTGATCCGCTCCTCCTCCTTGAGGCAGAACTTTTTTAATACCTTGGGGGAGACCTTACGTTCGTCCACCCGCATGGTGAGGCAGATATAGTCGGCCACCCCGTAGGAGGCGTAGGCAAATTCGGCGTCAAACATATTCATCACCGAGACCCAGCCCACCGAAAACTCGTCATAGGTGTCGTCGATATCCTTGAAGGCGAAACGGCTAATCTGGTCGGCCACCTGGTCCCAGAAGTTAGCCGGCGGATCGCCGATAACCTGGTAACGGACAAAGGTGGCGGAGGAGGAGAGTAGACCCATGAGACTGTTTTCCCTGAAATTTTATGATAAGCAACTGGCAAACGGAAAAATATAGCAGAGAGACCTGCTTTTTCCTAGAAAGAAAACCCCAGGGCCTGATAAAGGGGCAGAGTGCGTCAGCTGGGCCTGGCTGCTGCTGCCGCGGCTAGAGACTATGGACAGCAGCAGACGCGTTCAGATGGCGTGCTCTGCCCCTTTATCCCACCAGCCAGACAGCCACATCCTTGACATGGCCCAGAACCCGGTCAGAAACGCCCTTGAAGATGCCCTTATTGCGGTCGGCCTGGCGGCCCATGACGATGGTGGCGAACGCCTTTTCCCGGGCCAGGCGGGCGATGGTGCGGGCCGGCTCCACCCCCTTCTTGTTGGTCAGGAGATGGACGCGCTCACTACTGATGCCCGCCTCCATGAGGACCTGCTCCGAGGCGTGGAAGCAGAAGGTGCCGTCCGGGCGCAGATGCTCGTCGCACCACTGCTTACCCCAGCGCTCATGAAACTCCGCCGGCGGCACCGGCTTCTCCTGGGCCAGCATGGCGCCGGAGTGAAACAGGGTCACCTGGGCTGTGGAGTTGCCCTGGAGCATGAAGCCCAGGTGGTCCACCGCGGCCAGGGACGGCGTGCTGCAGTCCACCGGCACAAGGAAATTCTCCCCGGCCGGGGCGCCGTTGACGATCCAGATGGGCAGGGAGTGGTTCTTCTCCATGATATCCGCCGAGATGGAGCCGGAGACATACTTAAAGAGGGCAGGGATCTCCCGTTTACTTAAGAGCATGGCGTCATAGAGCCCCTTCTGGCCCATGAGCATCAGGGTGTTGGCCGTGGAGCCAAAGCAGAAGCGGCACTCGCAGGTCAACTGCTCAGGGGCAAAACCCGCCTCCTGAAAGCGGCGGGCCAGCACCTCCAGGTGGCGCTTGGCCTTGCGCATCTTGGCCACGGCCGCCGCGTCATTATGGGCCACGGTCTCCAGATCACCAAAGAGGTTCAGGGCGGTGGTGGCCCGGTGGAAGGGGATGAGGGTGAGGAGGTGAAAGACCACCTGGGGTTGATCGGCAAAGAGGCCGGAGAGGAGATAATCACAGCTCCACTGATCCAGGGTGGAGCCGTTTAAGGCTACTAAAATTTTTCTTTCCATGCCCCTTCTCCTCCATTCGCTTAACGGGAAAATGACCTGAAGCCACCCTCATCTTGTCACGGAAAGTGCAAATACTCAAGGCGTCGATGGCGGCAATGGTCAGCGCACGGCGCAACCAATGGTATCGCAGACGTGGTGACCATAGCCGGCCCCCGCCTCCGCGTAGACATTATAGGCCGTTGAGGCGCCTGCCGCGCGCAGCTCTGCCAGCTCGTCGTCAAAATAGGCAGTGGCCGTCACCGGACCGCTGAAGCCCCCCATGCGCAGCTCCTTCAGGGCGAACATGTTGGCCTGGTGGTTGGGCATGGCCAGCATAATAAGCTGCACCCCGTTTAAGTCCACCTTGTGCCAGAAATCGAAGTCCGTGGCGTCGCCAAAGAGAACCCGGCGGCCGGCCTGCACATGCAGATCCACATTATCGCGGCTGAAATCAATGCCAAGCACCCGGCCCTCGCCCTGGTGGAAAGAGGCCACGTCGTAGGCCCCACTGCCAATCCGGCCCATGCCAAAGATAAGGATGGCGGCATCGCCCAGGTCAATTGCCGCCTCGTCGGGATGTTCACCCTCCCGCTCCAGGCGCTTCAGGCCCTGGCTAAAACGATCGTAACAGGCGTGGGTCCTGCCGCTGAGCGGCGCGCCGACAATAAAGGAATAGGTGAGGGCCAGGGAGAGGATCACCAGCCACTCAGATCCCAGCCAGCCATTTTTGCTGGCGATGGAGACCACCAGCAGGCCGAAGATCGAGTAGTTGGAGAGGGTTACGGTGGCCAGAAACGAGGTTCTGGCCCGGAGCCGGAAACGGGTAAAGATTACGAAATAGAGAAATGACTTCAGGGGCAGCAGCAACAAAAGCCCCAGAGCCAGCAGGGCCTGATCCCAGCGCAACTGGGCCTGGAGACCGATCTGCAGGAAAAAGGCGACCAGGAAGAGGTCCTTGAAGCCGTAGAGGGCCTTGGACATCTCAGAGGCCCTTGGATGGCCGGAGATCAAGGCCCCGAAGACCAGGGCCCCCAGGTCAGCCTTCAGACCCACCAGGGCAAAGCTGGTGGCGCCGACGACGATGGCGATGAAGAAACCGGCCAGGATGAAGAGCTCGCCGTGGCCGCTGCGGTCCATAATATAAAAGAAGAGGGGCCGGACCCCGGCCAGGAGCAGGGGCAGGGCCAGGGCCCAGAGCGAAGGCAACTCCCCCTTGGAGACGGTGACAAAGAGGACGGCCAGGATATCCTGCATGATCAGGACGCCAATGGCGATCCGGCCATGGAGGGCGGCCATCTCCCCTTTCTCCTCCAGGGTCTTAACCGCGAATATCGTGCTGGAAAAACTGAGGCCGAAGCCGAGAAGCAGGGCCTGTTGCGCCTCCAGACCCACCAGGGCACGCAGGCCCAGGGCGGAACCCAGCAGCAGGAAACCACTGAAAAAAATAACCGAGCCCAGCACGTGCAGCGTGGTGCCCGCCCAGATCTCCGGCCGGAGCAGACCCTTCAGGTCAAGCTTCAGGCCAATGGTAAAGAGAAGGAGAACTATGCCATACTGAGCCAACCATTCCAGGTTGAGGGAACCTGAGCTGAGGCCCATGAAGTTCAAGGCGAACCCGGCCAGGAGGAAGCCGATCATCGGCGGCAGCTTGGCCAGGTGGGCCAGAAAGCCGGCCGCAAAGGCCGTACCAACCCAGACCAGCGAGACATAATGGGGTGACAGAGATTCCAAGGCCACAATTATGCTCCAATTTTGATGGTTTTGGGGCCGGGCAGCCCCCAGCCGGACTATCCCTGCCTTTCCCCCTACTCTTCCTCAAGGTAGATCGGCGTCACCTGGGCCAGGGGACAGTCTTGGCAGCGGGGGCGCCGCTTCAGACAGTACTCCTTGGCCAACCGGACGATGAGGGCGTGATACTCGTTGAACAGGGGGGCGTCAAGGGGCAGGGCGCTGGTAAAGAGCTCCTGCATCTCCTCGTAGGACGACTCTTCACCCACCAACCCATGGCGTCTCAGGAAACGGAAGGTGTAGGCGTCCACCACAAAGGCCGGCTGACCGGCCCCGTAGAGGATGATGGAGTCGGCCGTCTCCGGGCCAATGCCCTTCACCGAGAGAAGCTGCTCGCGCAGCTCGGCCTGCTCCTGGGCCAGAAAGGCGGTAAGATCGCCATACTCGGCAATCAGGGTGAGGAGGTTATGGAGGCGCCGGGCCTTGAGGTTGTAATAGCCGGAGGGGCGGATGAGCTGGGCCAGCTCATCCAGGTTGAGGGCGAGGAGGGCGTCCAGGGAGAGAAGGTCATGGTCCTTCAGATTGGCCAGCGCCTTCTCCACATTGGCCCAGTTGGTGTTCTGGGTGAGCACCGCCCCCACCAGCACCTCAAAGGGGCTCGCGGCCGGCCACCAGTGCTGGGGGCCAAAATGGGCCAGGAGCCGCTCATAGATCTCTGCTAAAGGGGAGGAGGACATGGAGGGCAGGGCCACCTGTCAGGCTATGCTGCGCCACTGGCGCAGCAATTTATCGGGAGATTTTCCGCCGGAAGAACCCTTAGTCCCCTCTGATAAAAAAGATGTAGATGGCCACCATCAGGGCGCCAATGCCCACCCCGGCCACCGGCAGGATCTTGCTTGGGACGATCTCACCGTTAACGATGAGACCACTGGCATATTCGGTGCCGGTGAAGATCCAGACCCCCACGACCAGGGCCAGGATGATGATGTTGTTGAAGGCCAGCTTGTAGATCCACCAGCCCAGCTGGGCGAGGAGCGGCACCAGGACCCAGGGGTTGGTGAAGAGCCCCTTGTAATCCACCTCAGAAAGCTGCTGGGGGATATTGGTGTCACGCCAAAACTCCAGGAGACCGCTAAAAAAACCGTCCATAAACTTAACCTCACTAGGGGGGACTACTTCTCTTCCGAGGGGCAGCGCCCCGGCACCGTGGCCTTCTTATACACCTTGATGGCGCAGTAATTACCGCACATGGAGCAGGCGTCACCCTTGTAGGAGTTACCCAGCTCCCGGTAGTGGGCCGCCTTCACCGGATCCATGGACTGATCGATCTGGCTCTTCCAGTCCAGCCGGTTGCGCGACTTGGCCATGGCGATGTCCTTATCAATGGCGCCGGGCACGCCCTTGGCGATGTCGGCGGCATGGGCGGCGATGCGCGAGGCAATCACCCCCTCATGGACATCCTCACCACTGGGCAGCTTCAGGTGCTCGGCCGGGGTAACGTAACAGAGGTAGTCGGCCCCGGCCGCGGCGGCAATGGCGCCGCCGATGGCGCCGGTGATATGATCGTAGCCCGGGGCAATGTCGGTGACCAGAGGCCCTAAAACATAGAAGGGGGCGCCATGGCAGAGGCGCTTCTGGAGGAGCATATTGGCCTGGATCTGGTCCATGGGCATGTGGCCCGGCCCCTCGATGATCACCTGAACCCCGGCCGCCCAGGCCCGCTGGGTCAGCTCGCCCAGGTGGATCAGCTCCTGGACCTGGCCGCGATCGGTGGCATCGGCCAAGCAGCCGGGCCGCAGCCCATCGCCAATGCTGATGGTTACCTCATGCTCCTTCAGTATGGCCAGGATCTCATCAAAATGCTCATAGAAGGGGTTTTCCTTCTTGTTGTAGCTCATCCACTCGATGGTGAATGAGCCGCCCCGGCTCACCACCCCCATCAAGCGCTCATGGCTCTTGACCTGGGCCAGGGCGGAGCGGGTGAGACCGGCGTGGATGGTCATAAAATCCACCCCGTCCCTGGCCTGCTCCTCGATACAGCTGAGCATCTGCTCCCAGGTGACCTCGCCGATCTCTTTATTCTCCTTCTCCACCACGTCGGCCACGATCTGATAGACGGGCACCGTGCCCAGGGGGATGGGACAGTTCTCCAGGATGCCGCGCCGCACCTCATTGATGTTCTCGCCCATGGAGAGATCCATCACCGTGTCGGCCCCCGCCTTGAGACAGACATCGAGCTTCTCCAGCTCCTGCCTGGCCTCGGGCAGATCCCGGGAGGCGCCGATATTGGCGTTGACCTTGGTTGACAAGCCCTTGCCCACCGCCATGATCCTGGCAAAGTCATGGTTGTTGTTCTTGGGAATGGCAATGGTGCCATCAGCCACCCCGGCCATGATCACTTCCGGGCTGACGCCCTCGGCCTCGGCGCACGCCGCAAATATGGGGGTCATGATGCCGTTGATGGCATCTTCACGAATCGACATTTTTTGTACTCCACTGGTTACTGGACGCCCCTGGCCGAACGGCCAGCTTGAGCGGTGAATTGTATAGAAAAAAGGAGAACAATACCAGCGGCGCCGGTACCGTGTCAACGGTAATAAAACCGCAGGGGGAAAGGGGGGAAGGTCAGGCGCCGATGAGGCTGCGGATCTTGGCCGCCAGCTCACCGAGGTTGAAGGGCTTGACGATGCACTCCACGAAACCGTACGGCTCTGGCTGGAGGATAACCGGGTCGGTGGCGTCGCCGCTGGCGGCAATCATCACCGCGTCTGGATACTGCTGGATAATGGCCATGGCCGCCTCTGAGCCGCCCATGCCGTCACGCACCGTGAGGTCCATGATCACGGCGTCAAATTTGCCGCCATTATCGCGCCGCGACTTATAGGCGGCGATGGCCTCCTCGCCGTTGCTGGTGGCGGTTACCTCATAACCGAGGTAGCCCAGGGAATCCTGGAGGAGATGTCTGATGGTGGCCTCGTCATCCATGACCAACACATGGCGGCCAACAACCTTTGTATTTTTCGTATCCATTTTTTCCTAATCTCTTTAAGCGGGGGAGCAGACCCAACCTCAAATGCCTGAAAATTATCTAACTAAATAACATGGTTGTCAACCTTATCTTCTCACCATAAAGGCTTGACAGCTGGGTTTTCATGCTTACTCTTTCACGCCAATGTCAACAATTCCCCGCCCCTAGGCGGGTCGCCAAATCTTCTGTAACCAGACAAAAGGACCAAGCATGAGCACCAGCCAGACCGAAACCAAGGAATTTAAGTCAGAGGTTAAGCAGCTCCTCGACATAGTTATCCACTCCCTCTACACCGAAAAGGAGATCTTCCTGCGCGAGCTTATCTCCAACTCCGCCGATGCCCTGGAGAAGTTCAGGCACCAGCAACTGCTGGATGAGGAGGTCTTCGATAAAGACGCCCCCTTGGAGATTAACGTCGCCTTTGATGAAGAGGCGCACACCCTCACCATCACCGACAGCGGTATCGGCATGACCCGGGCTGAGCTGGAGGAGAACCTGGGGACCATCGCCCACTCCGGCTCGAAAAACTTCTTTAGTGAGCTGGCCGAGGCGGCCAAGAAGGACGTTAACCTCATCGGCCAGTTTGGTGTTGGCTTCTACGCCGCCTTCATGGTGGCTGATAAGGTGACGGTCCAGTCCCGCTCTTACCAACCCGAGGCTGAGGGCTACCAGTGGCAGTCAGCGGCCGATGGTTCCTACACCCTCTCCCCTGCCCCGGGCCTCCATCGCGGCACCAAGATAACCCTGGAGCTGAACGACGATGCCCATGATTACGCCTCCGAGTTTGAACTGAAACGCATCATCAACCAGTATTCAAACTTTGTCCCCTTCCCCATCAAGGTGAAGGGCGACGAGGTGAACACGGTTCAGGCGATCTGGACCAAGTCCAAATCAGACATTAAAGAGGAGGAGTACAACGACTTCTATAAGTTCGTGGCCAACGCCGGCGACGACCCCCTCTGCCACTTCCACTTTGCCACCGACGCCCCCCTGGCCATTAAATCTCTCATCTATGTGCCCAAGGACAACTTCGAGGATCTCGGCTTTGGCCGGATGGATCCCGGCGTCAGCCTCTACTGCCAGAAGATCCTCATCGAGCAGCACTCCAAGGATATCCTGCCTGAGTGGCTTCGCTTTGTCAAAGGGGTGATAGACAGCGAGGACCTGCCCCTGAATATCTCCCGCCAGGCCCTGCAGGACAACGCTTTAGTGGCCAAGATCAACAAGATCATCACCAGCCGCTTCCTGAAATTCCTGGCCGAGCTGGCCAAAAAGGAGCCGGAGAGCTACGAGAAGGTGTGGCAGACCTTCGGCATCTTTTTGAAGGAGGGCGCCACCAGCGACTTCATGCACCGGGAGGCCATCGCCAAGCTCCTGCGCTTTGAGTCCTCCAAGTCAGAGCCAGGCAAGCAGATCCCCCTGGCCGACTATGTGGAGCGGATGGATGAGGAGCAGAAGGAGATCTACTACATCAATGGCCCCAGCCGGGAGGCGATAGAGGCCGGCCCCTATCTGGAGGCGTTCAACAAGGGCGACATCGAGGTGCTCTACACCATGGAGCCCATCGATGACTTTGTCTTCAACCACTTAGGGGAGTTTGGAGGCAAGAAGCTGGTTTCCGCCGACCGGGCCGACCTGGAGCTGCCGGCAAAAGAGGAGGACGAGGCGGCAGAGAGTAAAGAGGAGGCGATGGAGGCGCCCCTGGCCGAGACGCTGCTCAAGTGGATCAAAGACACTTTAGGCGACAAGGTCAAGGATGTCACCACCTCCCAGCGCTTGGTGGGCAGCCCCGCCATCATCGTCAACCCCGACTCGATGTTCACCTCCTCCATGGAGCGGATCATGACCGCCTCCAACCAGGAGCATAAGATCACCGCCAAGAACATGGAGATCAACACGAGCCACCGCTTGATTAAGGACCTGGCCGAGATGCGGGTCAAGGATGAGAAGTTCGCCGCCAGCGTGGTGGAGTTGCTCTACGACAACGCCATGATCCAGGCCGGCCTGATGGTGGAACCGCGCACCATGGTGGAGCGGAGCTTCGAGATCATGGCCCGGGCGTTGAAGTAGAAAAAACTAAACACCCAGCGGCTATCAAGCCGGTTTCCCTTAAATAACGAACCGCAGAATATCGACATTCGACATTCTGCGGTTCGATCTTCTTTGGGCCAATCCCCTCACATAATCGCCTTGTTTATCAGCAGATGAACAAAGATGGCTGCCGCATAGCCCAGGGCGATAAACGGCGTCCATTTCAGATGGGCCCCAAAGGTGTAGATCCCCCGGGCCGAGCCCATGAGCGCCACCCCGGCCGCCGAGCCGATGGAGAGGAGACTGCCCCCCACCCCGGCCGTCAGGGTGACCAGTAACCACTGGCCCAGGGACATGGTCGGGTCCATGGTGAGCACGGCGAACATCACTGGGATATTATCCAGGATAGCGGAAAGAACCCCCACCGCCACGTTGGCCGTGGTTGGCCCCAGGTCCATGTACAGGTAGTTGGAGAGCAGGGTCATGTAGCCAAACTGGGAGATACCGCCCACGCAGAGGATTACCCCGTAGAAGAAGAGCAGGGTGTCCCACTCGGCCCGGGCCACCTTGCGGAACAGGTCAAAGGTCACCGCAGGCCGGGACATGTCGTTCTGCGAGCCCAGGGGGTTAGCATCCACATCATAGGCCCGCTGCTCCGCCTTTTTCAGGTAGTAGGAAAAGAAGCCCAGGTAGCCCAGACCCAGCATCATACCCGCGGCCGGCGGCAGGTGCAGGTTGTTATGGAAAAGCACCGCCGTGGTGATGGTGCAGAGAAAGAGGATCATGATCCGCCGCGCCCCCAGCTTCATGGCCACCGCGTTGTTCCCCGCCTCGGGGGACTCCTTGCCCAGGGCCAGGTTCATAACCAGGGCCGGCACCAGCCAGTTGACCACCGAGGGGACAAAGATGGCGAAAAATTCGCTAAACTGCACCTTGCCCTTCTGCCAGACCATCAGGGTGGTGATATCGCCAAAGGGTGAAAAGGCGCCGCCGGCATTGGCCGCCACGACGATATTGATACAGGCTATAACCACAAATTTTTTATTTTCGCCGCCCACCGCCATGGCCACGGCCCCCATGAGCAGGGCGGTGGTAAGGTTATCGGCAATGGGCGAGATGAAAAAGGCCAGGACTCCGGTGAGCCAGAAGATGGTCCGCAGGGAAAACCCCTTGCCCACCATCCAGCTGCGCAGGGCCTGGAAGACGTTGCGCTCGTCCATGGCGTTGATATAAGTCATGGCGGCCAGCAGGAAGAGGAAGAGCTCGGCATACTCGAGAAAATTGTGGCGGATGGCCGTCTCGGCGTGGTGCGGCATGCCCAGCCCCGCGTAGGTGAGGGCCACCAGAATCCAGATGACGCCGGCGGCCACCATAACCGGCTTGGACTTGCGCAGGTGGAGCTGCTCCTCGAAGATCACCAACACGTAGGCCCCGATAAAGATGACTATGGCCACGTAACCCATGACGTTTGCCGCCAGGGAGGTGACATCAAAATGGGCCGCGTCCCCCGCAGCGCCGCTGGCCAGGCATGGCAGGGCCAAGCCTGTCAACATTAATAATGAAATCGGCAGGATCTTGACAAAGGGGCTTAAACGGGCAATCATGATTTTGCTCTCCTGGGCGCTGTTCTGGCTGGAAGATTTATCTGCTTTTGTAGAGTTTAGGGAAACACACTTCCCTAAAGCAACTTCTTTCACCTGTCAACCATTAAACAGTAACATGAACCCCTTACCGGGTTTAAACTGGCCCGCATACCCCACCCTACCTGCCCATGTCAATCTGGCTCCTTCCATTTTTAAGTTTTTTTATCTCCTTTTTTACCTCCATGGCGGGAATATCCGGCGCCTTTCTCCTCCTGCCCCTGCAAATCTCCCTCCTGGGCCTCACCACGCCCGCGGTAAGCGCCACCAACTTCCTCTATAATATCATCGGCTGCCCCGGCGGCATCATCAGCTACCTGCGCCAGGGCAGGCTGATCTGGCCCCTTGCCTGGCTCATCAGCCTTGCCACCCTGCCGGGCATCCTCCTGGGCTACTACATCCGCCTGCGATTTCTGCCTGATCCGGCTAACTTCAAGCTCTTTGTCGCCTTCGTCCTCCTCTACCTGGCCGGCCGCCTTTTTCTTGACCTCTGCCAAGGCCCAGGGAGCAGAAAAAAACGGGGCCCCAGGCCAGCAACCTCTATGCCCCACATCTCCTACAGTTTTCAAGGGCGTAATTATCAGGTCAACGCCCCTCTGCTCGGCGCCTACAGCCTACTCATCGGCATCATCGGCGGCATCTACGGCATCGGCGGCGGGGCCCTGATCATGCCGTTCTGCGTCTCCATGCTGGGGTTACCTGTGGCCAGCGTGGCCGGTGCCACCCTCTTTGCCACCTTCATCGCCTCCATCTGCGGGGTGGGGATTTACAGCCTTGTCCCCATCTACCAGGGGCAGACCGCCCCGCCCCACTGGCTCATTGGCACCATGCTCGGCCTCGGCGGACTGCTGGGCATGTCCCTGGGGGCCAGATACCAGAGATTTGTCCCGGAACGCGCTATTAAGACTGTTCTCGCCCTGATTCTCCTTCTCCTCGCCGGCCGTTATATCTGGGCCGGCCTGACCTAGGAGTCTTTCCCCCTGGTTGCAACCAACCGCCCCTCCCTCTCCCCCTACTGCTGGCAATTTCCCATTTGACACCCCCTTTCGCCCTGGTTATCTTGCCTACTTGGTCATTAGAGATCAGTTAGCAATGTTTAACAACAGTCTGCCGGCGCTGTTATGCAAATACGCACCTAAAAACAACGGCTTACACGGCAGGCAGCTTTGTTTCCCCATCTGTAACGGCAATAAGTAAATAAATTCAAAGGTCGACTCCATGAGCAGCAATATTTATGTCCTGCAGTTTCCCAAGGAAACCGGGGACCTACCCATAATCTGCCAGCTGGTAAAAAAATATGATGTGGACTTCAACATCCTCAAGGCCACCATCTTCCCTGGCAACGATGGCCTCATGGTCCTGGAGCTCACCGGCCACAAGGAAAATGTCAAGAAGGGTCTGGCCTATGTCCAGGAGTTTGGCGTTACTATCAAGTCGATCTCCACCATCATCCGCCGCAATGACGATAAATGCTTTCAATGCGGGGCCTGCACCGGCTCCTGCCCCACCAGCGCCCTCTCCATCCTCCGACCTTCCATGGAGGTGATCTACGACCCTGACCGCTGCACCGGCTGCGGTATGTGTGTCAACGTCTGCCCGGTCCAGGCCATGGAGGTAGCCCGCAATCAGACCCTGGATACCATTGATTAGTTCGCCTTGGGCCCGCGCCCTGGTATCGTTGCCGTCTGCCCTTTCTTCTAAACACCCACCTGGGTTTAAATTCGCGGACCGCTAAACGAGTGAAACGAGACTCCGAGAAGTCCAGCACCAAGCCGGTTTCTTTTAAAAGAGAACCGCAGGTAAGCGAGCCGGAGACGAGACTCTGGTCGATATTTTGCGGTGACTTCGTCATTCGCCATTAAAACTACTGCCGGCTTGCAGCCTCCGCTTTAAAGGCGAAGTTTTTAACCTTGAACAGTAACAAAACTTTCCACGCCCATGCCCCTTATCCAGACCCAGCGTCTCAGCCGCCACTTCATCGAGCTCTGCGAGATCGACTCCCCCTCCGGCAACGAGGAGCAGGTGGCGGCCTACCTGGCCGCCTTCTTTCAGGAGATCCCCGGGGCCGAGATATTTTTTGACGATTCCGCCCCTCATACCGGCTCCTCCACCGGCAACCTGATAATCCGTCTGCCGGGCCAGGGGGCTGGCGCCCCTATGGCCCCCCTCTTCTTCAACTGCCACATGGACGTAATTTCGCCCTGCCTGGGCGTCAAGGTCCAGCGCGATGGTGACATCTTTCGCTCCGCCGGGCCCACTGTTCTGGGTGGTGACGACAAGGCTGGCATCGCCTGCCTGATGGAGATGGCCCTCCTCCTCCAAGAATGTGGTGACCACTGCCCCCTGGAGTTTCTCTTTACCACCTGTGAGGAGATCGGCCTGTTGGGGGCCAAGGCCTTCGACCCCTCCCTTCTCCGGGCCCGCCAAGGTTTCGCCCTGGACTCCACCGGCCTGGACAACGTTATCATTGGCGCCCCGGCCGCCGTATATATTAATGTTACAATCCAGGGCAGGGCGGCCCACGCCGGCCTGAACCCGGAGGACGGCATAAGCGCCATCGCCCTGGCGGCCCAGGCCATCAGCCAGCTGAGCTTAGGCCGCCTTGACCCTGACTCCACCGCCAATATCGGCCTGATCAAGGGCGGCATTGCCACCAACATAATCCCTGACCACGTTGAGCTGCGTGGCGAAATCAGAAGCCATTCCGAAGAGAGGCTTTCCCGGCATATTGCCAAGTTCCAGGAGCTCTTCACCAAGACAGTGCAGGCCACCGACGCCCACCTCACCTTCAGCGCCCCACCCCAATACCCGGCCATGCGCCTGTCCGACAACTCAGCCCTGCTGAGCCTGGTCCAGCATGCCGCCACCAAGCTGCAGCGCCCCATCGAGCAGATCATTGCCGGCGGCGGCAGCGATGCCAACGTCTTCAACGCCAAAGAATTGGAGACCGCCATCCTGGGCATCGGCATGGAAAACGTCCACTCCGTTGACGAACAGATCTCCCTTCAGGCCCTTGAGCGCACCACCGAGCTCTGCCTCGCCCTGGCCACACCCTGATATTTCTCCCCACCACCACCTGCAAATGTTTCACGTGAAACATTTGCGGCCATCCTGTCGTGTCTCGAGCAAAGAAACGGGGGTCGTCCGCCCTGAACAGCCGATTTCTGTTGGCAAAAACGGCTGTTTAACTTATGTTGCTCCTAACAGAGGGGCGAACAAACAATTCCAGCAAGGAGAGTGAAACGTATGAGCGCCAACGGAAAGCGAGCCAAGATTGTGGCCCTGGCCAACCAGAAGGGCGGAGTGGGCAAGACCACCAGTTCAGTAAATCTGGCAGCGGCCCTGGCCGGCCTGGGCCACCGGACCCTGCTGGTCGACTCGGACCCCCAGGGCAACGGCTCCAGCGCCTGCGGGATCCGAACGGAATCACTGAAAAAACACCTGTACCACTGCTTTGTCGACCCGGACAAGACGCGGGCCACCGTCCAGCAATCAAGCCACATGGAGAACCTGTTCATCCTGCCCACCCACATCGACCTGATCGGCGTAGAGGTGGAGCTGATGGCCGAAGAGAATCGCCAGGGCTTCCTCAGTGAGATAATCGCCAAGGTCGCGGATGACTTCGACTACATCCTCATCGACTGCCCCCCTTCCCTGGGCCTGCTCACCATCAACGCCCTCACCGCGGCGGATACGGTTGTCATCCCCATGCAGTGTGAGTACTTCGCCCTGGAGGGGTTGAGCCAGCTGGTCCGCACCATCAAGTTGGTGAAGAGCTCCTACAATAAAAGGGTGGAGATAGAGGGGCTGCTGCTCACCATGTATGACCGGCGCAACAAGCTGACCTACCAGGTGGCCAAAGAGGTGAAAAAGCACTTTAAAGAGAAGGTTTACAAAACGGTTATCCCCCGCAACGTCCGCCTCAGCGAATGCCCCAGCCACGGCCAGCCGGTAATGGTTTATGACAACCGCTCGGCCGGGGCGATCAGCTACAATAATCTGGCAAAGGAATTTCTCAAACAGCAAGAGGTACAGTAATGAGTGGTAATAGATTGGGCCGCGGCCTTGGCTCCCTCCTTCCCGAAGAGAACGGCGACCAGGCCGATGGCGAGTACATCCTGTGTGATATTGATGAGATAGAGCCAAACCCCTACCAGCCCCGCCAGGAGATGGACGACACAGCCCTGGGGGAACTGAGCGCCTCCATCAAGGAGAAGGGGGTGCTGCAACCCCTGGTGGTCACCCGTGACCTGCGCGACTCAGGCCTTGGCGGGGGCGGCTACATCCTCATCGCCGGCGAACGGCGCTTGCGGGCCAGCCAGCTGGCGGGCCTGAGCCAGGTGCCGGTTATCGTCAAGGAGGTGGACAACAACCAGGACCGGCTGGAGCTGGCGTTGATCGAAAACATCCAGCGCCAGAACCTCAACCCCCTGGAAGAGGCCCTGGCCTATGCCCAGCTCACCAATGAGTTCTCCCTGACCCAGGAAGAGGTGGCAAAACAGGTGGGCAAGGAGCGCTCCACCGTGGCCAACACCCTGCGCCTCTTGAACCTGCCAGACTTTGCCAAGGAAGACGTGGCCACCGGCCGCCTGGCCATGGGCCATGCCCGGGTTCTGCTCTCCCTGTCCGACCCTAAGCTGATGCGGCTGGTGCGCGACAAGATAGTCGAGCGGGGGTTGACGGTGCGCAAGGCCGAGGCTTTAGTCAAAGAGGTGCGGCGCCAGGAGAAGAACGGCACCACCGCCCGAGTGGGCCAGCCGCCCAAGCGGCCCATCCCCACATCCTATTGCAAGACCCTGAACAACGACTTTGTCAAAAGGCTGGGGACCAAATCAAAAATTATCCAGAACGGTCAGCGGGGTAAGATTGAGATTGAATACTACTCCCTGGACGACCTGGAGCGTATCCATCGCTTGATCAACCAGCTGCAGGACTAAGTGGCCCGATGCCCAAGACCCAAATCATTGAAATAGCGTCGATACTTGCTAATGACGAGGTGGCGCCAGCCACCTGGCGCATGGTCCTCAGCTCCCCAGAGATAGCTGGCCTGGCCCAGCCGGGCCAGTTCGTCATGGTGGACCTGGGCGGGCTCGACCCCTTACTGCGCCGCCCCTTTTCCATCCACCGCTGTCAGGATGGGGGCAGTCTCTCCCTCTTATATAAGGTGGTGGGGCACGGTACCGGCCAGATGGCGGCCCTGGAGCCAGGCCGGACCCTCTCTCTCCTTGGCCCCCTGGGACACGGCTTTGAGATTAAGGGAAAAAGCCACATCCTGGTGGGCGGGGGCCTAGGGACTGCCCCCCTTCTCATGCTGGCCGAGACCATGGCCTGTCTGGGGAAAGATCAGAATATAACCACCCTCCTGGGCGGCCGCACTGCCGGGGAGATTCTCGTCAGTGAGGAGTTTGCCCCCTTTGGCCAGGTAAAAAAGGCCACCGATGATGGCAGCCTGGGTCACCATGGCCTGGTAACCAGTCTCCTTAACGATCTGAGCGGCCCTGACCAGCAGGTCTACAGCTGCGGCCCGGAGCCGATGCTGCGGGCGGTGGCCCGGATATGCCGGGAAAAGGGCTGGCCCTGCCAGGTCTCCCTGGAGTCGCACATGGCCTGCGGTATGGGGGCCTGCCTGGGCTGCGCCGTGGAACACGCCAGCCTCACGGAAAAAAAATACGCCCATGTCTGCAAGGATGGGCCAGTCTTTGAGGCTGGAGCCATATGGCTGTAGATCTGACGGTAAACATAGGGGCGTGGCAGCTGGCCAACCCGATAATGACCGCCTCCGGCACCTTTGGCTATGGCGAGGAGTTTTCCGACTTTGTCGAACTGGATAAGCTGGGGGCCATTGTCGTCAAAGGAATCTCTGTTGAACCACGCTCCGGTAATCCCCCCCCGCGGGTGGTGGAGACAGCCTGCGGCATGCTCAACGCCATCGGCCTGGAGAACAAAGGGCTGGCGCACTTTATCGACCAGAAGATACCCATGCTGGCCCAGACCGGCGCCGCGGTGGTGGCCAACATCCTGGGTGATCAGGTGGCCGATTATGGCGAGATCAGCGGTGCCCTGGATGAGCAGGAGGTAATCAGGGCCATTGAGGTGAATATCTCCTGCCCCAATGTGAAGAAGGGCGGGGTGGCCTTCGGCACCCAGCCCGCCATGGCCGCCAAGGTCACAAGGGCGGTGCGCCGGGCCACGAGCAAGCCGGTGATTGTCAAATTATCACCTAATGTCACCGACATAACCGAGATAGCCCGGGCCGTGGCCCATGAGGGGGCCGACGGACTCAGCCTGATCAACACCCTGCTGGGGATGGCCATCGATGCCAGGTCCAGGAGGCCGAAGCTGGCCAATGTGGTGGGCGGTCTCTCCGGCCCGGCCATTAAACCGGTGGCCCTGCGCATGGTGTATCAGGTGGCCCAGGCCACCGATCTGCCCATCATCGGCATTGGCGGCATCAGCACGGCCAGCGACGTGGTGGAATTTCTCATCGCCGGGGCCAGCGCGGTTCAGGTGGGCACGGCCAACTTCATCAACCCCGGCGTCAGCGGCCAACTGGTGGATGAGTTGCGCAACTTCCTGGAGCAGGAGGGGCTGGACTCGGTCAGGGAACTCACAGGCTCACTGATCACCTAAAATGATGAATTTTTTTAAACGACTACAGCTGCTCTGGGGTATCGTCACCCACAAGGAGGCGCCGTGGAGCGTCAAGCTCATCCTCCTGGCCGGCTTCCTCTACATCATCTTCCCGGCCGATATCCTCCCTGACTATCTGGTCCTGGCCGGCTGGCTGGACGACGCCCTGCTGGCCACGGTTATCTATCTCCTGGCCATGAAATTTACCCCGGAAGATATTATCCGCCGCCTCTGGGACAAGGATGACCATGATGAGACTTAAGGAGAAGACCCTGGAGGCGATCTTCACCGCCTTTGCCGCTTGGCAGTCGAGGCAAGAGCTGGCCTGCGCCAGGGGTTGCTCCACCTGTTGCAGCCAGCAGGTGGAGATAACGGCCCTGGAGGGTGATATGATCATGGCCCACGTCAGGGAGGAGCAGGGCCAGGGATGGCTGGCCGGCCTGCTGGAACAGGAGAGAGAAACCTCAGCCGCCCCCCCAACTCATAACGGCTACGCCCAGGCCTACCTGGCCGGCGAGGAACTGGCTGACGATGAGCGGCACACCCCTCTCCTCCTGGCCCCCTGCCCCTTTCTTCTGGCCGCAGATAGCTCCTGTGCCATTTATCCGGCCCGGCCCATGGCCTGCCGGGTGATGGGTTCCACCACCCGGTGCAAAGCCGAAGAGAGTGCCACCATGACCCCGGCCATGATCGCAGGGGGCGGCGTGGCCCTGCAGATCGTCGAGCACCTGGGCCAGGGCGAATACTGGGGCAATATGCTCGATGTCCTGCTGGCCCTTGGCGACCAGCAGGAAAACGGTAAGATGGCCCAGGCCCTGGCTGAGCCCAATATAATGAACCACGCCCGGGCCAGGCTGCGTCCCGCCCTGCCAGTGCCCGGCTTCATCATCGCTGATGAGGAGAGGGGCGAGGTCGAACAGCTCATGGGTGCCATCTTCGCGACTGAGGTGGAGGGCCGAAAGGTTGAGGATATCCTCAACGGCCGGTGATTACCTGGATTACCACGCAGAGATAGGAACAAGGACAGAGAGCGAACCGGAGAATATTTTAGCCCCAGAATCCACGGAATCCACAGAACAAATTAAAGGTTATACTTCGCTGTTTGCCGTTGATTCTGGGGCCGGATAATCGCTTCCCCGCAGAATTCAAAAATTATTCTCAAAAAAAATAAAAAGCCAGGCAGAAGATGAAAAAAACGACAATCAGCGCGACAAAGATAGAGCCGGAGATCGACTGGGCCGAGATTGACACGGTGCTCCTGGACATGGACGGCACCCTGCTGGACAAACATTTTGACGACTACTTCTGGGAGACCCATGTCCCGGAGGTGTATGCCGCCAAGAATAAGATAAACCCCCTCCAGGCGGAGGAGGATCTCCTGGCCCTCTATAAGGCGGAGGAGGGGAGGCTGAACTGGACCGATCTCGACTTCTGGTCAGACAAGTTGGGCCTGGACCTGGCAACCATGAAGGAGGCCCTCAACCACCTTATCGTTGTCCACCCCTACGTGTGTGAGTTTCTTGAGTTTTGCCGGAGCCAGAACAAGGACGTCCACCTGGTCACCAACGCCCACCCCAAGACATTGGCCATCAAGATGGCCAAGACCGGTCTCACGGCTGAATTTACGTCCATAATCTGTGCCGATGAACTGGGCCTGGCCAAGGAGGAAGACGGTTTCTGGGAGTCGTTGGCCAGCCGGCTGGAGTTTGCTAAAGATCGCTGCCTCCTGGCCGATGACAACGAGGCGGTGCTGGAGGCGGCCCACCGTTTTGGCCTGGATCACCTTGTCTTCGTCAGTAAGTCAAGCAGCCGCAAACCGGTGCGTCACTCGGGCAAATTCCCCTCAATCATCTTTTTCAAGGAGCTGCTGCCGGAAGAATGAGCAGCGATTCATTTTCCTGAAAAAAAGAGGTGGGCGGCCATTGACAAACCAGAGGCGATACAGTAATTAGGAACATCTTTAAATTTGTAGCTAAATATGTAGTGCACACATAAACCTTTTTTTGAATTTAACGGAGGATAAGTTATGGCAACTATCGAATTTGATGGTAACAGCTACGACGTGGACGAGGACGGCTTCCTGACCAACGGCATGGAAGAGTGGAACGAGGCCTGGGTTGATCGCGTAAAAGGCGAGGAAGGCATCGAGGACCTGAGCGACGAGCACTGGAAGGTAATCAACGCCCTGCAGGACTACTACAAGAAGAACGGTATTGCCCCCATGGTCCGTATCCTCTCCAAGACCACCGGCTACCCGCTGAAGCGCATCTACGAGCTGTTCCCCTCAGGCCCCGGTAAAGGCGCCTGTAAGATGGCTGGTCTGCCCAAGCCCACCGGCTGCGTCTAATCCACGTCGCCCATATCCTCCCCCGGGAGGATTGATAAGGAGTTGGAACCTTAAGTGGTTCCAGCTCCTTTTTTTATGGGCCGTTCGACTTGCCCGCCTTGCAGACAGAGGGCAGAGGTGGAGGGTGGGCTGCGCCCACCGTGGACAAGGAGAGGCTAAACAACTACCTTTTCACCGCAGAGACGCAAAGGGCGCAAAGAAAAAACAAACTGCGCTCTCCGCTGTCGCGCCACCCCATCCCCATGCTCTGCGTGGGGATGGGGTGAGACGCTCTGCGCCAGGGACGGCTCACCGCCGGGGCCAGGGGCGACCGTTGGGTGGGCTGCGCCCACCATGGACTCCAGCTTCACAGCAGATAAGCGCATAAATCATACTGCCACCATACCGCCGAGGCCAGGGCATGGCTAAAAGGTGGGCCCAGCCCACCCTACTCTTTCCTTTGCGCCTTTGCGGTGAGATTTGAACTCCATTGCGGGGCATGGGAACAGGTGGCTACGTTTGAGTTTGGGCCGCAGGTCCCCTGCCACCTCTTGGCAATTCACCATTCCTTATACGATATTCCGGGCTCTTCGCTTACCTGCGTCGCTGTTTAATGGCTGGAAATACCCCCTTGGCCAAAACAAAAATATCCAATATATGGTGTAGCCAGTAATAGGGAGCCACTAGAAAACCCTATTTCAAGGGTAAAGCCGGGCTAGGCAGGGAAAGAGGGGGATACAATTTTTTTTACCACTCTTGAAATCATTGACAAAAACGTGCCACTCCGGGGCTTGAGGGGTAAAAAAAACTTGACTGGCTAGGACATCTTGTTATTTTGATGGTCAGATTTACGGGTGGTCCAGGGTATTGATCACCTAAGGAATCGGACCCCTGGTCCGCTAGCGGGTTTTGAAGGAGACCCCGAGAAAGTTTGGTGGCCTATCAGCTGCCATTAAATGAAATACCCCGGGGGGGAGACCCTAGGGTAGATAAAGTTTCTTTAGGAGAAATAAATTATGAAAAAAGTACTATCCACCGTGGCCGCCCTCGGCCTGGTAGCCGGCCTGGCCTCAACGGCTTCCGCCCTGGAGTTTTCCGCCACTGGCCACTATGACCTGATCGGCACCTACACCAGCCAGTCCACCGATGGCGGCATCACCAACGACAGCGCCTCCGACGCCTGGCTGGAGCATGAGTTTGTCATCGCGCCGAAGATGAAGGTGAACGACAAGGTCTCCATGAACGCCCGTATCTTCCTGGCTGGTACAGCTGAGGACGAAGTAGGCGGAGCTGGTGAAGGCATCATGGGCCAGAGTGACGAAGAGGGTGTCTACCTCCACTACCTCTACATGGACTACAAGTCCCCCATCGGTATGTTCCGTCTCGGCCGCCAGGCCGCCGGCGCCTACTTTGGCAACTACCTGAACGTCGTGGCCCATGGCGACCGTCTCCGCTGGTACTCCAACGACCTGGGCGGCGGCTTCAAGCTCTCCGCCTTCCTCCAGAAGTTCAGAGAGGGCAGCCCGGATCCCGCATCCAGCGACAACGACGTGGACATCTGGTCCTTCGGTGGTTTTGCCAAGTCCAAGGCCCTCACCTACTCCCTCTGGTTGGACTACTTCCGCGGCGGAGACGATGCTGCTGCCCCTGCCCCTTATGGTCAGGCTGACTTCTACCGCTTCAAGGGCTACTACCAGCAGACCTTCGGCGACTTGTACGCCATGGCCGAGTTCTCCTACAAGTTTGGCGATCTGAACGAAGCAGGGTCGGAGATCGACACCCTGGCCGCCATCGGTGAGTTTGGTGTGGCCATGGAGACCCTGGACCTCTCCGCCATGGTCTTCTACGCCTCTGGTGACGACAACGGCATGACCGATGGCTCCAAGGACAACGCCATGAGTGGCACTTACGGTCTGGGCAGCGCCTTTGCCCCCTTCACCGTCCTGACCAACACCGATACAGGCCTTCTCACCGCTGAGAAAGCTGGCGTTAATGCCAATGCTGCCATGGTTAACGCCGGTGTCATTGCCTGCGGTTTCTTCGCCGACGTGGCCACCTCCGACTCCCTCACCCTGCACGCCGGTGTGGGCTACGCCCTGGCCGAGTCTGAGCCTGCTGGCGCAGACGATGAGTATGGCTGGGAGGTTGACCTGGGCCTGTCCTACAAGCTCAATGACAACCTGTCCTACCACCTGGACGCCGGTTACCTGATGGCTGGTGACTTCTTCGGCGCTGATCCCGAGGACGTAATCCTCGTGACCAACGGCGTGTCCATGACCTTCTAATCAGCCTGGTTCCCACGCTCTGCGTGGT
>JBDLJA010000017.1:0-51288 GCA_039714595.1 Thermodesulfobacteriota bacterium | reverse complement strand
AGGTGAGCGGTCTGGTCAAGGAGGTGATGGAGTCGGTGCTGGAGTTGGATGTACCACTACTGGTCAACATCAGCAGTGGCCAAAATCTGGCCAAGGGATAACAGACTCTACAGGTGAAAGAAAAAAGCGAACCGCAGGTAAGCCGAGCCTGCGAGACTCCGGAATATCGAGGTCATGTCGAACCGCAGAAGGACTGATTACCACTAAGCTTTAGCCCGTCTTGCAGAAGGATAAAAGGTAATAAGAGCGCAAAGGCGCAAAGATAATACGCATATTTTCAAGACAAAAACCTTTGCGACCTTTGCGCCTTTGCGGTTAATTCATGGGGAACCATCATCTACTCAAGGTGGGCTTTACCTGTTTGTCTTATCTCACTTTTCTGTTATTGTTATTTTTTTAACAAAATCATCCTTTTTCGGAGTGTAACATGTTCGAATTTATCCGCCGGAAGGTCAAGTCACCGGTCCTGCTGCTCCCCATAGCTGTTATCATCCTGGTCTTCATCTTCATGGGGCCCAACCTGGGTTCAGACAGCCGCCGTGACGCGGTGGCCCTGGTCAATGATCAGGCCATCTCCTCCAGCGAGTTCAACCGGGAGTATACCCGGACCCTGGACCGGCTGCGGGAACAGTTCGGCGGGGTTATTCCCAAGGAGATCATGAGCGGTCTCGATATTAAAGGCCAGGTCCTCCAGCGTCTCACCCAGCAGCTCCTGCTCATCCAGGGCGGGGCGGAGATGGGCATCCATGTCAGTGACTGGGAGGTGCAGCAGAACATCCAGCAGCAGCCCCCCTTTCAGGTGGCTGGCGCCTTTGACCGGGAGCGTTACAACCAGATTCTGGCCAGCAACCGCTTGACCACCAAGGATTACGAGGCCTCCATCCGCCAGGAGATGCTCCTTGGCAAGATCAGCAAGGCCCTGGCCGGTTTTGCCCAGGTGGACGACTGGGAGGTGGCCAGCCGCAACAGCTATAACAACGAGAAGATCCAGATCCGCTACGCCGAGTTCAGCCCCGAGCAGTTCCTGGGCCAGGTCCAGCTGGACGACGAAAAGCTGCGCCAATGGTATGAGAAGAATGGCAGCAGGTACCAGAGCAAGGCCCAGCTGAAGATAGACTTTCTCCTCTTTAATCAGGCCGACTACCAGGCCGAGATCAGCCCCGGGGAGGCCCAGAAGTACTATGAGGCCAACCTCCAGCAGTATCAGGTGGCGGAACAGCGGCGGGCCAGCCACATCCTCCTGCGCAGCAGCGAGGGAGAGCGGGCTGAGCTGTTAAGCCAGATTAACGATATCCGCAGCCAGGCCATGGCCGGCGCCGAATTTAGTGAACTGGCCCAGAAATTTTCCCAGGATCCCGGTTCGGCCCGCAAGGGCGGCGACCTGGGCTTCTTTGGCCGGGGCACCATGGTTCCCGTCTTCGAGGAGGCGGCCTTCGCCATGGCGCCAGGGGATATCAGCCAGGTGGTGGAGAGTCAGTTCGGTCTCCACCTGATTAAACTCACCGAGGTGCGGGAGGCAACCACCAAACCGTTTAGCGAGGTGAGCGCTGCCATCAGCCAGAGCCTGGCAACGGAAGAGGCGAAGACCATGGCCTTTAGCAAGGCCAGTGAGGCGTATGAAAAGATCTTTCAGGCCGGCAGCCTGGCAAGCTTTGCGGCCCAGGAGAAGGTAAACCTCCAGCACAGCGAATTCTTTCCCCAGTCGGCCCCGCCAGCCGCCCTCACCGGCAACAGGGCCATGCTGGATAAGGTCTTCAACCTTGGCAAGGGCGAGCTGAGCTCCATGCTGGAGAGCAAGGGCGGTTACGCGATCATCTACGTTGTTGACCGCCAGGAACCACAGATCCCCGATATTGCCAAGGTTAAGGAGAGGGCAACAGCTGACTTCAAGACCCAGGAGGCGCTGGTGCTGGCCGATGATGCCGCCAAGGCCAGCCTGGAGGCGATCAGGGGGGGTGAGGATTTCTCCGCCGTCCTGGCAGAGGCGGGGGTAGAGGTGAAGAGCAGTTCCCTCTTCAGCCGGAAACAGCCCCAGGCCGCCGGCCTTCTCCCCGGCCTGGCCGAAGCCGCCCTGGAGCTCAACGACAAAAAGCCCCTGCCAGACAGCCCATTCACTCAGGGCAACACCTCTGTTGTCTTCTCCTTCCTGAGTAAGGAGCAGGCCGCGGCAGAGCCGGACCCCCGGCTGCGCACCGCCCTGCTCCAGGAAAAACAGATGGCCACCATCGAAGGCTGGCTCACCATGCAGAAGAAGAAGGCCAAGGTGTCCACCAACCAAAAATTTCTGGAACAGTTTTAAGGGTGTCTTGAATAGTTTGATATCTCGGCGTCTCGTAAACTCGCTTACCGGCAGTCTCGCTTTTCTCGCTCAGCAGTAAGGTAAGCGCCGACTCTGTGATGGGGCAGATAAGCCCCGACTTCGAAATAGCAGCTATTCGAGGTGCCCCTTAAGCTGCTATCCCCTCTCCCCGCCCCATAACACCCCATGGGTGTCAAGCGGTTGCGCCCCCCCTGCCTCCCCCGGGCCGCAACCCTAAACCCCTGTCTCCACCTTTAGCCGAAATTATAAATAGCGGTAGCCGCTAAAATACCCGTTGACACTCCTAGTAATAGTTACTATAAGAATTACTAAAGATATTAACTGTTTTCTTAAATATTTGTAGAAACAGGTTGATAAGGGTCTTTGCCATAACAGGCCACTGACCCTAACCATAATTTCCAGGGGTTTAACCCTTTAGACAGAGACAACCATGAATCGTACGGAAAGCTTAGAAAAGATCCTAAAGGACCTGCAGGGTGAGGCCGATATTGAGGCAAGCGCCCTGTTTACGGAAGATGGCCTGGTCATCGCCAGCTCCATGCCCTACCACTTGGACAGGGACCACATCTCTGCCTTAAGCGCCGCCATGCTGGCCATGGCCAAACGCACCTGCTCCGAGTTAAAGCAGGGGGGGATGGAGCAACTGATGTTGAAAGGGGAGGAGGGTTACGCCGTCATCCAGTCAGCCGGAGAGTTCTCGGCCCTGGTGACCATAACCAAGGAGAGCGCCACCCTGGGCCTGGTGTTTCTCCGGATGAAGCAGGCGACGGAACAGATAGTCAAGATTCTTTCCACTTAAGCGCTGGCAGAACCAACACCTACTGCGATAGGATATGCCAGAAATAACGACCGCGAAAATTTCCCTTCAGGGTTCACGATGATAATCCTTCACGAGACAGCCAACCACAAAAACGTCCTCTTCAGCAACCTCACCTCCGGGGCCATGGTCCAGGCCAATCAGCATGTCATTATTCACGAAAATGAAAGTATGCTCCTCGATCCCGGCGGTCACAAGGTGTACACCCGCCTCTTTGGTGAGTTGTCATCGGTGATGCCGATCAACAACATGAAGCACATCTTCTTTTCCCACCAGGATCCAGACATCATTGCCGCGGCCAACGGCTGGCTCATGGTCACCGATGCCCAGGCCTATCTGTCCAACCTCTGGATCCGCTTCATCCCCCACTTCGGGGTGGATGATCTGGTGGCCAAGAAGATTACCGCCATTCCCGACCGGGGCATGGTGGTAAATGTGGGCGGCCTGGAGCTGAAACTGATTCCGGCCCACTTTCTCCACTCGGCCGGTAACTTCCAGGTCTATGACCCCTTTGCCAAGATACTCTACAGCGGTGACCTGGGCGCCTCACTGGGGGCCGACTATGATATTGTTGAAAATTTTGAAAGTCACATCCAGTACATGGGACCATTTCACCAGCGCTACCTGCCCTGCGCCAAGGCCCTGAAGATGTGGGTAAAGACGGTTCGCCAGCTGGAGATTGAGACCATAGCGCCCCAGCATGGCGCCATTCTGCAGGGTCCGGAGATGGTTGAGAAGTTCATCAACTGGCTGGGCAACCTGGAGTGCGGTCTTGATCTCATGGGCGACTCCTTCCCCATCCCCTAGCAAAGGGGCACGCCCTGGGGGCTCTGGGGCAAAAAAAAATGGCTCAAAGGTGGACAGCGGTTACCTCAGGTAACCAGCCAAAGCACCTTTGAGCCATTTTTTTTGAGGGGGGTGGGGCATGGCCCCATCTTATATATCCTCTTTCTTGCCCCAGAGGGGGTCCTGGCCGAAACGGTTCATCCACCAGTCCTCATCATCCCCCTCCATATCCTGATCCTGATGCTGGAGGGGGTAGCTGTAACTCTGACAGTAGGCGAGCAGGGTTTGATACGCCTCGTTGATCCTGATCATCTTCTCCTGATTGCGCTTACTGTTGCCGGCCAGATCCGGGTGGTGCAGTTTACAGGCCGACCGGAAGGCCAGCTTGATCTCGTCCAGGGTGGCCCGCTCCGGCAGACCCAGCATCTCCCGGGCCGCCACTATTTTCTGCCATCTCTTGCCCATCACCGACCCGCCCCCCCCTTTTTAAAACTCTTCTCTGTCCCAGTGAGCAGACGGCGGATATTCTCGTGATGCTTGAGCCAGACAAAGGCTGAGACAAAGAGGGCCAGGTAAAAGATGGGCCCCACGCCATGGCGCATTAAGATAACCAGGGGCATTACCAGGGCGGCGGCTAAAGAGCCCAGGGAGACGTAACCGGTGGTAGCCACCAGGGAGGCAAAGAGGGCCAGCCCCGCGCCAACGGCAAGCCAGTCAAGAAAGAGAAAGATTCCCAGGGCGGTGGCCACCCCCTTCCCCCCTTTAAAGCCGAGGTAGATGGGGAAGCAGTGGCCCATAAAGGCGGCGCCGCCGCAGAGCATGACCAGTTGGGGAGAAAGGTTCAGCAGGTAGTGGGCCACCAGCATGGGACCGGCCCCCTTCAGGGCATCCAGGACCAGGGTGAAGGCCCCCACCTTCTTGCCCACCAGCCGGGTGACATTGGTGGCGCCAATATTTTTCGAGCCGGCCGAGCGGACATCAACACCGGCCATGCGCCCCAGGACCAGGCCGAAGGGGATGGAACCAACCAGATAAGAGACAAGGATAATCGCGTAATTCATCACTACTCCAAGAGGTGAAAAGTAATGGTGACGAAGATAAAGGATCTGAATAATAAATCAAAGTTTTTCTGGACTCCAGCCAACAGGCAAACCTAAGCTTAAAGCTTGTTCCCGCAAAATATTAGATAATCACTGAAAAAAGAGAGAGCCATGGCAGAGGACAATAACGAAAAATTCATTCAGCAGGCCATAACCCTGGCCGCGGCCAACGTGCGCAGCGGCGGCGGGCCCTTTGGCGCGGTTATCGTCAAGGATGGCGAGATAATAGCCAGCGGGGTCAATATGGTCACCCGGGACAACGACCCCTCGGCCCATGCCGAGATAACCGCCATCCGCCACGCCTGCCGGCAGCTGGCCACCTTCAAGCTGGACGGCTGCGCCATCTATATAAGCTGCGAACCGTGCCCCATGTGTCTGGCCGCCATCTACTGGGCCGGCATAGAGGAGATCTACTATGGCGCCACCCGGCAGGACGCGAGCGCCATCGGTTTCGCCGACGAGGTGATATATGAGGAGATGGGCCTGGAGCCGGCCAGGCGCCGGATAGTGGCCCAGCAGATCGGCCGCGACGAGGCCCTCGGGCCCATGCGGGACTGGGACGCGCTGGAGGATAAGGTTCCCTATTAAAAATTATCTCACGTATCTCTAAGATGACGGCATGCCATAAAAAATTTCTACCAAGGGCTAAAAAGTTAACGGGCTTGACCTGGGTCAAGGCCTTTTTCCCTGGCGCCCTATATCCTGGCTCTTAACAGTTACGAGAAAACCCCATGACTGCCGCCACGGCCATGGGGTGCAACGAGCCAACTTAGATACATTTTTTAAGATAAAGTCCAATCAAGGAGGACCTATCATGTTTTGTAACCAATGTGAACAAACCGCCAAGGGCGTCGCCTGTACCACCATGGGCGTCTGTGGCAAGAACGAAGAGGTAGCAGGGCTTGAGGATCTGCTAACCCACGCTGTCCAGGGCCTTGCCATTGTCGCCCATGCGGGCCGGGCGGCCGGGGTGGTTGACAACAAGGTGGATCGTTTCACCTGTGAGGCGATCTTCTCCTGCCTCACCAACGTTGACTTTGATCCGGCTCGGTTTGAGAGCCTGATCCGGCAGGCGGTTAAACTCCGTGATGAGCTCAACGGTAAGGTCCACGCCACCAGTTCCGCGGCCGCCTTCACCTTCACCCCAGCCGCTGACCTGGCCGGGCTGGAGAAGCAGGGTGCTGAGCTTAACTATATCCAGGGGTTGGATGATAATGAGGACCTGCGCTCTCTCAAACAGATCATCATGTATGGCCTGCGGGGCCTGGCGGCCTACGCCGACCACGCCGCCATCCTGGGCCAGGAAGACGATGCGGTCTACGCCTTTATTCACGAGGCCATGGCCGCCATCACCGGCCCCATGGAGCTTGGTGATCTGGTGGCCCTCTCTCTGAAGACCGGTGAGGTTAATATCCGGGCCATGGAGCTCCTCGATGCCGGTAACACCGGGACCTACGGTCACCCTGAGCCCACCGAGGTTCCCCTGGGCCATGTGCCGGGTAAATGTATCCTGGTTACCGGTCATGATCTGAAAGACATGGCCATGCTCCTGGAGCAGACCGAGGGTAAGGGGATCAATATCTACACCCATGGTGAGATGCTGCCCACCCACGGTTACCCGGAGCTGAAGAAGTACAGCCATTTCTATGGCCACTTCGGCACCGCCTGGCAGAACCAGCAGCAGGAGATGCCCGAGTTCCCCGGGTCCATCCTCTTCACCACCAACTGCATCCAGAAGCCGAAAGACTCCTACCAGGCCAACGTCTTCACCACCGGCCTGGTTGGCTGGCCCGATGTGGCCCATGTTGAGGGTGGGGCTGATGGCAGCAAGGACTTCTCCGCTGTAATCGAGAAGGCCCTGGCCCTGCCAGGCTTTACAGATCGGCAGGATAAGGGCACGGTAATGGTTGGTTTCGCCCGAAACACCGTCCTGGGGGTTGCTGATAAGGTTATTGACGCGGTTAAGGCCAAGGCGATCCGCCACTTCTTTCTGGTGGGTGGTTGCGACGGCGCCAAGCCGGGCCGTAACTACTACACCGAGGTTGTGGAAAAGATCCCGGCCGACTGCATGGTCCTTACCCTGGCCTGCGGCAAGTTCCGCTTCTTTGACCAGGATCTTGGCGATATCGGCGGCATCCCGCGCCTGCTTGATGTGGGTCAGTGTAACGATTCCTACTCTGCCGTGCAGATTGCCACGGCCCTGGCCGGCGCCTTTGAGTGTGGAGTAAATGACCTGCCGCTCTCCTTTGTCCTCTCCTGGTACGAGCAGAAGGCGGTGGTTATCCTGCTCTCCCTCTTTTCCTTGGGGATTAAGGACATCCGCCTGGGACCCAGTCTGCCCGCCTTTGTCACCCCCAATGTTCTCAATGTATTGGTGGAGAATTTTAACGTGATGCCCATCTCCACCCCGGACGAGGATCTGCAGGCGATCCTTGGCTAAAAACTACGAGTATCGAATGTCGAACAAGGAACCGCAGAATAACGAAGTACACTACTTTATCATTCAAAATTCCTTGTTCGATGTTCGATATTCGCTTTTCATGCCCCAATATCGCCAACAGCAAAAAGGTTTTAACCAATGAAATGCCCTGGTCAAGATAGCCGCTACTGGACAGGCCATGATGTCTTTGAGGCCCCGTGCCCAAAATGCGGCACCATAATCGAATTTTTCAAGGACGACTCCACCCGGCCCTGCGGCAAATGCGGCTACCGGATGTTCAACCCGCAGATCAACTTTGGCTGCGCCGAGTACTGTCCCCATGCCGAGCAATGCCTCGGCGCCCTGCCCGAGGGCTTACGGCCAGACGAGAAACAGGGCAAGCTGCGTACCGCTGTGTCCCAGGCCATGCGCGACTACTTTGCTGAAGATGGCAGACGGATCAAGCACGCCGAGGATGTGGCTGACTTTGCCGAACGAATTAACCGCTATGAGCAGGGCGATCCGGCCGTGATCATGGCCTGCGGCTATCTCCATGACATTGGCATCCGTGAGGCGGAGCGTAAATTTAACTCCTCAGCCGCCAAGTACCAACATAGCGAAGGGCCAGCCGTGGCCCGCCAGCTCCTGACAGAGTTGGCCGTGGAAGAGGATATTATTGCCGAGGTGTGCGACATCATCGGCCATCATCACCAGCCCCGGGCTGAGGAGAGCACCAATTTCAAGGTCCTCTACGATGCCGACCTCATCGTCAACATCCAGGATGAGCAAGCCGGGAAGCAGCGCACCACCAAGCAGATTAACAAGATCATCAGCAAGGCGATGCTGACCAGGAGCGGTCAGCAGATTGCCCGCCAGCTCTTTAATATTGAGGAATAAGTTATGAAGGTTGTCAGAAAGATAATTGAGATAGATGAAGAGCTGTGTAACGGCTGCGGCCAATGCATCGTTGACTGCGCCGAGGCCGCCTTAGAGATCGTGGATGGCAAGGCCAAGGTGGTGGCGGACAAGTATTGCGACGGCCTTGGGGCCTGCATGGGCGGGTGTCCCACCGGGGCGCTGACCCTGGTTGAGCGGGAGTGTGACGAGTTTGATGAAGAGGCGGTGGAAGAGCTTCTCAAGGCCAAAAAGGAGGCGGAGAGCCAGCCAGAATTGGCCTGTGGCTGTGCCGGCAGCAAGATGCAAAGCTTCCCGGCCGCCGGCCAGACCCCCTGCCAGGCGGCAAACAAGCCCCAGTCCGCTCCGGCGACAGGTGACTCCCAGTTGAGCCACTGGCCGGTGCAGATCCGCCTGATTCCGCCTTCCGCGCCTTTCTTACAGGGGGCCGATCTCCTCATTGCCGCCGACTGCACCACCGTCGCCCGCGCCTCGTTTCACCAGGATTTTCTGGCCGGCCGGGTGGTGATGATGGGCTGTCCCAAGTTTGACGATCAGCAGACCATTATCCAGAAATTTACGGAGATATTCCGCACCGCAAACCTTAAATCCATTACCGCGGTGATCATGGAGGTGCCCTGCTGCGGTTCCATGAAGGGTCTGATCGACCGGGCCATGAAGGAGTCCGGGGCGGATATTCCCCTGCACCATGTCACCATCTCCACCCGGGGAGAGATTTTATCTCAGTGAGTTTGGGCGCTTAGGCCGCCGGCCGTGATTCGTTGCACGGCCTGGCGGGCCAGCTCCCCCACGCTGGTGTCGAGAAACTCCCCGTCCTCAAAGAGGCGGACCGGGGTCTTGTCGGCAAACATCCCCCTGATCCAGAACTCCGCCTCCGGGGTTCCCAGGATGCCAAAGTTGCGGGCCGCCAGGACCCGAACCTGGCGATCTGCCGATTCCAGGTAGATGGACATGTAACCCTCACCGTCAAAACGCCTGATTATCTCCGGCCGCACCATGGCCAACCGGCCCACGCCCCAGAGAAGACCCTTTTGCAGGGCCGGCAGCTCCAGATAGTTCTCCTCACGCATATAGGAGACGAGCATATGGCCATACTCGTCGGCCAGCTCCGCGCTTATGGCCATAATCTCCCCCATGGCCTCCGGCATCCCCCAGCCGATGCCGGCCGACTCCTCATTGAGGCTCCAGAGCAGACGCCGCATAACCAGCCGGGCATCTTCCATCTCCTCGCCGGCCAGATCATTCATCAGAGGGCCCATGGCCTGGATGGAGCGCCATTTGATCACCTCGTCTGTCTGATAGATACCCGATATCAGGGCGGACACGGTAAATTTGCGCGGGTACTGGCGCAGCTCGGCAAGGATATGCGCAAAGTCGTTGTCCCGCAACAGCCCTGGCAACAGCCGCTTAATCTGTCTTTCCGTCATATCTCTCCCCAAGGTTGCCAATAAAAAAGGGGCGGCCCTTAGCAGCCGCCCCTTTTAAGGATATCTCTCTTTACGCCCCCTACTTTTCGGCCAGCACCTTGTTAATCGCCTGGCCCACCGCCCGGCCCAGCTTGGAGCACTCCTTATAGTCCTCGTGGATGGGGACATTCTTGACCTTGATGCCGGGGTGGACGATATCCACCTGCATACTCTCCAAAAAGCCGTTCAGGTGCTTCACCGACTCGCCAGACCAGCCAAAGGAGCCAAAGGCGGCGCCCACCTTATGGCGTGGCCGCAGCCCCTTGACGTAGGTGAGGACATCGGCCATGGTGGGCATAATGCCGTTATTTAAGGTGGGCGAGCCAACCACCAGACCGGTGGACTTGGCCACCTCCACCATGATATCGCTGCGGTGGGTTACCTTGGCGCATAACACCCTGGTCCTTATCCCCTCCTTGACAAGACCGTTACTGATGGCGTTGGCCATCTTCTCGGTGGAGTGCCACATGGAGTCGAAGAGGACAACGGCCCGGGGCGCGGCGGGCTGTTTGGACCAGTTGTCATAGGCGGCCAGGATCTGGCTGGGGTTGTCACGCCAGATGAGGCCATGGTCCGGGGCGATCATGTCAATATCGAGGTTCAACTCCGCCACCTTGGCCAACAGCTTCTGGACGTTGGGGGAGAAGAGGTTGAGGATATTGGCGTAATACTTGAACGAGTGATCAAAGAGCTCGGGTCCCTCCACCTGGTCGTTGAAACGCTCACTGGTGGCCCAGTGCTGGCCAAAGGCATCGGAGGAGATGAGCAGCTTCTCCTCCGGGATGTAGGAGAACATGGAGTCGGGCCAGTGGAGCATCTTGGTCTCCAGAAAGGTGATGGACTTGCGGCCGGTGGAGATGGTGTCCCCCGACTTGACCACCTCCAGGGGCCACCCTTCGGGGTGAAAGTGGCTCTCGATGGCCTTCTTCCCCATGGGCGAACAGAACACCTTCTCCGGCTGACAGAGGGCGATCATCTCCGGCAGGTAGTCGGAGTGATCCAGCTCCACATGGTTGACGACAATATAGTCGATATCCTTGGGGTCCATAACCGTGCGGATATTATGGAGCAATTCCTGTTCAAAGGGGCCCTTCACCGTATCAAAGAGAACCTTCTTCTCATCCGCCAGTAAAAAGGCGTTGTAGGTGGTGCCGCCAGGGGTGGAGTAACCGTGAAAATCACGGATATTCCAATCAATTGCTCCAACCCAGTAAATATCTTTCTTTATCTCGATGGCGCCCATATTCATCTTCTCCGCTGAGGTTTATGCCTATTTATTATTTTGGTTGATATTTTAACCAAATTTATCCCCCAAAAGACAATGGGATTTGTTTTATCTATAATCATTAGGCCAAAAAAAATCTGCCAGCAGGCAGATAACCCGGTGACAGATTTTTTTTTCGGGCCCCCCTGAGGCGGGCCAAAAGTCGTATAGCGCCCTTACTCCACGGTGGGTGGCTGGCGGGTGGCCATCTCCTGGTCCAGGGTAAACAGTCCGGAGGTATCACTGCCAATGAGGCGTAATTTTTCCACCACCCCGCCCACATTGGCCTCCTCCTCCACCTGTTCGGTGACAAACCATTGAAGAAAGGCGGTGGCGGCGTGGTCACGCTCAGCCATGGCCAGGTCAACCAGATCGTTGATCAGACCGGTGACCTTCTGTTCGTGGGCCAGAACATCAGCAAAGACCTCACCGGCCGAATGCCACTCCTGGGGGGGCTGCTCAATAACGGTCAATTCCGCCTTGCCGCCCCGCTCATGGAGGTAGTCATAGATCTTCATGGCGTGCAGCATCTCCTCCTGGGCCTGATAGCGCATCCAGTGGGCGAAGCCGCCGAGACTAACCGATTCAAAGTATGAGTTCATGGCCAGATAAAAATAGGAAGAATAGAGTTCCGCGTTTACCTGACTATTTAAGGCCTTCGCCATTTTTTCACTTAACATCAATCAGCTCTCCCCATATGATCTATAACTTTATGATACCAGCCTTTCTGCGGCCTCCTGGCACGATGGACAGGTGCCGATGAACTCCAGGCTGTGCCGCTCAATACGGAAATCTGTCATCTCCTGGGCCACTCTCTCCAGGTCTGGGTCAACCGGCAGGGCCATGATGTCAGCAACACAACCGCAGGTTGAACAGCGGATATGGTGGTGCGGGTTGACATTGCCATCAAACCGCTTCTGGGTACCACCCACATCGAGCTTCAGGACCATACCCAACTCAGACAATATCTCCAGGTTACGGTAAACAGTACCCAGACTGATCTTGGGCAGCCGTTTGCGGATCATCTGGTACATCTCGTCAGCGGTGGGGTGACTGGTAACCTTACACAGCTCTTCCAGGATCACCTGGCGCTGCTTGGTCATCCTTATCTTCGTATCTACATTCGGTGGGGAAACCATAATAACCTCTCTTGATAATAGTTCTTAAAAGCAACTTAATTCCCCCGTAAAAATTTTTCAACTTTTTTTTCATAACAGAGATCCCGCCATAAAAAAAGGAGATAACGAAATAATCGTTATCTCCTTAAAAATGGCGTCCCCAAGGGGATTCGAACCCCTGTCGCCAGCGTGAAAGGCTGGTGTCCTGGACCTGGCTAGACGATGGGGACATTTTGGTGGGTCGTCCGCGGCTCGAACGCGGGACTCTCTGCTTAAAAGGCAGATACTCTACCGACTGAGTTAACGACCCATGAATCTGAAAAGATGCTTTTACAATAGAGGGTGATTGGTGTCAAGTTTGTTTTGCCAAAACAGGATATTTTTCCCTTTTCACCACATTGGTCACATTATATGCCAGCCTCTGGCCAAAAAGGAATAAAAAAATTGCGCCTGGTTTTAAATTGACACGGCTATTTGCAGAGGATATTTTTTAGTATAAACATTATGGATTTTATCCACTTGCGCGGCAAAGGACCAATGCCGTTTCCCCTGGCCGGGCTGCCACTATGCCGGCAGCCTCCAGCTCCTTAAAAGATAATAAGAGCAATGAAAATCTACCTTGCGATCCTCTCTCTCCTATTCCTGGTAACAGGGTGCGCCACCCGAATGAATGTAGATGACGCCAGAGAGCAGGGCGCCATCCCCTTAGATACCGCCGCCATAAAGACCCTTGTCTCCGGCAACACCCTCTTTATGGAGTCATGGGACAAGGCGGACAAGGCGGAGGTGGAGTTTACCAGCAACAGCAAGTTAACTGCCACCAATGTCCTGGGGGGATCCGCCCCTGGCCGCTGGCGGGCGGTTGATGATCAGCTATGTCTCGAGTTTCGCTGGTGGGGGAATGAGTCTGGTCTGGACTGTTTCGGGGTGTACAAGCTGGCGGACCGCTTTCTCCTCTTCCGCAGCGACGGCAGCCTTGAGGATAGCTTTGTCCCGCAACTGTCCGTCGATATCAGTCCTGCCACTGAAGATGCCGGGGTGATGGCCGCCATGCCGGAAGAGTGGTCGGCCAGCAGTGATGAGAAGAAAGGGGAAAAGGCTGCCCCTACCAAGGTGTACAGCGCCCCCATTGCTGACAGCGCCAAGATAAGCAGCCACCAGCAACTCCTGTTAAACAGCGGGGAATGCCCGGGCTGCGACCTGGCCGGTTTAGATCTGAGTGGGGCCGACCTCGGGGGAGCGAAACTTGCCGGGGCCGATCTCAGCGGGGCCAAACTGAGCAAGGCCAATCTCAAGGGGGCTGATCTGCGCGGCGCCAACCTGGCCGGCGCCCAGTTAAACGACGCCAATCTGAGCAAGGCGGATCTGCAGCAGGCCAAACTGGACGGGGCCGACCTGCACTGGGCCGATCTCAGCAAGGCCGACCTGCGTAAGGCCAGCCTGAAAAAGGCGTACATCATCAAGACCGTTTTTTACAAGGCCGATCTCACCGGGGCCGATCTCAGCGATGTGGTGAGCCAGCGCACCATCTTCACCAAGGCCAAGGGCGTGCCGGCCAAGCTGCTGGAGAAAAACGCCCCCTGGCAAGATAAGTAGCCTATAGCTGTCTCTAATAATTAGCTATCACGGAGTCTCGTAAACTCACTTACCGAGAGTCTCGCTTTTCACCCTTACCTGTTCGCGGACAAGGAACAGTGAAAATAAAAATGCCCACATAGCATATTAATGCTATGTGGGCATTTTTATTTTTGGCTATGGCGCAGTGGCTAAGGGCAGACTCCCATCGGCCAAAATAGCAGTTTTACAAGATAGCCTTAGGCCTCTTCTTCCCCCTCTTCCTCATCCTCTTCCGAGTCGGGCGGCACCTTGTCCATGGCCACCACCTTCTCATCAGCGCCCAGGTTTATCAGCCTGACCCCCTTGGTGGTGCGGCCGATGACCCGCACCGTATCCATCTTCATTCTGATTATCTTGCCGCCATCGGTGATGATCATGATCTCGTCTTCATCGTTGATCTGGCAGGCGGTAATTATCTTACCGTTTCTGACGCTGGGTTTAATGGCAAAGACACCCTTGCCGCCGCGTCTGGTGAGACGATACCCATCCACCGGACTGCGCTTGCCATAACCGTTCTCGGTAACCACCAGGATTGAATCATCGCTGCTTAAGACCTCGGCCGCCACCACATGGTCATCTTCGGCCAGTCTGATGCCGCGCACCCCGCTGGCCGTGCGGCCCATGGCCCGCACATCACCCTCACTGAAACGAACCGACATACCGTTCCTGGTCACCAGGAATATATCTGACTCGCCATTGGTCAGGGCGGCGGTGATAATCTCATCTTCCTCCCGTATCTTCAAGGCTATCTTGCCCTTGCGTACCGGCCGGGCGAACTCCGAGAGAATTGTCTTCTTAACCACTCCCTTCTTGGTCACCATCAGGATATAGCTATCGCCGCCAATGACCTCGAAGGAGTGGATGGGCAGAATGGCGGCCAACTTTTCACCCTCGGCCAGCTGGAGGAAGTTGACTATGGCCTTGCCCCGGGCGATCCGGCTGGCCTGGGGAATCTCGTACACCTTGCGGCAGAACACCTTGCCATAATTGGTGAAGAAGAGGAAGGAGTCATGGGTTGAGGCGAGGTAGAGGGAGTTGACAAAGTCGTTGTCGATGGCCGAAATACCCTTAACCCCCTTGCCGCCGCGGCGCTGGGAACGGTAAAGATCCACCGGATTTCTCTTGATGTAGCCGGCGTGGGTCACCGTGACCACCATATCCTGCTGCTGAATCAGGTCCTCGGGCAATATCTCATCCGGGGCGTCGATTATCTCGGTGCGCCTCTCGTCTCCATACTGCTCACGGATGGCGATCAGCTCATCCTTGATAATGCCCATGACCAGACCCTCGTCGCCGAGAACCTCCTTGTACCAGGCAATCTTCTCCAGCAGCTCCTGCAGTTCATCGAGAATCTTGTCGCGCTCCAGACCGGTGAGTTTCTGCAGCCGCATCTCGAGAATGGACTGGGCCTGGATCTCGGAGAGGTCAAAACGGGAGATGAGCGCCTCCCTAGCCTCTTTGGGCGTGCCCGACGATTTGATCAGGGCCACCACCTCATCGAGGTTATCCAGGGCGATCTTCTGCCCCTCCAGGATATGGGCCCTGGCCTCCGCCTTGCGCAGATCATGGGCCGTGCGGCGGTAGACCACGGTCTTGCGGTGGAGGAGAAAGTGCTCCAACATCTGCCGCAGGTTTAACACCTCCGGTTTATTGTTGACGATGCTTAAAAATATAATGCCGAAGCTCTTCTGGAGCGGCGTCATCTTATAGAGCTGGTTGATTACCACATCGGCAATCTCATCTTTTTTGAGATCAAGGACGATGCGCATGCCGTGGCGGTCCGATTCATCGCGAACCTCGGCAATGGACTCCAGCCGTTTATCCTTGATCAGCATGGCGATCTTTTCAATCAGTTTCGCCTTGTTCTGCATATAGGGGATCTCGGTGATGATGACAGATTCCCGGTTGGACTTTTTCTTCTTCTCCACATGGTTCTTGGCCCGCATGAGAACGGAGCCACGGCCCGTCTCGTACGCCTCGCGGATGCCGGCCCGGCCGCAGATAAAGGCGCCGGTGGGAAAATCAGGCCCTGTGATATGCTCCATGAGCTGGTTCACCGTGATGTTCGGGTGATCGACCATGGCGATGAGGCCATTCAACACCTCGGTGAGGTTATGGGGCGGGATGTTGGTGGCCATACCCACCGCGATACCAGAGGAGCCGTTGACCAGCAGGGTTGGTATCCGGGTGGGCATTACCACCGGTTCACTCATGGAGTTATCGTAGGTGGGGATGAAGTCGACGGTGTCCTTTTCCAGGTCGGCAATGATCTCCTGGTCCAGCTTGGTCATCCGCGCCTCGGTGTAACGCATGGCCGCCGGGGAATCGCCGTCAATGGAACCGAAGTTACCCTGGCCATCCACCAGGAGGTAGCGCATGGAAAAATCCTGGGCCATGCGGACAATGGTATCATAGGCCGCCGTGTCGCCATGGGGGTGATACTTACCGATGATGTCACCGACAATACGGGCGGACTTCAGGTAGGGGCGATTATGATAGTTATTCAACTCCCGCATGGCATAGAGGGCCCGGCGATGGACCGGTTTCAGGCCATCGCGCACATCTGGCAGGGCCCGGCCGATAATCACACTCATGGCGTAATCGAGATACGATTTCTGCAGTTCCTTCTCAATACTGATGGTGGGAAATTCTGGGGTCTGTTCTTCGTTTGTCATAATATCGTGACGCTCTTTAAGGCGCCTAAAATACCTGGCCGGTATTGGCCGGCCATCACATTTTCATGATCGCCAAGTTACATAAATTACCTGAACAAAAATAAAATATCAGACATCTATATCCGACACCTCCAGGGCGTGATTATAGATAAAATCACGGCGCGGCTCTACCTTGTCACCCATCAGGGTGGTGAAGATATCGTCGGCGTTTTCGGCGTCATCGATGGTAACCTGCAGCAAGACACGGCCCTGGGGATCCATGGTGGTCTGCCATAACTGGTCGGGGTTCATCTCACCTAAACCCTTATAGCGCTGAAAATGGTAGCCCCGGAAAGACTCGCTGCGAATGGTATCCAGCAGTTCCTGCCAACTTGCCACCTCAATACTTTTTTTCTTCTCTTTCATATTAATAACGAAAGATTTGGGGATCATCTCCTGGAGCCGGGGATAGAGCTGCAGGGCACTGCGATACTCCTTGATAAGGGGTACCTGGGGGCCTACCACGGTGAAGAGATGGGCCTTATCCTTCTGGGCCGCGTCAAACTCATAACAGCTCGGCTTCCAGCGGCAGGGCCTGATATTACCCACGGTGCAGTTCATCTCCCGCAGACTGTTGCTAAGCTCCACAACAAACTCTTCGTCGCAGAACTGGTCGGCCGAGGTGAGATCACGCTGCAGGAGAAACTCCACCATCTCTTCCCATAGGTTTAAGCGCTGCAGGTAGTCAAGGATCCGCCTGAATATGGAAAACTCCTTAAGCTTTAAAATTAACTCTTCGCCTTCCAGGACTCCGCCACCCTCTACCTCCACCGTCAGCAGGGAACTGGCCTGCTGGAAGAGATACTCATTTAAATCCTCGTCGCCGTCAAAGTACTGCTCCTTCTTACCCCGTCCCAAGCGGTAGAGGGGCGGCTGGGCAATGTAAACAAAGCCGTTCTCCACCAGGGATGGCATCTGGCGGTAGAAGAAGGTGAGGAGCAGGGTGCGGATATGGGCCCCGTCCACGTCCGCATCGGTCATGATGATTATCTTGTGATAACGGAGCTTTTCCTCATCAAATTCATCCTTGCCGATACCGGTGCCCAGGGCGGCGATGATCTGTTTAATCTCTTCACTGGAGAGGATCTTATCGAAACGGGCCTTTTCCACGTTCATGATCTTGCCGCGCAGGGGGAGAATGGCCTGATGGGCCCGATCGCGGCCCTGCTTGGCGCTGCCGCCGGCAGAATCGCCCTCCACTAAGAATATCTCCCGCTCCTCCGGCTTTTTACTCTGGCATTCCGCCAGCTTGCCAGCCATTAACAGGTCAATACTGCTGCCCTTCTTGCGGCTGAGATCCTTGGCCCGCCTGGCCGCCTCCCGGGCCCGCATGGCGTCAACCGCCTTGGAGAGGATCTTCTTCGCCTCCTGGGGGTTCTGTTCCAGAAAAATAGAGAGTTTTTCGTTACAGATCGATTCGACAATGGCCTTTACCTCGCCATTGCCAAGTTTTGTCTTGGTCTGCCCCTCAAACTGGGGGTTGGGGACCCGCACCGATATAACGCAGGTGATGCCCTCCCGGACATCATCGCCCCCCATCTTGGCCTGGAGATTTTTAGGGACTATATCGTCGCTGGCATAGCGGTTTATGCACTTGGTCAGGGCGCCGCGGAAACCGGCGACATGGGTGCCCCCTTCCCTTGTGTGGATATTGTTGACAAAGGAAAACAGTCGCTCTGAATAACCGTCATAATATTGAAAGGCCAGCTCAACCTCGACGTTATCCTTTTCCCCAGTTAGGTAGATAGGGGATTGGTTGACAACCGTTCTCTTGCGGTTGAGATACTCCACATATGAGTTGATCCCACCCTCATAGTGATACTTATCCTCCGCCCCGCTGCGCTCATCCTTGAGCAGGATCTCCACCCCTTTATTCAAAAAGGCAAGTTCCCGTAATCTAGACTGGATAATCTCATACTTGAATATCGTGGTGTCGGTGAAAATCTCAGGGTCGGGCATAAAGGTAATGGTGGTGCCGCTGCGCGTGGTCTCGCCAACCGTCTCCACCTCGCCATCCTTTATGCCATACTGGTAGGTCTGCTGATAAACCTTGTTATCGCGGCGCACCAGCGCCTTGGCCCAGATACTAAGGGCGTTCACCACGGAGACACCCACGCCGTGCAGGCCGCCAGATACCTTGTAGGTGGAGTGATCAAATTTGCCGCCGGCGTGGAGGGTGCAGAGAACCAGTTCCAGGGCGGAGACATTTTCGGTGGAGTGAATCCCCACTGGAATGCCCCGGCCGTTATCCTCCACCGAGACAGATTCATCCTTGTGAAAGGTAACCGTTATCTTACTGCAATGACCGGCCAAGGCCTCGTCAATGGAGTTATCAACCACCTCATAAATCAGATGATGGAGCCCTTCCTCACCGGTATTGCCAATGTACATGGCAGGCCGTTTCCGGACACCTTCAAGTCCGGAAAGAACCTTAATCTGGTCTGCGTTGTACTTATTTACGGAGTCAGACAAATTATTACCTCTTATTTATAAATGCATTGGCATAATAATACTGATAAATTCAGGATCTTTATCAGATAAAATCATACATGGGCTTTCATTTGACGAAATAAAAAGTTTAACAATTTCACTTTTCATTACTGATAAAGATTCGATAAAATATTTACCATTAAAACCTAATTTTATTTCATCGCCTGTATAATCAACTGATATATCTTCTCTAGCATTGCCAATATCCATGCTTTGCGATGAAAGATTTATTTTATTATCATCAAGAATAAATTTAACTATATTATATTTATCCTCAGCAAATAAACTCATTCTCTTAAAAGAATGGATTAATAATTCTCTATTTACTGTAATAAAACTATCTTTATTTATTATATTAACAAGAGATAGATAATCAGGAAACTCTCCTTCCATCAATCTTACTATTAAAATAGAATCCCCTGTTATAAAAACAGCTTGTTTTTCTTCAATTGAAAAACTTACTTCATCAGATAATTCACAAAATTTTCTTATTTCAGAAATACCTCTTTTAGGAATTAACACCTTCCTTTTATCTATTTCTAATTTTTCAATCTTATCGCCAATATCTACCTGCATTAGAGATAATCTATGCCCATCTGAGGAAACAAATCTTAATAAAGATTTATCATCTAAACTATGACCCTCAACAAGTATTCCTGTAAGGGTAAATTGACTCTCCCCTTCAGCTGCTATGGAAAAAGCTGTTTTATCAATGAGTTCTATTAAGTTTTTTGTCTGGAAGTTTACCAGGTTGTCTGGGTTATACTCTGGAAAATGGGGGAATTCTTCACTTTCCATCCCGCAGATATTGTAATTGCCAGACTCAATGGTTATCTCGGCCCAACTGTTATTTTTTTCCTTCAGGTGGATATGGTCAGAGCCAGCCTCCCTGACTATCTCAAATAACTTCTTTGAAGGCAGGGTAATGGAGCCGGGTGAGAGGACCTCCGCTGGAATGGTGTGGCGTAAGCCAATCTCAAGATCGGTACAGGTCATCTGGACAGCGTCGTTTTCAGCCTCAATAAGGACATTGGCTAGAATGGCGATGGTCCCTTTTTTAGCCGTTATATTCTGAAATGATGCCAGGGCAGTGAGGATCTCATCCCGGGAGATATTGACGATGATTGGCATTGATTTAGACCTCGCTTAGTATAATGGGGTTAAAAGTGTCAATCCTGGTCCAGGTAAATAAAAGAAAGTTTATAATTATACTTTATTACTATTAGGGCTGTTAATATGTTGAAAGTATACTTAACTACCTAAAAACAAATAAGATTTTATCAAAGTAACGGTTGTGACAAATTGTGAAAAAAGAGACTGTTTTTTAGTTTTCAACAGGTTTTCAAGATATCATCAACAGAGATTGAACATACTTTTAAACGGCTAAAATTTATTATTCGCAGTTGCTTTTATTTGAGGTTAAAACCGCAGGTTTGGCCCGCGGATAGCTAACTGCTCATGGAAACTAGCCAGGTGCTGCCTACTTTTTATCTCCCTCGGCAAAGAAAGGGCGACAAAATCCACGAGTTTTAGCCGTGGCGAGTTTACTGCCCCGGGATCATGATATTTAAGGCGGCACAGAGGCGAGGCGTGGCGAAGATTTTACGCTGGGGATTATGTTAAATATCAAGGAAAATAATTTAGTGTAAATATAAGAAAAATTCAATAATTACCTGTTATAAAGACGAAAATAAGTCTTGGCATAACTACCCTTCCGCTATTACGTCTTCCACTAAAAAAAAGCCGTCATTCCAGCTGAATTTAACCTCCAGATCCCATAATTTAAGACCGTAGCCCCGTTTTTCACTGCCATGGTAGGCCGGGCGCGGATCAAGTTCCAGAAGTTGCCTGATTAACTCTTCAATATTTCTATCTTTTTCTTTCTTGTAACGGCTGCAGAATAGATTTGCCCTCTGGGAGAAGACCACCTTAAAACGGGGTGGCGGGGGGGCGTAGCCATCGCTTGCCTCAACCTTATCGCTGTAGGGCAGGTATGGTTTAATGTCTACTATGGGGGTTTTATCCACCATATCTACGCCGGAAATATCTAAAATTACGTTATTATTTTTAGCTGTTATTTTGTCCAGCTTTACCAGTGACAGGCCAAGAAAATTTGGTCGTTGGGGTGAGCGGCTGGCAAAAACCCCCACCCGTCTATTTCCTCCCAAGCGCGGCGGGCGGACAGTTGGTCGCCAGCCCCGCCTTGCCGCCTGATGCATGTAAAAGGTGAGCCACAGGTGGGAAAATTCTTCCAGCCGTTTGAATGCCTCAGGATCGTTATACGGCGGCAGCATCTCCACCTGGCCCCGTGCCGCCGGGACAAGATTTGCCTGGCGCGGGATACCGAATTTTGTTGTGAAACATGAGTGCACTATTCCTATCGTATTAATTTCTATCACTTTATTAATTATATTCATGATTAATGGAACAAAAATAACACATATTAGTCTTTCAGATAACAAGTTATTGAAGTTAAATTTATACCGCTTCTAATAAATATTTAAGATATAAATTAAATTTTTTATTATCACCATGTTAAGGGCGGGAAACCAAGATTCATAAGTTAATAGTTGTAAACGATTAACTTATAACAACTTGAATACATTGCTAATATATTACTATTTGGCCATTGGTTATAAGTAACCATTAATGGTGGATTATGATGAACAATAAAAATCAATTAATAGCATATTTTGTTGTGTTTGCTCTGGGAATAGGCTCCGGTTTTTTTATTTCATCATTTATTTCCCCCTCCATGACAGGTGAGCAGATCTCTCAGATTGGCCCATACGCACCTGCCCCCCCGGCAAAGGAGGAAGGGGAATTTAAAGGCGGGGAAAGTTCAGCAGAAAGGCAAAATAGTAAAAGTAAAACCACCTCTAGCCGCCCCAGGATAGCGCGGCAGGATAGTGAGTTAGCGGCAAAATTTACAAATTTACAGAAATATGCCAGTCAGCAGACAGTGGATAAATTTATCAGGCGCAAGTTTGCCGACCAGTCAGATGAAGAAATAGTTTATTTCTTAAAAAACTATATGAATATAGACCATTCAGATCTTCCGGAAGGGGTATCTGCCGTGGATTACGCCGCCAGGTTAGGGCAGATTTTCACCGATACATCCGGGGTGGACAGTCCTGAAAAGGAAAGCCAGGGGGAAAAGGTTGAATTTGATGTGGCCACCAATCAGGATTACCAGGCCATGACCCCGAAGGAGGAGTTCACCCCTTCTGACAATAAGATATACGCCAGCTTCAATACCGATAACTACGATAAAAAGAAGGTAATGGTTAAATGGTATCGAATGGATGATCCCAAGGTATATGTCTTTGATCAGTACCCCATAACATCGGATAAAAGTAACAACTATGTCTGGCTGGAAAAACCAGGCGGCTGGGGAGAGGGTAACTATGGCGTGGAGATTTACTCCACAGAATCAAATCTTGATCTCATGGCATCTGGCCAATACGCGGTTGTGAGTAACTAGTCGGAAAATAAAGTTTACAAAAAGTAAAATTTTACTTACCAATACATGGAGTTTTTGGTCGGTTTAATGGCATTACGGAGGAAGAGGATATGCGCTTAACTAAAAACAAAATTACAGGCTGGATAGCACTGTTTGGCCTAATATTAATTTTAACGGCCTGTGGTGGCGGAGATGAACCAACCAGTTCCGGTAGTTCATCATCCAGCTCCACATTGTCTCCGAGCAGCGGCAGCAGTACGCCCCTGACAGGCGATATCGTTGTTGACTGGAACTACCCCGCCGATGTCAATATTGACGGATTTAGTATCCATGTCTATGAAGATGCGCAACTACAAAGATCTGTTACCGATGTTAGCCTTGGCCAAGACGACTTAGAGGGGTCATTCCCCGCTGCCAATCTGGGGAACGATGCCAATAAGGTCTTTTGGTTTGTTGTTGCGGCCCATAAAGGTGGGGAAACGTCTAAAAGCGCCCCGCAATGTTTTTCCGCGGCCAAGGGTGTTGACGCCTGTAGTTAAATTTTTTTAGACGGTAGAAAGATCAAAGGTCAGTTTCCTTAACGGAGGAAACTGGCCTTTTTTTATGGCAGAGAATCGATGTATTGCTGGTGGATTAGATCTATCTGGCCCTGGTAGGCGGGGGGGGTTATGGCGGCACCCCTAATGCCGCCCCGGAGATTGATCTCGGCAACATAGCTAAGATTATCCTTTGTTACCATGAGATCGATGTGGCCATAGGGGAAACAACCCCTGGCCATGACATCTCGGCAGATCCTCTCCTGTTCCGCGCGCAACTGGCACGGCTCACTCTCGGCGCCAAAGTGGAGATTATTTCTAAAATTATCAGGATTGTCGCGCCAGTACGCCTCCCAGTATTCGCCCAGGGCCACCACCCTGATGTCCCTGGCCCCATCCTCATAGGGTTGAATAACAAAGGGATAGCTGATTGTTCCCAAGGTAGCCTGGTTAAAGAGATCCTCCACTGATTGCCAGCGCAGGATGCCCATACCGGCGTTGCGGCGATCATCCTTGCTTATCACCTGGCCAATGTTTTGCCCCGTGTAGTGGTTGACCGCGGCCAGCATGTCGTGCTGAGTAAATATTACCCTGGTATGGGGGAGCATGAACTGGCCGAGAAGCGCGGCCTGCATGCACTTTGAGCGGCTCAGCTGCTGGCTCAGGCCACTGGGAAAGATATTTACCCCCCTGGCGGCCAGATCATTTAAGAGAAACTCCTCTCCCGGCCGCAAGCGCAGGCGGCCGACAAAGGTGTCCCCCTTGCCAAGTTCATGAAATTTATCAAAAAAAGAGCTGTTATCAGTGAAAATTCTGGCCTGTTTCCCTCTGGCAGAGATCAAAACAGCATTTCCACGAAGCGTTGATGGTGTTTGCTCATGTCATGGTTACATTCAGCGCAAAAAAAGCGTATCTCCCCCAAGATCTGTGACTCATCGCCATCCTGGGAGAAACTGCCGTCAGAGTTTTGCACGTAACGGGTGGTGAGAATTACCCCGTCTGCCACCTCAAAGAAATCAGCATCATTGCCACATTGGGGGCAGGTTATGCGCTGGCAATTTTTATGCATGATTCGCCGGTTACCTGTTTTGCCTGGTAAGGGTGTTTGCACAACTTTTTCTCCGTTAATAGTTACTTCAAAGGGCAAATTCCAGTAATTACAGTTGTTTAATTATAGCTAATAATTCATCTTCAGCGACTATTTTAATACCCATCTCCCGCGCTTTTTTCAGTTTAGAGCCAGGGCTGGAACCGCAGACAAGGTGGCTTACCTTGCGGGAAAGGGAAGAAACCACCTTGCCCCCGCCATCCTTGACTATCTTCTTGGCCTCATTGCGCGACAGGTTGGCAAGTTTACCGGTGAAGAGCACCACCCAGCCGGCAAGGGGCAGGGCTTGATCACTGCTCGCGCCCCTTTTGTTCTGGATATCAAAGCCGAGGGACAACAGCTCCTGGACCGTCTGGAAGTTATCCTGGTTCTGAAAAAATTCGGCCAGACTTACGGCCATCTGCTCGCCTATCCCTTCGATATCCTGAAACGATTCGCTGCTGCTTGCTAATAACTCAGTGAGATTATGAAAATTATCCTCCAGGACCTGGGCGGTAACCTCGCCGATGTGGCGGATGCCCATGGCGGCCAGAAAGCGGCTGAGGCTGGTTTTTTTACTCCTGGCAATGGCGTCTATCACCTTTTGGGCGGAAAGTTCTCCCCAGCCCTCCAGGGGGATGAGATCATCAACCGTGAGTTTGTAGATATCGGCAATATCGTTTACCAGGCCGATCCCATGGAGTTGCTCCATTGACCGCTTGCCCAGGCCATCGATATCGAGACCGGCCTTGGAACTGAAATGGCTGAGGCGCCGCAGGTTCTGGGCCGGACACTCCCGGTTGGGACAGCGCCACACCTTCTGCTCCTCCTGGCGCACCAGCCTCGTCTGGCACACAGGGCAAAGCTCTGGCATGGTTATCTCAAGTTCATTGCCAGTTCTCGTTTCAACCACGGGTTTGACGATCTCCGGGATTACGTCCCCGGCCCGTTGGACCAGGACGATATCGCCCAGACGCAGACCCTTGCGTTTTATCTCGTCCTCGTTATGGAGGGAGGCGCGGCTCACCGTGACCCCGCCGATGGTAACGGGAAGCAGGTGGGCCACCGGGGTAATGGCGCCGGTGCGGCCCACCTGAAAGTCCACCTCCTCCAGCACGGTGGTGGCCTGGATGGCGGGAAACTTGGCGGCAATGGCCCAGCGGGGAGAGCGCGCCTTATTGCCCAGCCGTTGCTGCAGCTCCAGGGAGTCCACCTTGACCACCATGCCATCGATATCATAATCAAGATTCGGCCGCTGGCTGAGAAGATGATGAAAATGGTCGATGACGGCGCCGATGGCGTGGCACACCTTGATAAGGGGATTTATCTTAAAGCCGAACAGGGCCAGACTGGTCAAGATAGCGTACTGTTTATCCACCGTCAGGCTGGCGGGGTCGCTGATGCCGTAGGCGTAAAAGTCCAGGGGACGCTGGGCCGTGATCTGGGAGTCAAGCTGACGCAGGGAACCGGCTGCGGCGTTGCGGGGACTGGCAAAGATTTTTTTGCCCTCTGCCCTCTGTTCATCATTGAGCCTACGAAAATCGCTGAGGCCCATGAACACCTCGCCCCGAACCTCAAGAAGCGGAGGGTAATCACCCTGGAGGCGCAGGGGAATGGCGGCAATGGTTCTGATGTTGGCGCTCACCTCCTCGCCAACCAGACCGTCTCCCCGGGTGGCGGCCTTGCTTAGCACCCCCTCCTCGTAGATCAGCTCCACCGCTAACCCGTCCAGTTTCGGTTCGGCCACATAGGTGAACTGCTCCACGTCGGTGAGAAAGCGGTGGAGCCGCTCCTCAAAGGCGACCAGTCCCTCATCGGAAAAACTGTTTTCCAGACTGAGCATGGGGTAGCGGTGAGTCAGGCTGGAAAAGGCGGTGTGGGCCGGGGCGCCAACCCGCTGGCTGGGTGAGTCTGGGGTGGTTAAACGGGGGTGGTCCTTTTCCAGGTCAAGCAGCTCCTGGAAGAGAAGGTCATACTCCTGGTCGGAGATGACGGGGTTGTCTTCCACGTAGTAGAGATGGGCGTGCTGGTGCAACTCCCGGCACAGCTCGGCATGCCGCTCCTCAACCCTTGCCATCCTTACTTTTTCTCCAGGAGTTTACCGCCCTTGGCGATATTTTCATGGGGTAGCTCATCTATGAAGATGAGGATTGACTCCGGCGGTTTGGCGGCCGCCTTGGCGATAACCTCGGTTACTCCGTGGCTTATCTCCGCCTTCTGCTCCCTGGATAACTCTCCTGCCACGCGAATATTGACGTAGGGCATTTTTTCACCAATCTTTTTTGTTATAGTGCATTAATATTACAGAAATATTTATGTTGAACCAGGGCCTTTGGCCTTGCTTTAATCCCGGTTAAACAGCTTTATTTTTTACCACGAACAGCTAGAAATACAGTAAAAAAATGGTCATGGATGAAGATATCAAAAGGGCAGAGATTGCCGGTCACCCTCTCCTTTATTACGACGAACTTGACTCCACCAATCGCCTGGCCCGCGACCTGGGCCTGAAGGGGCAAAAGAGCGGCACCATCGTTGTGGCCGGTGACCAGAGTAAGGGCCGGGGCCGTTTGGGAAAGTCATGGTACTCCGCCCCTGGTTCAGGTCTCTATTTTTCCATGATCCTCCGGCCAAGGTTGCCCCTGGCGGAGATGGCCCGTATCACCCTCTCTGCCGGTCTGGCCCTGGCCCTGGCCGTGGACCGTTTCACCGGCCAGGCAGCCAAGTTGAAATGGCCCAATGATCTGTTTCTAGCCGGCCAGAAGTGCGGCGGCATTCTCACCGAGACAGAGGTCCATGGCGGTGCGGCCCTGGTGATTCTGGGGGTTGGGGTAAATGTGCGGGAACCGGAGCAGGGGTTTCCGGCCGATATAAGGGAGCGGGCCGGCGCCTTAAGCCAGTTTTGCCATGATCCGCAGCGGGGGGATCTCCTCCGGGCCATTGTTCGGGAACTGGATCAGCTCTTACCAAGGCTGGAGGGCGGCCAGTGGCCGGCTATCCGCCGGGAGTGGCAGGAGCGGGATGTTACCAAGGGCCGGAGCTGTACCTGGCTAACGGCGGCCGGGGAGCTTATTACCGGGATAGGCGAGGGGATAGATGATGAGGGGCAGCTGCATATCAGAGACGGTAACGGCCGGAGCCATCCCGTTCTCTCCGGCGATGTCCAGCTGCAGATTGATAACGCCTGCCGCTGGGATGGCGGCCTTTAAATAACCAATCTTTGATGGGGCAGTCTGTAAAGAAAATAAAAATTTGGTTCTAGAGGACCATGTATTGGGTCGCCCAGGAAGGGCGGTGTCTCTCCCCCCGTCTGATACTTGACTGAGCAGCGCAGAAGATGGCGATAAGGATTTTGACCTGTTTGAGGCGAAGCCGAGTTTTTAGGAATCCCGACATCTTCGAGGAGCGCAAGGGCCCGAAGGGCAGCAGCGCAGCGGCGAGTATCAGGGGTGCCCTTTCTTTCGCTGAACGGTCAAGCCGTCCGGCTGGTTCGTTTTCTTTGCACCCTGCGGGCATAAAGGCAAACAAAGAAAATGAACAGATTTAATTCGAGGTGATGGCAGAACCACCTCTCGCTGATATGGCCCAGAGGACCAGGTTTTCTACTTTTCAATAAAAAAAGTTCTAGAGATGTTTTATCTCCAGGCAGCGCAGCTGTCTTTTATTTTGAAAATCATGGGGTTGGAGATCTTTACTGATATCGGTTACAGCGTAAGCCTCTCCATCCTGGCCCAGCTGCAGCCGGCCGGTGGCGGCAGAGAGGAGCAGGGAGCCATCCTCGCTCAGCCTGGCCATGGCCGCGGCCAGTAACCCCTTCTGCTTTTTCTGGCCGTTGAATGAGGGCAGGTCGATAACGATCAGCTCATAACTATCCCGGTCACCCTCCAGCCACTCCAAGATCTCGGCACCAATTAGGCGGTTACCCGGCCGGCCAAAACCGTTAAGGGCGATATTTTTGCGGGCCCACTCCAGCTGCAGTTCGGATGGATCAACGCTGGTGGTAAAGGCGGCGCCGCCGCGCAGGGCGTGGCAGGTAACGGTGCCCGTGCCGGCGAAGAGTACCAGGACTCGTTTCTTATTGGCCCGTTCCTGCACTAATAGGCGCATCTTCCGCTCCTTTAAGGAGAGGCCGAAGAGACCCGCGAAGCTGACCAGGAAGGTACAGCCCCCCTCCCCCACCTCATAGAGGCGTTGTTGCCGCTCCTTGCCCCGTTGGCGCTTCTTCTTTTGTCCCGCAGGTTTGCTGAATATCCGGTGGCGATTTATGCCAAAAAGCTCGGCCAGCCCGCCGATTACCTCCTGCTGCTTCCCTCGGTCTGGCTCGCCATACTCATGGATGTAGAGCCAGTAGCCCATGATGTCCACGGCCATATCAAAGGCGTCCAGCTCCCGGTCATAGATGCGGAAGCACTCCACCTCCCCTTCTTCGGCCCAGGCAAAGAGCTCCTGACAGTTTTTCTCCAGCTGTCTGCTGAGGGGGGTTGGCCTCTCCAGCGGCTGAAGCTGCCAGGGGAAGCTCTTTTTGTCGGCCTGGGCTATCTCATAGGTCCGCAACTGGCAGGGAATGGGGCCGTTGAACAGTTTTGTCAGGCCCTGGTGTCTCTGGTCAAGGGCGTCAAAAAAATTGGCCTCACTGCTGAAGATGGCGGCCCGCCAGCCAGCAAAGGCGTGGCCCATGATTCGCCCCAGGGCCCGGTAGAGGTATCTCATCTCCTCCTGTTCGGCCAGCCGTTCCCCGTAGGGCGGGTTGGTCACCAGCAGGCCGGTTGCTGAAGGCGGGGTCAGGTTGGCCAGGACCCGCTTTTCCACATGGATATCAGAGCTGAAATCCGCCTTGTCGATGTTGGCCAGGGCCGCCTTAACCACCTTGAAGTTGGCATCATAACCGATCAGTTTGGGCCAGGGCCGCTTCCGCCCCGCCTCCTCCCGTTCCATGGCCTCGGCCACCAGCCTCTTCCACAGACGGCGGTCATGCTGCTGCCATTGCAGGAGGGCAAAGTAACGGCGGTCAAGGCCGGGGGCGATGTCGCCAATGATCATGGCCGCCTCAATGAGCAGGGTGCCAGAGCCGCAGAGGGGATCGAGGATAACCTGCTCCTTATCCATCTCGGAGTTCACCCCGGCCAGGGCGACAATGGCGGCGGCCAGGGACTCCTTTAGGGGGGCATGGCCGCCATCCACGCGGTAGCCGCGCTGGTGGAGGCTGGAGCCGGCCAGATCAAGGCTGAGCTTGGCCTCATCCTCGTAGACAAAGAGGTTTAGCCTTATGTCCGGTTGATATTTCTCAATATTTGGCCGCTGGCCGGTGAGGTCGCGAAAGAAGTCAACCACCCCGTCTTTTACCTTGAGGGCGGCAAAGTGAGAGTGGTTGAGGGTTGACTTGACCAGGACCGCGTCCACGGCCAGAGAGTCTTCCTCCGTCATGTGGGCCTGCCAGTCCATGGCCCGCACCGCGTCATAGAGGGCGTCTTGATCTGGGCAGGAAAAGGTGGTGAGCTGCAGGAGGATGCGGGAGGCAAAGCGGGACCAGAGGCAGGCTCGGTAGGCCGTTTCCAGGGTGCCCTGCCAGGTTACAGCCCCCCGTCTCTTCTCGATATCCTGGCCGCCAAAATCCTGAACCTCCCGGGCCACCAGACCCTCCAGGCCGGCCCCGCAGGGGGCGGTGATGGTATGGAGACGGGGCGGTTTGGGGCGTCTTCTTATGGTGGTGGGGCTGCTTGCCATGGAATATTCCTTGTCTTGGTCGCTCTGGTCTTAGGCCCTGCTGTCCCGGTTCATGGCCAGACCATTCTTCTTGGTGATCGCCAGGACCTGCTGAACCAGGAGATCGTTTTCCGGGGTGGGAATCTGCTGCTGGGCCGCAAGTTCGCTGATGGCCCCGTTTATGGCCATTATCTCCGTACCCCTGCTGGCCCGCGCGTCCTGGAGCATGGAAGAGATGTTTTTCGCCGTGGCCCCACACACCTCAATGGTCTGGGCCACCGGATCATGGTCCAGGGCAATCCCTTTAGCCCTGGCCACGGCGGCCGCCTCTCTCACCAGGCGCATCAACCGTTGCCGTCTATGGTCATCGGTCAACAGTTCGCCGTTGGCGCAGTCATGGAGAACGGTGAGGCCGTTGATGCCGCAGTTGATCAAAAGCTTGCGCCATAACCTGGCCCGGATCTCCCCTGTCACCTCGGTGGCTATGCCGGAGGCGGAAAGGGCCCTGGCCACCCCAGTCAGGGGGGCCAGGGTTTGCTGGCCGTTGGCAAAGCCGATGAAGGTGGGGCCGGCCCCGCCATGTTTGACCTGGCCAGGACCCAGCAGGGTGGCGCCCTGGGCTGTGACCCCCAGGGCCAGCCGCTTGTCATCCTTAAAGAAGGGCAGGTGGGCGATACCGTTCTGCAGGCCCAGGAGCAGTGCGTCGGCCCCCATGAGCGGCAGGGCTACGGCCAACGCCTTTTCCACCTGGTGGGACTTGACGCAGAGCAGGATCAGCTCGGCCCTGGCCATAAGCCCCTGTTCGGCGCTGATGGTAAGAGCTATTTCCCGCCTCTGACCATCGGACTCCTGGAGGTATATCCGGTTGTCCAGGCCGGCTGCCCGCCCTGGCTTATGGTCAAGAAGGGTAACCCCATGACCACCGGCGGCCAGGCGGCCGGCAAAGAGCAGTCCCAGGGCGCCGGGACCGATAACAACGATGTTCATCGTCTACTTCTTAATCTCGGCCTGTTCGATAATGGCCTTATAGAAGTAGCCGGCCCCAAAGTCCTTATTGGCGGCCATGGTGCCTTCCACCACGATAACCTTTCCCACCTCGGCCATGGCGCCGCTGGTCACCACCAGGTCATGACTGTTCTGCATGGGGTCACCGCTGCCGTCCTGAAGATGGAGCCAGTTGGTCCCCATTATCTGGGGGGTAGCCTTCACCACCTGGCCACGCACCTTCACCTTCTTGCCGTTCAACTGGGCGGCCTGGCTGAAGATCTCACCGATGGAATAGCCGCCGGCAACCTTTTCAACCTTTATCTCCTGGAAGTTGACAACGGCCTTGTCACTGCCTCCGGTTGTGGCGGCGGGGTCCATCGGGGCCTTGGGGGTGGCATCGCCCTCTTTCAGGGCCGCCATGAACTTGGCATCGGCGTCCTCCTCGCCTTCCTGGGCGGGGTGGGGGCTGGCCGCCTCACTGCTTGCCTGTCCCTTAACGCCGGCGGAAAAGATAATCTCCGGAAAGGTTCTCTCAAGGGTGCGGCTGTAAAAATCCTTCATCACCGGACCGTTGATCAGGGCCACCTCCTGGCCAACCTCCATGGCTGTCTGGGCTATGGCGGCCCAGATAAGCTTATCGCCGCTTTCGAGCTGCAGGTAGGTATAGCCCCCACTGTCAAAGGTCTCCACCACCTTGCCGGCTAGCTCTGTCTGGGCCGGGGCAATGGTGCCTGAGATTATCTGTTTCTCGGCCGGAGGCGCCTTTTTCTGCTTCTCTTCACTCTTGCTGCAGCCCATGAAGGTCAGGGCCAGAATCAGGAACAGGACAGGGTAGGTATTAACGCGCATGGGAAATCCTCTGAAGATGTTTATGGGTGCTGTCCTTACTGGCTTTTACCAGTAAGGACAGGCCAGGTTTAGCTATTTAATTTTGGAATATTTTCAAGCAGATAAGGTGGGCGCAAACCGAAACAACGGTTTGGCCGGTCGAGAAGAAGTTAATTTGTCGGAGACTTGGGTCCTATTGATAGGAAAAGGTGAAACCTTCCCTGTTGCGATCCACCGTGACCAGACCACCCTTCTTCAGCTGGCCAAAGAGGATCTCGTCGGAGAGGGCGTCGCCTATCTCCCGCATGATGAGGCGGCGCAATGGCCTGGCCCCGAAGTCCGGGTCAAGCCCCTCCTGGGCCAGCCACTGGCGGGCCTTGGCGCTTAAGGAGATGCTCACCTTGCGTTCGGCGAGCTGGGCCGACAGTTCCAGGACCAGCTTGTCAACGATCTTCTCAACCACCGACAGATCCAGCTGGTTGAAGGAGATGATGGCGTCGAGGCGGTTGCGGAACTCCGGGGTGAACAGGTTTTTAATGGCCTTCTGGTCGCCACCCTTCTTGGCGGAGGCGATAAAGCCCATGGCCTGGCCGCTCATCTCCCGGGCCCCGGCGTTGGAGGTCATGATGATGATCACGTTGCGGAAATCGGCCTTGCGGCCAGAGTTGTCGGTGAGGGTGGCGTGGTCCATGACCTGGAGCAGGATGGAGAAGATGTCCGGGTGCGCCTTTTCTATCTCGTCCAGGAGCAGCACCGAGTAGGGGTGTTTGCGGATGGCGTCGGTGAGAAGCCCCCCCTGCTCAAAGCCCACATAGCCTGGCGGCGAGCCGATGAGGCGGGCCACGGCGTGTTTCTCCATGTACTCGCTCATGTCAAAGCGCTCAAAGTGGATGCCCAAGGAGAGGGCCAACTGGCGGGCCACCTCGGTTTTGCCCACCCCGGTGGGGCCGGCAAAGAGAAATGAGCCGGTGGGGTGGAGGGGGTCGCCTAAGCCGGCCCTGCTCCGCTTCACCGCCGTGACCAGGGTGGTGATGGCCTGGTTCTGGCCAAAGATGAGGAGTTTCAGGGTCCCTTCCAGCCCCTTGAGTTGTTCCGTATCGCCTGCTGAGATGTTTTTGGCCGGGATGCGGGCAATCTTGGCGATGGCTGCCTCCACGTCCCGCACCATAATGGTCTTCTTCTTCTTTTTACCCCGGCGGAGGCGGAAGCCGGCCCCCACCTCGTCCAGGACATCGATGGCCTTGTCGGGCAGAAAGCGATCGTTGATGTAGCGGTCGGCAAGTTCTGCCGTGGTCTTCAGGGCCGCCTGGGAATAGGTGATATCGTGGTGCTCTTCGTAGCGTGGCTTCAAGCCCTTGAGAATGGCGATGGTGTCTGTCACGGTGGGCTCTTCCACGTCTATCTTCTGGAAGCGCCGGGCCAGGGCCCGGTCCTTTTCCACATGGTTCTTATACTCCTCATAGGTGGTGGAGCCGATGCAGCGCAGCACCCCGCTCTGCAGGGCGGGTTTCAGGAGGTTGGAGGCATCCATGGAGCCGCCGCTGGTGGCCCCGGCCCCGACAATGGTGTGGATCTCATCGATGACCAGGATCACCTCCGGGTCCTGCTCCACCTCGCTAACCAGCGCCTTTAACCGTTCTTCAAAGTCACCGCGGTACTTGGTGCCGGCCAAGAGAGCGCCCATATCGAGAAGGTGCATCTTCACCCCGGCCAAGAGCTCAGGCACCTTGCCCTCGTGAATCTTCTGGGCCAGTCCCTCGGCCAGGGCGGTTTTACCCACCCCCGGCTCCCCCACCAGCAGTGGGTTGTTCTTCCGGCGGCGGCAGAGAACCTGCATCATCCTGGTAAGCTCTTCCTCCCGGCCGATGAGGGGGTCAAAGCCGCCCGCCTTCGCCTTGGTGGCAAAGTCAACGGTGTACTTCTCCAGGGCCGATTCCTTGCTGGGGATATCGCCGGCTGGCTGGCTGGGGATTGTGGTACCATGATCCGGCATCTCCTGGCGGTGGGAGATGAAGTCCACCACGTCCAGGCGGTTAAGCCCCTCGGAGTGCAGGTAATAGACGGCAAAGGAGTCTGGCTCGGCAAAGATGGCGGCCAGCACATCGCCGGAGTCAACCTCCTTCTTGCCGCAACTCTGGACATGGGCGATGGCCCGTTGCAGGACACGGTTAAAGCCGATGGTCTGGATCGGGTCGCTGGGCCCCTCCTGTTCCGTGACCGGCACATTGCTGCCAAAGAACGACTCCAGGCTGATCTTCAGCTTGTCCGGGCTGCCGCCGCAGCCCTCAACAATCTTTCTGGTTATCTCATCGTGGAGCAGGCCGTAAAGGATGTGTTCCACCGTGACATGTTCATGGTGGCGGCTTTTTGCCTCCCTAATGGCCATTACCAGGGCTATCTCGACCTGTTGACTGATCATTCTCTTTACACCTGTTCCAGGGAGCACTTCAGGGGATGTTCGTTCTTGCGGGCCAGGTCGTGGACCATGGCTACCTTGGTCTCGGCGATATCGCGGCAGTAGACGCCTGCCACTCCGATTCCCTGTTGGTGGACGTTCATCATTATCTGGGTGGCCTCCTGGCCGGACTTTTGAAAAATAGTTTCCAGAACCATAACGACAAATTCCATGGTGGTGTAATCGTCGTTATGGAGTAATACTTTGAAAAGAGGTGGTTCTGCCAGTTTCTCTCTCTTCCTTGTGGCCACTCCACCTTCTGACTCTCTTTCTCTACTAGCCATTTTCGCAAACTACTCCCGCTTAGTCAATTCTGCTAACGTCTGTTGTTGTTGTTTGCCGCCCCTTGCGCTCCATTTGCAACCCCTTTAATGGCGTAACATAGGGGGAAATTTGCAAAATTTTAGACAAGGGCGGCAAAGAAAAAGTTCTCCAAAACAACGGTGGCAGCCAGGGGGCTGCTTTTCAGCTTAAACTCGCTCTCCAGCAGCAAGCCCAGGGTTCGGCGCAGCTGCGGCAGGCTGAACCGTTCCGCCTGCTGAAAACCCTTATATATAACAAAGGGATGTCCCTTAAGGAACTCTGAATCACCATGCTCCTCCTTGATGATGGCCAGATAACCCTTCTGGAACTGGCCATAGGCCTGGCCCGGCCGGTAGGCGGGTTCCTGCTGTTCCTGCAGGGCGCGGATGAACATCAACTTGCGCAACAGGTTGCGCATGGCGGCGACAATAACAAGGCCGTGGAGACCGGCGCGGAGCAGACCCTGGAGGAGCGCCAGGGTCTGGGCCAGGTTACGGCTGGCCACGGCGTCGTTTAGTTCAAAAAGAGCCTCCTCCCGCGATTTGCAGGTGACCTCGTCCACCATGTTCACGCTTATCAGCTCCTCATCGCCGCTGAACAGGGCCAGCTTTTCCGCCTCATGCACCGCCGCCACCGGATGGAAGCCCACCCGTTCCATGATCTTCTCCAGGACCCGGGGGCCCGGTTTTTTGCCCCTGGCGCTGAAGGTGTCGCTGAGGAGCTGGCGGACCACCGCGTCCTGGTTCTTGCGGGCGGCCGAGCTTGCCCCCTCTTCCACAGAAAGATCGACGGTCGTGCCTAAATCTCCAATAATTTTAAATATTTTTTTCCTTTTATCAACCGTTTCGCTGAATATTATCAGGTGATTCTGGTCCGGCAAGCCATGTTCCAGGGCCTGGGCCAGGATCTCGTCGTCGCTGCCGGCGCTGTCAGAGGGCGGGGCGGGCGGCCGGTCAATGGTCTGGCACCAGCTGATGTCAGCCGGCCGGGCAAAGCCGAAAGCCTTGCGCCACTGGGCCGCGCTCAGGTCGGGCAAATGATCGTCGTCGGCCAGGCCGCCGATGGCGGCCAGCTGGGCCAGGAGGAGGCCCGCCTTTTTTTTGTCGGAGCCTGCCGCCTTTTTGGCCCTGTCCCATACCTTCTTGCCCACCGCCTTGGAGAGGAAGAGGCGGGAGTCCTTGACCTGGACCACCTGGGGGCCGCCAAAGAGGCTGAAGGTGCGCAAGCGGTTAACGGTGTCGCGGACATCCTCCTGCTCCCCGGCCACCTTGATCAGTTTTTTCTCGCCCTCCGGCCCCAGGAGCCTCCGCGTGATCTCGCCGGCCGCCTGCTGGCAGAGAAAGCGTTCACCAAAGATGAGGTAAACCGGGCTGCGCCTGCCCTGGTCCAGCTCCTGGTATAGCTTGTTTATGTCCTGGCGGTTAAACTTCATGGTCGCTGATGATACCCTATATATAGAGACACGCCAGGGGAAAATGGCTTTGGCGCCTTGACATGAATGGCTATCTGTTATTAGCTCAACCGTCAACCGTCAACCGTCAACCGTCAACCGTCAACCGTCAACCAGGGTCATCCCATGAGTAAATTATATCTTGGCGCCCATATGTCCGTGGCCGGTGGCCTCCACCTGGCCATTGACCGCATCAGGCAGGTAGACGGCACGGCCCTGCAGATCTTCAGCCGCAACCAGCGCCAGTGGCGGGCCAAGCCGGTTAGTCTGGACGAGGTCGCGGCCTTCAGGGAGGCCTGGCAGCAGTGGGGCGATTACCCCATCGCCAGCCACGCCTCCTATCTGATCAACCTGGCCTCGGCTAAGGAGGAGGGGTGGCACAAATCCCAGGGTGCCCTGCTCTTGGAGTTTGAGCGCTGCGCCGCCTTAGGCGTGCCCGCCATTGTCCTCCATCCCGGCTCCCATGGCGGGGCCGGGGTGGAGCAGGGGGTGGAACGGGTGGTGGCGGCAGTGGACCAGGTCCTGGCCCAGGCCCCGGAGGGGGTGGCGCTGCTCCTGGAGACCACGGCTGGCCAGGGCACCGGGTTGGGGGCCGATTTTGCTGAGCTGGCGGCCATAATTAGCGCCAGCCGTTTTCCCCAGCGCCTTGGGGTCTGTCTCGACACCTGCCACGTCTTCGCGGCCGGTTATGATATCTCCAGCGCGGCGGGTTTTCATGACACCCTGGCCGACTTTGATCGTACCGTCGGCCTGGACAGGCTGCGCTTCATCCATCTTAATGACTCGAAAAAGCCCCTGGCCTCCCGGGTGGATCGCCACGACCATATCGGCGCAGGCGAGATAGGCCTGGAGGGGTTCCGCCTCCTGATGAATGAGCCGCGCCTGGCCCAGATCCCCATGACCCTGGAGACCCCCAAGGGGGAGGATCTGGCCGAGGATAAGGTGAATCTGGCGACCCTTAGGGGGCTGGTGAACAACGAACCGTAGGTAAGCGAGTCATAGACGAGACTCCGGAATAACGAATGTCAAAGGGCGGGATTAACTGAAGTGCCCTTAATGGCATTTGGAGCCGATGGGTTTTTCACCACTTCGACATTCGACATTCGACATTCTGCGGTGACTTCTATTTTATCTTCTGTTCAGGTTGCACTCCTGGGTCTGCCTTATGGCTAAAGCGAGCTGCTCCATGAAGAGTTGGGCGCAGGTGTCGTCTCCTTGCCTCTCCAGGCGGGCCTCAAAGGCCATGAACAGCTTGCTCAGCACGTGGGGGGCCTCTTCCTCGCTTACAGATCCCAGCTGGTCCCAGATGTCGTTGACTTCTGTCATTTTTATCTCCCCCCCTAGCTATTGTCTCACCGCTTAGCCGCTGGCAAAATCGCCTTTGCGTGCGCCCTTGCGGTGAAAAAAGAAAGTTCTCTTACGGCCCTATCTCCACCGTCACCGGGCAGTGGTCCGAGCCCATGATTTCACTTAAGATCTCCGCCTTTTTCACCCGCTCTTTACTGGCCTCATCCACTAAAAAATAGTCGATGCGCCAGCCGATGTTCTTGGCCCGGGCGTTAAAGCGGTAGCTCCACCAGCTGTACTGGTCCGGTTCCTGGTTGAAGATCCGGAAGGTATCGCTGAAACCGGCGGCCAGCAGCTCGTCCATACCCTGCCTCTCCTGGGGCGAAAAGCCGGGGTTCTTCTCGTTTTGTTTGGGGTTGGCCAGATCGATCTCTTTATGGGCCACGTTGAGATCACCGCAGATCAGGACCATCTTGCCGCTCTGCCGCAGCCTTACCGCCTGCTCCTGGACGGCGCGGTCAAAGGCGAGTTTATAGTCCAGGCGTTTGAGCTCACTCTGGGCATTGGGGAAGTAACAGTTGATGAGGAAAAAGGTCTCATACTCGCAGGTAAGCACCCGGCCCTCATCATCAAACTCACTGATCCCTAAACCCTCTGTTACGGCCAGCGGCTTTTTTCGGCTGTAGATGGCCACCCCGGAGTAGCCTTTGCGCTGGGCGCTGTGGAAGTAGCAGTGATAGCCTGCCATCTTGGTCAGCGCCTCCGAGAGCTGCGCCTCTTGGGCCTTGGTCTCCTGGATGGCCATGATATCCGGCCCCAGGCCGGCCATGATGTCAGCAAACCCCTTCTTCTCCAGGGCGCGGATACCGTTGACGTTCCAGGAGATTATTTTCTTACCCTTGCCGCCGGGCAGACGCCGGGGCGTAACCCCCAGTTTGGGGCACTCTGAGGCCAGCACACAGCGGTCGCACTGCGGCCCCACCGGCTTGCAGGTTCCCTGGCCAAAGGCGACCAGGATGGAGTTTACCGTCTGCCAGTACTTCTTCGGCAACTTCTTACGCAACGCCATCTCGGTCTGCTCCGGACTCTTGGTGGCCACATAGCCCCAGATGTTCATGATCCGGTGGACGTGGGTGTCCACGCAGATGGCGTCCTTCTTAAAGGCCACGGCCAGCACCAGGTTGGCGGTCTTGCGCCCCACGCCGGGCAGGGCCAGCAGCCCCGCCATGGTGTCTGGCACCTCCTGGTCGTCATGTTCGGCCAGGGCCGCCGGCAATTTCTTAAGAAAACCCGCCTTGTTACGAAAAAAACCCACCGGCTTGATCAGCTTTTCTATCTCCCCCTGGCTCAAGGCGGCCAGTCCTGTCACGTCCGGGGCCTGGGCAAAGAGCCGTTCGGCCGCTTTGGCCGTGGTCTCGTCCCTGGTTCGGGCCGAGAGGATGGTGGCCACCAGCACCTTGAACGGGTCACGGGTCTGGACGGCGATGAGGTCCACCACCGGCACTTGGTAAGAGGCGACCTCAGCGGTGAGGGTACTGAGGAACCATTCAATATTGATCGGCATTGTTTATCTGTTGGTAGTTTCGCCTGTTTTGCCAGGCGCTCTTGGCTGGTTTGCGGGGGTAAATTGCCATTTCCTCCTTGACTTTATCGGCAAGAGAGTTATGACTAGCCCAGATTTTTAATTATTTAATTAAGTATCAGTTAGTAATCCGTAATCATCTACGGGTTCAAGGAAAAAGTGAGGAGGGGAAAGCAGGGGAGTCGATATTACTGGCCGTGGAGAGATGGCCTGCCCCCTTTTTTTCTCAGTTGCTTAATCGAATCAACCCGGTCCAAAACAGTGGCTGGGCTGAATAGCTTTTGAGGTGTAAACGATGTTAACCAAGATTTTCCCCTTCCTTGACTGGTTCAAGGGCTATAAGGGAGCGGATTTCAAATTAGACCTGATTGCCGGTATCACCGTGGCCATGGTCCTGATCCCTCAGTCCATGGCCTATGCCCAGCTCGCGGGCCTGCCGGCCTACTACGGTCTCTACGCCGCCTTCCTGCCGCCCATGGTTGCCGCCCTGTTCGGCTCCAGCCGCCAGCTTGGCACCGGCCCGGTGGCCGTTGTCTCCCTGATGTCCGCCGCCTCCCTCGAGCCTCTGGCCACGGCCGGCTCGCCGGAGTTTATTGCCTACTCCATCGTCCTGGCCCTGGTTGTCGGTATCTTCCAGTTATCCTTGGGTGTGTTGCGGCTGGGTATGGTGGTTAACTTCCTCTCCCACCCGGTTATCAACGGTTTCACCAACGCGGCGGCCATCATCATTGCCTCCTCCCAGTTCTCCAAGTTCTTTGGCGTCTATGTGGACAAGGCCCCCCACCATTATGAGACCATGATGCGGGTGGCCTCGGCGGCCATAGATTACACCCATATGCCCACCCTGATCTTTGCCGTGAGCGCCACCGCCATTATGGCGATTCTGAAGAAGAAGGCTCCCAAGGTGCCCAACGTTCTGGTGGCGGTTTTAATTACCACCGTTATCTCCTGGGCCATCGGCTTTAATAATGATGCCAAGGTGGACGTCTCCACCATTCAGGACGCCACCGTGGCCGAAAAGGTTACCGCGTTTAACGCCGCTACCAATGAGATTGAAGAGATTGGTCTTAAGCGGGCCAATATCGGTAAAGAGATCGACAACCTCAAGGCAGCGGCCAAGGACCATGGCGGTCATGGCGGCGCCTCCATCGAGCAGCTGCAGCTGGAGTCTGAGGTTAGTATCCTCACGGCCCACATGAACCACGCCAAGGAAGAGGCCCATCTCCTGCGTAAGGATCTGCGCCACATGAAGTTTGAGGCGGTGAAGAGCGGCGAGGGCGATGACGCCACCTACGCCTTCTACGCCAAGGAAAACATCCCGGCCGGGCTGGCCACCGATGGCGGCACCTGGCGGATGAAGGTGAAGAACAAGCCGCTGGACGCAAGCTCGCTCACCATGATGGGTGGCGGCGCCATTGTTGGCAAGATCCCCAAAGGCTTAAGCTTTAATATGCCTGGTACCAGCATCGACCCCGAGACCAAGGAAAAGACTGGCGCCCCTTCACTGCTCAGCATGAAGACCTTTTTGAAGCTCTTGCCCACCGCCATTATCATTTCCTTGCTCGGCTTCATGGAGGCCATCGCCATTGCCAAGGCCATGGCGGCTCAGACCGGTCAGAAGATCGACGCCAACCAGGAGTTGGTTGGTCAGGGGCTTGGTAATATCCTCGGTTCCTTTGGTGGTTCCTACGCGGTTTCCGGTTCGTTCTCCCGCTCCGCCGTTAACTTAGCGGCCGGCGCGGTTTCCGGTATCTCTTCGGTTGTCACCTCAGTGGTGGTTGTCCTCACCCTGCTCTTCTTCACCCCGCTCCTCTATCATTTGCCCCAGGCCACCCTGGCCGCGGTTATCATGATGGCGGTTATCGGCCTGGTGAACGTCAAGGGTTTTGTCCACGCCTGGCATGCCCAGAAGTATGACGGCATCATCTCCGTCTTGAGCTTTGTGGTTACCCTCTACTTCGCCCCCCACCTGGACAAGGGTATTATGGTTGGTTTCGCCCTCTCCATGGGCGTCTTCCTCTACAAGTCCATGCGCCCGGTGGTTGCCTCTCTCTCCATGCATGAGGACCTGGCCTTAAAGAGTTCCGAGCATTACCGCCTCAAGGGCTGCCGCCACATCTCGGTGGTTCGCTTTGACGGCTCGCTCTTCTTTGCCAACGCCTCTTATCTGGACGAGCAGGTGGCCAAGTTCCGCACCGAGCACCCGGATCTGCGTTACATCCTTCTTGATGCCAAGGGCATCAACGATATGGATGCCTCGGGTGAAGAGGCTCTGGAGCAGCTGGTGGCCCGGGTTCGTGCCGCCGGCCTTGGTTTCGCCATGTCAGGTGTTAAGGGCCAGGTTATGGCCGTTATGGGCCGGACCGGTCTGGATAACAAGATCGGCGCCGACCACTTCTACAACACCACCAAGGACGCAGTTGCCGCTATCACTACAGAGATCCACAATGACAGCGACCTGCCGGCCGATGGCTGTAAGAACTGTCCTTTAACCAAGTATATCCCGGCCTAAGTTTTACAAGCCGAGATAAGCAGGACCTAAAAAAAGGCCGCTTCTCCAATTATGGGGAAGCGGCCTTTTTTTCTTGAACAGCGAATATCGAGGTCACAAGGAATGTCGAATGATGAATTTCGAAGGGTGGAAGGGGTCTTAATTAGATAAACATCCTTCCTTCGTCATTCGATATTTTTCGGTTCGACATTCTGCGGTTCGTTGTTATCACAGCTTCTCTCCCCTGCCCCGCCGCGACCAGATAAGGATTAAGCCGCCAGCCAGGATCAGCAGCGCCCCCACCCAGGCCAGGGGCTGGGGCATTTCGCCCCAGAACCAGTAGCCGTAGATAACCGAGAGGATGATGGAGGCGTAGCTGGATGCCGCCACCACCGGGGCCTTATCATAGCGGTAGGCACAAGTCATGAGAAACTGGCCCAGGGAGGCAAAGACGCCGATGCCGACGATGAGCAGCCACTGCTGGCCCTGGGGGACGACAAGGTCGTTCTCCACCACCACGCTCCAGGCTACGGCCATGAGGGCGGTGAGGAGAAAGAAGTTAAAGACAATTACCAGAGGCTGGTCAGTGCGGTTGAGCTGGCGCACGCTGATATGGGCCAGGGCGGCCAGTCCTGCGCCGCTTAAGGAGGCCCAGGCCGCAATGGGCCAGGCAGCCAGGCCAGGTTTCATGATGAAGAAGACGCCCACAAGGCCAGCGCCAATGGCCCCCCAGGCCGCTTTAGGAGCTTTTTCGCCGATGAGTATGGGGGCGAGCAGGGCCAGGAAGAAGGGCTGGCTTCTGCCTAAGAAAACGCAGTCGGCTATGGGCATGTTGGTCAGGGCGTAGTAGAAACAGGCCATGGCCGCCGCGCCGGCTAAGCTACGTAGTAAGATAAGGCCTTTAGCCTGGACCAGGAGCGGCACACCTTTTCTTTTTATGATATAGACGAAAAAGGGCAGGGGAATGAGGCAGCGCAGCAGGATCAGCTCGGCTATGGGAATGGCGCCGTCCAGCCCCTTGACCATGGCCGCCATGGTGGTGAAGGCGGCGGAGGAGAGGAGCATTAGTAGTATTGCCATAGTGCCTGGCGCTGTTTGGGAGACGTTAAAAAACGAATAACGAATTTCGAATGTTGAACTGCAGAATGTCGAAGTGGGAGTAAACCCAGTGCCCCTGTTAGTTTCTGGGGCTCACCATATTATCTTCGATATTTCTTGGTCGATATTCCGGAGTCTTGCCCACGACTCGCTTACCTGCGGTTCGTAGTTCTCGGGAGAATAGAGATGGAAAAGGACGTATCAGACGACGAGATGGTCAAGGTGATCGCCGACTTTTTGGAACAGGGTCTGGCCGACAATATCATCAGCATGTTCAAGGCGGACAGCAGTTACTACCCCCTCATCGGCCAGGTGCTGCGGGACGAGCGCTTTGCCGTGCGCTTGGGGGTCAACGTCCTCTTTGAGGAGCTGGTGGCCCAGGGGGTTAGCGAGGTGGCCCTGGCGGTGGAACCGCTGGTGGAACTCCTTGACCCGCAAACCCCGGCCTACGTGCGGGGCGAGGCGGCTGGTGTTCTCGGCATCATCGCCAGTGCGTCCGCCCTGGCCGCCTTAAAGCCCCTGGTGGATGACGAAGATCCCCAGGTGGCTGAGATTGCTCGGGATTACGTTTGATTACAGAGAACCGCAGAATGACGAACCGCAGAATTTCGAATGTTGAAGTAGTGGATAGGTTGGACGGGCCACTATAAGTTTATGGGGCTCTTTAGCCCCTTGCCAACTTCATCATTCGATATTCATTATTCGCCATTCTGCGGTTCGCCGTTAACCCTTCTCTTCCCAGTCGGGCCGCAGGTAGAGCTCGGTCAACTGCTTTCGGGCCACGCCGGCCGGGGCCTCGGTCATGGGGCAGGTGGCCTTCTGGGTCTTGGGGAAGGCGATGACGTCGCGGATGGAGTCACGGCCGGTCAAAATCATCATCAGCCGGTCAAGGCCAAAGGCCATGCCGCCGTGGGGCGGGGCGCCAAGCTCCAGGGCTTTGAGTAAGAAGGAGAACTTGTCGTTCGCCTCTTCATCGGAGATACCGATGGCGGCAAACACCCGGTCCTGCAGCTCCTTGTTGTGGATACGCAGGGAACCGCCGCCGATCTCATTACCGTTTAGGACCATATCGTAGGCCCGGCTCCGCACCTTGCCCGGCTCACTCTCCAACAGATCCAGATCGTCCTCCAACGGCATGGTAAAGGGGTGGTGGATGGCGGTGTAGCGTTTCGCCTCCTCGTCATACTCCACCAACGGAAAGTCGGTGACCCAGAGGAAGTTGAAGGTATCTTTATCCACCAGTTCCAGGCGGCGGGCCAGCTCCAGGCGGATCTCGGCCAGCACGTGGTGAACCACGCTGGGCTTATCGGCCTGGAAGAGTAGGAGGTCCCCTTCTTCGGCCGCCAGGGCTTTAGTCATGGCCGCCCGCTCCTCGTCCTTAAAGAACTTGGCAATGGGCGACTGCCACTCACCGTCCGCCTTCATCTTCACCCAGGCCAGACCCTTAGCCCCGAAGTTGCCGGCGTAGTCGGTGAGGGTGTCCAGGTCCTTACGGGAGAAGGTGGCGCATTTTTGGGCGTTGATCGCCTTAACCACCCCGCCCTTCTCCACCACATCACGAAACACCTTGAAGGAGGCGTCCTTGACGATGTCGGAGAGGTCGGTGAGCTCAAAACCGAAGCGGGTGTCGGGCCGGTCGCAGCCAAAGCGGGAGACGGCCTCGTCGTAAGTCATCCGGGGGAAGGGGGTGGGGATGTCGATGCCCTTGCAGGTCTTGAACAGCTTGACCATCATCTCCTCGCCGATGCGGTACATATCCTCTTCGCGGATGAAGGAGAGCTCCATATCGATCTGGGTGAACTCCGGCTGGCGGTCGGCCCGCAGGTCTTCGTCGCGAAAGCAGCGGCAGATCTGATAGTAGCGGTCCATGCCGGCCACCATCAGCAGCTGCTTGAAGAGCTGGGGCGACTGGGGCAGGGCGTAGAACTTACCGCCGCTGACCCGGCTGGGCACCAGATAATCGCGAGCCCCCTCCGGGGTGGAGCGGGTGAGGATGGGGGTCTCGATCTCCAGGAAATTCTCGTCGTTGAGGTAGCCGCGCACTGCCTGGGCCGCCTTGTGGCGCATGAGCAGGTTGTCGGCCATGCCGGCCCGGCGCAGGTCCAGGTAACGGTACTGGAGACGCAGATTGTCAGAGACCTCGATCTCTTCATCTAAAGGAAAGGGCGGGGTCTTGGACTTGTTCAAGATGCGCAGCTCGTCGATCATCACCTCGATCTCGCCGGTGGCCAGTTTTTCATTGACCATCCCCTCGGGCCGGCCACTTACTGTGCCGCGCACCGCCAGGACCCATTCGGGCCGTAAGGCGTGGGCCTTGGCGTGGACCTCGGGGTCGTGCTCCGGGTTGAAGACCACCTGAGTGAGGCCGAAGCGGTCGCGCAGATCGATGAAGATAACCCCGCCATGGTCCCGGCGCCGCAGCACCCAGCCCATCAGGGTTACCTCTTGGCCAATATCGGCCTTACCCAGCTGTTTACAGTTATGTGTCCTGCTCAGATCGCCCATGGATTCCATTGGCTTGCTCCTCTTTTAAAAGCGAATATCGAATGTCGAACCGCATAATTATGAATTTCGAAGGATGGTACTTTTCTTAATTAGAACCATCATTACTTCGAAATTCGACATTCATGATTCGATATTCTGCGGTTCGTTGTTATTTAATCTTGCCGGCCAGTGCTGAGCACCAGCCGTCTATATCTGCTGTAAGGGGTAAATCCTGCTGCTCGCGGCTCTCCATATCGCGCAGGGTTGCCACGCCCTTCTCCAGCTCGTCTTCGCCCATGATCAGGGCGAAACGGACTTTGGCCCGGCCCGCCTGTTTCATCTGGTTTTTCAGGCTGCGATCCTGCAGGTCCAGGGCCACCCGCAATCCCTGGCCCCGCAGGGTGTGGCAGAGCTGCTGGGCTTTGTCTTGCGCCTTTGCCCCCAAGGCGGCGATGAACAGATCCGGCCCGGGCGCTGCCGGCGTCTTGCCCCCTTCGCTCAGCAGCAGGGCCAACCGTTCGATCCCTAAGCCAAAGCCGATGCCCGGTACGTTCGGCCCGCCCAGCTGCTTGACCAGGCCGTTATAGCGGCCGCCAGCCCCCACCGCGGCCTGGGCCCCCAGGTCGTTAGTGATAAGCTCAAAGGTGGTGCGGCTGTAATAGTCGAGACCGCGGACCATGAAGTGGTTGATCTTGTAGCTGACGCCCAGCAGATCCAAGCCCTGCTTCACCTCAGCGAAGTGGTCATCACACTCAGCACAGAGATGATCGAGGATGGAGGGGGCGTTCTGATAATGGCTCTGACAGCCTTCATTCTTGCAGTCCAGGACGCGCAGGGGGTTCTTTTCCCGCCGCCGCTGGCAGTCTTCGCAGATGTCGGTGAGATTAGCCAGGAAGTCGAGGAGGGCCTGGTTGAAGGCGGGCCGGCATTTGGGGCAGCCCAGGGAGTTGATCTCCAGACTGACGCTTAGCCCGAGGCGCTCAACAATAAGGCTGGCCATGGCCATGAGCTCGGCGTCCAGGCGCGGGTGGTCCAGGCCTAAGGCCTCCACCGAGATCTGGTGGAACTGCCTGAGCCGCCCCTTCTGGGGCCGTTCATGGCGGAACATGGGACCGATGGTGAACAGGCGCTGGAGGGGCTTGGCCACATGGAGGGCGTGTTCAATATAGGCCCGCAGCACCGGGGCCGTGCCCTCGGGCCGCATGGTGAGCGAGGAGCCGTTGCGGTCGGCGAAGGTGTACATCTCCTTTTCGACGATGTCGGTGGTCTCGCCGATGGAGCGTTGAAAGAGCTTGGTCTTCTCCAGGATGGGAACCTTTATCTCGTCGCAGCCAAAACTGGTGAGGATATCCCGGGCAGTTTTTTCAATAAATTGCCAGGTTTCCACCTCACCGGGGATGATGTCTTTAAAGCCCTTTAGTGCCTTGATGGCCACGGTCTGCCTCCCTTAATTACTTCCTTAACTAGCTAAAACGCAAAAACGGGTGAGTTTAGCCTACAGATAGGGGAAAGTCAATATAACTGCGAATAACGAATATCGAATGTCGAACCGCAGAATATCGAAATAGTAAACGCAGGTACGCGCAACTAAGTGGCGACTTCTGAATGTCGAAGGAAGTGAATGGTTAACGCTTAACTGGTTCCCACGCTCCTGCCTGGGAACCAACCACCGGGACGCTCGGCGTCAAGGCAGGCCGGTGAGTGGTTGCGAGTCTGTTACGTTCCCACGCAGAGCGTGGGAACGAGGTCAAAAGAGAGGGGGGGATGGAGTCCAGCAGCTCAAGGTGGCCAAAGGGGCCAGCAATTGCTCTGGCGCAAGTCCACTCCTTCGACCTTCGACATTCATCATTCGATATTCTGCGGTTCTCCTTTTAAAGGTTCTGGTGATCCACCTTCAGGCAGCGGTCCATCACCACCTTCAGGCCGTTCTTCCGGGCCAGGGCGGCCGCCTCTTCGTTGACGATGCCCTGCTGGAGCCAGATGGCCCTGGCCCCCACGGCGATGGCCTCTTTAACCACCGGCAGGACGTCTTCTGAGCGGCGGAAGATGTCGACGATGTCTATCTCCACCGGCACATCGGTGAGGGTCGGATAGCAGGGCTGGCCCAGGATCTCTGCCTGGCCGGGATTAACCGGGATGACGGTGAAGCCATGCTCCAGCAGGTAGCGGGCCACCATGTTTGAGGGCCGGTTTTCCTTCGGCGACAGGCCAACCACGGCAATTGTTTTGGCCGAACTGATGATTTCCTTTATTTCATTGAGGTTACCGAGCATTTTTTTGCCTCTTCCCTGCCCTTTGTTGAAGTTCACTGGTAAGCCACTCATGGTAACCATCTGGCCCCTAAAAGTATGCTTTACGGTTTCCTGATTACAGTTTATTAATGCGCTCATGAGCGGATTTTACCGTAAACCGTAAACTGGCAACCGTAAACTATAAAGGTCATGAAATGTGTCAGATGAGTGTGGTCCTGGATCGCGGAGATGAGCAGGAGGTAATCATGGAGAACGTCACCCTGCTCGAGGTTATTGATAACGGCGTCGAGGTTGCCACCCTCTTTGATGAGCCTAAAAGGGTGGAGAACTGCCGGGTAAAGCGGCTGGACTTTAACAGCAACAGCGTTACCCTGGTCCCGCGTTAAACTGCGAACCGGAGAATATCGAATATTGAATGTCGAATTTCGAGGTGGGGAATTGTCTGCCGTGCTCCAGCAGGCGTTTGTGGCCCGAAGCGACCTTTTACTCTCGAAATTAGCTGTTCGTAAATGGTGAGAAATATGAGCGACAAGACAGAGTTGGAAAAACTGCGGATCCTCCTGCCCCACTGGCTGGAGCACAGTAAGAGCCATCAGAGTGATTATCAGAATTGGCTGGAGGTTGCTAAGAGTGAGGGCCAGGCCGAGGCGGCGGCCGAGATCGAGCGGGCCTTAGGCTTAATGGCCGAGACCGATGGCGCCCTGGAAAAGGCGCTGGAGCTTCTAGGTGGAGCGGCCGAGGGGCATCATCACCATCACCATTAACAGCGAATGTCGAACAGCAGAATATCGAATGTCGAAGGGCGGTACTTATCGAATTAAAGATAACATCCATCCTTCGCCATTCGATATTCATCATTCGATATTCTGCTGTTCGTAGTTAAACAGCGGCAGATCGAGAATCTCCATAAAACTCTCCACCACATAATCACCGTCAATATCGGGGTTACGAAAGGCGATCAGTTCCATGCCCACCCCTTTACTGTGCTCACGGTCGATGATGGAGTCGCCGATGTAGACCGCCTCCTCTGGCGCCATCTGGTAATGGGCCAGGATCACCTCCAGCGCCTCCGGGTGGGGCTTGGGGTTTTCCACGTCAAAGGTGGTCATCACCTTGCCGTAATAGTCGTTGAGGGCAAAGATATCTAATATCTGACCCATGGTGTTGGTCCGGCTGGTGGAGATGGCCCGCTCTATGGCCCGGCTTTTCAGCTCTTCCAGGAAGGGGATCAGGTCCGGCTCCATCTGCATATACTTGAAGAAGGGCTGGTAGTTGAGATCGGCCCGGTACTCCTCGGCCCTGGGAATATCGTCGGGATAGTTGCGCAGCAGATAGCTGACCGATTTCATCACATTATGGATGTGGACATAGTCCAGCTCCTCGGCCGTCATGGCCGGATGGCCCAGGGTCGCCAGAATATGGTTGTAATAATGCTTGTTGGCGTTTTTCGAGTCGAACATCACGCCATCGCAGTCGAAGATAACTAGTTTGGGATTTTGTGCCATTGTTGTACTTAGGTGGCTGCCACTGGCAGCGGTGCCTCTCGCCATATTCAGGCGGATAGTTAACGGTTTACAGTTAACGGTTGCCGGATTATGGAAGGGTTTATCTTTATAACGTCCACTTGCGTGAACCGTAAACTGTAGATAAGCGAAACGCAAGTGGAGACTTACAAACCGTAAACTGTAAACATTTTCCAACTATGGAAACCACCGACTTCCTCGTCATCGGCTCCGGCATCGCCGGCCTCTCCTTTGCCCTCAAGGTGGCTAAGCTTGGCCGGGTGACCATTGTCACCAAGAAGGCGCGCCTTGATACGGCCACCAACCTGGCCCAGGGCGGCATTGCCGCCGTGCTTGACCAGCACGACTCCTTTGCGGCCCATGTAGCCGATACCATGGCCTCCGGCGCCGGTATCTGTGATGAGGCGGTGGTCCGCCAGGTGGTGGAGGCGGGTCCGGCCCGCATCCGTGAACTTATCGAGCTGGGGGTCCAGTTCAACCGCCAGGCAGGAGAGTTGGACCTGGGACGCGAGGGTGGCCACTCCCAGCGCCGCATCGCCCACGCCCTGGACGCCACCGGCCGGGAGATTGAGCGCGGCTTGCTGGCCCAGGTGGAGGCCAACGGTAATATCACCATGCTGGAGAATCACCTGGCCGTGGATCTCCTCATCGGTTCCCGGGCTGGCCTGCCGGTGAGCGGCCCGGTCCTGGACCGCTGTCTGGGGGCCTATATTTTAGATCGCGAAACTGGTGAAATCAGTCCGTGCCAGGCGCGGGTTACCCTGCTCTGCACCGGCGGCTCCGGCAAGGTGTACCTCTATACCACCAACCCGGACATCGCCACCGGTGACGGCATCGCCATGGCCCACCGGGCCGGGGCCCGGGTGGCCAACCTGGAGTTTGTCCAGTTCCACCCCACCTGCCTCTACCACCCCCGAACCAAGAATTTTCTCATCTCTGAGGCGGTACGGGGCGAGGGCGGGGTGTTGGTCGACGAGCGGGGCCACGCCTTCATGGCCAAGTATGACCCGCGCGCCGATCTCGCCACCCGCGACACGGTGGCCCGGGCCATTGATACCGAGCTGAAGGCCAGCGGCGATGATTCGGTTTTCCTCGATATCAGCCACAGGCCGGCCGATTTCGTCAAGAACCGCTTTCCCACCATCTTTACGACCTGCCTCTCTTTGGGCATTGACATCAGCAAAGAGCCGATCCCGGTGGTGCCGGCGGCCCACTACATGTGCGGCGGGGTCCTCACCGATACTAAAGGGCGCACCAACCTGGAGAACCTCTACTGTCTGGGGGAATCGGCCTGTACCGGTCTCCATGGCGGCAACCGCTTGGCCTCTAACTCCCTGCTGGAGGCGGTGGTCTTTGCCGATTCGGCCGGCCGCCAGTGCCACCGGGACTGGCCCCGCCTCTCGTCGGAGGAGTGGCCCCGGGTCCCTGACTGGCAGGCGGGTGAGGCGGAGCGCTTGGAGGAGTGCGTTCTGATCAGCCAGAGCTGGGATCAGATCAGGCGCCTCATGTGGAACTATGTGGGCATAGTGCGGACCAAGAAGCGGCTGGAACTGGTGCGCAAACAGCTGGCCCCCCTGGTCCAGGACGTGGACAACTTCTTCCGCGAGTATCTCCTCACCCCGGACCTCATTGAGCTCCGTAACATAGCCCTGATGGCCCAGCTCATTGTCCGCTGCGCCCTGCAGCGCCAGGAGTCCCGGGGGCTGCATTATCTTCAGGATCACCCCAAGCCAGATGATCTGAACTGGCGGCGCAATACGGTTTTATAAACGAGAACTGGAGAATATCGAATTTCGAACCGCAGAATGTTGAAGGTGGAATAGCCTATATTGTCGCAATAGACCGTTTAGGCCTTATAAGCTTGATCACAACTTTATTGTTTTTCTTCAAGATTGGAACTTTCGACTTTTAGTCAGACATCTTGCAACCAGGGGTCGTTTTTGTCCGTTACTAGCGAATAACTAATGGTGAATGCTGAAGGGAGGGTTTTGTCTTTAACCGATAAAAGTATGCCCCCAAGGGCACTACCTCCGGAATTTGATGTTTCTCAGGTTGACATTCCGGCCTCCCGTCTACGACTCGTTTATGCCCTTCAGGGTGCTTACCCGCGCGGAGCCCCCTTCGCCTTCTCCAGCGGGGCGTAGGGGGGGCTGGGCCCACCATTTCATCTGTCATTTGTTCCCAGCGCTTATCATGGTGGCCCCAGCCCACCCTATCTCCAGGGCCAGCCTTCCAGTGGTGACATGAACAGGCAGTACAATTTGGCCTCGTAAATATTTAAATTCCCGCGACTCTCTTCCTGGTCAGGCAGATAATAAGCACGGTAGTTCGAGCTTTTAATTGTTGCCAACCATCAACATATTGTATGGTTAATTTCTTGACATGCCATATCTAGTGTGTGCATAATAATCAGGCGATCAAGGAAGAGACATAAAACTTGATCTGGCGGACCTGAAGGTGGCCTACCCTTCCCCCCCCTATCGTAACCCCTGCCGGGCCTGGTCTGCCGTTATCATTCACTCTGTTTTGTAAGCGGGGCCTCCCCCTCGCTTCCCTCCATGACCACCCCCTGGTTCATGTCCCCTTTCGAAGTGGTGACCATCTTCCTTCCCAAGAGGCCCGGCAGCCTTTTTTATAAAGCGAATATAGAATATCGAACCGCAGAATTTCGAATTTCGAAGTAAACCCCTCCGAATGAGGTATGGGAGCTTGCGATACACCGAGAGCCCATGGGAG
>JBDLJA010000016.1:0-51493 GCA_039714595.1 Thermodesulfobacteriota bacterium | reverse complement strand
TCGGTCATAACCCGGCCGCCGATGCCAAAGACATGCTTGCCGTCGGCCGACTTCCACTCGGGGGTGCCGGTGGTCTTGGAAAACTTGATGTGACTCTCTTCGATGGACTTCTGGTTCTCGAGAACCATGTCCAACAGCTCTTCGTTGGTGGGGGCAGCCTGGGCCACGGCGGGAACGGCCAGGGCGCAGAGGGCTGCGGTCAGATACTTTGCTCTCATTGTTCTTTTCTCCTGAATCTTAGGTTGTGGTTAACAAGTAAAAAAAACTTCCCTATCTTCCATGGCGCTTTGCGACGCCAATGATGACAAAACTTTTATACAGGCAGTAAAAAAAACTGAATTTACCCCTTTGTCCAATCAACATTGGCCATCAGAGCTATAACAAAGTTTTATGGGTCGCCCCAAGGGAACTGGCTGCTACTATATAACAATTCGTTTCCCTAAAGAAAGCGTAAAGATATCAATGACAAACAATGTGGACGCCTGGCCAGAAAGTCTTGATAAGAATTATTTATGCCCGCCATAGCGTATTCAAATTTGACCAGCAGAGCCGCCTTGCGATAGAACAACCCTTAAAATTACAAAAGTTTTGCCCATCTAATTTAAGGATATTGCCATGACCTACGAAAAACATTCTGGCCACGAACGTGACCCCTTTGACATGCATAATTACCGCATGGAACACCTGCCGGTGCGGGTCAAGTCGCCTTTTGAGCTTATGCTGGCCAAGATCGGTCTGCCCCTGGCCGGCCTCTCCTTTCTGGCCATCATGTTTGTCTTTGATATCTCCTTTCTCCAGAATATCGACCCCGCCACCTTAAGCAAAAAGGCCAAGGACTTTTTTGATACCATCGGTCCGGCGAAATTTTCCCAGGCCAATGTGGCCATGCTGGCCATCTTTGTCGCCGCCGTTATCCTCTGGATCACCGAGGCGATCCCCAACTATCTCACCTCGCTGATCCTTATCATCACCATGGTCCTCACCGGGGTGCTGCCGGAGAAACAGGCCTACGCCCAGCTGGGCCACAAGATCATGTGGCTCAACATCCTCTCCTTTATCCTCGCCTCCATGCTGGTCAAGACCGGGGTGGCCAAGCGGCTGGCCATCATGTTCATCCTGAAGTTCGGCAAGAACGCCTCGTCGATCTTTCTGAGCTTTATCATTATTAATGTGATCATGAGCGCCTTTATCTCGGCCACCACGGCCAAGGCCGCCATCCTCCTGCCCATCTTCATGGTGGTGGCGGCGGTGTACGGCTCCATGGGCAACGGCGAGCGCAATAACTTCGGGCGCAACATTGTCCTCCAGAACCTGCTCTGCATCAACCTCTCCGCCGGCTGCTACGTTACCGGCTCCGGGGCCAACCTCCTGGCCGCCGCCATCATCGCCGGCTCCATCGGGGCCGACATCTTCTTCCAGGACTGGCTCATTGTCGCCTTCCCGGTCTCGTTTTCCATGCTCTTTGTCGGCTGGTTTGTCGGCACCCGGATCTTCTTCCCCCTGAAGCCGGAAGAGAGGGTGCCCCATGTGGCCGGCGGCCTGGAGTCCCTGAAAAAGGAGATGGATAAAATGGGCCCCATGACCCTGCAGGAGATAAAGTCGGTCCTCCTCTTCTGCACCATCCTGGCCCTGTGGGCCACGGACAAGTATCACGGCATCAGCCCCACGGCCGTGGCCTTTGTCGGCGCCATTGTCGCTCTGATGCCAAAGATTGGCGTGGTTATCTGGGATGATGTGGATATCCCCTGGCATCTCCTGATGTTCTCGGCCGGGGCCTACACCTTAGGGGCGGGCTTCAAAATGACCGACCTGCCGTCCCTCTGCGTTAACGCGGCGGTGGAGGCCATGGGTCTGGCGGCCGACACGCCGTTCTGGATCTTCTATGTCCTGCTCACCGGCGGCATGCTCTACTCGGCCCTGATATTCCAGTCCAAGACCATGCGCACCATGATCTTTGTCCCCATTGCCATCGGCATTGCCGGCCGCTTCGGTTTTGACCCCTTGAGCCTGGCCCTGCCGGTGGCCATGCTCATCGAGCATGTGTACGTCCTGCCCTTTAACTCCAAGCCGGCCCTCTTGCTCTACGCCACCGATATGTACAGCCTCACCGACACCTTTAAATTCGGGGTCACCATGATGACCATTGGCTGGATCGTGGTGGTTCTCATGGGCGAGACCTATTACCGCATCCTGGGCTATACCCCGGACGGCGTCTTCGGCCTCTTTTAAGGCCGCCAACAAAGATTCATCACCCCAACAGTACCCATCATAAGGAAAAAAAATATGAGCACCCCATCGTTTCAGACCTACCTCGCCTCCTGCCGGGAGCTACTGGCCGCAGCCGACCCCAAAACCGTGGTTATCGGCAACGAGGCGGCGGATCTCGACTCCATGGCCTCCTCCCTGGCCTATGGCTATCTCCTTGCCGCGCTAAATGCGGATGATAAGCGCCAGATAATCCCGGTGATGCCCATCCCCCGGGCCGATTTCAAACTGCGCACCGAGGCGGTCTATGTCTTCAACAAGGCGGGCATCAACCTGACAGAGGTGATCTTCTTCGACGAGGTGGATCTGCCCGCCCTGATGGCCAATGACGGCCAGCTGGTCCTGATGGACCACAATAAGCTGGCCATGGACCTCGATTTCGGCGAGCAGGTAACCGCCATCATCGACCACCATGTGGACGAGGGGCTCTACCTGGCAGCCCAGCCGCGGATCATCGAGCTGGTGGGCTCCACCTGCTCCCTGGTCGCCAAGGAGATCAACAGGCACAAGCCGACCATCCTGGCCAAGAAACTGGCCACTTTACTCCTGGGCACCATCCTCCTGGATACGGTGAACCTGGACCCCGAGGCGGGCCGCCTTACTCCGGCCGACCAGGAGGCCGCTGACCTGCTGCTGCCCATCTTTGCCAGCGAGCAGGACAAATTTTTTGGCCGGGTCCAGGAAGAAAAATTCAACTGCTCAGACCTCTCCACTCCCGATCTGCTCCGTAAGGATTACAAGCAGTGGCAATTGGGCGCCATTAACTGCGGCATCGGCTCGGTGCTCATGCCGGTGGTTGACTGGCTGGCCAAGGATAATGAGCTGGCCCAGGCCTTCAGCGATTTCGCCGCCGAGCGGGGTCTTGACGTGCTGCTGGCCATGAACGCCTACACCAACCCCGGTTTCAGCCGTGATCTGGTGATCTTCGCCACCAGCCAGGAGGCCCACGACAAGCTCTTGGCCGAACTGAAGGATAAGGGGCTGGAGCTGACCAGCCTCGACGTCAAGCTGGCAGGGGCAATTTCCTGCCATAATCAGGGCAACCTGGGAATATCGCGTAAGAAGCTGCAGCCTATTCTGGCCGCATTTTATGGCTAGACGCAGGCAACTGTAATTTACTACCGTAAAGCTTACCTCTTTGCGGCCACCAAATGGAAAGTAGGAGAAGACCATGAAAAAACATCTCTTTATCACCGTAGCAGCCCTTATGTGGCTTGCTTTGACGAACGGTATGTCCGTGGCAAAGGATTCATACCCCCACAAAAAACAGATCGCCAAACATCCCGAGGCCCTGGCCATTGTCGAGGCCCGGGAGATGAAGTTCCTCATCGACCCGGCCAAGGTTGGCACCAACCCGGAGAAAGGTCTGAACAAGATCTGGGAGCGGGTCAAGAAATTCGCCAAGAAGGAAGGGGTAAACGTCGAGGAGAAGGGCTTTGCCCATGACGGCTTCACCTACTCCACCAAGGTTTATTATGATACCGCCAAAGGCGAGATCAGCAAAAAAGGTTACGTGGTGCGCATCACCACGAAATACATAGGCGGCAAGCCGGCAACTGCGGCCCTCACCGTGAAATTTATCGACCGCGACCATCCTGAGCGCGTTTTCAGCGCCATGGAAGACGACGAGGACGCCTCGGTGGAGGAGAACGTGGGACCGGCCAAGGGTTACACCCTGGACACCTACCTGGAGAAGGCCACCAAGATGGATGTGGACCTGAACAAGGTGCCGGTGACCATGGCCGACTTTAGCGCCCTGATCCCCCACCTGGAGACCTTAGGTATCAGCCCCAAGGCCAAGCTTACCGGCATCGGCGCCTACTCCATCCGGATGAAGCCCGGCTTTGTCCACCTGCCCGGTATGCCCTTCCCGGCCACCATCTCCATGGAGGCGTGGCTGCCGGTGGACGGCGAGAGCAAGGAGGCCTTTGTTTATGATTTCTCCTACGGCTTCCCCACCGGCGACTACTATGACATGGCCGCCACCCACTCCTACGCTGAAAGCATGATGCAGAAGCTGTACAAGCAGTTGGATAAAGAGATGGGTCTGCCCAGCAACGCCAAATGGCGCGGCTCCAAGGCCTCCTACCTGCGCCAGGGTGTTAAGCCGGCCAAGTACAGCGGTAAGATGAAGGCTTCCGAGCTCCGCTTCTACAAGGAACCGGCCAAGAACCCGGACGGCACCGTGACCTTTAACGACGACCCGTCATAGGCAAGAGTGGTTAATGGCTGAACAGGCCGGGCTGGCCCTGGTGCTGTTCAGCCACCGCCCCTTACCATAAGAATTACTTATACAACCGATTCTAAACCCTGATTTGGCTTACCGGGTCTCACTCGGTAGGGTTCTGAATAGAGATTCAGTAAGGCTTATCGCCGACAAATAAACGGCCCGCGTTCTTGTCCCGGAGGGGGAGAGATTAAGACACTCCTTCAGGGCAAAGACGCTAACTAGTTAACCTTCATAAAAAGGAAACTTGACCCATGAAGAAAGTATTAACCTACTCACTGACAGCAGCGGCATTCACCTGCCTCTCCCTGTCAGTGGCCCAGGCAGACGTAACTGCCCATGTCTCTGTCCTCCAGGGGGAGAAAAACTTCCTCTCCGGCTACAGCTCACAAAACGTTGACGGCACCTACAACGTTGTTGTCGAGATCCCGGCCGGCCAGACCGCCAAGTATGAGGTAAACAAGAAAAGCGGCATGCTGGAGCTGGAGCAGAAGAACGGCAAGCCCCGCTTCGTTAAGTACCTGGGCTATCCCGGCAACTACGGCATGATCCCCCGCACCATCCTGCCCAAGGAGCAAGGCGGCGACGGTGACCCCATGGACGTAATCGTCCTGGGTCCGGCCGTACCCTTAGGTTCCGTGGTTAAGGCCCGGCCCATCGGCATCCTCGACCTGCTGGACGGCGGCGAGATTGACTCCAAGGTCCTGATGGTTAAAGACGGCTCTCCCTTGGCCGCCTGTGACTCCGTTAAGTGCCTGGACAACCAGTTCCCCGGCGTGACCACCATCGTCAAGACCTGGTTCACCTCCTACAAGGGCCGCGACAAGAAGGGCAACTTCAAGCTCGAGGCCAAAGGTTACAAAGGCAAGGCCGAGGCCGTGCAGATGATCGGCGACTCCATCCTCGCCTTCGAGAAGGCCCACATCAGCGCCAAAGACAAGATTGCCCTGCAGAAAAACGGTAATCCCCAGCTCCACTACTGGCCCGCCTCCAAGAACAACGGCTTCAAGAAGTCCTACAACCAGGTCGCTGATCACAGGGCCATTGGCACCAGCGAGCTGGACAAGAAGTATGGCGCTCTCAACCTGCCCTCCTACATCAAGTACTACGAGGTGAACAAGGAAGACGTGATCATGCTCAACCCCTACCTCCAGGTAGCCACCCCCGAGCATAAGGCCGTTCTCTTCCCCGCGGAGCAGGACACCTACAACTTCATCGTCAACGCCGACGGTAACGTAGCCGTTGTTCAGGAAGCCAAGCATCCCATGGGCCGAACCTACAAGAACGGTTACCTCCGCCCCGAGGATAGCCGCAAGAAGAAGGTTAAGGTCAAGAAGGGCAAGAAGAAGTACCCGAAAGAAAAATTCGGCCACACCTCCGGTGTTGCTGGCGGCGTTGCCCGCATGGGCGGCGAGATCCTGCTGGAAGACGGCAAATGGATCATCAACAACAAGTCCGGCCGTTACTCCAAGGGTAACCTGGACCGTACCCCTGAGCAGCTGGTCGAAGTAGCCAAGCTGATCCAGGCCACCGTTGATCCGGGCGGCAAGCCTTGGGGCGATGTGCGTTACCGCCTCGCTTACGGCAACGCCGAGACCCAGGCCAAGTACAAAGGCTCCTCTAAGATTCAGTACCTGAAGCCGAAGAAGAAGAAGAAGCCGTTTATCGTGGTTAAAGCTGCCAAGTAATTTTCCAGCTCCCACGAAAGCCAAAAAAACGGCTGGTGAACCCCACGGTTCATCAGCCGTTTTTTTTTGTGGTGGCCAAAGGCGCGGGGGGCCAATATACATTCTAACGTAAAGTTTATTGTCTGGTTTCGCCTGCACCTCTACCCGACCTACGATGATCGCTAAGGATTATTGCCAAAGTTAGAAAACCCCAGGGCCAGGATTCTGTATCGGACAAAAAAGGGGGCGCGGGAGATTTTCTCCCGCGCCCCCTTATGAGCTTGGCCCGCCTGCCAATCAGTAGATGAGATATGGCATTTTTTTCTTCTCCGGTTCAGCAAAATGGACCTCCATGGAGCCCAAGGCCTGCTCCTTAATCTCGGCCGGACCATAGTCGAGGAGGTAGATCACCGGGCCCCAGACCTGCCCGCCCGGCTCCACCCGGGCCCGAATAAGGGCCGCCGCGTTGAGCAGCTGCGCCGGGGTCCGGTCAGCAACGTGCCGCGAGTAACGGCCCGACTTATTGTTGATCAGCCAGCGCCCGGTGGCCCGGTCGTTGACGATTTCCCCGGCTATCCGGGCTGGTTGGCCGGCGATGGCGGAGATATGACCATACCTCTCCACATAGCCCGCCGCACTCTGATAGCCATCCTCGGGCCTGGTAAATGGCGTTTGATAACGTCGTCCCCGCGGGTGGGCCACCGGTTCAGCAATCCGGACATCGCCCTCCAGATCAATAACCCAGTTATAAACGCCCTTTGTCCTGTCCAGCACGGCCCGATGACTTGGGGTGGCCACCTGCAGGTAAGGGTTAAGCATCACCTTATCGGCCGGATCAACCTCGTAATATTTGACATGGGACGGCAGGGCAGGAGGGCCGTAAAGCTGGTCCAGCTCATCTGCCGCAACAGGGGGGACTACGGCAAAAACCACGCCCAGGATCAGTGGCGCAACAACTAACTGACGGGCCAGGTCGTTCATGGGGAAGGGGCGCGGGGCGCAGACCCCGCTCCTTTACTGGTGGTAGGTTGAATCACTGAGGGTGGTGGTGGCAGGTGGCAACAGTTGCGGTTGCGGGGCGGCGGTGCTGGAATCCACCACCGCGTGCATGGCAATTATGGCGCAGGTTATGGCAATATAGATCAGGACAACTTTAAATGTATCATTCACGGTCATATCCTCTTAACGATTTTTCGGGAAAGGTTAAAAGGAAAGTGCCCAAAGAATGTCAAAAACTCCAATTATGGATGGCGATAACTTTGATAAGCAAAATTTATATGTACTCTTGAGACATAGAGGCCAGAGACCCTTGCCCGGGCTGGAGAGTTAGCTGGCCGCTGTTTGGCCTTGGGAGGCAAGGGGTGAAAGGCAAAAAATGCAGTGCCACGAAAGCAGCCCCCGGCCCCAGCTCGGCCGGAACCGTAGTTAATCAAATCAAACATAAATTTTATTTATCATTTCATCCTTTTTCCATAAAATGAAAATCAGGGTGCATAAATAGCCTCGCAACTAGCAGCTTTCCGGTGTAGCGCAGCAGCTGTGACAGCAAAGCGGTTAAAAAGGACTTGTCTCGCAAATCAGGGACCATCCCCAGGCAGGAGAGCCTGCATGATAGCCATTTCCATCAGACATCTAAGGGTGCGCAAGGTAGCCGCTTTACTCCTTGCCATGGCGCTATTGGCCAACCTCACTGGATGCCTGCCCCACGCCGCGATTCCCATTGCCCCGCCAGAAGAGCAATGGGCCGATGCGCCCTTCTGGGCCCCGGGGATCTCCTCCACCGCCCAGCGTTTTGAGCTGGCAAAACGGACGGAACCGGAACTGATCGCCTTTTTGCGCCGGATGCCCAAGGGTGCTGATCTCCATAACCACGTCAGTGGCGCGGCCTTTGCCGAGTTCAACCTGGCAGCCGCCGCGGAAAAAGGCCTGAACTATGATCTGCGGGCCAACGTCTTCACCAAAAAACCCCGCCGGAAAGACGAAATCATCGCGGTGGATGAGCTCATTGCCGACCCCACCTATCTGGCCGGCTACCTTGACACCTTCAGCATGCGCGGCTGGCATTCGGCCACCAGCAACGGCCATGACCATTTTTTTCAGACCTTTGCCCACTTCGGCCCTGAACGCTCCCGTGATGATATGCTGGTTGAAATCATCCGGCGCAACCATTACCAGCAGGTCCACTATCTTGAGCTGATGACCCACTCCGCCCCCGAGGCGATCAACAGGAACCTTACGGCGGCATTAACCGCCTTCGATATCGATGATCTGGAAGCGGCTTACGGACGCCTGGCCCCCCTGGTCAACCAGCCGGCCACCAGCGCGGCCATCAAGACCTTTCTCGATGAGCGGGAGCAGTATGTCCAGGCCCAACTTGCCGCTAATACAGATATTCGCCTGACAGGGGATGAGCCGGACATTGTCGTCCGCTACATCTCTCAGCTCAAACGGCTGGGGTCATTGGCTGATTTTTTTGTCGACGCCGTGGTGGCCATGGCCGCCATTAACCATGACCAGCGAGTAGTGGCCCTGAATGTGGTCGCGCCGGAGGATCATCCCCGGGCCATGGAGAATTTCGCGGCCCAGATGGCCATCCTCGACTTTCTCTGGCAGAAGATGGGCCAACCCAATATCACCTTGCATGCCGGTGAACTGGTCCTGCGGGAATCGCCGGTGGAACCCATGCGGGACCGGATCAGCCGCTCCATCTTACAGGGGCGGGCCTTACGTATCGGCCATGGCATCGCCATTGCCTGGGAAGATAATGTCGGTGAACTCCTCGATTATATGCGCGACCACCACGTTGTGGTGGAGATATGCCTGAGCAGCAACGCCGCCATCCTGGGCGTCACCGGCCGGGCCCACCCCTTTATGCTCTACCGCCGGGCCGGGGTGCCCCTCACCATTGCCACCGATGATGAAGGGATCAGCCGTAGCAATTTGACCATGGAGTACGTCCAAGCGGTCCAGGCCTTTGACCTTGATTACCATGATGTGGTTACCTTGGCCCGCAACAGCCTGGAGTTCTCCTTCCTGCCGGGAGAAAGTCTTTTCCTTGACCATGATTACCAAAGAGTGCGGCCTGAGTTTGCCGGGCTGCTGGAGCAACCGGGCTGGCAGCCAGACGATAGCCTCAAGCCGCTCCTGGCCGCTAACCCAAAGATGGAAAGGCAGGTAAATTTTGAGCAGCGCCGGCGCCTCTTTGAAAATTTCGTCGCCAGCGGCTTCAAGTAGAGGCCATTTTGGCGGCGATTCACAGCCAGTGAACAATTCCCAGGACACAAAAAATGTCGAGCAGCCCAAACATTAACAAACTTCTCAAATTTCTCAGCCACCCCCTTACCATCGGGGCCGGCATAATCGCCGGTTTCATCATAGGCCTCTATTCCAAGGAGAGTGCGGCGGCCATCGCCCCCATCGGCAAGATGTATCTCTCGTTTTTAAATATGTGCATCTTGCCCATCATCATCACCTCGATCATCTCTGGCCTGGCCAAGCTTATCCGCACGCCAGAGCTGGGCAAAAAGCTCCCCAAGATCGCCAGCTCCTTCACCATCATGCTCTTCATTCCCAGCCTGGCCGGAGTGCTGGCCGCATCTGTCGGCAAGCCGGGCAAGGGCTTAAGCGAGGCGGACATGGACGCCCTGGGGCGGATGGTCAGCGAGCAGTCAGGCGCCAGTGAACAGGGGGCCGGCGGCATGGTTGACTTTCTGGTGGGCATCGTCCCCTGGAATCTCTTTGATTCCTTGAGTAAGGGGCAAACCATGAGCATTGTCTTCGCCTGTATATTTATCGGGATTGCTGCTGGTTATGCCAAGAACGGGGCCATTGACGACATGATTGCCTTAGTGGACACCATGGGCGAGGTGTTTAACATCCTCTTCAACTGGGCCCTATACCTGCTGCCCATTGGCATCTGCGCGGTTATCGCCGAGCAGATGGCGGGTCTGAGCCTCTCGGTCTTCCGCATCATGTTCGGCTTTATAACCCTCATCTACCTGGCCATGGTGCTGCTGGTCATGGCCTACGCCGTGGCTATCTGGCGCTCCGCCGCCGTTACCTTTGGTCAGACGCTGAAGGCCATGCGCCAGCCACTCTTTCTCGCCTTTACAGTGGACAGCAGCTTTATCGCTATCAAGTCGTGCCTCGACAGCCTGGAGGACGAGCTGGGAGTGGACCGCAAGATCGCGGCGTTAATCGTCCCCTTCACCATGGTCGCCAATCGCCAGGGTAAAATTTTTCTCTTTTCCTTTACCACTATGTTCATGGCCCAGCTGTACGGTATTGACCTTACCTTCAGTCACTATGCCGTGATTATCATTGGCGCCTCCCTGGCCGGCATGGCCGCCCCTGGTGGCGGACCCATGCTTGTGCCATCCATCGCCGTTATTTTAAGCGCGGTCAATATCCCCATTGCCCTGGCCTATGTGATCTTTACCATCACAGGTCCGGTTGTCGACCGGGTACTGTCTACCTTTACCGTCCAGGGCAGCTGTCTCCTGGCGACTCTGGCCGGCAGCAAAGGCCCTTCTTCCACCGGGACTAAAGAAAAATGATAAAGAATATCCTGCAAATCCTGGCCCTAATTTTATTTACCATGCCAAATTCAGCCACTGCGGCCACGGTCCAGGCCGATCTGGCCGGGATAATCGGTTCTGGTCAGCTTAAAATTGCCATGGCGGCCGCTGACCTGCCGCCATATATAAACATGGGCCAGGACAGAGACTTATCGGGACGCGAGAGGGAAATTGCCCAGGACATTGCCCAGGAGTTGCAGGTGGAACTGGAGATAATCGCGGCCAAGACATTCAGCGAGGTGATCGAGCTGGTGGCAAGCGGCCAGGCCCATGTAGGACTGTCAAACCTGACCATCACCACCGATCGGGCCCAAAAGGTTATATTTACCAAGAGTTATCGACAGCTGGGCACCACCCTGGTCCTCAACCGCCTGCAGTTGGCGGCCAAGGGCTTGGCAGCCGGTATGGAACATATGGCAGAGTTAAAAGAGACTGATGGTAAACTGGCCATCATTGGCGGTTCATCCTACGAGGCCGCGGCCCGCTTTCATTTCCCCAAGGCCGAGCTGGTCAATTACCCTTCATACAGGCCGATGCTGATCGACCTTGCGGCCGGAAAACTATTAATCGCCGGGGGCAACAGCGGCACCATTAACCACCTGCTCAAGGAGATGCCCAACCTCAACATCAAGTTGCAATCATTTTCGGTCAGCACCCGACTTGACCATATAGCCATGGCCGTCGCGCCCGGTAACGACCACCTCCTTGCCTGGCTTAACAGCTATATCACCATCAGGGGTGAGAAACTAAAATAGCTCTAGCCGGCAATGCATAAAAAAACCCCAAAGCTGACCAGCAGCTCCGGGGTTATCAAAACCTAGAAAATCAAGAAGGCGATCAGCTGCTGCGCTCACCAACCTTCACTCGGGCCAGGGCCCGCTGGAGGGCGGCTTGGGCCCGCGCCTCGTTGATCTTCTCGCTCTGACCCTTGGACTGGGCCAGACGTTTCTCAGCCCGCTCCTTGGCCTTCAAGGCGCGATCCACATCAATGTCAGTACCCATTTCGGCCGACTCAACAATAAAGGTAATCTTATTGTTGGACACCTCACAGAAGCCACCGCTTACCATGAGAAATGATTCCTTACCGCCAATCTTGTAGATCAGCTCTCCGGTCTTGATGGTACTCAAAAAATTAGCATGGTTGGCCAGGACACCAAAATCACCGCCATAACCGGGGGCAGTAACGATATCAACGTCGTCACTCACCACGGGTCCGGAGGGTGTCACAACCTCAAGTTCTATTGTCGCCATTATGCTCACCTACGAATAGACCTGCACCGCACCCCATGGGATGCGGTGCAAGTAATTTAGCGAAATTAAGCAGCCTTGGAAGCAGCCTCTTTCTCAATGGCCTCTTCGATGGAACCGACCATGTAGAAGGAGTTCTCAGACATCTCGTCATGCTTGCCTTCCAGGATCTCTTTAAAGCCGCGAACACAGTCCGGAACCTTAACAAACTTACCGTCCATACCGGTGAAAACCTCGGCAACGGTGAAGGGCTGGCTGAGGAAACGCTGAACCTTACGGGCCCGGCCAACGAGAACCTGATCTTCCTCGGAAAGCTCGTCCATACCGAGGATGGCGATGATGTCCTGGAGATCTTTGTACTTCTGCAGGGTGGTCTGAACCTCACGGGCAACCGCGTAATGCTCCTCGCCCAGAACGTTGGGATCAAGGATACGAGAGGTGGAATCCAAAGGATCAACCGCGGGGTAGATACCAAGCTCAGCAATCTGACGGGAGAGGACAACAGTACCGTCGAGATGGGCAAAGGTGGTAGCAGGCGCCGGATCAGTCAAGTCATCGGCCGGTACGTATACACACTGAACCGCGGTAATGGAACCTTTGGTTGTAGAGGTAATACGCTCCTGCAGGCCACCGAGATCGGTAGCCAGAGTAGGCTGGTAACCAACCGCAGAAGGAATACGACCAAGAAGGGCGGAAACCTCGGCCCCGGCCTGGGTAAAGCGGAAGATGTTATCAACGAAGAAGAGCACGTCCTGGCCCTCTTCATCACGGAAGTACTCAGCAGCGGAGAGGCCGGTCAGGGCCACCCGGGAGCGGGCTCCTGGAGGCTCAGTCATCTGACCGTAAACCAGGGCCGCCTTGGGCAGTACGCCTGATTCCTTCATCTCGTTGTAGAGATCGTTACCCTCACGAGTACGCTCGCCAACACCGCAGAATACGGAGATACCACCATGATGCATGGCGATGTTGTTTACCATCTCCATCATGATAACGGTCTTACCACAACCGGCACCACCGAACAGCCCCATCTTACCACCCTGAGGGAAGGGAACGAGAAGGTCGATTACCTTAATGCCAGTCTCGAGAACAGTTACCTCGGTGGACTGGTCGGTAAAGGCGGGAGCGGGCTTATGGATAACCGCGGTCTTATCACGCTTGATCTCGCCAATGCCGTCAACCGGCTTGCCAACCACGTTCATGATCCGGCCTAAGGTGGCGGAACCAACCGGGATGGTGATGGGAGCGCCAGTCTGCTTTACTTCCATGCCGCGCACCAGACCATCGGTCTGATCCATGGCAACGGCGCGAATTACGTTGTCACCAAGATGCTGGGCAACCTCGACAACCAGGTTGTCGGCGGTATCGTCGATACCAGGATTGGTAATCGTCAGGGCGTCCATAATCTCGGGCAGGGAGTCGGCGTCAAACTCAACGTCGCAGACCGGCCCTACAACCGATACAATTTTTCCACTCTTCAATTCACTCATTTTATTGAGTCTCCTTAATCTATTTTTAACAGCCTACAGCCTTCGTAGGCTGTTTCGTTTCTTTGCAAAAAAGTTTTCAAGTGCCTTAGGTTTGGCCATTTAGTCCTGCGAAGCATAGTAACGCTATGTGAGCAGGACGAAATGGCCAAAGATGAGGTGCTTGGCAACCTTTTTTACCCCTTGAGGGCCTCGGCACCGCCAACAATGTCCATCAAATCGCCGGTAATGGCGGCCTGACGGGCCTTGTTGAAGATGGTGGTCAGCTCATCAACGATATCGTTACAGGCGTTGGTGGCGTTATCCATGGCGGTCATCCGCGCGGCCTGCTCACTGGCACCAACCTGGAGCATGGCGTTGTAGATCATCACGTTGCCATAGAGGGGCAGAAGCACCTCCATGATCTCCTCGGAAGAGGGCTCCGCGATGTAGTCGCCAGATGCCTGCTCGGCGGCCTGCTCACCCTCAGCCTCAATGGGCTTAATGGGCAACAGATGCAGAGTAGTGGCCAGCTGCTTGGCAACGGAATGAAAATGACCGTAGATCAGTTTCACCTCGTCCGCCTCGCCGCTGACAAAGTTGGCCGCCACTTCAGTGGATATCTCCCGGGCGTTGAACATCTGGAAGGTACCCATGATGTCGGTGTAAGCGGTGCGAACCTTGCCGCTCTTCTTCAAGAGCTGGTTGGCCTTCTTACCGACACAGACGTAAGATACCTTCTTGCCCGCCGCCTCATACTCATGGGCCAGCTTCTCCGCCATCTTAATGATGTTGGCGTTAAAGCTACCACAGAGGCCGCGATCAGAGGTAACCACCACGATCTCAACGGTCTGCACCTCGCGCTCCTCCATAAGAGGATAATCGCTGGCGCCGCCGGAGAGGTTGGCCATGGTGACGTTGAACTTCTCAGCGTAAGGATGGAAGTTCTCCATCTTCTCCTGAGCGCCGCGCAACTTGGCGGACGACACCATGTTCATGGCCTTGGTGATCTGGGATGTCTTTTTGACACCCGTGATCTTGGTTGATACTTCTTTTAGACTAGGCATTACCTACCCCCTTTTTAGATACCTTTGGAAGCCTTGAAGGTCTCGGTGAACGCCTTCATGGTTGCGTGCATCTTCTCTTCCAGAGCGGAGTCGATCTCCTCTTTCTCCTTCAGGGTATCAAAGATGTCGGGAGCGGAGCTCTCGATGTGGGCGTAAAGATCCTGCTCGTAGTCGGCCAGGGTGTCGATGGGCAGGGTGTCCAGGTAGCCTTTGGTGCCGGCAAACAGGATTGCGATCTGCTTGGGCATGCTAAGAGGCTGATACTGGGGCTGCTTTAAGATCTCAACCAGACGCTCGCCACGGGTCAACTGGGCCTGGGTGGCGGCATCAAGATCAGAACCGAAACCGGCAAAGGCGGCCAGCTCACGATACTGGGCCAGATCCAGGCGCAGGGTACCTGCTACCTGCTTCATCGCCTTAACCTGAGCGGCACCACCAACCCGGGATACGGAGAGGCCAACGTTAATGGCCGGCCGGACGCCGGAGAAGAACAGGTTGGGCTCAAGGTATACCTGACCGTCAGTAATAGAGATTACGTTGGTCGGGATAAAGGCGGAAACGTCACCGGCCTGGGTCTCGATGATGGGCAGGGCGGTGAGTGAACCAGCGCCAAGCTCGTCAGATACCTTGGAGGAACGCTCCAAAAGCCGACTATGGTTAAAGAAAATGTCGCCAGGGAAGGCCTCACGTCCAGGCGGACGACGAAGGAGCAGGGACAGCTCGCGGTAAGCAACGGCCTGCTTGGAGAGATCATCATAAACGATCAGTGAGTGCTGGCCGTTATCGCGGAAGTACTCACCCATGGCGCAACCGGCAAAGGCGGCAACGTACTGCATGGGGGCCGGATCAGAAGCACAGGCGGCGACAACGGTGGTGTAATCCATGGCGTTGTTTTTCCGCAGGGCCTCAACAACCAGGGCCACGGTGGACTTCTTCTGGCCGATGGCTACGTAGACACAGTGAACGTCGGTCTCGCGCTGGGCGATGATGGCGTCAACACAGACTGCGGTCTTGCCAATCTGACGATCGCCAATAACCAGCTCACGCTGGCCGCGGCCAACCGGGGTCATGGCGTCAACTGCCTTGGAGCCGGTGTAGCAGGGCTCGTGCACGCCTTTACGGGCGATAACGCCGGGGGCGAGAACCTCAATCTTGGAGGTCTGCTTGGCGGCGATGGGACCCTGGCCGTCGATGGGGTTACCAACCGCGTCAACAACGCGGCCTTCCATCTCGGGGCCAACCGGAACCTCGGCAATCTTGCCGGTCCGCTTTACGGTGTCACCCTCTTTAATCTTGGAAACGTCACCAAGAACCGCGCAACCGACGTTGTCGGCCTCCAGGTTCAGGGCCAGGCCTAAGATGCCGTCACCAAACTCGAGAAGCTCCATGGCCATGCAGTTTTCCACGCCATGGATACGGGCAATACCATCACCTACGGAGATTACGGTGCCGGTCTCGCTCAGATCCGCCTTACTCTCGAAATCCTTGATCTGTCCTTTGATAATTTGACTGATTTCTTCAGCTTTAATCTGCATTGCCTAATTACTCCCCTTAATAGACTCTTTTAATTCATCGAGCTGCGTTTTTATGCTGCCATCCAATACCAGGTCTCCCACCTTGGCTATGATTCCTCCAATGATGGACTCATCAACCTCTGTGGTAATAGCAACACGCTTCCCGGTAATCTTCTCTAGTGTTTGCTGAACCTCGCCCGTGAGCGTTTCGTCCAGCTCGCTGGCGGAAATGACCACACCCTGACAGGTGTTGTTGGCCTCGTCCACCATGATCTGGAAGGTCTCGGCGATATCGCCAAGGGTATCCGCCCGCCGTTTCTGGGCAACCAGGTTCAGAAAATTTGCCATCATGCCTTCCACCCCGGCGGCCTTGACGATCTCGGCCATCACTGCCTCCCGCGCGTCAGCCGGGTACAGAGGGTTGGAAAGGGCGTCCGCCAGCTCCGGGTTGTCGCCAACCAGGCTGGCAAATCCGTCTAATGTCGTGGCAAAGGCGTCCAGACTGTCCGCCTCTGTGCCCACGGCAAAAAGGGCCTTGGCATAGCGCTTGGCTAATAGTGCGTTCTTCATTATGCAGCACCTCCTGCCTTGGCCATAAATGCGGAGACCAGATTCTTCTGATCATCGGCATTCAAATTTTTCTTGATGATCTCTTCGGCCATGACAGCGGCCTGCTCTGCCACCTCATCCTTGAGATCCTTCTTGGCTAAAGCCACCGCGCTTACCACGGCCATCTCGGCCTGGCGCTTGATCTGCTCAGCCGCCTCATTGGCCTGGGCGAGAATTTTTTCTTTCTCTGTCTCGCCGCTGGCAATGGCAGTTTCCACCATCTTCTCCAGCTCGGCATCAAGACCGGAAAGGCGACCGGCATACTCCTGATACTGGGCCTCGGCCTCAGCGCGCTTGGTCTCCAGCTCCTCAAACTCCTCGCGGATCCCCTGCTGACGACCCTTGAGGCCATCCAGCAGCGGTTTCTTCAGGAATTTATTGAGGATGATCACCAGGGCGGCAAAGTTCATCACCCGCCAGCCGAAATCCTTCCACTTGGCCGCAGAGACGATGGGTCCATCGCCACCACCGGAGGCATAAACAGTGGCCGCTACTCCCATAAGCGCCACCGCCGCCAGGGCGCCAAGCCCCAGCTTCCGCCATTTCACATTTTTTTGCATTAAACAGCCCTCCCAAGAATCTTGCCGGCCATCTCGCCTGCGAAGGTGTCGATCTGACCCTTAAGCTCCTTCTGGGCCCCGGTGAACTCCGCCTCAACTGTGGCGATCTGCTCGGCCTTGGCCGCATCGGCCTCCGCCTTGATCTCCGCCACCTTGGCGCCACCGGCGGCCTGGGCTGAAGCCCGGGCCGAATCGAACTCCGCCTTGGCCTTGCGCCTGGCTTCATTCAACTTATTATCATACTCTTCTACCCGTAACTGGGCGTTTTTCTCGTAGTTTTCCACGTCCGTGGCCAGGCCGGCAAGCTTCTCCTTCCGCTCCTTCAAGATACGGCGGACTGGGCTGTAAAGCACCGCGTTCAACGCTATCATCAGTATCATGATGTTAGCGATCATGATCGGCATGGTGATGTCGATGGTAATCATGATTCTCCCCTTTCTCTCCCGCTTCCCTTCCCCGGCTTCAAAGCTACCGCGACAGGAAAAGCAATATTGATTTGAACCCCGATCCCCGCCCGATGGCGGCAGAACCAGGAGCCCGCAAATGAATGACGGCTCATTAAACAGCACGTTGCTTACTATACTCTCATGCCACTGTCAACTTTTTTTGCGGGGAAAATCAGGGGGGTAGAGATACTGACTTGCTGGGGAAAAGATCGCCAGAACAGCGAATTAGGGAGTTAACCGCTTACTTAAATATTTCAAGAAAAGGGGGGGAGATTAAAAGCGCAAAGGCGCAGAGGGGAGCCTTAATTTGTTAATCCAAAAAACCTTCGCGCCTTCGCGATTTTGCGCTTTAAGAAAATCCTGTCACTTTCCTGCATTCTCTACAATACCGGCCACGGCGGCCAGAGCCTCGTCCAGCTTGTCCGGCATTGTGCCGCCGGCCTGGGCCATATCGGGCCGACCGCCACCGCCGCCGCCGACGATGCCCGCCACCTTTTTGATGATGTCGCCGGCCTTATAGCCCTCTTTGATGAGATCCTTGCTCACCAGGGCCAGGAGCGACACCTTCTCGCCCAGGACCCCGCCCAGGACGGCAATGCCGCTGCCCATCTTGTCACGCACCTTATCGCCGATCTCCCGCATGGTCTTGGCCGAGTCGAGGGTGATGGTGGCGCTGATCACCTTGACGCCGTTCACCTCCTGGAAGTTCTCCAGGATGGAGTCGAGGCTGGAGAGTGACAGCTTGGCATTCAGCTGGGATATCTCTTTCTCCAACTGCTTCTGGCGGCTGAGCATCTTTTCCAGCTTGTCCGGCAACTCAGCCGGGCTACCCTTGAGCTGCTCGGCCAGGGCAGAGAGGATCTCCTCGTCACCCTGGAAGCGGGCAAAAGCCGCGGAGCCGCAGAGGGCCTCGATACGCCGGACACCGGCCGCCACGCCACTCTCGGCCACGATCTTCACCAGGCCGATCTCGCCGCTGCTGGCCACATGGGTGCCGCCGCACAGCTCCTTGGAAAAATCGCTCATGGAGACCACCCGCACCTCGTCGCCATACTTCTCGCCAAACAGGGCGGTGGCCCCGGCCGCCATCGCCTCGTCCTTGGTGAGGATATCGGCTACCACCGGGATATTGCGCCGCACCTGGCCGTTGACTATTTTTTCAACCTCGCTGATCTCCTCGGGGCTAAGGGCGGAGAAATTGGTGAAGTCAAAGCGGAGGCGATCCGGTTCCACCAAAGAGCCGGACTGCTTGACATGATCGCCTAAGACCTGACGCAGGGCGGCCTGAAGGAGATGGGTGGCGCTGTGATGGCTGGCCACCTCCTGGCGCCGGCCGCTGTCAACAATGAGGGCCGCCTCATCTCCTGTCCGCAGTCCCCCCTCACTGATCCGGCCATGATGGATGATGATCTCCCCCGCCCTGGTGGTGTCCTGGATAACCAAGACGCCGCCAGCGCTGCGCAGGAGACCGCGATCGCCGCACTGGCCGCCCGATTCGCCGTAGAAGGGACTGGAGTCACAGACAACCCCCACCACTTGTCCCTCCTTGGCCTCCTGGCATAATTCGCCATCTTCACCAATGATGGCGACGATGGCGCTCTTGCCGTCCAGGCCGTCATAGCCGCAGAAGGTGGTGCGCAGCCCTTGGGCCTGGAGCTCCTGGAGGCCACCGCCCCTGCCCTGGCCCTCTGCCCCCTTCCACGACTGGCGCGACTGGTCCCGCTGCTTGGCCATGGCCTCATTGAAACCGGCCTCGTCAATGGTGAGCCCCTGCTCAATGGCGATATCGCGGACGATGTCAGACGGAAAACCGTAGGTATCGTAAAGCTTGAAGATGAAGGCGCCGCCCACCTGCTTTTCACCCTCCCGTTTCATCCGGCTGGTCTCGGTGCCCAGCAGGGCCAGGCCATGGTCCAGGGTCTCAAGGAAACGTTTTTCCTCGTTTTCCACCACCTTGGCAATTAACTCCACTGCGTCTTTGATGTGGGGATAGGCCTGAGCCATGTCAGCCACCACCTGCTGGCAGATGGCGCCTAAGAAGGGGCGCGTGAGCCCCATGGTCCGGCCGTAGCGCACGGCCCGACGCATAATGCGGCGCAAGACGTAGCCCCGACCCTCGTTGGAGGGCAGCACCCCGTCGCTGACCAAAAAGGTGGTGGCCCGGGCGTGATCGGCGATCACCTTCAAGGCCACATCGCTCTTCTTATCAGCGCCATAGCTCGTCTGCGCTACTTCAGCAATTTTGGCGATCAGAGTCTGAAAAAGATCGGTGTCATAGTTGGTCTTCACCCCCTGGACCACCGAGGTGATGCGCTCCAACCCCATGCCGGTATCGATGGACGGCTTGGGCAGGGGGGCCATGGTGCCGTCGGCCGAACGCTCAAACTGCATGAAGACCAGATTCCACACCTCCAGCCAGCGGTCGCAGTCGCAGCCCACGGCGCAGTTGGGATCATCACAGCCGCACTCGGCCCCCTGGTCATAGTGAATCTCGGAACAGGGGCCGCAGGGACCGGTATCGCCCATGGCCCAGAAGTTGTCCTTTTCGCCCAGACGGACGATGCGCCCTTCGGGCAGATCTTCCACCGCCTCCCAGAGCTTAAAGGCCTCGTCGTCCTCCTCAAAGACGGAGACCCACATTTTTTCTGCGTCCAGCCCCAGCTCCTTGATCAGGAACTCCCAACCGTAAGCAATGGCCTCTTTTTTGAAATAATCGCCGAAGGAAAAATTACCCAGCATCTCAAAGAAGGTGTGGTGGCGGGCGGTGTAACCAACATTATCGAGATCGTTATGCTTGCCGCCGGCCCGGACGCAACGCTGGCTGGTGGTGGCCCGGCTGTAGCCCCGGCTCTCCTCGCCAGTAAAGACGCCCTTGAACTGGACCATACCGGCGTTGGTGAAGAGCAGGGTGGGGTCATCGGCGGGCACTAAGGAAGAACTTTCCACCACCGAGTGGCCTTTGTCTTTGAAATAGCTAAGGAATTTTTCTCTGATCTCGTTTCCGGTCATTTTTTTTGACTTGTCAGCTTAGGGTGACCCGCGGGCCACTTTTTTTGAGGGGTGATTTGCCTGGTGGTAAATGCTCTGGACAATCGTCACAACGCTGGTTCAGCGCTGGCGTAGGATGGGCTCTGCGCCCGCCATGACGTTGGCCAACATCACGATAGCTTTAAGGTGGGCCCAGCCCACCCTCCATGCTTCCTCCTGGCCCAAAGGACCAGGTTTTAAGCAGTAAAAAACGGCCCATCTTGGGCCAAGAGGGTTTATTACTGCGAAATCGGCCTGGCGTCGATATTTTTTCCACCAAAATAACAAAGGCCCCGGTTGGCCGCTTATAACGGCCGGCCGGGGCCGGGAATAACGATTTGACGAGAGAGGGCGGGGCAGTTAGTTCACATCCCGCACCAGCCAGACAAGGTGGCCGCTGGTTTGAGCGGCATCGTTTTCAACATAGCCATGCCGGAATCCCACGCTCCAGGCGGCGGCCGGGTCGACGGCGCTGCTGGTGGAACTCCAGTATTGATCGGTTACCAAATGTTCGAAAATGTCACTATTTGACAGGGATGGGCCGGAGGTACCCGCGCTGTGCAGGCTTTCCAACTCGCGGATGGTGGGCAATCGCCAATCCCTATAGTCTGGCACCACATCACAGTTAATATTGTTGTCGTTAAACTCATCGCGAAAGATCACGGTGTCACCCCATGACACCCTGCCACCATCGATGTTCGTTATTCCAAGCGCAGCAAAGTCATTAAGATTTTCTTTATTTTGGACACAATTAGCCTCGGTCATCCACATGAGGCCGGTGAGGGTATCGGTCACCGTGCCGTCAGCGCCGCCGGAGCTTTGGACCCTATTGGCATAGAATCGAGAGGTGGGCCACTCCACCCCGGCCTTGATATCACCATCCTGGCCCGTGCCCGCGCAGGAGCCGAGAGCAGCACCCGTGGCGCCGGTTTCATCGTAGCAGGTAGTCTGGCCAGTCTGGGGCACGCCATAGGTGTCGGTAACCGTAGAAGCACCCCGGACATATAAGACACGTGCTGTATTATATTTTACATACGTAGTTACTGCGCCATTGTCCATATCCACCACCCAGGCGGAGGTCCCCGCTGGGCTGTTTGGGGTAGGAGCTGGATTCTCTTGAACATTAAAAGAGGTGGTGGAGGTCCAGTATTCACCGGCCAAGATATTCGTAAAAGGATGACCGTTGGTCAAAACGGGGCCGGTTGCCTCACCGGCATCCACCAGGCTGAAGAGCTCTCTTCTATTGGGCAACCGCCAGTCATTGTGGCCGCCGGCATTTTGGGTATTAAGAGCAGCGACAGCATTTAGGGCATCCTGCCATGTCCCTTGTGACGAGACATCGAGCCAGGTGAGACCGGTGAGTTCGTCGGTCACCGTGTCACCACTAGGGCTGAAGCGTTGGTCCGCAGGCATGGGAGCGCTATCGGCCGGCACCACTATTCTTTGCGCACTACCGCCGCTGGGGTTATCGGGCACCGAGCCACCGGAGTCACTACTGCTCCCCCCGCAGGAGATCAAGGCCAGGGAGCCGGCCAGGCCCAAGAGAGTAAGGTAATACTTTTTCATGCTTTCATCCTCCAACCGCCGTTGCCAGCGCTTTTTACTTTCCGCCCTCGGGCAATTATAAATTAAAATCCAGCTTTCCTAACGCATAGCAACAGTCTAGCACGGCCCCAACATGCCTAGTCAACAAATACCCTCAAACCGACAAAAAAAGGCCCCTGGCGCGGAACATCCACGCCAGGGGCCTTGGCCAAAATTAGTCTCGTCCCCACGCTCAGGGGGGGAGACGATGGTTGGGCGCTCTGCGCCACGAGACGCGGGAGCGTCCTCATTTAGGTTCCCACGCGGAGCATGGGAACTATGTAGAAACAAAAAAAGGCCCCTTATCCGGAACATCCGGGTAAGGGGCCTTGGCCAAAATCTAAAGGCGGAATATTAATTAAAAGAAAACATCCTCCCTTCGATATTCTAGATTTATCAGTTCGTTGTTCTGCGGTTCTCTTTTAGGCCTCCTCCGCCTCTTCCGCCTCAGCCACGGCCTCGCCAACCACCGGCAATCCGTAGCCCAGGCGCACCTTGTTCTCAATATCGTCGGCCACCTCGGAGTGCTCCTTTAAAAAGGTCTTGGCGTTCTCGCGGCCCTGGCCCACCCGCTCGCCGTTGTAGGAGTACCAGGCGCCGCTCTTGTCGACGATGTCCTGCTCCACGGCCAGGTCCAGCAGATCGCCCGCCTTGGAGATCCCCTCGCCGTAGACGATGTCAAACTCGGCTATCTTGAAGGGCGGGGCCACCTTATTCTTGACGATCTTCACCTTGGTCCGGTTGCCGATCACCTCCTGGCCATCCTTGATCTGGGTCATTCTCCGGATATCGATGCGCATGGAGGCGTAGAACTTCAAAGCGTTACCGCCGGTGGTGGTCTCCGGGCTGCCGAACATGACGCCGATCTTCATCCGAATCTGGTTGATGAAGATGATGGTGGTGTTGGTCTGCTTTAAGATGGCGGTGAGCTTGCGCATGGTCTGGCTCATCATCCGGGCCTGGAGGCCCACATGGGAGTCGCCGATACTGCCTTCAATCTCCGCCTTGGGGGTCAGGGCGGCCACCGAGTCGACGACGATGATGTCCACGGCGCTGGAGCGGATGAGGATCTCGGCGATCTCCAGGGCCTGCTCGCCGTAGTCGGGCTGGGAGACTAAAAGATCATCGACATTGACACCGAGGCGCTCGGCGTAGTAGACGTCCAGGGCGTGCTCGGCATCGATGAAGGCGGCGGTGCCGCCCGCCTTCTGGGCCTCGGCCACGGCATGGAGGGCCAGGGTGGTCTTGCCCGACGACTCCGGGCCATAGATCTCGATAATCCTCCCCCGCGGAAAGCCGCCCACGCCGGTGGCGATGTCGATACCTAAGGCACCGGTGGAGATCACCGGGATCTGCTCCGCCTCCCGGGAGCCAAGGCGCATAATGGAGCCTTTACCAAACTGCTTCTGGATCTGAAATATTGCGGAATCGAGGGTCTTGGATTTATCCGGCGCGGCCATGGGAACTCCTTTATTTATGAATGAAGATATGCGGGACATCTTAAAAAAAATGTTATTTTGCCCGAGCGATGCGGCCGGGGGCAAAATGTCCATATTTTTTATGATAACCCGCAGTTATAAGGGTCAAGATATAAGCTATTGATCTTAAACTAAAGAGAATATAGTGTTAAGGGAAAGTTACAAGATATCGCCCAAGGCCCTGACAAACCAGGGCCCTCTCACCTGTTAAGTCAAAAAAATGCCCCTCATCCTCTACTCATATCTGCTCAGTGAAATGGTGGCCCCCTTTCTGGCCAGCCTGACCATCCTCACCGCCATCATGTTCCTGGGCCGCCTTCTCCAGATCTTTGACGCCGTCTTCACCCTGGGCATTGGCCTGGTGGACTTTGGCCGCCTCAGCCTCTACATCATCCCCAAGATCATGATGTTTTCCCTGCCGCTCTCCGCCATGTTCGGGGTTATCCTCTGTTTTTCCCGGCTGGGGTCGGACAACGAACTGCTGGCCTTAAGGGCCGGGGGCATCAGCCCCCACCGCCTGGTGCCCCCGGTGATCATCTTCTCCCTGGTCATTTCGCTAATGGCCGGCTACTCATCCATGAACCTCATGCCCCAGGGCTTGATAAACCTGAAACGGCTGATGCTGAAACTGGCCCAGGACCGGGTGGACCGGACCATCAGACCCGGCAGCTTCAGCGAGAGTCTGGGGGGGTTCGTCATCTATGTGGACAAGATCGGCAACGACGGCGAGTGGCAGTCCATCTATATATTTGACAACCGGAAGAAGGAAAACCCGGTTATCGTCACCGCCGGCAGCGGCCGGTTGAGCGCCGACTACGAGAAGGTGGAGCTGGCCCTCCACCTGGACAGGGGCGCCATCACCGTGGGCAACCAGGAGAGGATGCAGCACATTGACTTTGAGCGCTACTCCCTCTCCCTGCCGCTACCCATGAGCAGAGGCGATGCCACCCCCAGTAAACACGCGGAAAGGAGCCAGGCCTCCTTAAAGGAGATAATAAACCGGGACGGCTTAACCAGCAAAAACGGCATCTGGGCCTTTATCGAATACCAGCAGCGCTGGTCCCTGACCGTGGGCTGCTTCATCCTCACCATGCTGGGCTTGCCCTTTGCGGCCCGCAGCGCCCCGGGCCGCAAACAGGTGGCCGTGCCGGTGGGGCTGGCCCTCTTCCTGGGCTACTACATCCTCATCAGTTACTCCGAGACCCTGGCCGAACAGGTCAAGAGCAACCTCATCCTGATCCTCTGGCTGCCCAACATCATCTACGGCGGACTGGCCCTCTTCAACCTGAGCCTCATGGGCCGGGAGTCATCGGGCCGGCTGGAGGCGCTGCTCGCCTGGCCCGGCCAGCAGCTGAAGCGACTTAAAAGTGCCGACTAATCATGGCCCAGCGCCTGACATCATGATAAGGGAAAGAACCGCGCCATGAACCTCCTTGACCGCTACCTGTTCCGGCAATTCGCCAGCAACTTCCTGCTCATCGTCGCCGCCCTGATCTCCATCTATCTGCTCATCGATGTGTTCGAGAGGCTGGATAACTTCCAGGAAAAAGATCTGGCGGCCAAGGTGATAGCCGCCTATTTCCTGGCCAAGGTGCCGGTGATCTATGACCAGATGGCGCCGATCTGCCTGCTGCTGGCCGGGATCATCACCCTGGGGCTGCTGATGAACCGCCATGAGCTGCAGACCATTAACGCCGGCGGCATCAGCAAGGCGCGGGTCATGCGCCCCCTGCTGGCCGGGGTGGCCTTCTTCACCCTGCTCTCCCTTGCCTTTGCCCAATGGCTGCTGCCCCAGGCCAGCGCCCAGGTTAAACTGATATGGCAGAAACAGGTGAAGGGCCAGACCCATGGCGGTACTGTCCGCGACGGGGTTACCTTTTTCCGGGGTGAGGATGGGATTTATTCCTTCCGCCAGGCGAAAGGGGATCAGAACCATTTTTCAGACTTCCACTATGTCCGCCTGGCCCCTGAAGAGAAGGGACCGAAACTGCTTTTTGCCCAGCGGGCCACGGCCAAAAAGAGACAGTGGCAATTTGCCAACGGCTTTCAACAGCAGCAGCAGAGGGAGGGTGAAGAGATGCAACTGCTCACCTTCAACCAGCTGGCCTTGACCCTGCCCCACCAGCCGGACGACTTCTTCACCCCGGCCAAACTGGGGGCCGAGCTCCCCCTCTCCCACCTTATCCGCCATGGCCTGGGCCGTCAGGCCAAGGCCAAGGACCGGTTGGAGCTCAACCGCCGCCTCTCCTTTATCCTCCTGGGGGTGCCGCTCCTCCTCGTCGCCCTGCCGCTGATGCTCCGCTTCCAGCGGACCCGGGGCTCAATCAACCTGGCCCTGGCCGTGCCGGCCAGCGCCGGGCTGGCCTTCATGGCCTGGGGCATCTGGAGCGGCCTGCAGGCCATGAGCCAGGGGGGTACCATGTCGCCCCTTCTCGCCTCCTGGGGAATCCATCTCACCTGCAGCGCTGTGGGGTTGGTGATGCTGTGGCGTAATACGCGATTCTAGCCAGGCTCCGCGCCCCCCGCTAGGGCCGGGGGTTATGGACAATGAGCATGGGCTTGTCGCACTGCTGGGCCACCGAGTCGGCCAGGGAGCCGAAGATGAGGCGCTGGATCTTGCCGCCACTGGGCGGGGCGGCCATCACCACCAGGTCATGGAGTTCGGCCTCACCCTTAATGGTGGCCAGCCGGGCATCGGTGGTCATAACCTTGCACGCCATGCGGCTGCCAACGATCTTATGGTGGGCCAGCCAATGGCCCAGCTCCTCCTCCTTGGCGGCGACATCCTGCTCCTGATGATTGTAGGGCAAGAGGAGCAGGAGGGTGATGGAGTGCTCCCCCACCTGGAGCAGGGCCTTGACAACGGCGCTGATCTCTTCGAGCTGAGACATGGAGACCAGCGGCACCAGGATGCGCTCCGTATGGAGTACCCCGCAAAAACGGACCACCACCACCGGGCAGAGGGCCAGCTCGGTTACCTGCTCCACCACCTGCTGAAAACGATCAATGGTGCCCTCGATGGGGTAGCCCATGATGAGACATTTAGTATCATGGCCAGCCACGGCCTCGGCCAGCCCCCGGGGCACATCATCGTCGCGGACCAGACAGGTCGCAAGCTGGTAGCCCAGGGAATCAACCTCCCTCACCTCCCGAAAAAAAAGATTTTTTTCATTCTCCACCAGCAACTCTTCAGAGACAACCCGGATCGACATGGGCTGGGCCTGAAAGTGATGGGCAAAGATGGTGGCCAAACGGGCCAACCCCGGCACGGTGGCGTGGTGGGCCGCGCCAAAGAGCACCACCCCCTCCTGGCGGGCCGGGGGGCGCAGCCGCCGCCAGGTCCAGGGCAGGATAAAGATATTGGCCATGGACCGGCCCCCGGCCGCCAGAGAACCAGTGGTCCCCCCACCCTCATCTCTGGCCTCACCGGCCTGAATCAGGGCGAAACGGACCAGCATGGGGCCAACCAGCTCCGAGCAGACCACGCCAAAGAGGACAACGGGGGTGATAATGGCGGAAAATTCGCTTAAGTCCGGCTCACTGGAGATTAAGAAGATCAGGCCGATGGCCACCCCGGCCTGGGGCGCCAGGGTATAACCCAGGTAGCGCTGAACCAGCAGGGAGGAACGGGCCGCCTTGGCCCCCAGCCAGGCGCCAATGGTCTTGCCGGCCAGCCGGCAGAAGAAGTAGGTGGCGCCAAGCCAGCCGGCCACCCCCAGGGCCCCCAGGTGCAGGTGGGCCCCGGCCAGGGTGAAGAAGAGGATGTAGATGGGCGGCTCAAAGGCGTGCAACGCCTTGAACAATCGGACATCACGCTTATCGAGGTTAACGATAACGCAGCCGGCGGCCATGCCGGCCAGCAGGGAGGAGAGATTGGCCAGCCGGGCCAGCTCGCCGCAGAGCAGAAGCAGGGCCAGGCCGGCGGAGAGCATCTCGCCATGGCGCTCCAGCCGGTGGAGGACCAGGTCAATGAGCATACCGGTGGCCACCCCCAGCAGTAAAGCCAGACCGATATCCTTGAGACTGACCAGCAGGCCGGCCCATAAACTGGCCGGGCCAGAGAGGTTGCCCAGCGTGGCCAGGGCCATGGCCACGCCAAAGTAGATAATGGCCAGACCGTTATCAATGGCCACCACCCCCAGCAGGGTGGAGGTGAGCGGCCCGCGGGCCGAAAGCTCCTGGGTGATATGGAGGGTGGAGGCGGGGGCCGTGGCCACCGAGACCGCCGCCAGAAGCAGGGCCAGGGCCAGGTAATCACCGGCCTGCCAGCTGGCCGGGCCGGCCCCGGTGAGCCAGGCCACCAGGTAACAGCAGGAACCCACCACCACAAAGGCGCCGGTGGTCTCGGCCAGGGCAGCATAGCCCACCCAGCGGACCACCTTGCCTATCTCCTTGAACTCGATATGCTCCCCGATACCAAAGGCGATGAGCATCAGGGCGATCTCGGTGAAGTGGACCAGCCGTTCGCCCGAGAGTTCGTCCGAGACGAGGTTTAGGCAGGATGGCCCCAGGAGGACACCGGCCAGGATATAGCCGGTAACCGAGGGTAGTTTCAGCAGGGCGCCCAGCCGGGCCACTGCCAGACCTACGGCCAGGAGCAGGGCAAAGGCCAGGGTAACATCTTCCATGGGCAGGGGGGTTTAGGGTTGAAGGGGGATAGGTAAATGATAAGGCAATTATCGGCCTCTCACCAGAAAAAAAGTCTGCCTGATTCAATAGTTGCAGAGGGGCGCCTTTGGCTATCCCCAGCCGGATTATCTAGAGATTACCCGGGCCTAAGGGTGGAGGGGCGCTGATCTTTGCCGAGTTTAAGGGGTTGCCTGGAGGCAGGGGTCGAACCCTGGCAAAAACTACCCCCAAAGGGTAATCGGAGGAAATCGCCGCAACCCCCATGTCTCCTTGACACAGATGGCCTAAAAAACCTACCTTAATCAGAATTACAGCAATTTATCACGTCTGTTAATTGGCCGCCCATGCTCATCACGGCGGGCAGCCATGGGCGGGACGCCTCGCCGGTCGTCCAGCTTATAGTTATCAGTAAAACAAACGGTTAACATAATGGGGGAAAAATGCGTATATTCTTGTTTTCATTGTTGATTGTCTTCCTGTCTGCACCTGCCTTCGCTGGTGAGCTTCTGCCATTCCCGGAGCAAGACAGGTCCCCCGCACCCAGTCCTGAACAGCAGGCCTTAGAAGGGTTCAGGAACAAGATTCGCAGCCTGGACTGCACCTCTTTGAACGAACTACGGATGGGCCTGAGACAACGGGTTAACCAGGCACCCTCCTCGTTTGACAGGGGTTATTACCAAAACCGCTTAAATGCCGTTAATAACGCCAGAGCCCAAAACAACTGCCCATAGGACTGTTATGTTTATCCGTTATATAATAATTACCCTCTTATCCATAGCCATTACTCCATGGTCCACATCAGCGAGCGAGGGTGGCCAACCGAACCAAGCTAATATAGGCAGTGGCAGCGTCAGTGACGCTATTCTAGGTGATGTAGACAGAGGAAAAGAGGAGGCTCAGGAAAAACAGACGGATTACGCTGGCTTTACAAAGGAAGAGTATAGAAAACTCCAAGAGCAACATAGATTCTATATTATCATTGGATTAATAATCGCAACGCCCATATTTCTCCTTATCCTTCTCTATTTTATTAAGCAGAGTCAGGACTACACGGAACACGCCATTATTCACGCCAGTGGTCTTGTCTTGGTAATCCAGGCAACAGCAATAGTGGTAATCGCATCGCCAACAACAGAACAGTTGACCGCGGCCATTGGCGTCTTGGCAGCAATAGCGGGATACCTGTTTGGCACAGCCAAGAAGGTGGGCAAAGAATCATAGCAGGGCAAATCTGCCGGAGGGGACCAGGCGTCCCGCGCCATGCCTTTGCCGCCCAAGATTCGCGACCTTCAGTGGGAGAAAAATAATCGGAAAAATATGCGCCGGAAAGACAAGGAAATAACGGCTTCTGCTGAGATAAGGGCAATAATCAAACGCGAAAACGTATGCAGATTAGCTATGTCTGACAACGGCACACCATACTTAGTCCCGCTCTCATATGGTTACAGCCAAAACAGCCTCTACTTCCATTCCGCCTCAGAAGGTAAAAAAATTGGAATCTTAAAAAGAAATCCCAGGGTATGTTTTGAAATAGAGCGAAATTTAGGGGTTATAACGGACGATTTGCCCTGCAAATGGGGAATGCGATTTGAAACTGTCATTGGTCACGGCCGGGTTGAGTTCATCACAGAGCCGGACAAGATAATGCGCGCCCTTAACATAATTACGGGGCAATACGGGGCACCAGCTGTGACTGAAATTGGGCCCAAAATGGTGCAAAAAATGGCCATATTCAAAGTTGTCATCACCGAGGTTAGCGGCAAAAGGATGGGGCCGTAACACTCCAGGCCGCGTCACATAACAAGTTAATATATTTACTGATCTCCCAGAGCAGTCATAACGGCAATATGCGGCCGTGCCAAAGCCGCCATCCCTGATGGGGCCTCCAAAGATAAGCAGAGGGGGCCTTGGGGAATTTTACCCTTCGCTCTCCTTATGTGGTATGGAAAGGAGAAGATGAAACGCCCCCTCCCTCCCTACCCCATTCACGATGTCCTGCCGGAACTCAAAGAAAAACTCACAGGCCATAGCTCTGTAATTCTTGCGGCGGAGCCTGGCTCCGGCAAAACCACCATTGTCCCCCTGACCCTGCTGGCCGAACCGTGGCTGGCGGGGAAAAAAATCATCATCCTGGAGCCCCGCCGTCTGGCGGCCCGCATGGCGGCTAAGCGGATGAGTGAGCTGGCTGCTGACCGCCTGGGCGGCCTGGTTGGTTACCGCATCCGTTTTGACAAAAAGATCAGCGCCAAGACACGCATTGAGGTGGTGACCGAGGGCATTCTCACCCGGATGATTCAGAGAGACCCGGACCTGGCCGACTATGGCCTGGTAATCTGCGACGAGTTCCATTTGCGCTCCATCCAGACCGACCTGGCCCTGGCCCTCTGCCTGGATGGCCAGGAGCTGCGCGAAGACCTGAAGATCCTCATCATGTCGGCCACCATGGAGAGTGAACGGGTGGCCATACTGCTGGGTGGCGCGCAGCCCAAGGGCACTTCTTTCAGGGCGCCTGTGATCACCGGTCAAGGCCGCTGCTTTCCGGTGACCTGCCACTACCTGCCCCGCCCTTCCACCGACTATCTCGTCCCGCGCACGGTTAAGGCCATCAACCGGGCCCTGGCGGAACACGAAGGAGACATTCTGGTCTTTCTGCCCGGCGCCGGAGAGATCAGGGCGGTGCAGCAACGCCTTAAGGGTGACTTTCTCTGCCTGCCCCTCTACGGCAACCTGGCTAAAGAGCGCCAGGACCAGGTGTTCGCCCCCAGCCAAAAGAGGCGGATCATCCTGGCCACGCCAATCGCCGAGACGAGCCTTACCATCGAAGGGGTGACCGTTGTCATCGACAGCGGCCTGGAAAAGGTGCCCCGCTTCACCCCGGCCACCGGCCTCACCGCCCTGCACACGGTGCCCATCTCCAAGGCCTCGGCCGAGCAGCGGGCCGGCCGGGCCGGCCGCCTTGGCCCAGGCGTCTGTTACCGCCTCTGGACGGCGGGCGAGCATCACTCCCGGCCAGACTTCCTCTCCCCGGAGATTGTTGGCGCCGACCTCGCCCCCCTTCTCCTGGAGGTACTGCAGTGGGGGGTGCAGGACCCCAGGAGGGAGCTGCGCTGGCTTGACCCGCCGCGCTCTGGCCAGTTGCGCCAGGCCCGGGAAACCCTTGGCCAGCTTGGCGCCGTTGACAGCAAGGGCAGCCTCACCACTCTCGGCCGGGAAATCGCCCCCCTGCCCCTCCACCCGCGCCTGGCCCTGATGCTGATCCGGGGCCGCGAGCAGGGCAACGGGGTCCTGGCCTGCCGGCTGGCGGCCCTGCTGCAGAATAAAGACCCCCTGCGCGCCAGCCATGGGGGAGGGGGGGCTGACATTGAAGAACGGCTGGAGCTGTTGCAGGCCTTCGAGGGACAGGGGGCGGCAACGATTCAGGCCCGGGGCGCCGACCCCTCCCTCTGCCGCCGCATCCTGCAGGAGGCGATGCAGTATCAGCGCCTCCTTGGCATTAAGGGCCCAAGCCATGGCCTGCAGGAGGCGGGCAACCTCCTGGCCTATGCCTACCCGGACCGCATCGCCATGAAGAGAGCCGGGGCCAAGCAGCATCTGCTCTCATCGGGGCGCGGCGTAATCTTGGCCAAGGGTGACCACCTCCACCGGGCAAACTTTCTGGTGGCGGCCCACGCGGATGGCGGCCAGAAAAAACAGGGCCGCATCTTCATGGCCGCCCGCCTCTCCCGCCAGGATATCCTCGAAAACCATGGCCACCTTTTGCATAAGGAGGAAAGGGTCCAGTGGCAAAAATCCCGGGTGGAGGGGGCGGAGGTCCTTTATCTCGGCAGCCTGGAGCTTGAGCGCAAACCCTTAGCCAAAATCGACCCGGACGCCATTCGCGCCTGCCTGATTCAGGGGATTCAGCAGGCCGGCAGCGCCTGCCTGGGCTGGCAGAAGAAGAGCCGGGAGCTCCAGGCCCGCCTCCAGGCCGCCCACGGCTGGGAGCCTGACTCCTGGCCCGATGTCTCCGACAACTCCCTCCTGGCCGACCTCAGCTGGCTTGAGCCATACCTTGCCGGCGTCTCCACCCTGAAGCAGCTGAAGAAGATCGACCTTTACCCCATCCTCCTCGCCCTTCTCTCCTGGCCGGAGCAACAGCAACTGGACCAGCTGCTGCCCACCCATTTCCAGGTGCCCAGCGGCTCAAGGATAAAGTTAACCTACCAGCCGGGAGAACCGCCCGTTCTGGCCGTGCGCCTCCAGGAGATGTTTGGGGCCACAGCCACCCCCACCGTGATGGGCGGCCGGGTTGCCATCCAGGTCCACCTGTTGTCACCGGCCCGGCGCCCCATCCAGATCACCCAGGATCTAACCGGCTTCTGGCAAAACACCTATCATGAGGTGAAAAAGGAGCTTAAGGGCCGCTACCCCAAACATTACTGGCCAGACGACCCCAAAGAGGCCCAGGCCACCAGCCGGGTCAGGCCCCGCCGGAGCAGGGGTTGATTTAGCCTCTTTTGTGGTCGGGGAAATTTCTGAAAGAGGAGTATGGCTGGGCAACCGGCCTTATAGAGGGCGGAAGCCAAGGGGGTAGGGTGGGCTAGGGCCACCGTGATGGGCGCAGAGAAGAGAGGGGGGGATTAACGAACAAAAAATTTCGGTCACATTCAACCATTTCTACTAAGCGCGGATAAACGCAACCTTCGAAGTTTATTCTTTCGACAATAGAGCTAGTTATCTTTGCGCCTTTGCGGTTAGCTTTTAACTGACTTACGATTATCCGGGTAATTATTCAAGACACCCTAAAAACCTCAGGCCAGGGCGCTCACGGCCGCCTCAATCTCCCCCAGGTTAGCGAGAAAGATATCCACCAGGGCCGGGTCAAAATGTTTGCCCCGCTCGTTCTGCAGGTAATCCGCCACCATGGCCGGTTCATAGGCCGGCCGGTAGGCCCGTTCGCTACTCAGGGCGTCGTACACATCCACCAGCCCCACCAGCCGGGCATAGATGTGGATATTTTCGCCGCTGAGGCCGCTGGGGTAGCCCTTGCCGTCGAAACGCTCATGGTGCTGCATGGCAATGACGGCCGCGGCCTGCATGATGTCCCGCTTGGAGGAGGCGAGCATCTCATAGCCCAGCTCGGCATGGCCCTTCATGGTGGCGTACTCCTCGGGGCTGAGCTTGCCGGGGGCCTTTAAGATCTCCTCCGGCACTGCCACCTTGCCGATATCGTGCATGGGCGCGGCCAGCCGCAGCACCTCCACCTCCCTCTCGCTCAGGCCGGCCAGCCGGCCCAAGCATTCGCTGATGACGGCCACCCGCCGCAGATGGCCGGAGCTGTCGCCGCCGGAGCGCGCCTCGGCGAACTCGCCCATGGTATAGGCCATGTCGCACTGATTTTCTTCAATCTCGCTGGTAACCATGGCGTTGGCAAAGGCGATCTGGACATTGGCGCAATAGATCTCCACCAGGGCCTTGTGCAGGTCACTTAAGCTGCGCCACGTCTCGCAGTAAATCAGGACGCCGGAACCGGACTCACTGGCAAAATAACCCACATAGCGCTCATCCAGGTAGAGGCAGGTCTGCTTTTGGGCCGCAAACAGGAGATCGGCCTGGGCCTGGGACGACAACTCCTGGAGCTGGCCGCTGCCCCGCAGATGGCCGAAGGTGCCGCAGGCGGCCAGCACCGTCATGGCCTGGAGGGGTTCTTCGGCCCCTGCCTCTCCATCCTGCTGATCAAAACGGCAGACCAGGGCGTCCGGCTCCTGGCCCAGGAGGGTGATAAGATGGGTCAAGACCCCCCCGGCCAGCTTTTCCATGCTGCCGCACTCAAAGAGGGCGGAGGAGGCCTTGATTATATGGCGCAACCCCTGCTGGTTGGTGTCGATGGAGAGCAGGTGCTGGTAGGTGCGCAGCGAGGCCACCAGGACGGTGACCAGCTTCTGCGAGGAGAGCTCTGTCTTTTCCTTATAGTCGTTGATGTCATACTTGACGATGATCTGCTCCTCCGGGGCCATACCCGGCTGGCCGGTCCGCAAGATGATCCGCACCAGGTAGTTACGCAGCTCCTTTCTGATATAGTCCACCACGTGGAGACCGGCGTCATCCTGCTCCATCACCACGTCGAGGAAGACCACCGCCATATCGGGGTGCTGGGCCATGATCTGCCGGGCCTGCTGGCCGTCATAGGCGTGAAAGAAGGTAAGAGCCCGGCCGCCAAAGCTGAAATCGCGGAGAACCAGGGTGGTGATGGAGTGCACCTCCTCGTCGTCATCGACGATCAGCACCTTCCAGGCCTCGGCCGGAGCGGCCTGTTCCGGCCTCACCCCGTCTTCGTCGGCAAAGATAAGTTCTTCATCGCTCATGTTGTTACGGCTCCTCGTCCCAGGGGGACGGTTATGATAAAGGCGGTACCCATGCCAGGCACACTTTCGCAGCGGATGGTGCCATGCAGCTGTTGGTTTACTATATTATAGACAATATGCAAGCCCAGACCGCTGCCCCCCCCCTCCCGGTTGGTGGTAAAAAAGGGGGAGAAGATCTGCTCCAGGGCGGCGGGAGAGACACCCCGGCCGTCATCGCTGAAGGTGAGGCGCAGGTTTTCACCCTCCTGGCAGAAATCAATGGTCATGGTGCCCGCCTCCCCCGGCCCATAGCCATGGTTGATGGCGTTGGTGATCAGGTTGGTAAAAACCTGCGAAAAGGCGCCGGGGTAGGAGTTGAGGCCAAGATCCCAGGGACCGTCCACCTGGACCACATGCCGGGTCTTCTTCAACACCGGCTGCAGGGAGAGCAGGACTTCATCTATATAGGGCCGCAGCTCGAAAAGACGCTTGGCCTCCCCAGACTGATCAATGGCCACATGCTTGAAGCTCTTAATCAGGGCGCTGGCCCGGTTGAGGTTGGTCACCAGCAGGTCGGTGGAGGCGAGACAGGTGTCCATGAATTTGCGCAGGTCGCTGCGCTTAATACCATCGCTGGCATAAAGTTTGGCGAAGTCACGGGTGACCTTTTCCAGGTGGGTGGCGGCGGTATAACTTATACCCACCGGCGTGTTTATCTCATGGGAGATGCCGGCGATGAGCTCGCCCAGGGAGGCCATCTTCTCCGACTGGACCAGGTGGTCCTGCATCTGCTGCAACTGGTCTAAGGTGGCGAGCAACTCACTGTTGGTGGCAGCCAGCTGGGCGGTGCGGGCGCTGACCCGCTCCTCGAGGCGGTCGGTGAGGCCGAGGATGTCCCGCTCCGCCCCCTTCCTCTCCGAGATATCCCGCTTGATAAAGGCCACCGAGGTTACCAGCCCCTTATCATCGGTTATGGGCAACAAAAAGACCTGCTCGGGGAACTGGCTGCCATCCTTACGGATACTTATCAGCTCCCCCTCCCAGACGTAGCCCTCCAGGGTATCCTCCCAGGAGTAGGCCCTGGTGGTGGAACTCAGGTCGTCAAGGCGCAGCTCATCCACATGGCGGCCGACGACATCCTTCGACAGATAGCCGGTCCAGGAGGTGAACACCGCGTTGACATATTCGATGCGGCCGGCGGTATCGGTGAGGATTATGGAGTTGGGACTGTACTCAAGGAGGTAGAAGAGCCGGTCCAGCTCCTGCTGCAGGGAATATTGGGGCATGGGGGTTGCGGTGGCAAAAGATTAAGGCCAGACAATTTTTTTCTGATTCCCACTAAGATTCAGCCAGTGTGTCACGCACTATTTAACGCATTATCAAATCGCTGGTAATCAGAAAAATTTTTTTAATCTCTCATCGCTGCGGCACGGAAGCGCGAAGATTGAAAGTTGGGCCGTTATGGCAGAAGCCACGAAGTGAACTTTCAGGAAAAATTAATCAGAAAAGATAGCGCAGACCGGTGCCACAGGAGCGGCTGCTCCAGTTGACCTCGTTGAGGGCCAGCCGGCCCACGTCGCCGTTGGTGTAGAACTTCCAGTCAGAGCCATCGCTCACCGAAAACTCCTGGTAGTCCAGGGAAACAAAGAGATTCAGGGCCGGGGTCAGACCATAATCACCGCTCACAGCCCAGCGATAGCCCCAGCCAAGGTCGGCCGTGTGGCGGAAACTGGGATCCCGCAGGTCATCGCGCAGGTTCCAATGGGCGTCGGCCCAGTAGCTCAGGCCAAAGTGGTAGGTGAAGAGCAGAGATAGGCGCAAGCGCTCCACCGGCTGGAGGGTCGCCTCGCAGCCCAGCCAGGGCCCCTGCCACTCGCTTTCATAGCTGGAGTCCAGGCCGGCTATGGCTCCCAGCTCCGGGGCCTGATAGGAGCCGTAGGTCCCGGTAACCGTCTGGCGGCCATCCGTGATGGTGAGGTTCTGTTCATGGTAGGAGTAACCCAGCAGGGGCGTGAGGCTGAAGGAGTGGCGGACCAGAGGCAGGGTGAGCCCCAGCCCCAAAGATAAATCAACAACCGAGCCGTCATCCGCCTGGTTGTTGGAACGGGACCACTCCTGGGTGTGGTTGTCCAGGGCATAGTCGGAGTCCTGCATCTCGCCGCTGTAGATGTGGCCCAACCCCAGGTTGATAAAGGCATGGGGAACCAGGCCAGCGGCAAGGGCGGCAGAGGGAGCGATGGCCGCACCCAGCTGCACCTCGCCAATCCGCAGGTCGCGCCACTGCAGCTCGGAGATTACATTGGGCTCACCAGCGGGACCGGCAATACTCCACTGCAAAGAGTCGAGGCGGTAAGCGGTCTGGAGATCAACTTCCAGGGTAACAAACTCCCCAGCCCCGGCCAGGCCGGCCGGCAGGAGAAAAGCCAGGCAGGCCATCAGCCATTTGCCACCACCCCAGCAACCTGTCACATGTCCCCCATATTTCTGCGGCCCCTACTCCGGAACCCTGTTACCCTGGCCCACGAAGGTGAAGATGGCGTGCAGTTTACCCTGTTCATCATAGCGGTTAAAGACATTGTTACCCTGGGGGACAATTTTACCGCACTTCATCTTTAACCTCCTGTGCGTTGTCGAGCGGCGGATATATTTGACGCAGAGGGCGTCCTGCTCGCGGATATCCCAGCTGCCGGTCTTGACGACCTTGGTGATGAACCCCTCCTGCGCCAGGAGACCCTTGACCTTACCAGCGGGACTGAAGTAGATCAGGTAGGTGGACCCGCCCTGGTACCGGACCTGAAAGGTTCTGTCACTGAGCATCTGTTTGATCTGGACCCCGCTCAGCGGCTCCAGCGCCAGGGCTGGCCCCCCGGCCAGAAGCAGGGCAGCCAGGGCCGCAACAATTAATTTACTCATCATGGAACAACCTCAGAGGTAAATGGTTATCTCCCCGTCAAAACCTGTAGAAAAGCCGGAGGCGGCCCCCTCCCTTGCCCTGGGACCCCTCACCATCTCGCCGCCCCTGATCCTCGCCCCCATGGCCGGGGTGACCCACTCGGCCCTGCGCAGCCTCATAATGCGCTTTGGCGGCTGTGGCCTGCTCTCCACCGAGATGCTGGCCGCCCGCCGGCTGCCCTCGGACAACCCGGCCATCTCCCCCTATCTCAAGGTGAGCCCCGAGGAACGTCCCCTCTCTTACCAGCTGCTGGTGGCCGACCCTGAGCACATCCCCGCCGCCCTGGAGCGGGTTACCGAGCTGGGGGCGGCGGCGGTGGACATCAACCTGGGCTGCCCCGCTCCCTTTATCAGGCGCCAGGGGGCGGGCAGCGGGCTCGCCGAAGAGCCGGAACTGGTGCGCCAGGTAATTGCCACGGCCCGGGCCCACACCTCCCTGCCACTCTCGGCCAAGATCCGCCTGGGCACCAGCCTGGATGAGGCGGCCCTGCGGAACTTCTGCCTGCTCCTGGAGGGAGAGGGCTTGGACTACCTCACCGTCCACGCCCGCCTCCACCGGGAACCCTTTGCCCGCAAACCCCGCTGGCCATGGCTGGCCAAGGTGAAGGAGTGGCTGACCATCCCGGTCATCGCCAATGGCGGCATCTTCAGCGTCAGCGACGCCCGGCGCTGCCTGGCCTTAAGCGGGGCCGACGGCCTCATGCTGGGCCGGGTCATGCCGGCCAGACCATGGTTCATGGCCGAGCTGGCCCATGAGCTATATGGCCTGGGCCAGCCCCCCCAGGTAGATCTGGCCCGGATCTATGGCGACTACCTGGAGCTGCTCCATGACCGTTTCGCCCCGGAACGGCGCCTGGGCCGGCTCAAGGAGTTCAGCCATTATTTCAGCAGCAACTTTGCCTTTGGCCACCACCTGGCCTCCGCCGTCCAGAGTGCCAGCAGCCTGGCCGAGGCGGAGGCGAGGGCCGCCGCCTTCTTCCAACGCTGGCAGGCGGGCGACAATCATCCGCCTGCCCCAAAACCATAACCACAATAAGCAGCAAAATCAGCCCCGCCAGGCAGATAAGTGGTCAGGGCCCCTACTGGCCGCCTGGCGCTGCTGGTTGCTCCTGCGCCTTCTTGGCCGCCGCCATCTCCTGGCGCAGCTCATCGATGAGGTTAGCGAGGATCTCCCCGTTGGGGGCAGCGGCCATGGGATTGATGGCCACCGCCTTCTCCCACGCCTCTATGGCCCCGGCCGGATCGTTGAGGTCGGTGACCAGGACAAATCCCTTATTAAAGAGGGAGGTGAGGTGTTTCGGGTCGCGCCGGCTGGCCTCATCGAAGGAGCTGATCGCCTTACCCGGCTGGCCATGGCGGCGATACATCACCCCGAGATCGGTCCAGACATCGGCGGAACCATCATTGATGGCCAGCGCCTTTTCATACGCCTCAATGGCCTGGTGATGCTGACCGCGGTCGAAATGGATATTGCCCAGTCGGACCCACGCCTCATAGTTCTGCGGTTCCTGGGCCAGAACCTGATTAAGCAGGGCAATGGTCTTTTCCGCGTCCCCTGTTCCCGTGGTGAGGGGCGCCGTGGGCCCCTGAACATCGGGACCGCCGCGCACCGCGGAAAAGATGACACCGGCGACAAAACCGAGGCCCAGACAGGCCAGGGCCACTAGATAGAGGGTATTCTTCTGAACCATGGGGGTTCTTTTGCGGTCTACATGAGCCATGGGAGTCCTTATTTTACTGTTTACGGATTTAAGGTTCTATTTTACTTTTTCAGGTCAAGCTACTATACGATAAAAAGCGGTTGCAGATCGTCCTTTTTTTCTTTAGGCAGACGGCTGGCCTTTTTCCCTTAGACGAATTAGTTTAAAAACTTGTGCAATTCCCTTACCCCAAAGGAGCTTTATCATGAAAATTACCCGGCACCAGCAAGAGAAGGCGCGGCGGCCCCGGAGCAGGGCAGAGGCGGGTTTCTCCCTCATTGAACTAATGGCGGTCATCGTCATTCTCGGCTTGCTCGCCTCGGTGGTTGGCCCCAAGGTGTTCAACCGCGTCCGCAAGGCCAAGCAGCAGACGGCCAAGACCCAGATCGAGATGCTCATGACCTCGCTGAACGCCTACCGGATGGACGTGGGCAGCTATCCCAGCCAGTCAGACGGCCTGGAGTCCCTGGCGGTCAACCCGGGCCGGCGGAACTGGGACGGCCCCTATCTGGCCAAGGGGTTGCCCCAGGACCCCTGGGGTAATGCGTATATCTACCAGAATCCCGGCGAGCATGGCGAGGTGGACATCATCTCCTACGGCCTGGACGGCCAGGCCGGCGGCGACAAGGAAAACCGGGATATCGGCAGCTGGGAGTAGTTTCTCTACCCCCCCCAGAGCCTCCCCTTGGTCAAAAAACCGCGTCTTCCTCGCCCTGGCCGAGGAGGTAACGGCGCACCATATCCAGGCCATGGGCCGCGGCCTTGGCCTGGATATAGCCGCGGCTGCCGCTGAAGTGGCACGTCTCTTCCCGGCTCCCCTGGGGGGTGGCCAGGCCAAAGCAGACCGTGCCCACCGGCTTCTCCTCCGTACCACCATCCGGGCCGGCAATACCGGTGATGGCCACGGCCAGATCCACCCCCAGGGCCCGGCGGGCCCCGGCCACCATCTCCCGGGCCGTCTCCTCACTCACGGCCCCGAAGTTCAGCAACGTCTCCGGCCGCACCCCCAGCAGCCTCTCCTTCACCTCATTGGCATAGGCCACCACGGAGCCGTTAAAATAGGCGGAACTGCCGGCCACCCCGGTGATATCATGGGCCATGAGCCCGCCGGTACACGATTCGGCCAGACCCAGGCCCAGGCCTGAGGCCGCCAGCAGGGCGCCGGTAACCTTGGCCAGGGTGTCATCGTTCCGGCCATAGACCGCCTGGCCCAGGCCCGCCAGCACCCTATCTTCATTGGCGGCAAAGAGCTCCTCGGCCTGGGGGGCCGTCTCACCACACACCGTCAGCGAGACATGGACCTCGGCCGCCATGGGATAATAGCCGAGGCTCACCAGGCTGTCCTGCCCCTCCAGGGGGGCGAGGCGCTGGTTGATCTCTGCCTCTTCCAGACCCACCACCTTGTACACCTGCTGGCGCACCAGGCTCAGCGAGCCGCCCTTCCAGGTGGCCAGCCGCGGGATCACCCGGTCCAACATCAGCTCCCGCATCTGGGAGGGGATGCCCGGCAGGAAGAAGATCGGTTTTTTTCCATGGCAGAGCATGAAGCCCGCCACCCTGGCCCCCGGCTTCAACACCTCGGCCCCGGAGGGCAGCCAGGCCATCTTCTCCATGGCCGGCACCTTGGCAAAGGCCTTGCTCTCTCTGATCTTGGCCATGATCTCCGGGTAAAAGGTCTGGGGCCGATCCAGGGCCTCGGCCGCCGCCGCCACCGTTATGTCGTCACTGGTTGAACCCAGGCCGCCGGTGACCACGACAAAATCGGCCCGTTCCAGGGCCTGGAGCAGGGCGGCGCCAATCTTCTCCGCCTCATCCCCCACCGTGGCCATGTGGTGGATCTTGTGACCGGCGGCAAAGAGATGGCTGGCGGCAAAATAACTGGTTGAGTTGACAATGCGGCCGGAGGTCAGTTCATTCCCCACGGCAATGATTTCACCGAGCATGGACCACCTCCCCGTAAACATCCTCCCCCGCCAGCCGGGTAATCCGCACGTCCACCACCCTGTTTTTCACAGCCGCCGGGGCGCTAAAGTAGACGGGGATGTAGTTTGGGCTAAATCCCTTCATTAGCTTCTTTTTATTACGATTATTTTCAGCCAGGACCGCCATGGTCTGGCCCAGGAAGCGCTGATAAAACTCTTCCCTTTTGGTTTTGCCAAGTTCCAGCAGGAGCTTAACCCGTCTGCTCTTCTCCGGCCCCACCACCTGCCCGGGCAAATCGGCCGCCTTGGTCCCGGGCCGGCGGGAGTAGGGAAAGACGTGGAGGTAGGTTATGGGCAGGGAGGCGAGGAGCTCATAGCCGCGGACAAAGGCCTCTTCACTCTCCCCCGGAAAGCCGGCCATTATGTCCACGCCGATAGCGGCCTGGGGCAGGAGCTCATGGGCCCGCTTAATCGCCTGGGCAAAATCCTTGGCGTCATAACGCCTGTTCATGGCCGCCAGGATACCGCTATCACCGCTCTGCAGAGGGATGTGCAGATGGGGCAGGAGGTTGGAACACTCCTGGAAGAGGGCCAGCATCTCCTCGGTCAGCTCCGTGGGTTCCAGGGAGCTGAGGCGGAAACGGATATGGGGATGCAGCGCCGTGGCCTGCCTGAGGAAGGTGGCCAGGCTGGTGGCGGGGTGTAAATCGTGGCCGTACTGGCCCACATGGATGCCGGTGACGACAATCTCGCGCACCCCGGCCAGGCTGAACATCCGCACCTGGCCCAGGGCCAGCTCCAAGGGCACGCTGCGGCTGCGCCCCCGGGCGTAAGGGACGATGCAGTAGGTGCAGAAGCTGTCGCAGCCGTCCTGGATCTTGACATAGGCCCTGGTCCGCCCGGCAAAGCGTTGCACCGGCAGGTGGCAGGCCTCTCGCCCCCTGCCGATATCGGCCCGGTTCAGATCCAGAAGATCACCCTTACCCCCCCCCAGGGCAAAGTCCACCAGCAGATCTTTGTAGCCGTTGCCGACAATGGCGATGGCCCGCCCTTCGCCCAGGGCGGCGACATCATCGGCCGCCACCTGGGAGTAACAGCCGGTGACCACCACCCGGGCCTTGGCGTTGCGCTGCAGGGCCTGGCGGATGGTGCGCCGCGACTGGGCCCCCGCCTTGCCGGTCACGGCGCAGGTGTTGACCAGATAGAGATCCGCCTTCTGGCTGAAGGGCACAACCTCCACCCCTTGCCGCTCCTGGAGGGCAGAGAGAAAGGAGGCCGATTCATACTGGTTCACCTTACAGCCAAGGGTGGTTATGGCCACCCGCAGGGACCTGTCTGGGACTTTTTGTTCTGCCACGTGTGGATACTTAAGGTAATCTTGAGAATTTTTTTGCCGCAAAGACGCAGGTAAACGCAGGCTTCGAAGCATGTTTCTGACAATCAGACAAACTGCTGTCTTTGCGGTGAATTTATGCTTAAAAAAATTTCACCATAAAATCAGGATAATACCCCGCAAGAGCAATTTTTCAAGGATTACACCTCAGGGGCTGGGGCTTTTAGCCCCAACAATCTCCCCGCCCCCCAGGAGAAGATCATCCTGGTAAAAGACGGCGAACTGGCCCGGGGTGATGGCCCGTTGCGGCTGGGCAAAGCGGACCAGCAACCCCTGGTCGTCGCGGGTCAGGGTGGCCTTTGCCCCCTCCTGGTGGCGGTAGCGGATCTTCACCCGCCCCTGCCACGGCAGCCCAGGCCCCTCCCCGGCCAGCCAGTTAGCCGGCTCCAGAAGGCGCAACTCCGCCCGGTAAAGCTCCGCATCGGGGCCCACCACCACCTGGTTTTCCGTGGCCCGGATGGCCACCACATAGAGGGGCTTTGGAGCGCTGATCCCTAAGCCCCGGCGCTGGCCAATGGTGTAGCAGTGGATGCCCTGATGGCGCCCCAGCACCCGGCCCTGGCTGTCAACAATATCACCCGGCAGGGGAGGGGAAGCAAGCTCCCGGGCCAGAAAATCGCCGGGGCTGCCTTCTTCAAGGAAGCAGACATCCTGGCTCTCACCGCCCGCCACCGGCAAATCATACTCCCGGGCCAGGGCAAACACCTGGCTCTTTAGCAGTCCCCCCAGGGGAAAGCGCAGATGGCGGAGCTGATCCTGGCGCAGGCCGCAGAGAAAGTAGGACTGATCCTTAACGGGATCAAGGCCGCAGCGCAGGCAGGCCACCCCGCCCCGCTCCTCCTGCCGGACATAGTGGCCGGTGACCAGGGCCTCGCAGCCCATCTCCAGAGCCATATCCAGGAGCAGACCGCATTTGATGGCGGGATTGCAGACCACACAGGGGTTGGGGGTCTGGCCCCGGGCGTAGCTCTGGCAGAAGTAGTCGATGACCTGGTGGCGGAACGGGTCACGGAGATCCACGACCTGGAAGTCCACCCCCAGGAAATCGGCCATGGCCCGGGCCCGCTGGCGCAGGACGTCACCCTGGCCCAGCTCCATGAACAGGGCCACAACTTCATGCCCCTCGTCCTGGATGAGACGGCAGCTCACCGCGCTGTCCACCCCGCCGCTCAAGGCCACGGCCAGCCGCCTTGCGCCCGTCACAGGCCCCAACTCACCAGGGAGAGGGGCTGGGGCCGGCCGTTTACCTTGATCTGACCCTCATCGAAACTAAAGGAGTAGGTGTAGCTCTTACCGGCCTTGTCCAGGGTGCCCGCCTTGACCAGGGCCTTTACCCGGGCCCGGGCCATCTTGCCGGCCTTGCGTTCACAGGCCCGGCTGGTGGGGTCCTTACAATCCCTCTGCTTAATCCCCTCCTTGAGCAGCTGTTGCAGGGCCCCCCCCTCCGCCTCAAAAAAGAGATGGGCGCTGAGGCGGCCCAGGAGGAAAAAGGGGTTGAACAATACGCCACCCTCCCCATCAAACTGCACTCCCCCGTTGAGATGAATCCTGCCGGCGCTGGTGGTGACGGAGATGTCGTCCACGGCCAGGCGGGGTGAGCCGGAGAGCAGGCCCATGCTGTGGCCCTGGAGCAGGGTCAGCAAGGTATCGCCGCTGGCCTCCTCCTGGGCCGGCCGGTTATCCAGGCCGCCCAGGCCCATGGCCAGCTGGGCCAGGGGCTGGGCAGCGATATTAGAGATGGCCAGGTTGATCTCCACATCCTCATAGCTGCTCTCACCCCAGCTTAAACCAGCCAGCCGGAACTTTTTGGCCATGCTCACCAGGCCGCCCTCCTCCCTGGTGGTCAGGAGGGAGTGAAGACCGGTGATGGTGGCGTTCTGGTCGGCCATGCTGACATCCAGCTCCTCCAGGCCAAAATTCACCTCTCCCAGGGAGAGGCCATGCTCCCCTTCCGCCATGATGCCATCCACCACAAAACCCCGCAGGGTCATCTCATTATCCTCGCCCTTCTGGATCAACAGCTCCGGAGCCCGCAGGTTCAGGTCATAGGCCAGCAGGGTGTTGCCGGGGAAAAACAGGTCAAGCTTCATACCCTGCCAGGCAACCATCATCTCCCCATCTCCCCAGTCCATGACCACGTTACGCGGGGGGCTGCGCATCTGCACCTTGCCGCCCACCCCGGTTAGGGGCACCTTGAGACGCAGATCAGCGGTCAAGAGCTCCCGCAGGGGTTGGGGCCACTTGCTGCCCGCGCCGCTGATCACCCTGGCCTGGCCCCAACCCTGGGCCCGGAGAAGACGGGGCTGCCGGCCCTGGCCCTGCCAGACCAGGGGGCCATGACCAATGACCTGCTTGACCACCAGGGTGGCATCCTGACTTTCGGAACCATAGTATTGGCCCGGCAGCTTGTAGCGCAGCTGCAACCGGGAGCGGAAAATCCCCCCCTCCAGCTCATACTCCACCACCTCCCCCTGCTGGGCCTTGAGGTTGGCCAGGGCAACCCCAATATTGTGCCTGGTATAAAGGCCACAAGCGCCATAGAGGGCACAGATCAGGGCCGAGATGGTCAAAAAAATGATAGTCAGATTTTTCATGGTCGTCCCCTTCTCCAAGAGCCGCTTAAACAGCGAATTATTATGGGGAAAAATATTAGTGCCTTAGGCCGCAACTTCTTTAAAAAAACAAGAAACTGAAAATTTACCATTGAAATTGCTAAGCTACTAATGGCACCAAGCCACTTATGCCCCCGCAAGGGGCTACTGAGTGCCGTTTTAAAAAAAATTATCAGCAAAAAGGTGTTAGACAATCACCGGCACGCCTTTATCTTACGACCCTAAATTACTATTATCAATCTCCAGTGTAGAGTAAATCCAGAGGATTACCATGAAAAAACGAGCCATCAGCGCCTCCGGCCGCCCCCTTTTCAGCGGTGGCGCCGCCACAGTGAGGGGCCAGACTGGCTGCCGCGGCCTGATCCCGTTCCTGGTCCCCTAGCCGCCATGTGGCCCCTCATCCTCGCCATTTTCATCAGCGCTCCCGGGCCGGCCCAGCCCATTCTGGTGGGCGATTTTTCCCGGCCCGGTCCGGAGGCTGCCCTGCCCCCGGGCTGGCAGCCCTTCACCTTCGCCGACCATGAACGGGCCACCACCTACAGCCCCATTGTTGAGGGGGGTAAGGGGGTAATCAAGGCCGAGAGCCAGGCGGCCGCCTCCGCCCTGGTCCGCAAGATCAGGATCAACCCCCGCTCCCATCCCCGCCTTGCCTGGCGCTGGAAGGTTAAGGAGGTGGTGGCGGCCGGGGCGTTGAACAGCAGGGCCAGGGACGACTTTGCCGCCCGCCTCTACGTCACCTTTGCCTATGACCCGGAGCAACTAAATTTCTGGCAGCGCCTGAAGTTCAACGCCATCAAACTGATCTACGGCGAGTACCCCCCTTCAGCCACCCTCAACTATATCTGGGCCAACAAGGCCGCCAAGGGGCTCATCACCGCCAGCCCCTATACCAGCCGGGTGAAGATGATAGTGGTGGAAAGCGGTAACGATCACGCCGGCCGCTGGCGCCAGGCAGAGCGCGATATCCTGGCCGATTACCGCCAGGCCTTTGGCCGCCGCCCCCCGGCCATCAGCGGGGTGGGAATCATGACCGACACGGACAACACCGGCAGTGAGGCCACGGCCTGGTATGGCGATATTATCTTCCGGCCTCCCGCCGCGCCATAAACACTTTTCCCTAACAGGCCTGTGCTTGCCCTTAACTCTCCGGCCCTGGCCGCAAAAAAAATTCTTTTATTTCTCGCCCTTATCCGGCAGCAGGCCCAGGCCTGCCACCTTCGCCAAACCCATCCCCCCGTCCTAACGTTTATTTTTGGTCAACACCATAATCACCCTATATTTTGTGTTGACTTAGAAGCCACCCACAACATATAGTGTTTTTGTCGTCTGTAAGCCCCTCTCCAATCACCCTGCCTCACATTCCAACGCCGCTAAAACCTGCCACCCGTTCGCTTTTGTTAAGGAGACTATCCATGGTTCTACAATCCGCCCCTGTCCCCAGCCTGTTTCCCGCCATCCGCAAGCGCGACGGCCAAGAGGTCTCCTTCCAGGCCGAGAAAATCACCCTGGCCATCCTCAAGGCGGGTAAGGCCAGCGGCGAGCTCACCGAAGAGGCGGAGGCGCGGCGGGTGACCATGCGGGTCCTAACCATTGCCCAGACCATGCACCCGGACGGTATCCCCTCGGTGGAAGAGATCCAGGACCTGGTGGAGGAGGCGCTCCTCGTCTCGCCCCACAAAAAGACGGCCAAGGCGTACATCCTCTACCGTGACCAGCACGCCCGGAACCGGGCCATGGCCAACCAGGCCGACCTGGCCCTGATCGACACCTATCTGGAGAAGATGGACTGGCAGGTCCAGGAAAACTCCAACATGGCCTACTCCCTCCAGGGCCTCAACAACTACATCTCCAGCGAGGTGAGTAAAAAATACTGGCTCAACCGCATCTACACCCCGGATGTGCGCCGGGCCCATGAGCAGGGCGACCTGCACATCCACGATCTCGGCCTGCTCTCGGTCTACTGCGTGGGCTGGGATCTCCACGATCTCCTCACCATCGGTTTCACCGGGGCACCCGGCAAGGCGGAGAGCGGCCCGGCCAAACACTTTCGCTCGGCCCTTGGCCAGATCGTCAACTTCTTCTATACCCTCCAGGGCGAGGCGGCCGGGGCCCAGGCCTTTTCCAGCTTCGACACCCTGCTCGCCCCCTTCATCCGCCACGACTCCCTCTCATTTAAAGAGGTGAAACAGGCCCTGCAGGAGTTTGTCTTCAACCTCAACGTCCCCACCCGGGTGGGCTTCCAGACGCCGTTTACCAACCTGACCATGGACCTCCAGCCGCCAAAGGCCTACCGCGACCAGCCGGTGATCATCGGCGGCCAGGGGCAGAGCGAGGTGTATGGCGACTATCAGGCCGAGATGAACACCCTCAACCAGGCCTTTTTAGAGGTGATGAGCGAGGGCGACGCCAAGGGGAGGGTCTTCACCTTCCCCATCCCCACCTACAACATCACCCCTGACTTTGCCTGGGATAACGCCGAGCTCGACCCCCTCTGGCAGGTGACGGCCAAGTACGGCATCCCCTACTTCTCCAACTTCGTCAACTCCGACCTCTCCCCGGACGACGCCCGCTCCATGTGCTGCCGCCTGCGCCTTGACACCCGCCACCTGGAAAAACGGGGCGGCGGCCTCTTCGGGGCCAACCCTTTGACCGGCTCCATCGGCGTGGTGACCATCAACATGGCGGCCCTGGGCTTTCAGGCCGTGGACGAGTCAGATTTTTTCACCCGGCTGGACCATTTGATGGAGATCGCCCGCACCAGCCTTGAGACCAAACGCAAGGTGCTGGAGTCCTTCACCGCCAAGGGCCTCTACCCTTACACCCATCACTACCTGCGCCAGGTCAAAGAGCGCTTCAACCGTTACTGGGAGAACCACTTTGCCACCATCGGCCTCATCGGGGCCAACGAGGCGGCCGTAAACCTCCTGGGCTGTGACATCGGCAGTAAAGAGGGACGCGCCTTTGGCCAGCGGATCCTCGATCACATGCGAGAAAAACTGGTCACCTTCCAGGAGGAGACCGGCAACCACTACAACCTGGAGGCCACCCCGGCCGAGGGCACCGGCTTCAGGCTCTCCAAGCTGGACAGTGAACGCTTCCCGGATATGGGCGCCAGCCTCACCTGCGGGGAGGAGAAGCTGCCCATCTACTCCAACTCCACCCAGCTGCCGGTGAATTACAGTGACGACATCTTTGAGATCCTCGACCTGCAGGACGACCTCCAGGCGAGCTACACCGGCGGCACCGTGCTCCACACCTACCTGGGCGAGGCGGCCAGCGACCCGCAGGCGGTGAAAAACTTTGTCCGCACCGTCTGCGAGAACTATTCCCTGCCCTACTTCACCGTCACCCCCTCATTCTCCATCTGCCCCGAGCATGGCTACCTGGCCGGCGAGGTGGGACACTGCCCCGACTGCGGCAAGGAGTGCGAGATCTACTCCCGGGTGGTGGGTTACATGCGGCCGGTGAACCAGTGGCACGAGGGCAAGCAGGCGGAGTTCACCGCCCGCAGCCGCTTTGCCCTGGCCTGAAACGGTTGACGATTGACGATTGACGATTGACGATTGACGATTGACGATTGACGGAAGGGTAACTTGTTCGATGAAAAGTAATAAAAAATCTCTTTTACCATCGACTGTATAGAAAGTTTTTTTCGTAACCCGTTAACCTCACGCCATAATCGCTAATGCCTTTCCCAAGGTCTGAAAAATTCAGGCTGAAAGACAGTGGTAACCATTTAAAAAAATGTTTATTGCCGCCCTGCAGAAAATAACCCTCTCTGATTTTCCCGGCCGGGTTGCCGCCCTGCTCTTCTGCCAGGGCTGCAACTTCCGCTGCCCCTTCTGCCATAACGGCTCCCTCCTATGCGGGCCGGAGCCTGGCCTGCCCAGCATCCCCCCCCATGAGGTGCTGGCCTATCTGGAGAAAAGGGCGGGCAAGATCAGTGGCCTGGTGATAAGCGGCGGCGAACCGTCCCTCCAGCCGGAGCTGGCCGGTTTCTGCCGTGAGGTCAAAGGGCTGGGGCTGGCCGTGAAGCTGGACACCAACGGCAGCCAGCCCCAGGTCATCGAAGATCTCCTGGCCCAGGGACTGCTCGACTTCATCGCCATGGACATCAAGGCCCCCCTCCACCGCTACCCGGAGCTGGCCGGCCGCCACCAGGTGGACACAGACGCCATTCGCGCCTCAATAGATATCATCGGGGCCAGCGGTATCGACCACCTGTTCCGCACCACCGACGTCACCCCCCTGCTGACCGAGGAGGACCACCGGGCCATCGCCGCCCTGGTCCCCGCCGGCTCCCGCCACCTGCGCCAGCCCTTCATCGCCGCAAACAGCCTGGACCCGTCCCTGGCGCCATCTAGCTAGAAAAATTGCCCCAAGACAATTTTTAGGCTATTATTTCCCTTAGTTTAAGTAGCGCTTCTCCCCCCCTCACCTAAGCCAGCCGCCAAAACGCCATGAAAAAACCACTGAAGATTATCGCCATTATCGCAGTCCTGGCCCTCCTGATCATGCTGGGCCTGGCTGTCTTCATCAACACCTACTTCACCGACGAGCGGCTGCGGGCCATGCTCCTTCCCCCCGTGCAGAAGGCGGTGGGCCGGGAGGTAACGGTGGGCAACCTGAAGGTCAGCCTCTTCACCGGCATCAAGCTCTACGATGTCCAGATAAAGGAGGAGGACGGCAAGGGCAACTTCTTCAGCTCCAACCGCTTTATCCTCTCCTATGACCTGTTGCCCCTGCTTCAGAAGCAGCTGGTTATCAAAGAGATCCGCCTGGTGGAACCGCAGATCAACGTGACCCGGGATAAAAAGGGCGTCTTTAACTTCAGCACCCTCGCCTTCCTGAATAAAGAGAAGGCCAAGGAGGACAAGAAGGAGGAGCCGGCAGCTCCCGGTCCGGCCCAGGAACTGCCCCTGGGCATCACGGTGGAAAGGCTGCAGGTGGAAAACGCCCAGCTTACGGTAAGTGACGCCACGGGCGCCATCCCCGCCACCAGCGTCAAGAGTAACCTCAACGTCAGCCTGGACCTGAGCGGCGGCCTGGAAAACCTCAGCTTTAAGGGCGAATCAGACTTCGCTGTCAACACCGACTACCAGGGGGTCAAACCAACCATCAACGGCAGGCTTAACTTCACCAAGAAGCGGCTCTCCTACGATATTGACCTGGCCCTGGCCGAGGACCAGGTCAAGCTGAGCGGCGCGATGGAGGATTACCTGCAGAAAGGGAAAATCCCCCCCATTGCCCTCAATATCAGCAGTAAAGAGCTGGATCTAACCCGAATCCAGAAGGCCACGGCGGGGCTGAAGAAAGATAAGGGCAAGAAGAGTTCCTCCGCCCCCAGCAAGGGGGGCAAGAAGGATGATAAAGCCCTTAATGATCTGCGGGTGGAGGGTATGGTGGAAATCGCCAGCCTGCGCCACAACAAGGCGGAGATGCGCGACCTGAACATGGCCTACCAGCTGGCCAACGGTGTCCTCACCTGCCGCGACCTGAAGACCGCCACCATGGGCGGCGAGGTGCGCGGCGAGATGCAGACGGCCCTGGCGGGCAAGCAGACCTTCAAGGGGAAGATGGGCCTCCACAGCCTGCAGCTCCCGGAGCTGCACAAGGCGTTCTTCAGCAACAAGGCGGGGACCTACGAGGGGGCCATTGACAGCGCCTTTACCTTTTCCGGGACCGGTTTCAGTAAAAAGAAGATGGAGAAGAACCTCCACGCCACCGGCGATATGAGCCTGACCGGGGGCCGGTTCCAGGGCACCGACTTCACCCGCTCCCTCTCCGCCCTGCTCAACCTGCCGGAGCTGGACGACATGAAGATGGACAAGATGGATGGCCGCTTCACCATCAGCAAGGGCCGTCTGCAAGTGGACAGCAGTGGCACCAGCAACCACCTCTCCGCCCAGACCACCGGTTCCATGGGCCTGGACGGCAGCCTGGCCATGCCCCTGACCCTCACCCTCTCCCCAAAGCTCAGTGGCCGGCTGGAGGAGAGGCTGGAGGTCGCCAAGTACCTGGAAAAGAAGGGCGATCAGACGGTTATCCCCCTGGATCTCAAGGGAACCCTGAAAAAACCCCGGCTCACCATGAACGAGAGCTATCTCAAACGGCGGGCCACCGACACCCTGATTGACAAGCTGACCGAGGATGACGACCCGGCCAAGAAGGAGGCGGGCAAGGCGATCAAAGGGGTGCTGGATAATCTGTTTGGGAAATAACAGATGAAT
>JBDLJA010000015.1:0-57198 GCA_039714595.1 Thermodesulfobacteriota bacterium | reverse complement strand
GAATGTTGAAGGGCGGTACTTATCTTATTAGATAACATCCTTCCTTCGACATTCATCATTCTGCAGTTCGTTATTCGATATTCGCAGTTTTCTTATCGTACTCCCTTCTTCTTCTTCCTGACGATCCCGATTTTTTTGACAAAGCGGCCCATCACCTCAAAGTACATCTTGCCGGTGATCTGGAGGATGTTGTTGTGGCCGGCGCCGGGGACGATCTGAAACTCCTTCTGCTGGGCGCCGCTCTCGGCGACCAGGTTGGAGGCGTTTGTCTGGCTGATGATCTCATCATGCTGGCCATGGATGATGTAGGTGGCCATGGTGATTTTCCTGATCTTCTCCAGGTTGCCGAAACCGTCTTCTTCAGTGAGGCCAAGGCCCGCCACATCGACGCCAATGGTTTCAAGCAGGGGAAGGGTGAAGGCGAAGCCGCTGTCAATGAGCAGGGCTTTAATCTCCGTGGCCTCCTGGGCCGCCAGGTGGATGGCGGCGGCGCTGCCTAAAGAGCGGCCCATGACCAGGAGTTTGCCGGTAAACCCTTTCTCCGCCAGCTCTTTTGTCACCGCCGCCAGCACCTCTTCACTGTCGCTCAGCAGGGTGGTGGCCGTGGGGCTGCCCGTGCTCAGGCCATAGCCGCGAAACTCGGCCACGATGAGGCTTGCCCCCATCTCCTGGAAACCAGGGGCCAGCTCGTCATAATCGTTTACTATCTCGCCGTTGCCATGGAAAAAAAGGATGGCTGGCTTAGCCAAATCATCATGAAGATGGTATCTTACCTGGATCTCCGCCCCAGCCACCGGGACCATGGCGTCGCGCCCGGCTGCTGCTGCGGTGTCTGAAGCGGGGCGGGGGTGGAAGAGGAGGCTGGTTACGGCTGGCTGATCAAGTTTCTGCAAGGACATGGCTCTTTCCCTGGTGAATGTTAACGGTCTGGCATTGAAAAAAAATAACGTAAACCGTAATTTGGAAACCGTAAACCCCATTATTAACAACGAACCGCAGAATAACGAATAATGAATGCGAATATCTTAAGGAAGGCATAAGGGAGCTTGCAACACTCTGACTGACCCTGGGGCATAGTAATCTAATTAAGGTTATCATTAAGATAACATCCGCCCTTCGAAATTAGATATTCGCCATTCTGCGGTTCGAAATTCGCTGTTAACCGATCATGCTGACCTTCCCTGATATCGATCCCATAATTGTTCAGATCGGCCCCCTGGCCCTGCGCTGGTATGGCTTGATGTATGTCCTGGCCTTCACGGCCACCTATCTCCTGGTGGCCCGCCATATCAGGCGCTGGGATCCCCCTGGCCTGGCCGCCCATTTTGACAACATCAACATGACCCTGATCATCTCCCTGGTCATCGGCGGCCGGCTGGGCTACGTCTTCTTCTACAACCTGTCCTACTACGCGGCCCATCCCCTCCAGGCCTTCAACACCCTGGCCGGGGGCATGTCGTTTCACGGCGGCATGCTGGGCGCCATTGTTGGCGGTTTCTGGTACTGCCGGCGCCATAAGCTTAACTTCCTGGCCCTGGCCGACATCTATGTGGCCACCATGCCCATTGGCCTGGGGCTGGGGCGGATTGGCAACTTTATCAACGGTGAGCTCTACGGCCGGGTGAGTGAGGTGCCCTGGGCCATGGTCTTTCCCGGCGGCGGGCCGCTGCCGCGCCACCCCTCGCAGCTCTACGAGGCGCTCCTGGAGGGTGCGGTCTTTTTCGGCCTGCTGGCCTGGGCCAGCAGCGCCAAACGGCGCGAGGGCTGGGGCCATGGGACCATTCTTGCCCTGTTTATCTTCTTTTACGGGGCCTTACGTTTTATTGTCGAATTTTACCGGGAGCCGGATGCCCATCTCGGTCTGCTGGCCGGGTTGCTGAGCCGTGGCCAGGTCTTGAGTTTGCTGATGATAGTCGTTGGCGCCGCTCTCTTTGTCTGGTTTCGGCGGCGGCCGGCCGGGGCAGACGGGGAGATGGAGCATACTAGAGGGAGGTCTTAAGCCATGAAAAATAAAAATCTCTTAACCATAATCTTGCTGGTATTAACTATGATGACAACCCATGCCGGGGCGGCCGAGCTCGCCCCCCATCTTTTCAAGGATACCCTGGACAACGGCCTCACCGTCCTGGTCAAGGAGATGCCGGGTTCCAAGGTGGCCACCGTCCAGATCTGGGTCAAGGCCGGCTCCATCTACGAGAACAGAGACGAGGCGGGCATCACCCACCTCATCGAACATATGATCTTCAAGGGCACCCCCTCCTTTGGTCCCGGCCAGCTGGCCGAGGAGGTGGAATCATTGGGGGGGCGGATCAACGCCTACACCTCATTCGAGAACACGGTGTACCACGCCACCCTGTCGGCTAAGCACTGGCGGCACGCCCTTACCGTGCTCAGCGACGCGGTGCGCCATTCGCTTTTTGACGCCGCGGAGCTTGAGCGGGAGAAAAAGGTGGTCTTAGAAGAGATCAGCATGCGCAATGACCGGCCGGCGGTGAAGATGTTCCAGACCCTGCTGGAGGAGGCGTACACCGTCCACCCGTACCGGCTGCCGGTTATCGGCACGGTGGAGAGTGTCAGCTCCTTTTCCCGCGATGATATCGTCGCCTACATGGCCAAGCACTACCACCCGGAAAACATGATGATCCAGGTGGTGGGGGATGTCCGTTTCGGTGAGGTGCTGGCCGCGGCCAAGGAAGAGATGGGGGCGATGGAGGGCGGCGCTTACCAGCGGCCCCCCCTGCCCCTGGAGCCGCCCCACAAGAAACCGGTCTTTTTTGCGGTGAATGAGGAGGTGGGCCAGAACCATCTGGCCCTGGCCCTGCCGGCCAGCAGCTTCAACTCGGCTGATACCCCGGCCTTCGATGTTATGTCCGTCATCCTGGGCCAGGGCGAGACCTCGCGCCTCTTCCGCCGCCTGCGTGATGAACTGGGGCTGGTCCACCATATCAACGCCGCGGCCTTCACCCCGCTCCATCCAGGCCTCCTGGAGATCACCGCTCTCCTGGCCGACGACAAGGTGGCAGAGGTGCTGGAGGGCATCCTGGTGGAACTGTTCAGCCTCAAGTATGAGGCGGTGAGCGCGAAGGAGCTGGCCCGGGCCAAGCGTAACCTGGAGGGCGATTTTACCTTTAACCTGGAACGGGCCGAGGGCCAGGCCCGCACCCTGGGCGCCTTCGAGTTCCTCAGCGGCGATCCGCGCAACGATGAATATCTGGACCGGGTCCGGGCGGTGAGCCAGGAGGATATAATGGCCCTGGCCCAGCGCTACTTCAAACCGGAGGTGATTACGGCCGGCTGTCTTCTGAGCTTGGATGCCAAGGCGCAGGTGGATGACTTTCCCGCCCTCATCGCCCGGGCCGACACCAAGGCGCAGGGCGGGGTGGACAAGGCCCTGCTGCCCGACGCCTATCTATCAAACAGCTATCGCTATAAACTGGCCAATGGCCTCACCCTGCTGGTCCGGGAGGATGACTCGGTGGATACGGTGGCCATCCGGGCCATCTTCCCCGGCGGCCTGCGGGCGGAGAGCCAGGATACCAACGGCGCCTTCGCCTTTATCAGTGACCTCTTTCCCCGTACCACCGCAGAGCTGTCGGCCCCTGAGCTGGCGGTCCAGGTGGCGGACATGGCCGGTTCCCTCTCCGGCTTCAACGGCAAAAACACCTTTGGCCTCAAGGCCGATTTCCTGGGGCGTTACTTTCAGCAGGGACTGACCCTGGTCCGCGATGTCATTGTCACCCCTGGTTTTGACCCGCAGGAGGCGGAGAAGATCAGGCCGGAGCTGTTGGCCCAGCTCAAGCGCCAGGAGGACAGCCTCCCCTCCCTCGCCTTCCGCGAGTTTAACCGTCTCCTCTTTGAGGGTCACCCTTACGGCCTTAATACCATGGGGGCCAGGGGCCCCCTCTCCACCATGAAGGTGGCTGACCTGCGCGCCATCTATGAGCGCCAGGCCCGGCCGGAGGAGATGGTGCTCACCGTGGCCGGCGCGGTGCAGGCGGCGGAGGTGCGGGAGCTGGTTGGCCAGCTCTTTGCCGACTGGGGAGGGGGTGGTGCTGACGGCGAAGAGGCAATGGAGGAGAGCTTCCTGCCCCCGGAGCTGCCGGCAAAACCGGTGACCTTTAATCTGGCCCGCCAGAAGGAACAGGTCCATATCATCATCGGTTTTCAGGGCACCACCCTGAGCGGCACGGACCGTTACGGACTGGAGGTGCTGGAGAAGGTGCTGAGCGGTCAGTCGGGCCGCCTCTTCACCGAGCTGCGGGACAAAAACTCCATGGCCTACTCCCTCTCCGCCTTTTCCCACGTGGGCATAGACACCGGCTCCTTTGGCATCTATATCGGCACCAACCCGGAGAAAAAAGAGGCGGTGATCAAGGCGCTGTGGCAGGAGCTTACACGGATCATGAACGAGCCGGTGAGTGAAAAGGAGCTGGCCCGGGCCAAGAACGTGCTGATCTCCGCCCATGATCTCCACCTGCAGACCCATGGTGAACAGGCCATGGACATGGCCTTAAACGAGGTGTATGATCTGGGCCAGGATTATGGTCAGCGTTACATCGAGGAGCTGGCCAAGGTTGATGGCGCGCGTCTCATGGCCGTGGCCAAGAAGTACATCCTGGCCGACCACCACGTGATGGTGACGGTGGGGGGGAATGGCGGAAGATAACGGCGAACCGCAGAATATCGAATGTCGAATGATGAAGTGGTGGAATACCATGCCGGCCCCAAAAAGTCTGCAGGGACACCTCAGGTAATTTTAGTCCTTCGACATTCGATATTTCTGGTGACCTCTGCCTTTCAGCGCAGATAAGCGCAGACTTCGAAGGCGCAGGTAAGCGACTAAAGGGAGCCTCCTAAGGTAACTACCTGTTTTTATAAAAACTTTGCGCTCTTTGCGGTGAATTTGTCCCGGCTGATTGCAAACAACGTAAACCATTAACTTTACGCCAGGATCGATGATGCCTCACAGGGATCTCGCAATAGTGGCTGAAAGTTAGTGGTAATTAGATTTTTATTTAGGACAATTCTGCTTTCGCGGCGCGAAAGTGGATTTAATTAGCTGAAAAAATAGGAATTATAGATGAAAGATATGCAGGAAAAGATGCTGGCGCCGTCCATTCTGTCGGCCGATTTTGCCCGGCTGGGAGAGGAGGTGGCGGCGGTGGTTGCGGCCGGGGCCGATGTGATCCACGTGGATGTGATGGACGGTCATTTTGTCCCCAACATCACCATTGGTCCTTTAGTGGCGGACGCGGTGCGCAAGATCACCGACCGCCCCCTGGACGTCCACCTGATGATCGAGAATGCCGACAGATATATCCCCGACTTTGCCAGGGCCGGGGCGGACTGGATCACCGTCCATGTGGAGGCGTGTCCCCACCTGCACCGCACCGTCCATCTCATTAAGGATCTGGGGAAGAAGGCGGGGGTAGTGTTGAACCCGGCCACCTCCCTGGCCACCATCGATTATATCCTGGAGGAGGTGGACCTGGTGATGCTGATGAGTGTCAACCCCGGCTTTGGCGGCCAGTCCTTCATCCCCTCCACCCTGGACAAGGCCCGGCGCCTCAAGGCGATGATCGATGCCAAGGGGCTTTCTGTGGGCATTGAGATTGACGGCGGCGTAAGCCCCGCCACCATCGGCGAGATCTCGGCGGCCGGCGTTAATATCTTTGTGGCCGGTTCCGCGGTCTTTGGTGCCGATGACTATGGTCAGGTGGTGGCGGAGCTGAAGAGGTGCTGGTAGGCGGCGGTGGCCCCTTCTACGACTGGGGTGGCCGGACAGCTATGTCTGGTTCCGGGGCTGGCGGCTCTTTGAGGGTGGTGATGTTGCTGTCGTCAGCCTTGCCGGGGATAATGGCCATATCCTCCTGGCTCAAAACCTGACGCTGGGCCTCCTGGGCGATGGCGCTGCCGGTGGCCCCGGCCTCTCCCTGCTGGTCTGACGGTTCTTTGCCGGTGGCGCTGGTGGCGTCACTCTCTCCCGGGATAACGGCCATCTCCTCCTGGCTCAGGACCTGACGCTGGGCCTCCTGGGCGGCTGGTCCCAGGTCTGAACTCTGTTCTTGGGAGCTGGTGGCGGAACAGCCGGCCAGCAGCAGGGCGGCGGCAATGGTGAAGTTTATTTTGCTATTCATCTTTCTTCTCTCCATGACGGCGGGCAGGCCAATGGGGAGTCCCTTGTCTCTTCTCCCAGGGGCCCTGGCCCTCTTTTCATCAACAAAAGCTACTGAAATAACTCAAAATTTGATTATAGAAAATTATCCCTGCGCCGGCCAGATACTTTTGGGGAAATAATAATTTTGCTGAGAAGTTAATGGCTGGCGCTTGCCATATTTTGCCCTGGATTAAGGGCGGCCATACCTGGTAAATATCTGCCAGGTGGATGATCTGGTCAGGCGCTTGTTTCAGGCAACTTAAGACCAGGCAGATAAAAGGATTTTGCTGTGAGCAGTGAGGTGTCGAAGGATGAATGGTTGGCGGATGAGGTGATAATCCTCCGCGATGGCGGCGAGATGCCGGAGGTGGCCTTTCACAGTGCCATCTTCTTTTTAACCAGGGATGATGATGGCCCCGGCCTGATTCTGGACGAGGGTGATCTCCGCCTCCTCAAGGAGGCGGTGGTGGCGCGCTACCGCTGGATCATTCTCCGCGATCTCTTGCCGGAGAATCGCTTTACCTCGATCTACCGGGGCCTAGAGCGCAGCTGCGCCAACTTTCACCGTCTGCGGGCCTATGGGGCCCGGGAGGGCTTGGCGGTGGAGGAGGTGCGTCTGGACGCGGCCCAGGCCCTGGTCGCCTTTCTGCGCCGGGAACATGGTGATGTCGTTAGCCAGGGCCAGGAGAGCGCCATCAACTGTTCTCCCGAGCGGCTGCAATACTTTGCCGCTGATCTGGGGCTGGACCTGGAACGGGAGTTCCCCCAGTGGCCGGATCTTTTTTCCTGAGGGCCTATCTGCCCTGTTCACTCCTTAAAAACCTGTGCTATCACTACAGTTCTTCAGGGTGGTCGTCAGCTCCTAAGACCGTTTTGCGCAGCTCCTGGCGGGAGACCACGGTGGAGAAACGTCCCCGGATCTCGGCCAGCAGACCGCTGTCCAGGTGAGCGCCCTCACAGCACTCTTCCCTGCCGTCACCCTGGGCCAGGATGGTGCCGTCGGGCGCCACCAGCAGGGAGTGGCCGCCAAATTCAATGCAGCTTTGCAGCCCCACCCGGTTGCAGGCCAGGACAAAGAGCTGGTTTTCGATGGCCCGGGCCGTAACCAGGGTGCGCCAGTGTTCAATCCTGGCCTGGGGCCACTGGGCCGAGATCACGAGTAACTGGGTTCCCCAGGCCGCCTGGGTCCGGGCCAGCTCCGGGAAGCGCAGATCAAAGCAGACCAGCCCCCCCAGGAGGGGATAGCTGGGGGAGAAGGGGACAGGCCCGGGGCCGGCCTGAAAGTGGATGGTTTCGCCCATGGGAGCGAAGAGGTGCTGTTTGCGGTGGCGGCCGACAACGCCGTCACCGTCCACCAGCAACAGGCTGTTGAACACCTGGCCATCCTCCTCTTCCGGCAGGCTGCCGGCCAGCAGGCACTGGTAATCTCTGGCCACCTTCTGGAGGGCGACGATAAGCTCCGGGGTCTGGCCGCACTGCTCCCGTAGATCCGCGGTGGCGATGCCCCGGGCCCAGAGCTCCGGCAGGGCGATGAGGGCCCCTGGCGGTGGGCTCAGGCGGCTCAAGCCCTGGCGGATTTTTTCTAACCCCTGGTTGGCTGAATTGGTGTCAAACTGGAGGAAGGCGGCAAAGGGCGGCAGGGTTGGCTTCATGGCTCTTGCAGGGGGGAGAAAATTTAAGTTTGCTCAGGTCGGGGAAAATGGTCTAACTTAGCAAAATACAAAAAAAATGAGAAGGGTATTTCCCCTTGACTATGGTCAATGGGTCGGCTAATTTCGGGCCAATATTCCGGTCGTGGCCGGTACAAAAAGGAGAAGGGAATGGCAATTATCTCAGATATGTTGGGACGTTCACCCATTGGTCACCTGGTGGATCACGCCAGAAAGGTGCATGAGTGCATCGAGCAGATCAGGCCGCTGTTGAAGGCGCTCATTGCCGAGGACTACGAGCGGGTGCGCTATCTGCAGGACAAGGTGTCCAAGCTGGAGTATGAGGCGGACCTCCTGAAGCATGAAATCCGGGCCAACCTGCCGCGCCGCTACTTTCTGCCGGTGAACCGCGAGGAGCTGGACGGCTTCCTCCAGTGCCAGGAGAAGATGGCCGACTATGCCGAGGACTTCTCCGTCATCCTGATGATCCGCGAGACCAAGGTCCACCCGGATCTGCAGGAACAATTTCTGTCCTTTGTCGACCAGGTCTTCCAGGTGAGCGGCAACCTGCTCACCGCCGCGGTGGAGTTTCGCTCCCTGGAGGAGGTCTCCTTCCGCGGGGCCGAGGCGGACATGGTCCACGGTCTGATCGAGAGCCTGGGCGAGGAGGAGTGGAAGGCGGACCGGCTGGCCCGGGAGATCTCCATCGCCATGTACAAGCTGGAGGATGAGGTGGGGGCCGTCACCATCATGTTCTATGAGAAGATGATCCGTAAACTCTCCGCCATCGCCAACGAGGCGGAGAACGCCGGTGATTTCTTGCGCGCCATGCTGGAAAGGTAGCTCTCCCTCCCCCCTAATCTAAAAAAATACCGCTGGAATCACGATGGATTTTGTCACCATAACAATTATTATCACAGGTTTGATCGGCGTCTACATGGCGTGGAACATCGGCGCCAATGACGTGGCCAACTCCATGGCCGATGCCGTGGGCTCCAAGGCGCTGTCCATCAAACAGGCGGTGATCCTGGCCGGCATCTGCGAGTTTGCCGGGGCCGTGCTGGTGGGGTCCAATGTCACCAACACGGTGCGTAAGGGGATCGTTGATCCCGCCTTCCTCGCCTCCATGCCGGGCCTGCGCGAGGGTGAGGCGGCCGCCATCCTGGTCCTGGGTATGGCCTCGGCCCTGCTCTGCGCCGCCATCTGGCTCAACTTCGCCACCATAATCGGCATGCCGGTCTCCACCACCCACTCCATCGTCGGCGCGGTGGCCGGTTTTGGCCTGGTGGCCGCCGGGGTGGATGCGGTTAACTGGGGTAAGATGAGCCAGATCGTCGCCTCCTGGTTCATCTCGCCCTTTGCTGGCGGGCTCTGCGCCTTCCTCCTCTTTCGCTTTATCAACCGGACCATCCTGGGCCGAACACAGCCGGCCCAGGCCGCCATCAACTACATGCCGCTCATCGTCTTTATTCTCACCCTGGTGGTTACCCTAGCCACCGTCTATAAGGGGATGAAGCATGTGATCGGCGATATCACCTGGTTCACCGACCAGGTGGCCCTCTTCGCCTCCTTCGGCCTGGCCGTGGCTGCGGCCATCGGTTCCCGCTTCTACGCGGCGGCCAAGCTCAAGGGGCAGGATGACGCCACCATCGGCCAGCAGCTGGAGGAGGTGGAGGGGGCCTTTGTCCCCTTGGTCATCGTCAGCTCCTGCGCCGTGGCCTTTGCCCATGGCGCCAACGACGTGGCCAACTCGGTGGGGCCCTTCGCCGCCATCGTCAATATCGTCCAGACGGGTGACATCAATATGAAGGTGGATGTGCCCCTCTGGATCCTCGCCCTGGGCGGCGGCGGTATCGTTATCGGCCTTGCCACCTATGGTTACCGGGTGATGACCACGGTGGGCACCAAGATCACCGAGATCACACCGTCCCGTGGGGTGGCCGCCGATATCGCCGCCACCGCCACGGTGCTGGTCTGCACCCGCCTCTCCCTGCCCGTCTCCACCACCCACACCCTGGTGGGGGCCATCATGGGCATCGGCCTGGCCCGGGGCTTTGGCGGTATCGACAAGGACATCACCAAGCAGATCTTCGGCTCCTGGTTCATCACCGTGCCGGCCGCCGCCATCCTCTGTATCGTCCTCTTCATCCTGGGCCACTACTTCTTCCTGGACATGCTCATCGCGGCCCTGGCCGGTTAGGCTGAGGTCGGGGCTTTTTGTTAAGCGCTACGCTGTTTTTGATCTGGGCGGAAAAGAAGGTGGGTTAGAATAATTTTACCAGGCCGGCCTCGCCGGCCACCACCTCGCCCACCACCACGCATGGGAAGGGATAGTCGCTGGCCTGGATCCTACTTTGGATCTGGGCCATTTTTGTTGGCGGGGCGCTGATGAGCAGCCCTCCTGAGGTCTGGGGGTCGGCCATGATCAGCTCCATCACGTCCCCCGGCTTGAGTTGGGAGCGCAGCCATTTGCCGTAAAATTTCAGATTCTTGTGGCCCCCCTCCGGAATCAACCCCATGTTGGCCAGCTCCAGGGTCTCCTTGAGCAGGGGAACAGCCTTACTGTGGATAACGACGGTGGCCTTGGAGCCGGCCGCCATCTCATGGGCGTGACCCAGCAGGCCAAAGCCGGTGATGTCGGTGCAGCCGTGGGCCAGGGGCGCCATGGCCTCGCCACAGATCCGGTTGAGGGTGGCCATGCACTCTGTCATGGCCGCTTCGGCCTCGGCGCCGGCCAGGCCGCCTTTAAGGGCGGTGGCCAGGATGCCGTTGCCTAAAGGCTTGGTGAGGAGCAACTGGTCGCCGGGCCGGGCCCCGGAGTTGAGGATCACCTGCTCTGGGTGGACCGTGCCGGTGACCGAGAGGCCATATTTGAGCTCATCATCCTCCAGGGAATGGCCCCCCACCAGCAGGGCGCCCGCCTCTTCGATGACGGTAAGTCCCCCTTTGAGGATATCCTTGAGGATGGACTTGTCCATGGTGGAGATGGGAAAACCCACCAGGTTCATGGCCAGCAGCGGTTTACCCCCCATGGCGTAGACGTCGCTTAAGGCGTTGGCCGCGCTGATGCGGCCGAAGTCGAAGGGATCGTCAACAATGGGAGTAAAAAAATCCACCGTCTGGATCAGGGCGGTGTCGTCATTGAGGCGGAAGACGCCGGCGTCGTCATAGCCGTCCGCCCCGACGATGAGGTCCGGGTGACGGGGGAGATTGAGGCCGCAGAGGATATTGTCCAGGTCCCCTGGACTGATCTTGGCCGCTCAGCCGGCGGCCTTGACGCTGCTCGTTAGTTTCATGTCTTTTTTGCTCGTATCTTCTTTTAGCTATAACGGTGGGGAGGGGTGGCCAGGCAGGTGGCGGGACTTGGCGGCAAGTGGGGCCAGGACTTTAGGAAAACTCGTCCTCGCCCTTGGGGGAGCGGGAGAGCAGGGAGCGGACCGCCACGGCGCACGACTTGTTGTCGTAGAGCACCTGGTACATCTGCTCTAAAATGGGCATCTCCACCCCCTGCAGGCGCGCCAGGTTCCAGGCCGATTTGGTGGTCTTGACGCCCTCGGCCACCATCTCCATCTTGGCCAGGATCTCGGCCAATGAGCGGCCCTGGCCGAGATTAAAGCCCACGGTGCGATTACGGCTCAACTCGCCGGTGCAGGTGAGGACCAGATCGCCCATGCCGCCCAGGCCCGAGAAGGTCAGGGGCGAGGCGCCCATTTTCACCCCCAGACGGGTGATCTCGGCCAACCCCCGGGTGATTAAAGCGGCCCGGGTGTTGGTCCCGTAGCCCAAGCCGTCGGAGATGCCGGCCGCTATGGCTATGGGGTTTTTCAGGGCGCCGCCCAGCTCCAGGCCGATGCGGTCGCTGGAGGTGTAGACCCGGAAGAAATCGGTGGCAAAGGTGGTCTGGATCATCCTGGCCGTCTCCTTGTCCTGGGCCGCCACGGTGACGGCGGTGGGTATCCCGGCCGCCACCTCCTTGGCAAAGCTGGGGCCGGAGAGCACCGCCGGCCGGCCGTAGCGCCCGGCCTGGCGCAGCTCCTCAAGAAAGACCTGGGTCATGGTGAGGAGGGTGTCGTTCTCAATGCCCTTGGAGGCGGAGATGACGATGGCGTCCTCCTTCATCAGCGGCGCCACCTGTCGGAACAGGGCCCGGGTGACATGGGAGGGCACGGCCATGACAATGACCCCTGCCCCGGCCACGGCCTCATCTAACTCCGGAACCGTTTGCAGGTTGAGGCCCAGGGGAAAGCCGGCCAGGTAGCGGTTGTTCTCGCCGTCGCGGGCGATGGCGTCCAGATGCTCCGGGTTATGGGCCCAGAGTTTCACCTCTAATCCCTTGTCGCTCAAGAGTTTGGCCAGGGCCGTGCCCCAGCTGCCGGCGCCCAGCACGGCTATTTTTTCGTGATTTTCTGCCATGGCCACAAATGTACTGTATTTATCTGGCCCTGTTAAGGCCATCTTGAAAAATTGCTGCCCGGTCGTTTCTGGTGGGCAATGATCATCCGCCAAGGCCCTAATGAACGTACTAAAATTGGCGGAAGGCCACTGGTCAGCAATAAGAGGCGCGCATAGCCAGCCTTGGCTGCCCCAGAGTCCGGGCATTTACCATGATTTTTCGTGCTTTCTCCTCTACAATATCTAGGTGCAGGTTGTGAAAACTGAGCCAAAGATCAAGGTGGAAAAGCCATGTTAACCCAGCAACAACAGATGTATTTTTACCAGAATATCGTTAATTCAACTTCCGAGCATCTTTCCCTTGTGGATACTGATTACAGGTATGTTGTGGTTAACAAAGCCTATTTGCAGGCCCACAATATAAAATTGGATGAAATTATAGGCAAAAGTGTGCCTGAGATCATTGGCGAGGAGGCCTTCGAAGGTTTCGTCAAAGAAAAGCTCGATGCCTGCTTCAAGGGTGAGAGAATCAATTTCGAGATGTGGTTTGATTTCGCTGAAATAGGGCGGAGGTTTATGGGCGTAAGCTACTCGCCGAGCTATGATGGTGACCAGAATCTCCTTGGGGCCATTGTCAACTTCCACGATCTCACCGAGCGAAAAAGGATGGAAGAAGAGCTGGTCGCCAGTAAGGAAAGAATAGAGAAACTATCAAATAGTGACGGCCTTACCGGTCTTTACAATCGGAGATTTTTCGACGCGCTCTTCCCGCGCCAGTTGAAAAGCGCCAATCGTGCTGACATCATGCTGGCCTTTGCCATGCTGGATATTGATTTTTTCAAGAAATATAACGATACCTATGGTCACTTGGCGGGTGACAAGGCGTTACAGCAGGTCGCCGCAGTCCTGAAAAAGATATTTAAAAGAGAAGACGACTACTGTTTTAGAACGGGTGGCGAAGAGTTTATTTTTCTCTATACGGTTTCGACCAAAAATGATGCCTATAAGCTTGCCGAGACAGTACGGAGCAGCATAGAAGGCCTTAACATTGAACATGCAGGCAGTTCTGTTTCGCCCTATATCACCGCCTCCATAGGAGTCTTTATCATTGAGCCAAACACGCAACTTTCCATGGACAGTATCTATAAATCTGCCGATACGTTGTTATATCACGCGAAAAACAGCGGCAGAAACAGGGTTCGCTAGAGATGTCTCGGCGCCACCAGCCATGAGGTGAGGTTGTCTGGGCCACCTCCTGCCACTGCCCCCCCCCAATGCTGGACAAGCACAGCCGCTGGGTGTAAAGAGGGGGAATGAATAAGAGAAGCTACGAGCTGCTGGCCCCGGCCGGCAGCCTGGAAAAACTAAAGTGCGCCATCCATTATGGGGCCGACGCGGTCTATCTGGCCGGCAAGCGTTTTGGCCTGCGGGCCAAGGCGGGTAACTTCAGCGAGGCTGAGCTGCGCGAGGCGGTGGCCTTTGCCCATGGCCGCGGGGTGCGCGTCTTTGTCACCGTCAACATCATGGCCCATAACGATGATCTCACTGAGCTGCCCGACTACCTCCTCTTTCTGGGGACAAGCGGGGTGGACGCCCTGATCATCGCCGACCCCGGCGTCTTTCGTCTGGCCCGCAGGCTATTGCCCCAGATGAGTATCCACATCTCCACCCAGGCCAATATCACCAATTATGAGAGCGCTTGCTTCTGGGCCGAGCAGGGGGCCAGCCGGGTCAACCTGGCCCGGGAGCTATCCGGGGCGGAGATCGCCCAGGTGTGTGGGCAGCTGCCGGCCAAGGTGGAGGTGTTCGTCCACGGGGCCTTGTGCATCTCCTACTCGGGCCGCTGCATGCTGAGCCACTACCTCACCGGCCGCGACGCCAATTTAGGGGCCTGCGCCCACCCGTGCCGCTACAGCTACCGGCTGGAGGAGGAGAAACGGCCCGGCGAATTCTTGCCGGTGGAGGAGGACGAGCGGGGCACCTACATCTTCAACGCCAAGGATCTCTGTCTTTTAAACCGCCTGCCCGATCTTTTGGCCGCCGGGGTCCATTCCCTGAAGATAGAGGGGCGGATGAAGGGCATCTACTATGCTGGCGGCATAGTGCGGATCTACCGGGCCGCCCTGGACTTTTTGGCTGAGGCGTGGGAGAAGGGCGCTAAGTTGCCGAGGCTGGGGGAGGCGTACATGGCCGAGGTGGAGAAGCTCGGCTCCCGCGGCTACACCGAGAATTTTTTTGACGGCCCGGCCCAGGCCGATTCCATGCTGCCCTCCGGCCCCAGGGTGACCCAGGAGTATGTGCCGGTGGCCCTTTTAGCTGCGGACAGCAGCGGCCAGGAGGCAGAGATTGACCTGCGTCACGTGATCCGCCCCGGCGACGAGCTGGAGTATATGGGCCCTGGGATTCTTAACCACCCCTTTACGGTTCTGGAGTTACGTAATGAGATGGGGGTCGCGTTGGAACAGGCCAACCCGGGCCAGCAGGTGACCCTGGTCGCTGATCGTCCCCTCGCCTGGCAGGAACACGCCCTCATCCGCCGGGTCAGGCCCGGCAGGCCGCTACCCCCCTCCTGAAGCAATTCTTTTCAGCCCCTTAGCTGGCATTAGCGCTCCTGGATTTAAACTGGTTGCTATTCCCCTCTCTACACCCGCACCATGATGCTTAAAAGCGTTAGGGTGGTCTGGGAGAGAAAACCCTTGAAGGGGTTCAGGTCTTTCGTTCATTTATGGCGGGGGGCACCACTGTCGTCTCTTGTGGCAATGGGGTCCGCGGTCTGGAATCGCCTTTAATCCTTAACCGGTCGGGGATAAGGGGGGCAGGGGCTGACTTATTTCTGGATCTCTATATAAACACCTTTGGCGAGGCAAGGGGGCTTAATCAGCGGCAGGAGCTGATCATGGCCCTGGGCAATGATCAGTTTCTGGAGACGAAAGGTTTCATCCTCTCACCATTTATTAATAGGTGGAAAATCGGCAGATATTCCGAACTGGGACAGGCCGGGCTGAAATTAGATGATAAGCGTCTAATTGGTTTTATGACCAAGATAGCCGATAGCAATGTTGGTCGCGTCCTGCCCGATGGCACCGTCTCAAAACCGGTAACGGCCAGCGACCGGTAAACGCTTGTGGCAGGATCATCCCTGGCCAAAGAGATAATGATCAAGGCCGGAGCGAAGAAGAGTACCCTCACAGATTCGGTGGTCCAGGGCGCTCACCCTGGCGGCACCGCGGCCATTGGCAGGGTCGTCGATAGCAACTGACAGACTGAAGTTGACAACCTATTTGTCTGTGATGCCAGTGTGCTCCCCTCTGCCTCTGGCCTGCCTCCCATTGTGACAATTATTTCCCTGGCCAAACGGCTGGCCAAGGCACTTTCCCCCTGAACTGTTCAGTCTCCCAAGGTCGTCAATGCCGGTTAACTCAGGGCAGAAGGAGAGCTGAAGTCAACCTAACCGTGCTGCCCGGCGACTTTCATTCAGCCAGAAGAGGGGGCGGTCCGTTTTTTTCCAGGCAAGGCGCGCCTTGCCCGGCGACAAGCCCCCCTAACCAAGCAAATTTAGCGACGGACGGCCCGGACGTAAAGCTTTTTGCCACTCTTGCTAAGGCCGCCAACGCTTTTACCCATCTGAAACTTAACGGCCCAGGCGCAGCCGCCCTGGGGGTTGCAGAAGCTGGTGGTTTTAGTCCAGTAAGCCCAGTGCTGGTAGGGGACGACATTGGTCCGCAGCTTGGTGTTGGGGAAGAGGGCGAGGTTGATGTGCGGCTCGTTATCGCCGGTGGTGATCAGGGTCTCAAGCTCCTCCTTGGAGGGCAGGCGCCAGTTGTTGAAGCCGCCGTAACGCCGGCTGTTCATGGCGGCCAGAAAGTCTGCCGTGTCGCCGCCGGGCCGGTTGGAGCCAACCTCACCGCCGTTTTCAGGTTGCGGATCGTGCCATGAGTAGGTGTTGTCCGGGTCGTTGGGGTTGTTAAAGGCGGGCAGGTTGTCGGATGGCGCCTTGACCTCCCAGACCAGGTTGTTGATATTGTCCCGCACCATCCGGTCACCATTCACCTCAAGGGCTTGAAACTGCTGAACTTTTAGCTGGGATGGGCTGGCCTTGCTGATTTTGGGGCTAACCTTGGGCGCGAATCGGGCCGGAGCCTGAGTGGAAATTGCGGGTTGAGGCGGAGCGGCCTGGGCGCTGGCGGCCAGGAGCAGAATTGCGCAGGAAAGCAGGGGCTTGTGCATGGTGTAACCTCCTAAAAATAGTTTTGGCTAACAGCGGAGATGGCTGACCATCAGCATCATGCCCTACTTTTTTTTAATGATCAAGGGTTGTTAGTAGACAATTACCCGCCAGTGCCGGCTCAGAAAAGAGGAGTGCGGGACCACTCCGGGGCCGGCACCACGGTGGAGAGGGTGAGACTCAAGGCCCACTGGCAGCCTGGAAAAACAAAAATGCGCCATCCATTATGGGGCCGACCGCTCCCTCGCCTGGCAGGAACACGCTCTCACCCGCCGGGTCAGGCCCGGCAGATAGCAGGTGGAGCAGAGCAAGCTGGTCGGCTGGCGGTAACCTATCCCCCAAGACCCTTAGCCGCGCTACTGCTTCGGGCGCTTATACCAGTAAGCGCAGAGCCATTTAAAGCGGGTCAAGAATGGCAGGAGGAAGACGATGAGCAGTAGTATTGACTGGTAGCTATAGCTGTACCAGACCAGTTTGCGGCCGGAGGTGATGACCTGGGGCTTAGTGATGATCCGAAATTGCCGCCTATGCTTTCTGGCCAGCCGTTTCAGGGCGATGGAAAACCAGATCTCTTCAGTGGCGTACACCTTCTCGCTGAATCCGCCACAGGCCACAAAGTCGTCATGCCTGGCATAGACAAAGCAGCCGGCGGCCAGGCCCACTGTTCGGGAGAGAAAGTTCCAGTAGGCAACCACCCCGCGGGCCAGGAGGGGAATTTCGGCCTCCGGCCTGATATTAGCGCCGCCCCCGGAGCATTGCCCTGATTCAAGGTTGCTTAGGGCCCTTTGGAGAAGGGCCGGCGGGACAGTGGTATCGGCATCAACAAAGATAAGATAGCGGCCCCTGGCCTTTTTCGCCCCACTATTTCGGGCCCGGGAGATCTGGTTCAGCGGCTCAAAGACCACGGTGGCCCCACCATCTCTGGCAATCTCGGCGGTGCTATCAGTGGAGTTATTATCGGTAACAATAATCTCGCCGGTGAGCGGGACCGTAGCCATGGCCTTTCGCAGCTGGGCCAGGGTGGTGGCCAGCATCGCCTCTTCATTATAGGCGGGAACGATGATGGAGTAATCGATGGTCATGGCCTTACTCTCCTGCCCCCCCCTTTCTGGCGCCAAGATCTGCCCTGGCGCTGCTGTTTCACCATCCTAATTTTTGCGGCACAGGTATGTGCCGATGACGCCGCCGTCCATCTCTTTGCTGTTGATGGTGAAACCAGAGCGGGCTAAAAGACCATCCATGACCCAGTCATAGGTGGAGTACTCCTCTCTGAAGTGCCCTTCGGCATCCTCCTTGAGAAAGTCGCCGCCGGCGGCTGATAGCCGGTCAATGAGGGCGCTGATATTTTCTAGGGAGTTGGCCTCCTCGATGATGACGTCATGGATGAAAAGCTGGCCAGCTGGCTTTAACATCCGGTTCAGGCGCTGGAGGGCGATCCCTTTCCAGAAATCTGGCAGGTGGTGAAAGGCAAAGGTGGTAATAATGGCGTCCACCGGCTGCTCTTCATGGCTGTAGGTGAGGAATCCGGCCTGGTGAAACTCGATACTGTCCTGCCCGGCCCCGGCCGCCTTGCTCTGCGCCTGGGCAATCATCGCCTGGGACACATCAACGGCAAAGACCCGCGCCCCGCGCCGGGCCGCCTGGATGGCGAATGTCCCTGTCCCGGCGCCAAAATCGATTAAGAGATCCCCCATCTTGAGCCCAAGGGTATCAAGGACCTTATTGCTCTCGGCCTCCATGTCCCGGAAATCGGCGTGCCTGGCATCGTAGTTGCTCGCCTCCTCCCCATCGGCGTAATCCTTGCCCACCTGTTTGAACTCGTCATACTGCCAGGAAAGGTGGTTCTTCATATTGACTCTCCCTTACTGATTTTCAACTTTGTAACCAAGGGCCTGGAGCTGGGCGAGAACACCGTCTTCCCCGGCCAGGTGCAGGGCGCCAAACAAGACGAGTTCCACCTCTTCTGTGGCCATCATTTCGGCAATTTTGGGCAGCCAGTTGTTATTTCTCGTGACTAAAAGTGATCTGTACAGCTCGGGGAACTGCTCTTTCATCGGGTCCAGGGCGACTCTCTCCAGCTGGCCATTGTCGCCATCTCGCCACGCCTTTTTCATGGAGGCAAACAGGTCGGGCAGGGTTTTAAGGTCTCTCAGGGTGTGGGCAATCAGTTCATTTTCATTGCCCTCGCCCATCTTTGCCAAGAAATCTATCTGCTCATTAACTGTCTCCAGATGTTTGATCTCTCTCTTGTCATTTATGGCCTGCAAACTATAAAACTCATCCACTCCCGTTCCCACCAGGCCAAGACGCTGCAGTTCAATCACGGTGAGGGTGATGGATAACATTCCTGATTTAAATTTTAACATCTGCGCCATTGGCAGCCCCCTGCTCGTCAGGTGGGACTCCAGGGCCTGCAGGGTGGCAGGAGTTAAAAATTGGCTGATGTTCTTCTCACCCCTGTACATGGTGTTCTGGATGACTGCCAGTTGAAACTCAGGACTGCTGAATTTCTGCAGATCTGTTTCCAAGACCAGTAACTCTGAGTTCTTATAGGCCTTGGCAAAGGCCGCGGGCAGTGGATAGTCGGAACTGCTTAAGAGATGTATTGTGCCGCCAAGAAAGAGATGGTGGCCATTCTTGCTGATCTTCCAGATGGGCGATTTTGCCTGGGCACAGGGGTTGCAGATGAGTGTAAAAAGAAACAGAGCAGTAAAAAAAATACGATTTTTCATGAACATTACCTTTTGTTTTCGAGGCTTGATCGGGCCTGGCCCCCTTATTTGCAAGTCTAAACTGTTTCCTGTTTTGCCATGATGAAGGATCAGGGTGGCAATATGGTGAGATGTTTTCGGGCTATAAATAGCGCGGATCTGTCCGGCTTACCAGTATAGCCGTAACCCCGTACTAAGGGTCACCCCCTCATACGCGCCGCCATCTGCCGCCTCATCGTCCATCTTGGCCCAGGCAAGGCCGGTCTGCCACTTACACCTGTGGTCGTAGAAGTAGACATTGATCCCGCCATAAAGCTCGTTATAGCCGTCGCCCCTGGCAGTGACGATCTTGTTGTCATACTTATGGAGGCTCAGCCCGTTATCGCCCGAGCTGGCCAGGAAGGTGTACTGGGCCACGGCCTGGGTGTGGGCGCTTAAGCTGTAGCTGGGCTGGACCACCGCTCCCCACACGTCACTCTGGCCCAGCTCCGCATAACCGGCGCCAAAGGCCAGATCGCCGCGCAGGCCCCAGGCCCCTTCCTCCCAGCTGCCGCTCAGGGATAAGACCTGCTCGAAATTACTGGTGTTGGCCTTCTCGTCCTCATGCTGATAGAGGTAATCAAGTATGACCTGACCCTTGGCCGTCTGGTAGCCCAGGGAGAGAATGGCGAACCAGCCGGCGTCGTCAATGCCGATCTCCGGGTGGCCGTCGGAGGCGAAGAGCCCCACCTTGTAGAGGCCTTGGCCGCCAGCCTTACCTGCCACGCTCACGCCGGTGAAGTACTCCTCGGTGAACCAGAGGTTGCCGGTGAGGTTGTTGCGCTCCAGGGTCTGCAGCTTGGTGGAGGAGGTGCGCCCGTCCAGGGTGAAGCCGGCCGACTGTTTCAAAATTTTGATCTCCGGCCCCTGGGCTGGCTGCCAGGCGATGTAGGCGTCGGTCAGTTTTTGATACATATCGCCCAGCTCGTTGTCGGGCTGAAAATCACCCTTGCAGACCAGGTTGATATCGGCAGAAAGGTTGGCGACGAGACCAAAACGGGCCCGACGCCAGGTAAGGTCGCTGAAATTTTCATTGGGCTCGTGACCGTTGACCCAGACGTTGTCCAGCTGCAGCCGGCCGCCCAGGGCTATCTTTTTGATCAGGGTGTTGTCACTATTTTCGTAAAGGGTCATCCTGGCCCAGGCCTGGGCCAGGCCATCTTTTTCACTGGCGTCAGCCCCTGACGAAGAGGCTGCGGCCAGGCTTGAGGTGGTGGCCAGGAGAAGAGCCGCCACCATGAAATATATTTTCTTCACCATCCCTCCCGGATCTTTTTTAATAAAATTAGCGCTTAAGCCGTGGGCGGCAAACCGTAATCCCCATGGGGGTTACGGGCCCGGTCAGGGGCTACCTGCCGTGGTGGGGTTTGCTATTGGCGGCAAAGGTGATGGTAAGGGTGCGCTGCTCTCCCTTCAGGCCCTGGACCAGCAGGCTGGCCGTCTCATTCACCCTCTTCTGCTTCACCGCGTAAACAACATCAAAAACCTCCCCCACCTCCTCGCCGTCAATGGCCAGGAGGATTTCATCCTTGGCCAGGCCGGCCTCCTGGGCCACCGAGCCTGGCATAACGCCAGCCAGCCGCACCCCGGGGCCCCCATCATTTTCGCCCAGCAGGACGCCTAAGCGCACCTCCTCGCTTTCCAGCAGTTCATACTCATGGAAGGCGAGGTAGTGGGCCTCGGGCATGGGGAAGCGGGGCAGGGTGATGTCCATCAGCTGCGGCTCTTTGCCCTCTGCCACCTTGATGGTGCGGCTGGCGATGATGGTGTAGGGCCGGGGTAGCCGCCGGAAGACGCGGCGCGGGATGCCAAAGCCGTAATTGACGTGCCAGCCGCCAGCCATGACCAGCATCTGTTTCCCCGGGTTCTCTTTCAGGTAGTGGGCCACACTCTGGGCCATGGTCTCGTCCCACAGGGTCTGGCGGCGCTGGAAGCTCGCCAGCATCTTGTCACTGCCGCTGTGCCCCGCCATCACCGCCGCCACCATGGCGCCCTGGTACGGGTCGGCAAGGTCCATCTCCGGCAGCTGGGCCTTGAGCTCATCGTCCATCTCGGCTAAGGGCGTCATGCTCACCTGGCGGGCCAGCTCTTTGTCCACGTTGAGGGCGATCAGCGGTACCTGCTGGTCCCGGCAGAAGAGGAGGATCTCCCGGTATAGTTGGAAGTCAAACTGCCACCCCTCAGTGAACCATTTAGTGGCGCGGAGGAACTCTTTTTCCGTCAGCTCGCCCGCCCGCCACCTATCCAGCACCCCCTGCTGGCCAGTGGTGAACATCTCCATACCCAGGGCCACCTGGCCGGGATTGGCCTTGACCATGGCCTTAAGCACAGCCAGCTGGAGGCGGTGGGAGGCGGGGTTGTCGTGCAGCTCGCCCACATAGACCAGGGGGAAGGGTCTGACGTTGGCCAGCAGCTGCTCCTGACTCACATAGTAGCCGGTGGGAATATGGAGGATGTCGCCCACCTGCGGCTCGGGGCTGGGCGGGTAGGGCATCTCGGCCTGGCCCGGTTCTTTGCCGGCGCAAGCGCTAAGGAGCAGGAGCAGCAGGAGGGCGAGGGTAATGATGGCTAAGGGCTGAAACTTCATAACTCTGTTTTCCTCCTGCTTTGCCGCTGATAAACGAAGCTAGCGTTGAGCGTTGAGAGCGGTGGCTGGTGGCTGGTGGCTGGTGGCCCAAGGCCCCAGCCTTGCCCCTGTTTTTTTAATGAAATTACAGCTTAAGCCATAGGCCCATCTGTCTCAAGGACTCTTTGCCGCCTGCCATGCCATGCACCATCATAAGGGGAGGCGCTGGGCCCAGGCAGCAAACCTTTCGGCAATGGGAATAAAAAAAGGCCCGGCAGGATCTCTCCCGCCGGGCCTCTTAGCTGTTGGTCACACCCGGTGACCCGTAAGTTACTTGGCTCAGCCGCCGCCGATGGAGCAGCTGGCCGCCGGGGCCTGGGCCTGGTTGGCGCTCATGGCGATGTTGGCCCGGGAGACCTTGATCCGTACCTTGTCGGCGATCTCCAGGGTTACCACCGCGTCGGTGAGGCCGGTGATCTTGCCGTGGACGCCGCCGGAGGTGATCACCTCGTCGCCCTTATGCAGGTTGGTGAGAAACTCCTGGAGCTGCTTGGCCTTCTTCTGCTGGGGCCGGATGAGCAGGAAGTAAAAGACCACGAAGATCAGGATCATGGGGACGAAGCTGGCGATGGGGCTGGGCTGGGCCGCGGTCTCTCCTGCGGCATGGGCAACGCTTATCATAAAGGATTCCTCCAAATTTTTTTTTGCTTACTTAAGTGGGGCGCCTATTTGCCGCGCCTGGCGTAAAACTCTTTCCGGAACGGGCCGAAACGATCTTCGGCAATGGCCGCGCGGGCCTGGTTCATGAGGTTCACATAGTAATGAAGATTGTGGATGGTGAGCAGCTGGGAGGAGAGGATCTCCCGGGCCATGAAGAGGTGTCGCAGGTAGGCACGGGAGTAATGGCGGCAGGTATAACAGTCGCAGCCCTCATCAACGGGTCGCTTATCATCCTTGAATCGTGAATTTTTTATAACAAGCCTGCCAGTGGAAGTAAAGAGCATTCCGTTTCTGGCATTACGGGTGGGCATGACGCAGTCAAACATGTCCACCCCGCGCCAGACGCACTCCACCAGATCCTCCGGCGTGCCCACCCCCATCACATAACGGGCCTGATCGGCCGGCAGCAGCGGGGCAGAAAACTCGGTGAGGTCATACATCTGCTGCCGCGGTTCCCCCACCGAAAGGCCGCCCAGGGCGTAGCCGTCAAAGCCGATCTCGACGATCTCTTCCACCGAGCGGTGTCTCTCCTCCTCATACATGCCGCCCTGGACAATGCCGAAGAGGAGCTGCTTGTTATTCGGCTGGGCCTCTCGGCAGCGCTGGGCCCAGCGGGCCGTGAGGCGGGTGGCCCTGGCCGTCTCCGCCTCGCTGGCCGGGTAGGGGATGCAGGTGTCTAAAGCCATCATGATGTCGGTGCCCAGCGCCTCCTGGACCATTATCGCCTTTTCCGGCGAGAGGAACTGTTTGGAGCCATCGATGTGGGACTGGAAGGTGGCGCCCTCCTCGCTGATCTTGGTGAGATCCTTAAGGCTGAAGATCTGGAAGCCGCCGCTGTCGGTGAGGATGGGGCCGGACCAGTTCATGAACTGATGCAGGCCGCCGAAGCTTTTGATCAGCTCGTGGCCGGGGCGTAAGAAAAGATGATAGGTGTTGGCCAGGATGATCTGGGCCCCCAGCTCCTTGACCTGCTCCGGGGTTACCCCCTTCACCGTGGCCTGGGTGCCCACCGGCATGAAGATTGGCGTCTCGATCACGCCATGGGCGGTGGTGAGCTGGCCGCGGCGGGCGGCGCAGTCAGTGGCGGTTTTTATGAGGCGGAAGTTGTTCATTTATTAAAGGCGAATATTGAACCGCAGAATGTCGAATATCGAATGATGAAGGAAGGTACTTTATCTATTTAAGATAACAGCCACCCTTCGTCATTCGACATTCATGATTCGATATTCCGGAGTCTCGCAGGCTCGCTTACCTGCGGTTCGTTGTTATTGGGGCCACAACCGCAAAAGTTCCTCCACCCCCGCCTCGGCCAGGGCAAAGAGCTCATCGAACTGGGTCCGGCTCAAGGGGCCGCCTTCGGCCGTGGCCTGGGCCTCGATGAGGCGGCCGTCGCCGGTCATGACGAAGTTGGCGTCGGCCGAGGCCGTGGAGTCCTCATCGTAGTCGAGATCCAGCAGGGGCTCTCCCGTCACCACCCCGGCCGAGATGGCGGCGATGGGGATGAGGGGCGGCATACTGATCTTGCCCTGGCTGGCCAGCCCGGCAATGGCATCGTAGAGGGCCAGGGCGGAGCCGGTGATGGCGGCGGTGCGGGTGCCGCCATCGGCGTTGATCACGTCGCAGTCCACCCGCAAGGTGCGCTCGCCGATCTTATTCATCTCCACCATCATCCTTAGGCTGCGGCCGATGAGGCGCGAGATCTCCTGGCTGCGGCCCGATTTTGTCGCCCGCTCCCGCCTGATCCTGGTATTGGTGGAGGCGGGCAGCATGGAGTACTCGGCGGTGATCCAGCCCTGGCCCTGGCCTTTCAGAAAGGGGGGGACGCTCTCCTCCACCGTGACGGCGCAGTTGACATGGGTGTGGCCCATCTTGATGAGCACCGAGCCGGCGGCATGGCGCTGGAAGCCCCGCTCAATGGTTACGGGACGAATCTGGTCTGCTTCTCGCTTAAATGATCGCATTTTATTATTTGTAGAAGGTTTTACCTGTAAGTTGCAACCAGACCGCGCGGGTCAAGCCTGCTGTTGGCCTTGGCCAGCGATGGCCCATGGAAACTAGCCACGTGCTTTACCCCTGGTCGTTTACTGGCCGGTCAGGGTGTTGGTCAAGGGGGCCAACCATACCACGTCCGGGCCAGCAGCCCAAGGGGAGGTTGGCCCTGGGTCACTGATATTTTCTTTGCCATTAGCAGCGGCCAGCTCAGGGGGAGGGCTTGGCTAAGTTTATTCATGCCCTTGCTGGTTTGATATGCTATTGTTTTTGCCGCTCCCTGACACCGATAAATTTATGACCTGATAAAAAAGCCATGTCCCTTCCCCCCTGGCAGAAGATCGCCACCTCCTCCAGCGCCAATTCCATCTATCTCCTGGGCCATTATCCCGACTGGCTGGTGGCCCCGCCGGAGACGGCCGTTGTCATTGACCGTCTTCTGGCAGGGAGCCCCCCGGCCAACCTGGCGGAGGAGCTTCTTTCCGGCCAGCTGGCGCGGCCAGCCTCGCCGCCCTATGGCGGCCGGGCTGAGCATCTGCGCCTGGAGAGGTTGCGAGAGTGCTGGTTCCACATCACCAATAAGTGCAATTTGAGCTGCTCTCACTGCCTCTTTGCGGCCGGACCCACGGCCCCGGGCAGTCTGACCCCGGAGCAGCTTAGCGCGGCCATTGACCAGGCCCGGGGGCTTGGCTGTAAGCTCTTCTACTTCACCGGCGGCGAGCCGTTCATCTACCCCGATTTTTGTAAGATTATCGGTGATATCCTCGCCGCAGATCCCAGCCACCAGGTGGTGGTACTCACCAACGGCTTGCTCCTGGAGCGTCACCTGGCTGAGCTGGGGGCGCTGGACACTAAACGCCTCCATCTGCAGCTCAGCGTCGATGGGTTGGAGCCCCGCCATGACGCTATCCGGGGGAAGGGCACCTTTGCCAGGCTGCTGGCAACTATCAGAAAGGTTCGGGCGGCGGGTCTCAAAAATATCACCCTGGCCATGGCCGTGGGCCGGGAAAATCTTGTCGATATGGCGGCGGTTGTCCGCCTGGCCCATGACGAGGGGTGCGCCAATGTCCATTTCCTCTGGCACTTTCAGCGGGGCAAGGGGATAGCGGCGGAGCTTGTTCCCCCCGGGGAACTCCTGGCTAATCTCCTGGCGGCCCAGGAACTGGCGGCAGAGTTGGGGGTAGCCATCGATAACATCGAGACCCTGCGGGCCCAGGTGTTCAGCAGCCCCGGCACCCGCTTTGATCTCTCCAACACCGGTTGGCAGTCCCTGGCCGTGGGGCCGGACGGCCATGTCTATCCCTCCCCCGCCCTGGTTGGCGTGGCCCAGCTTGATTGCGGCGATCTTGAGCGGGCGGGGCTGGCCGAGATCTGGCGGGAGAGCCCGGTGTTAAGCGAGATCCGGGCGGCAACTATCGCGGCCAGTGCCTATGAGGAGAACCCCTACCGTTTCCTTATCGGCGGCGGCGATATCGATCACAGCTTTATTAAGGGCGGCTCCTTTGCCGGCCATGATCCCTATGTGGAGCTGTACAACGGGGTGGCCCGTTACCTGATCAGTGGGCAGGGGGCAGGCTACCCGGTGGCAGACGGCGAGATCCTTCTGAAGATGGGGGATGTGCGCCTTGACTGCCCCGATGGTCAGGCGGTGACCATGACCCACTGCAACTGCGTGGTGGCCCTGGGGGATGGCCACACCTCGGTGCGCGAGTTTTACGGTGCGGCCGCCCTGGCCCCCCAGGAGGATATCGTTAACCCCTTTGCCGCCTCCCAGGACCAGGCCACGTATATTCCGGAAGAGTCGCGGAAGATCTCCTACGGCTGCGGCAGCCCGGTGACCAGCGGCGCCCCGGCCCCTGGCGAGACGGTGGTGGACCTGGGCAGCGGCAGCGGGGTGGAGTGCTTCATGGCCGCCCAGGCGGTGGGGGAGAGTGGCCGGGTCTACGGCATCGACATGACTGAGGAGATGCTCGCCCTGGCCCGGGAAAGCAAAGAACAGGTGGTGGCTGAGCTGGGCTTTGATAACGTGGAGTTCAAGGAGGGACTCCTTGAGGAGATTCCCCTGGCCGCTGACACGGTGGACCTGGTGATCTCCAACTGCGTCATCAACCTGAGCCCCGATAAGCGCCGGGTATTTTTAGAGGTGCTGCGGGTCTTGCAGCCAGGCGGCCGGCTGGTGGTCTCCGACATCGTCACCGACGGCTTGGTGCCGGCGGAGATCAAGAACAACGAAGTCTTGCGCGGCGAGTGCCTGGGCGGGGCCATGGCCCAGGAGGAGCTGTTGGCCATGCTGCGGGCCACCGGTTTCAGCCATATGGAGCTTCTCCAGCGTCTGCCCTACCGGGAGGAGGGCGGGGTGCAGTTTTATTCGCTGACCTTCCGGGCCTGGAAGCCGGGCCCGGCAGAGGAGGTGGAGGTGATCTACCGCGGTCCCTTGGCGGCGCTGACCTGCGCTGACGGCACCCTGCTGGTTAAGGGGCGGCGGCAGAGGATCGCCAGCCGGGTAGTCTCCGCCGCCCTGGGCGACTCCCTCTTTGTCGTGGACGATGAGGGGACGGTGACCAATATGGTGATGAGTTCCTCCTGCTGCCTGGACCAGGCCGAAGGGGAGGATTGTTGTGCGTGTCCGCCGGAGACGGTTGGTGCCGGTGATGAGGGGGAGGCAAAGCTGCGGGACGACTGCATGGTGTGCGGGGCTCCCCTGACCTATTTGACCAGGGAAGTGGAGGCCAGCTGTCATTACTGCGGCCGCCAGGTTGCGGCCAACGGCTGCTGCGAGGAGGGCCATTTTGTCTGTGACCAGTGTCACCAGGGGGAGGGGCTGGCCATTATCCGTAAGCTCTGTCTCCAGAGCAGAGAGAAGGACATGGTGGCCCTGCTGGCGGAGATCCGCCAGCAGCCAGCAATAAATACCCATGGTCCGGAGCATCATGCCTTACTGCCCGGGGTTATCCTGGCCACGGCCAGGAATCGTGGCCTGGCCTTAAGTGATGATGAGATCCTCACCGGCATCAGCCGGGGCAGTAAGGTGCCAGGGGGCGCCTGCGGCTTCATGGGGATCTGCGGGGCGGCCACCGGGGTGGGCATTGCCATGGCCGTGCTCGCCGCCGCCACCCCCCTGACGCCCAAGGCCCGGCAGCAGGCCCAGGGGGCCACGGCCCGGGTCCTCACCCGCTTGGCGGAGATAAGGGCGGGCCGCTGCTGCCAGCGGGAATGCTGGCTGGCCCTGCAAGAGGTGGCGCAGATATCCCAGGAGATGTTGGAGGCCCCCCTGCTGGCGGAGGCCCCCCTCCACTGCCAGCAGTATGGCCAGAACCGGGAGTGCGTGAGAAAAAAATGCCCCCTCTGGGCCAGCCGGGACCAAGGGGCGGGCACCCTGAAGACCCTGCCCGGTTTCTGATTTTCTTATGACGCCCTCCATGGTTAAAGGCCAAGGGGGGCGCGGGAGAGTAAAAAAATGCCGGAGTTGCCGGAAGTAGAGGTTATATGCCGGGGGTTGCGGCCCCACGTGGTGGGGCGGCGGGTTAAGGAGGTGTGGTGCGGGCCCAAGGAGCTGCGCCTACCCATCCCCCGGAAGGAACTGGCCCAGCTCATGGAGGGGGCCGAGATAGTGAGCCTGCGTCGCCGGGCCAAGTATCTCCTCTTTGGCCTGGATAACGGCCATGGTTTGTTGATCCATCTGGGCATGACCGGTCGGCTGGGCATCTTTCCGGCCCTGGCCCCGCCGGCCATCCATGACCATCTGCGCTGGCGCTTGGACAACGATATGGAGCTGCGCTACAACGATACCCGGCGCTTTGGCTTCATCCGCGTGCTCACCAGCCGGGGCGAGGAACAGCTGGGACAGCTGGGGCCGGAGCCGTTCTGGCCGGAGTTCTCCGCCCCTTATCTTAAAGAAAAGGCGGGCCGCCGCCTCCAGCCGGTGAAGAACTTTCTGATGGACAACAAGGTGGTGGTGGGCATTGGAAATATCTACGCCAATGAGATTCTCTTCTTCGCCGGTCTGCGGCCCACCACGCCCATCGGCTCCATCACTATGGGTCAGTGGCAAACCGTTGTGGAGATCAGCCGCCAGGTCCTGGAGAAGGCCATTGCCAGCGGCGGTACCACCATCAGCGATTATGTGAACGCCTCGGGCGAGAAGGGCTACTTCCAGCTGGAGCTGATGGTCTATGGCCGCCAGGGTGAGCGGTGCAAGCAGTGCGCCAGCGCCATTGAGAAACAGGTGATCGGCGGCCGGGCCACCTTTTTCTGCCCCCGCTGTCAGCCATAGCCATGGGGGCCCGGATGTGGTAAGGATGGTTTAATATCGCCAACCACTGACACCTCAAAATCAGATAGTAAAAAAGAAATGAATCCCCACAGCGTCAACGAACGAGAAGAGGAGCTGGACGTCTTTTTTGGCGTCATTAACCGCTTCATCGGTTACTTCACCCGCGACTCCCAACGTCTCTCGGAAAACGATACCGCCAGGGAGTACCCCTTTGTGGCCATGGATACCCGCCAGGCCTATGAGGAGCTGAAGTTGGCCCGGGACTACCTGCGGGAGCAGGGGGATTTTAAGCCCGGTGGTTTAAGTTTCCTCGACATCGGCTGCGGCATCGGCAACGTCATGCTCCTGGCCGAGCTGCTGGACTTTTCCGTCCATGGCATTGAAAAGGACCAGGTGCCCTTCCAGATCGCCCAGAAGCTGTTGGGCGAGGAGCTGGTGGCCCAGGATGATATCTGGGATTTTTCCAGCTACCATGATTTTGATCTTATCTACTACTTCCGGCCCTTTTCAGACGGGGAGCTGCAGAGACGTTTTGAGAAGATGGTGGAGGATAGGCTTAAGCCGGGGGGTATCCTCATCGCCAACCGTAAGATGGATGACGGCATAGAGTCCGACCCCCGCTTCAGCCGGCTAAGCGCCCGCTGGCCGGTCTGGGTCAAAGAGGGTTAAGTAGCTGTTTTTTTACAGCTAATATCGAAGGAATGATGTCAGCTAATTAGAAAGATACCGAAAACCAGAGAGTCTGGAATGGCAGGGGTGAAGGGCATGGAGAAGGGCAGTTTTTCGGTTACAACCTCGCAATTCATGGAATTGGTGGACATCAGCGGCCAGGTGGCGGCTGAGCTGGCCGAGGCCGGGGTGGCTGGCGATGGCATCCTCCATCTCTTTAACCCCCACACCACCGCGGGCTTAACCATCAACGAGGGGGCGGACCCCACCGTGCGCACCGATATCATCATGGCCTTGAAGGAGATCATCCCCTTTGAGCTCCCCTTTCGCCACCTGGAGGGCAACTCCCCCTCCCATGTCCTGGCCTCCCTCTTTGGGGCCAGTGAGACCATCTTCGTGGAGCAGGGGAGGTTGCTCCTTGGCACCTGGCAGAAGATTTACTTCTGTGAGTTTGACGGGGGCCGCAGCCGCAAGGTGCATTGGCGCTTTACCCCGTAGGCCTTTCCTTACCACAACCCGCAAGGAGTAAAAAAGATGAGCCAGCAGGAAAAATTTGATCCCGGCCAGATCTGTTTTGGCCTGGACCGCCAGACCGACGAGGAGTCGTTGGCCCTTTTCTTGCGCGGGGTGGCCCAGCCGGAGCTGCTGAGCCAACTCATACCGCGGCTCTCCGACGAGGAGGTGCGGGCCACGGTGGATTTTCTCACCGGCATCATGCACAACCATTTTTCAGAGTCGGAATACCACCGCTTCTTTCTGGGGCGGACAGAATAGGGCCTCTGGCCGGTAATAAAAAATGTGATTACAGGTGAAATTTAGCCAAAGAGATGCGCTCCTTTAATTTTGCCACATAAACCCACAGAAGAGACGGAAATTGAGGAAAAACATTCTCTGCTTCCGGTGGATTCCGGGGCAAATCCTTAGCAAAGCGGTTCTCGTTAAGCTGATAATCAACCACCCAAGTGAACTTCGCTGAAGTTGCTTGGTAATCACAAGAGCAAGTTAGCAAACTAGGGAAGGAGTAAAACGGTGAGTAGGACAATAATGCGAAATCTGCGTGATTATCTTGATCTGCTGCGCAAAGATGGTGACCTGTTGGAGGTGGATCTGGAGGTGGACCCGCACCTGGAGATCGCCGAGATCCATCGCCGGGTCATAGAGCAAGGCGGGCCGGCCCTTCTTTTCAAAAATGTCCGCGGCAGCCGTTTCCCGGTGACCAGCAACCTGTTCGGCAGTCAGCAGCGGATGGAGCTCGCCTTTGGCAACCGGCCCCAGAATTTTGTCCGCGACCTGGTCCGGGCCGCCGAGACCATGCTGCCGCCCTCACTGGGCAAGGTCTGGTCCATGCGGGGCTTGGCGGGCCAGGCCATGAAGATCGGCCTGAAGAGGGTGAAGGATGGCCCCATTCTCGAGTGCTGCCAGCAGCCACCCCGCCTATCCGAGCTGCCTTTACTCACCTCCTGGGATACGGACGGTGGCCCCTTTGTCACCCTGCCCCTGGTCTATACCGAGTCGCCCTCCGGCCGCGGCCATAACCTGGGCATGTACCGCATCCAGCAGCATGACGACGCAACCACCGGCATCCACTGGCAGATCCACAAGGGGGGCGGTTATCATTACCATGAGGCGGAGCAGCTGAATGAGCCCCTGCCCCTCACCCTGTTCATCGGCGGCCCGCCGGCCCTGATGATGGCCGCCATTGCCCCCCTGCCGGAGAATCTGCCGGAGCTGATGCTCGCCTCGCTGATCTTAGGGGAGAAGCTGCCCCTGGTGGACGATCCCAGAGGCGTTCACCGGCTGGTGGCCCAGGCGGAGTTCGCCGCCCATGGCACGGTGGCCCCCCATGAGCGGAGGCCGGAAGGGCCCTTTGGCGATCATTACGGCTACAACTCCCTGACCCACGACTATCCGGTATTTAAGATCAGCCACCTCAATCACCGTAAGGACGCTATCTTTCCCGCCACCGTGGTGGGCCGGCCCAAGCAGGAGGATTACTTCATCGGTGATTTCCTCCAGGAGCTGCTCTCTCCCCTCTTCCCTTTAGTGATGAGCGGGGTGCGCCAGCTCAAGACCTATGGCGAGGCGGGCTTTCACTGCCTGGCCGCGGCCAGGGTCACCGATCGCTACCCCCGGGAGGCGTTCGCCTCCGGCTTAAGGATCATGGGCGAGGGCCAGCTCTCCCTGACAAAATTCCTCCTGCTCACCGACGGTGGGGTGGATATCGAGGACTTTGGCGCTCTCTGGACCCACATCCTGGAGCGGGTGGACTGGAGCACGGACCTCTTCGTCTTTGCCAACGTCTCCCAGGACACCCTGGATTACACCGGCCCCTCGGTGAATAACGGCTCCAAGGCGATGCTCATGGGCTTGGGGCGGGAGCCGCGTAATATCCTGCCGCGGGAGTTCTCCGGCGATCTGCCCCAGGGCTGCATCAAGTGCCACCCCTTTCTGCCCGGTACCCTGGTGGTCCAGGGCAGCAGTTATGACGATGACAAGGAGCTGGCCCAGCGCCTGGCCCATCACGACGGGGTGGCCCAGTGGCCGGCCATCATCCTGGTGGATGATCTGGCTGGGGCCACCGCCAACATGCAGGAATTTGTCTGGAGCTTCTTCACCCGCTTTGAGCCGGCCGCCGATATATATGGTAGGGGGCAACAGGTGAGCCGCTTCCATGTGGGGCTTACTCCCCCCATAGTCTTTGACTGCCGGATGAAACCGTGGTACCCCCATGTGCTTGAGGTGGATGAGGATACCAGGCGCTTGGTGGACTCCAAGATAGATAAGATATTACCCCCTAAGTGGCGTTGATTTTTTTTGATCACCCCTTTAGCGCTATGTCTTTGCGGTATGTGATTACCAAGTAACTTCAGCGAAGTTCACTTGGCTGGTTGATTATCAGCTTAACGAGAACCGTTATGCTGAGGATTTGCCACGGAATCCACCGAAAGCACAGAATGTTTATCCTCAATTCCCGTCTCTTCTGTGGATTCCGTGGCAAAATTTCACCTGTAATCACATTGCGGTAACTCCAATAAATATTTGCCCTGTTAAAACAGAACACGTGGAACGACTGCAAAAGATCATCGCCCAGGCCGGTATCTGCTCCCGCCGGGCGGCCGAGAACCTCATTGCCGAAGGCCGGGTCAAGGTGGATGGCCATTTAGTCCGGGAGATGGGGGTGAAGGTTGATCCGGCCCGCCAGGAGATCGTGGTTAAGGGTCGCCCCCTGGAGCTTACGGAAAAGAAGGTCTATATTTTACTGCATAAGCCGGTGGGTTATGTGACCACCCTGAGCGACCCCCAGGGCCGGCCCATTGTTACGGATCTGTTGACCGGGGTCAGCGCCCGCCTCTTTCCGGTGGGCCGCCTTGACTTTGATACCAGCGGCGCCCTGCTTCTCACCAATGACGGGGGCCTGGCCCAGCGTATCCAGCACCCCAGCTTTGAGATCCCCAAGACCTATGAGGCGAAGGTGAAGGGCACGCCGGCGGCCAAGGCCATCCAGCAGCTGGAAAAGGGGGTGATGGTGGATGGCCGCCTCACCTCACCGGCCCGGGTGGTGCTGGTCAAGGGCCAGGGGCGCAGTTCCCTTCTTAAAATAACCATCCATGAGGGGCGCAAGCGCCAGGTGCGCAAGATGTGCGCCGCCGTTGGCCACCCAGTCCAGGAGTTGTGCCGCCGGGCCTATGGTCGCCTGAAGTTGGCCGATTTGGCCGTTGGCCACTATCGAGTCCTCGATTCCGCCGATATTTCACGGATATTTGCCGCGGCTCCCGCGGTAAAGACGCAAAAAAAATCAAAAAACAGGAGAAAAAGAGTCAGCAAAAGGCGGAGTTAGTCAGCCTGCCTGTAATAAAAGTTATCGTAATATCAGTCTCTTATCCTCCGAGATCCCTTCTCGCAATAAGCTATTGTTTTGCCGCTGTTCTTAGCTGTAAAATCCCCTTTACTTTCCCAATTACCTCATTATATGATATTTACATGTCAGGCAGGGGGCCTCTTCAACGACATAACTATCGAATATAATAAAACAATAACGCTAGTGGTAAGCACGGGACCGCAGGAGAAAGCGATGAACAAATCAGAACTCATTGAAGCCATGGCCGAGGAGATGGACCTGACCCCAGTGGAGGCGGCAGAGATGGTCAATACCATCCTTGAGTCCATGAGCGATACCCTTGTTTCTGGGAATCATATTGAAATCAGGGGCTTTGGCAGTTTTGTTGTCAAAGACTATGAGTCATATAAGGGGCGAAATCCGAAGACCGGTGAAAAGATCAAGGTTCCTCCCAAAAAGCTGCCCTTCTTCAAGGTGGGCAAGGAGCTGCGTGAGAGTGTCAATCGCACTTCTAACTGATCTAGCCGGGGGGGCATAGGGGCAAAAGAGCCGGACCAGAAATGGTCCGGCTCTTTTTTTTTTGTTTTCCGGCCGGTTCAGCCAACTTCTTCCACGATACCACCCACCAGGTCATAGGGGTGGGCGTCAGTGATTCTTACCCGCACCATGTCGCCGCTGTTGCACTTCCCCTCATTAATATAGACGCAGCCATCTATCTCCGGGGCCTGGAATCTGGTTCGGCCGGTCAAGAGAAGCTCTGTCTCGTCTGAGACCCCATCCACCAGAACATCAATTGTCCGGCCAAGGAGGGCCTCATTGTGGGCCAGGGAGATGGGGGCCTGGACCTCCATGAGGTAGTTGTAGCGCTCCTTCTTCTCCTCCTCGGGGATCTGCTCAGCCATCTCTGCCGCCGCACACCCCTCCTCGTTGCAATAGGTGAAGATGCCAACGTTGTTCAGCCGGTAATCCTGGAGGAATTTGGCAATTTCTTCCACGTCGGCCCAGGTCTCGCCGGGGAAACCCACCATGAAGGTGGTCCGGATAACGGCCTGGGGGAGGGTGGCGCGGATACGTTCTATCACCTCGTGGACATGGTGGGGGCTGAAGGGCCGGCGCATGGCCTTGAGAACAGAGCTGGCGACATGCTGGAGGGGGATGTCCAGGTAGTTGAGGAGCCGTTCTTCAGCGGCCATCAGTTCCAGAAGCTCGCTGCTCAGGCTGCTGGGGTAGAGGTAGAGGAGGCGGAGCCAGGGGATAGTCGTTCGGCTCAACAGCTGCTGGAGCAGGGCGTGGAGGTTGGTCTGGCCGTCAGCCAGGTCCACGCCATAGGCCGTGAGATCCTGGGCCACCAGGGTGAGCTCTCTGACCCCGGTGGCGTCTAATTTTTCCGCCTCCTGGATAAGATCATTCATGGTCCGGGAGCGCAGGGGGCCACGGATGGCGGGGATTAAACAGTAGGCGCAGCGGTTGGAGCAGCCCTCACTGATCTTCAGAAAGGCCCGGTGGCTGGGGGTGGTGAGGATGCGCGGCATGGAGCTATCCATGACAAAGGAGGGTGTGGCCGGCGGGGGTGATGAGGTCAGGCTCTTGAGGCGGGCGACGATCTCCTGAAAACCATCGGTGCCGATGAACAGGTCCACCTCCGGCAGTTGCTTAGCCAGCGTCAGGCCGTAGCGCTGGACCAGGCAGCCGGTGACCACCAGCTTCAGGTCGGGATTTTTTTCTTTAAGCTCGGCGTGGGCCAGGATCTCCTCGATGGCCTCTTCCACGGCGGGCTGGATAAAGCCGCAGGTGTTGATCAAAATGATCTGGCTGGCAAAGGGATCATCAACGATCTCATAACCCGCCTCGGCCAGCAGCCCCAGCATTACCTCAAGGTCCACCCGGTTCTTGGGGCAGCCCAGGCTCACCGCCATTATCTTGATGCCACTCATAGCTCAACCATCTCAGCGGCCAGCTGGCGGATCAGCCGGCGGCTCTTTTTTTGGAATGACTTGGCCCGAAAGCCGGGCTGCCATTTTTCGTGATACAGCTCGTCTGAGACCATGAAGAGACCGGCGATCTCCACCCGGCGAAAGGCGGCCACGGTGAGCAGGGCGGAGAATTCCATCTCCACCGCCGCTATCCCCGCCTGGGCGTACTCCTCTATCTTGGCCCGGGTCTCACGGTAAGGGGCGTCGGTGGTCCAGATTTTTTCACTCCTTGCCTTCAGGCCCAAAGCCTTGAGCCGTTCATCCAGCCAGGCGCAGAGTTGGGGAGATGGTTCAGGCTCCGTGGCCAGGGGATAGTGGCTGGAGGTGCCCTCCTCACTGATCCCCCAGGATCCCATGAGCAGATCGCCGATGCCATAGTCAGGGCGCAGCGCCCCGCACCATCCGTAAACAATAAACCTTTTGGCCCCCAAGGCAATGAGCTTTTCCAGGCTCATTGTCGCCATGGGCGCCCCCACGGCCGGCCCGGCCAGCCAGCCGCCCAGCTCTTCTGACAGTTCGAGCAACTCGCCGTTGTAGAGGCGGTGACTGGTAGCCCCCCTTTGCCTAGCCCAGGCCGCGGCCGAGCGAAACTCATCCGGGTTGATGATGAGCAGGCAGGGGCCGTTTATCTCAGGTTCAGAGGCTGACCTGGCGGGATTGATTAGGGGCATGGGGTTTTGGCAATGGTCTCTTCAGGCCGCGAAGAGGAAATAAAAAAAGGCTACAGTTAAACTGTAGCCTTTTCAAGCAAGCAGTCCCGCTTAGGGGACCGCTTATCCGTCTTCCAAGCTTAGCCCAGCAGGGGGTTGGCGTAGAGGAGGATCAGGGCGATAACCAGACCGTAAATGGTCAGGGACTCGATGAGGGCCAGACCAAGAATCATGGTTACGGTGATCTTACCGGATACCTCGGGGTTACGGGCAACACCGATACAGGCGCCACCAGCGGCGTGACCCATACCAGCACCACAACCACAGGCTGCAACGCCAACGGCCAGAGCGGCGGCGAGACATACGAAAGCCAGGTTGGTACCACCCAGCTGGATGTACTTGTCGAATACAGAAGCAGCTTCACCGGCGTCAGACGCCAGAGCAACACCAGCCAGACCGAAAACGGTGGCAACAGCAACGAGAGTTCCTACAACTTTTTTCATTTTACTTCCTCCTAAGGATTTAAAGAATTTGGCCTTCTTTTTAACGTTTTTTATTAGCGGGCCGATCAGCGTTGATCGGCCCGTAGTTTGCGATTCTTAATGGGCATGCTCAATGGAACCGGCACAGTAAAGGACGGTGAGCAGGACAAATACCATGGTCTGGACCACGGAGACCAGGACGCCCAGGCAGAGGATGGGCAGGGGGCCGAAAAAGGCGCCTACCAGCATGAACAGGATGCCCAGCAGGGTCTCTTTGGCCATGATGTTACCGAAGAGACGAATGGAGAGTGAGAGCAGGCGGGCGATGTTAGAAATCAACTCAATGGGCAGCATCAGCGGCATCAGCCACCACATGGGTCCAGTGAAGTGATTGATATATTTAATGCCGTGGTGCTTGAGGCCCAGGAAGTGGTGCACTACCCAGACGATGATGGTCATGCCCAGGGTGATGTTCAGGTTGGAGGTCGGCGACATGAAGCCTGGCATCAAGCCCATCAGGTTGGCGATGAGGATGTAAAAGGCGAAGGTGGAGATCAGGGGAAAGAGAGAGGCGGCGTGCTTCTCACCTAAGTGCTCCTGCATGAAGGTCTCCAGGCCGCCCACGGCGAATTCCCAGAAGTTCTGACCGGCCGAAGGGATCATCTCCAGCTTTTTCGGCATGGTGATCTTGGGCATGATGATCAGAAAGAGCATGACCAGCCAGGTGTAGGTCATGTGGGGTGATACCAGCTTGGCCAGCAGGGTGTCGCCCACCGGACCATGGGGAACTGGCATTCCCAGGTATTGCAGGATAACTGAAATAAATAGTACTGGATGTTCCATATCTCTCTCCTATGCCTCTTCTGCGGCTGAAAAATATTGTTTTGCCACACTGGCCACGGTGAGGCCGATACTGATGACCACCGTTGACAGGCCCACAATGAGTGCTATGGGCTGGGCAAATTGATTCTTGATGATGACGTAGAGGATTAAAGCCAGGGCTGCCAGCCGGATGTAGTACTTGACGTAATACCTGGCCTTGGCAACTTTTTCCTTGCCGTCTCCCTGCAAGGCTCCCTGTAAAAAGTTGACTAGATCACGCTTCATAAAATAGTAGCTGGTGTTGGCAATGAGACCGCCGATGAGGATGCTGCTGGCCAGAAAGACGTTGCCCAGGACAAACCAGGTGCCAGTGGTGGCGGTAATCAGTACCAGCCAGCTGGCGATCTCCATGCGCTGCAGGGGGAAATCCATGTTGTCGTAGGTTTGGTTATCCATCTCGCTCTACAGATCCTTACGTTTAGTCATCTGGTACATGTTCTTAAAGGCGGCGATGATGCCAAAGGCCAGAAAGATCATGGTGAACCAGGGTGATGTCCGGTCATCGAACACTCGATGATCCAGAAATCGGCCAATTGCCAGACCGATAACCACACAGCCGGCCACGGTGAGGCCGAGGGTGGAAAAATCGGTCAACATCTTCAGGGCTTCTTTACGATTCTTCGACATGGGTAGCTCTACCAATATAAGGAAATCCTGAAGTTAATTGACTCAAGGAATTAGCATACAAAGGTGGCAAAGTCAACGGCTTTGAATGGTCATTCATATTTTTTTGAATGACCATTCAGTGGCAGCGGTTGGCCTGCCTGGGCTGCAAAGCGGCCCGGATCAGGCAAGTTTTTTGAAGGCCTGTTCCGTGGCCTCCAGGGCTCGATTCAGGTCCGCCTCTGACTGGGCGGCGGAGATGAACATCCCCTCGAACTGGGAGGGGGCCAGGTAGACCCCTTGGTCCAGCATGAGCCGGTAGAATTTGCCATAACGGTCGGTATCAGCAGTCATGGCCGACTCGAAGTCGGTTATGGGGCCCTTGGCAAAGAAGTTGGTCATCACCGAGCCCTGGCGGTTCAGGGTGGAGGCGGCCAGGTATTTTTCGGCCAGGGCGGTAAGCTCACTGGCAAACCCTGCCGCCTTCTTATCCAGCTCAGCGTAGAAGTTGTCCCGCTTCAGCTCCTTTAAGGTGGCGATGCCGGCCGCCATGGCCAGAGGGTTACCCGACAGGGTGCCGGCCTGATAGACCGGGCCGGACGGGGCGATCTGCTCCATGATCTCCCTTTTGCCGCCGTAGGCCCCCACCGGCAGGCCGCCGCCGATGATCTTGCCCAGGCAGGTGAGGTCGGGCATGATGCCAAAGTGGGCCTGGGCCCCGCCGTAGCTCACCCGGAAACCGGTGATCACCTCGTCAAAGATCAGGACGATGCCAAGCTCTTTAGTCAACTCCCGCACCCTGGCTATGAATTGCGGTTCAGGCAGGACCACGCCCATGTTGCCGGCCACCGGCTCCATGATCAGGCAGGCGATGTCCAAGGACTCGTCCCGCAGGGTTTTTTCCAATGTTTCTATGTTGTTGTACGGGATGGAGATGGTGTTTTTGACGATGTCGTCCGGCACGCCGGGGCTGCCGGGGATGCCCAGGGTGATGACGCCGGAACCCGCCTTGACCAGGAAGGAGTCGGCGTGGCCATGGTAGCAGCCGTCAAACTTGACCACCGCCTTGCGGCCCGTGTAGCCCCGGGCCAGACGGACGGCGCTCATGGTGGCCTCGGTGCCGGAGCTGACGAAGCGAACCATGTCCACCGAGGGCAGGGCCTCGCAGACCATCTCCGCCAAGGTCACCTCCTGGGGGCACGGGGCGCCGAAGCTGGTGCCGTTGGCTGTGGCCGCCGTGATGGCCGCGGCCACGGCCGGGTGGTTATGGCCCAGGATCATGGGGCCCCAGGAGGAGATGAAGTCGATATACTCATTGCCGTCGACGTCGTACACCTTGGCGCCATCGGCCCTGGTGATGAAGCGCGGGTCGCAGCCCACCGACTTACAGGCCCGCACCGGGCTGTTGACCCCGCCGGGGATGAATTTCTGGGCCTCGCTAAACAGGGCGGACGACTGGGAAGTTTCCATGATAAATCCTTGTTTGAAAAGGGTTATTGGCAAAGAAAGAGAGGAAATATAGCATGAGGGGGATGAAGCTGTCAAAGGGCGGGGGGTGGGTTTCTGCCCCAGGCGGCATGGTCGGTACGATTATTTATCTGGCCAAGTTTTTTAGGCGAGATGCCTTTTGCTATTCATTAGTTACTGCCGTTTTCAAAAGAGAATATCGAGGTCATCAGGAATATTGAACTTTTACGTGGCGGAAGAGTTCTCCGGCCACAAATGTCGCAAGGGCTCTTCAGAAGAATCCCGCACTTCGACATTCGATATTCCTTGTTCGATATTCTGCGGTTCGCTGTTTATGAAATAGCTCAGCTAAAGCAGCCCCTCTTTTTTAAGAAAGATCTGCAGTACCGAGATGGCGGCCGGCGTAATGCCGGAGATGCGGGAGGCCTGGCCCAGGGAGCGGGGCTGGATGGCGGAGAGTTTTTCCTTGGCCTCGTTGGAGAGGCCGTCCAGGGCGTGGTAGTCGAGATCCAAGGGCAGGGCCACGTCTTCGAGCTTCTTGTAGCGCGCCACCTGCTCCTCCTGGCGCTTGATGTAACCCTCGTACTTAACGGCTAGCTGCACCTCCACCGCCACGGCCGGGTCGATGGCGATCTCCTGGCCGCTCACCTGGGCCAGGTTGGTCATGGTCACCTCGGGCCGGCGCAAGAGCTCGGCCAGACTCACCATCTGTTTTAAGGGGGCCAGATCGTGCTCGGCCAACCGCTGGTTGTTGGCCGGGGTGGGTTTCAGCTTGCTTTCGGAGAGTAGGCCTAAGGCCTGGTTGATCGCCTCTTTTTTGACCCGAAAGCGTTGAAAACTTTTCCCATCCACCAGGCCGATATCGTGGCCGATCTCGGTGAGGCGCAGGTCGGCGTTGTCTTCCCGCAAGAGCAGGCGGTACTCGGCCCGGGAGGTAAAGAGGCGGTACGGCTCTTTGGTGCCTAAGGTGATGAGATCGTCGATGAGGACACCGATATAGGCCTGGGAGCGGTCGAGGATCAAGGGCTTCTCCTCCCGGCAGTAATGGACGGCGTTGATGCCGGCCATGAGTCCCTGGGCCGCCGCCTCCTCATAGCCGGAGGTGCCGTTGATCTGGCCGGCCAGAAAGAGGCCTTTGATCTTCTTGGTCTCCAGGCTGCTTTTCAGCTGGGTGGGCTCCACATAGTCATACTCAATGGCGTAGCCGGGCCGGATCACCTTCACTTCCTCCAGCCCCTTGATGGAGCGGAGCATGGCCAGCTGGACGTCCAGGGGCAGGCTGGTGGGCACCCCGTTGGGGTAGATCTCCACCGTGTCCAAGCCCTCCGGCTCCAGGAAAATCTGGTGGCGCAGCTTGTCAGGGAAGCGCATCACCTTGTCTTCAATGGAGGGGCAGTAGCGGGCCCCGACTCCTTCGATGATGCCGCTGTACATGGGGGAGCGGTTGGTGCCCAAGCGGATGATCTCGTGGCTCAACTCGTTGGTATAGGTGATATGGCAGGGGCGCTGGGGCAGGGGCGGCTCGCCCGTGGCGCTGAAGGAGAAGAGGTTGGCCGGCTGGTCGCTGTGCTGGGCCTCTAACTCCGAGTAGTCGATGGAGCCTGCGTCCAGGCGCGGGGTGGTGCCGGTCTTCATCCTCCCCATGGCAAAACCGAGTTCGCGCAGGTGTTCCGGCAGGGCCAGGGAGGGGGCGTCGCCCATCCTGCCGGCCGGGAAGTTCTTCAGGCCGATGTGGATCAGGCCGTTTAGGAAGGTGCCGGTGACGATGATCACCGTCCGGCCGCTGATCTCCTCCTCCAGAGAGGTGACCACCCCGCGGATGCGCCCCCCTTCTATAATAAGGCGGTCCACCACGTCCTGCCTGATGTCCAAATTCTCCTGGCGCTCCATAACCGACTTCATCCGCAAGCGGTAGAGGAGGCGGTCGGCCTGGGCCCGCGACGACCAGACGGCCGGGCCCTTGGAGGTGTTGAGGCGCCGGAACTGGATGCCGGTGGCGTCGATGTTTTTGGCCATCTCGCCGCCTAAGGCGTCTATCTCTTTGACCAGATGGCCCTTGGCCAGGCCGCCGATGGCCGGGTTGCAGCTCATGGCGCCGATGCCATCGACGTTTAAGACGATGCAGGCGGTTTTTGCCCCCATGCGGGCCGCGGCCAGGGCCGCCTCGCAGCCGGCATGACCGGCCCCCACCACTATGACGTCATATTGGTACTTTTTCATTTTTGTTTATGGCGCCAGAATTTTTTTTGGCGCTGAGGCGGCCTGAGGCGCAATGAGAAAAAAAGGTTGGTCCTTTCTGTCGTGAATTAGTCTGGCTCTCTGGATCCCTGGCCTTTAGCTGAGCCATTTAGCGATTATGGCCTGCAGGTCCGTCCCCCTGAAGGGCTTGGCGAGATAATCGTCAAAGCCCGCGTTGAGCACCTGCTCGCGGTAGCCGTTGATGGCGTGGGCGGTGGTGGCGATGATGGGGATGCGTTGCATGGCCTCTTCCTCGGCCCGGATGGCCCGGGTGGCGGCGAAACCGTCCATGACCGGCATCTGAATATCCATCAGAATCAGGTCAAATTTCCCCGGTTGGAACATCTCCAGCGCCTTTTGGCCGTTTTCAGCGCAGCTCACCGTAAGACCCATCTGTTCCAGCAGGGCCTGGGCCAGCATGCGGTTGATCTCTTCATCCTCCACCAGCAGGGCCCGGCGGCCCGGCCCGATCTTGCCGGGCGCAGCGGGAGGGGGCCCTGTCTCTGGCCCGGTCTCGCTCGGGAACGGCAGGACGAAGTGAAATTCTCTACCAGAGAGTCCCCCTTCCTGCAACTGTAATTGCCCGCCCATGAGGGTCACCAGTTCATGGGCCAGTGCCAGGCCCAGGCCGTTGTCGTGCTCGGTTATGGTGTAGGGTGAGGAGGGGGAAAGGGGCTCGGGCTGGAGCCTGGCGCCGTTGGCCACAATGGCGAAGGAGAGCAGCGGGGAGGGCAGGGCGTGGGCCGGTTGGACCGAGATGGTAACCTCCCTTACGGTCCCCTCGGCCATGATGTGGGCCGTCAGCTTATTGATCACCTGGGCCAGGCGGGGGCCATCGCCTAAGACAACATCCGGGGTCTCTGGGTCAATTGTCAGGCGCAGCTTGGGGGGGGAGAAGGTGCCGCAGCGCAGGGGGGCTAGTCCCTCTTCCAGCGCCTCTTGCAGCTTAAAGGGGGCCTTGTCCAGGCTCAGCTTGGCGGCATCCAGCTTGGAAAAATCGAGGATGTCGTTGATGGTCTGCAGCAGCTGGCCGGCCACCTGATAAACGGTGAGCAACCGCTCTCGCTGCTCCTCATTATTGGCCTCGGCTATGGCCAGTTCAGCGATGCCTATTATGCCGTTCATCGGGGTGCGGATCTCGTGGGACATGGTGGCCAGGAAGAGGCTTTTGGCCCGGTTGGCCCTCTCCGCCTCCCTTTGGGCCTGGCGCAGGTCGGTAAGGGACGCGGAAAGGGCGGCGGTGCGTCTGGTCACCTGGTGGGCCAGCTCCTTGTTGGTGCGCAGGTTGGCGGCGGAACTCTGGTACAGGGTGAGGTTCAGCTGGTTTGCCAGGTTGGCGGCCATGGTCAGGATAACCGCGAGAAAGCCGAACTCGGAGATGTAGAACGGGGTTACGCCCCGATAGACCAGGATGTCGTTAATGACAGTGGCGACGAGGATCAGGCCGCAGGCCAAGAGCGAAATGGTCTCGCGTCGCCGGCGCGGGTCCTGCTCTCTGCTGAGGGCGGCCAGGGGCAGGAGCAGGGCGCTGAGGAGGAGCAGGAAGTAGATCTTGCCCAGGATGGAGGTCCTGGCCTGGAGGAGACTGATGGTCTCCCCCCACGGCAGGGTCATCTGGGTCAGCCCCTGGACGTCGGTGAAGAGGAAGGGGTGGGGAGCGATGGTGTTGGCGATGAGAAAGATGAGGCTGGCCCCACCGAAGGCGGCCAGCAGCCATGGCCGCTGGAGGCGGCAGAAGAGGCTGATGAACCAGGCAAAAGAGGGGGCAAAGAGAATGACGCTGTACTGTTTGAGACGCAGCCAGAAGGTTATCTCGTCCAGGCTTTCGGCCTGATAGATCAGGCTGCTCATGAGGGTTAAGAAGAGGATGGTCAGGGCGCAGAGGGCAAAGCTCAGGTGGATGACGCTTCGGGTCCGGCGGTACCAGACCAGCAGGGAGTTGGCCAGGGCCGCCAGGTTGATCCCGCAGGCAATATAGAGGGCGGCCTGGAGCAGCTGCGGCGCTGGGGCTATCTGGTTAGTTTCGGGCAGCATGGTATCTATATCCTGCCCGAGGGAGTGTCTGTGGCGCGGGCCACGGCCCGGCTGATGGCGTCTAATAACTCGGCCGGCTCGTACGGTTTGGCGAGAAAGTCATCCATGCCGGCGGCGCGGCATTGGTCGCGCACCTCCTGGAGGGCGTGGGCCGTGGTGGCGATAATTTCGACGTGGCAGGGGGTTTTTGCCTCCATCGCCCGGATCTGGGCGGTGGCCCCGAAGCCGTCCATCTCCGGCATCTCAATGTCCATCAGGATTACCTGGAAGCGGCCCGGCGCAAAGGCGTCCACCGCCTCCTGGCCGGTCTGCGCCTCCGTGACTTCCATCTTGTGGCCGCGCAGGATGGTGGAGGTCAGGCTAAGGTTGATCTCCTCGTCCTCCACCAGGAGGATGGGGCAGCCGTAGAGCTCGGGGCTGGCCGGGTCATACTCATGATCTTCTCCCTGCAGGAGGAGGATCTCGGCCGGGCTGGCCATGGCAAGGTTGAGGGTGAAGGTGAAGGTTGCGCCGCTTTTCGCGGCCTGGTCCAGGCTCAGTTTACCGCCCATGAGCCGCACCAGCTCACGGGAAATGGCAAGCCCTAAGCCGGTCCCGCCCGCCTTGCGGCTCAGGGAGCCGTCAAGTTGGTGAAACGGCTGGAAGATCTCTATCTGGCGGCCCTTCGGGATGCCGGGACCGGTATCTATAACGCTGAACCTTATCCTGCTGCCTTCGCTGTCATGGCCCAGGGGTTCGAGCTGGATGGTCACCCCGCCAGACTCAGTGAACTTGATGGCGTTGGCGGCCAGATTGATGATTACCTGACTGAGACGGTGGGGGTCGCCCTTGGTAAATTGCGGCAGGGCGGGGTCACACCTGAGCTTTAAGTCAATACCCTTCCTGCTGGCGCTGCTGGCCAGCAGGCTCACGGTCTCCGCCATGGACTCGCTGAGATTAAAGGCGTGCTCTTTAATCTGCAACCTGTTGGCATCCAGGCGGAAGTAGTCGTGGATGTCGTTTAAGACGGTGAGTAAACGGTTGGCCGAGGTAAGAATGGTCTCCAGGTAGCCGGCCAGTTTTTTCCCGGGCTGGCCGGCCATGAGGAGACTGACGTTGCCGATAATGGCGTTCATCGGCGTTCTGATCCGGTGGGACATCCGGGCCAGGAAGAGGTCCTTGGTCTGGCCCGCCCTTTCCGTTTCGGCCATGACCCGTTCCAGGGCGGAAATATTGATGTTCAGATCATCTTGGCGCTGGCGCACCTGGTCTTCCAACTCCTCATTTGCCTGGCTTAAGGCGGCGTTTTTTGCTTCCAGGGCCTGGCGCAGTTGCCGGGAGAGGCTGTAAGACATGGTGGTGAAGAAGAAGAGAATGGCAAATTCGGCCAGGTAGATGGAGTTAAGGTTGCCGCTGCCCACCAGGACATCGTTGCTGCCGGCGAGGAGAAAGAGCAGGCAGCAGAGGCCTAAGGCGAGCTGCTCCCGCCTCTTCTCTGGCCGGTTCTGTTGGCGGAAGAGGTGGGGCAGGGGCAGACAAAAGGCCAGGATGAGGAGAAGCCAGTAGAGATAACCTGAGGGGGCCAGGCTGCCCTGGGCCGTGGTCAGCACTTCACCCCAGGGCAGGGTGATGGAGCGCAGGCCTGACAGGCTGTCCAGAAGCAGGGGCAGGTCCCGGCTGAAGTTGGTGATGAGCAGGATCAGACCACCGCTGGCCAGAATGGCCAGGAGGCGGGGTTGGCTCTTGTTGTTCCAGAGCTGGCAGAACCAGAAGAAGAGGCCGAAGAGGAGGATGCTGCACCCTATCTTCAACTTGGACCAGAAGATGATTTCCTGGCTGCCTTGGGCCTGGTAAATCTGGATGGAGAGAAGGATGAAAACGAAGGCCAGGCCGGCCATGAGGCCGAAGATCATATGGAGGCGGTTTTGGGTCTGCCGGTACCAGATGAAGAGGCCGTCCAGGCAGGCAAAGAGGCAGCCGCCGCTGATGGCGTAGAGGGCGGGCAGGTATATGGTCATGGTTTGCGGCTCGCTCATGCTGGGGGCCTGCGGCGCTTCATAATTCCCTGCGTCTCCTTTTGCCTGGCCTGCCTCTGGATGGCCAGATTTTTTCTATTTTTTTAGCATACTTATCATATATAAACCTGACCAGGAAAAGAAGAAAAATTCCAAAAAGATGCCACCTGCAGGATCCCAGGAAAAACGGCCTTGTCGTCCCCCGGCAAGTGCGGTATAGAATTGCCATAAGACAAATGCGCCCATAGCTCAGCTGGATAGAGCAACGGCCTTCTAAGCCGTAGGTCGCAGGTTCGAATCCTGCTGGGCGTACCATAGTGATTTCAAGGGGTTAGATGCTTTTTCTAACCCCTTTTTTTGTGCCCGGAAATGGGTCTGTGTCCAGATTATGTCCATTTTGTTATGCCGGTTGGCTCAAGGAGTATGCCCAAAAATACCGGGTTGCGATCCATGCTTGGGTGATGATGACCAACCATGTCCATCTCCTCTGCACCCCAAGGCAGGAAGGCGGCATAAGCCGGATGATGCAGTCTTTGGGGCGTCGATATGTGCAATACTTCAACTTTGAATATCGTCGGAGAGTACTTATCGCTGGGAGCAAATTCGCCGAGCGGCAGAGAAACTATCGCAAGCTGCTCTCTTACCACGTCGATGGCGAGTTGCTAGATGACATAAGGAGCAATACCCAGAAAGGAATGGCGGTTGGTAATGACCGCTTCAAAGCGGAGCTTTCAGCCCTGACCGGCAGACGACTTAAGGCGAAAAAGAGAGGTCGGTCGGTAGGGTGGCGAAAAGCCGGCGCTTAATTTAATTTTACTCTGACCCCTTTAGAGTCCCCGTTCGGCCTACTTGGTAATGAAGCATGAAATATAACAAGCTACCTCAAACTATTTTCCTATGTTTTGTATTGTTCGTGTTGACCTTTGTCGAAGTGTGGATTGCTATGAGGATTGTTTTTGGAGAATGGATATTCTCTGGTTCTAATCAGTTTTTGCTGGTAAAATTTGTATCACTTATTTTTCTGTTTAGCGTAGTAGTGTTCTTTGTCGGAATTAAAAAAAGAATAGTATTCCGATTTTTACTATCTTTCTGTGCCACTCTCGTTGCCACATTTTGTTTTTATATTTACTTGTTAATGGGAGTTCTTATATAAAGAAAATAAATACCTGAATCAGTGACAGTCACTGTGCCTTCGGCCATTTAGCCAGGTAGGTCTGATTGAACGGAGCAACAATAGGGGGCAGACCACGATTTCTTGGTGATTGCCAACTGTTGTGGTTATAGCAGTAGTCAAAAAGCATAGCGGTACATGGCCAAGCGGACAGTCGGCAAAGACCTTGGCGTCCATGCCTGGCGGCCTTTGCCGTCTGCCACATTGGCCATTCTTTATGAGATCCCCCAAAGCCCCCAGGGGCTTCATGGTAGGCGGCGGCGAGGTTGTTCGCGCTTGGTTGCTTCTGGCATTATCGGCCAGCGTTTCAGCCGCTCTTTTTTCTCTTTAGTTGCTTTTCCAGGACGGGGTCAGGTCTACTGTTGGCTTTTGTTGATTCTTGGTAGCAGTTAAAAGAAGAAATCAGTACATGGCCAAGCGGTCTTTGCAAATAGACCTCGAAGTCTCCTGCGTCGCTTATCTGGCGTCCTGCCTGGCGGCCAATTTACAAAGACCACATGGCCATTCTTTTATGAGATCCCCCCCAAAGCCCCCAAGGGCTTCAAGGTAGGCGGCGGCGTGGTTATTCGAGGTTGGTTGCTGTTGGTCACATCTAAACAGGGGGCAGACCCCGTTTTTGTGCTTATCAGCCATCTAACGCCGCTACAGTCTCTATTTATCTATCAGTTATATCAGCTTCTTTCTCCAGGGCCGTGCCCTTGCTGGCGCTGGGGCCACATCACTGAGCAACGGATGGGGGGGATGGAGGCAAACTGCTCAATGGCCTGCTGGGTGAGGGCAGCAGGGTGCGGTCAAGATCAGTGGCGCGACTATTCATAACTAACGGGTCGCTGCCTGCCGGGCCTTATCCAGCCATTTATCCATGAGCTCCTGGTGCGCCTTGAGCCAGCCGTTGGCGTGGGCCTCGATATCGGCCGCCTGGTTATGACCCTGGCGCATCATCATGTTCTGGGCGCTGACATCGACGATGGGCAGCTCCATGACAGCAAAGAGGGCGGCGGCGGCCGGGTTCGCCTCGGCGAACTCCTTATTGGCCACGATGCGCATGGAGTTGACCTGGAAGCCGTAGTTCTTGCCGTTGGCCAGGCTGGTGTCCACCTTGGCACGTTCCCCGGGCAGGGCCGAGAAGGGCACCTCCAGCCACACCACGTCGCGGCCCGGTACCAGCACCCCGCTTACCCAGTAGGGGGTCCAGGTGTAGTAGAGGATGGGCTTGCCTGCTTTGAAGCGGGAGATGGTGTCGGCGATGATGGCGGAATACTTGCCCTGGTTGTGGCTCACGCTGCTCCGCAGGCCAAAGGCGGTGAGCTGGTGCTCGATCACCCCTTCACAGCCCCAGCCCGGGTTGCAGCCGGTGAGGTCGGCCTTGCCATCGTCGTTGCTGTCAAAGAGCTTGGCCAGCCGCGCCTCCTTAAGTTGGCCGATATTGTTGATCTGGTATTTTTCCGCCGTCTTTTTATCAATGAGATAGCCCTGGGCCGCGCCTGAGATGTAATGGCCCTGGCGGTAAAAGGCCCTGTCACCCCCTGCCTTTATAAATTTACCCTCGTGGAGTGGGGCCCAGTTGACGGCCATGAAGGTGGCGTCACCGGCGGCAATGGCGGCGTAGGCCACGTTGTAGTCCACCTCCTTGATGGGCTTGACATCATAGCCCAAGGCGGCCAGGGCCTTGGCCACGACGAGGGTCTGGAAGGTCTCTTCCGCCACCGTGCTTTGCAGCGGCTGGACGGAGATTCCTTTACCCGGCAGCTCCTCTGGCGGGCCGGCCAGGGCTGGGCTGGAGAAGGAGAGAAGCAGGATGAGAGGGAGGATGAGTTGGCGCATGGTTTATCCTTCTGATTTTTTATTGCGACTATCGAACCGCAGAATGTCGAATGTCGAAGGAAGGATACTCTCTAATTAGAAAAGTAGCGCCCTTCGTCATTCGATATTCATTATTCGAAATTCTGCGGTTCGTTGTTTAGTTTCAGGGGCATTGGGCTGCTGCCTCAGGCAGAGGTCAGTTAAGTTTTATTGCGCCCCAGCTTCAACAGCAACCCCAGCGGGCCGCTCTGGTACCAGTGACGCACGGCGGTATCGCGATCACGCTGGCCCACCGCCTGGGTGAGGCGGTCTAAAAGGATGGCCAGCAGGACAATGGCGACGCCGCCCACTGCGGCCAGTCCCATGTCCAGCCGGCCGATGCCGCGCAGCACCATCTGGCCTAAGCCCCCCACGGCGATCATGGAGGCGATAACCACCATGGACAGGGCCAGCATCAGGGTCTGGTTGACGCCGGCCATGATGGTGGGCAGGGCCAGGGGGAGCTGCACCTTGAAGAGGAGCTGCCCCGGACTGGCGCCAAAGGCGGTGGCCGCCTCGATGAGCTCCTGGTCCACCTGCTCGATGCCGAGGGTGGTGAGGCGGATCACCGGCGGCAGGGCAAAGATGATGGTTACCACCACTCCCGGCACGTTGCCGATGCCAAAGAGCATGACAATGGGCACCAGGTAGACAAAGGCGGGGGTGGTCTGCATGGCGTCCAGCAAGGGCCGCACCAGGCTGGCGCTCCGGGGCGAACGGGCCAGGAGAATGCCGCTGGGCAGGCCGATAAGCAGGCAGAAGAAGACGGCGGTCAAGACCAGGGCCAGGGTAACCATGGCCTGCTGCCAGGCGCCTAAGAGGCCAATGGCGAGGAGGCTGGCTCCACTGAAAATCCCCAGGCGCGGCCCGGCCAGCTGCCAGGCCAGGAGCAGGAAGAAAACAATCATCAGCGGGGCCGGGGTGGCCAGGAGCAGCGTTTCCAGGAGGGAGAGGACGGTATCAATGGGCAGGCGGACGGCCTGAAAGGCGGGCCGGAAATTCTCCACCAGCCAGCCAATGGTGCTCTCCACCCAAGCATCAAAGGGAATCATGGCCTCCTGGAAGGGATGGAGCCAGTCAAAGCTCTCCTGTTCCGGGCCGCCAGAGGCGGCGGGGCTGAGCCAGGCCGAGGAACCATCCGCGCCCTGGGCCCCCTGGGAACTCCCCCATGGGTCGGCGGCAGGAGCCGGGCTGGCCCAGGGATCTGCTGGCGTGGTCGGCGCGTCGCTCTGGCTCATGCTCCTTTCCCCAGGGTCTTCAGCAGCCTGTTTTTACTCACCAGCCCCAGCAGCTCGCCGCTGCGGCCCAGGACCGGCAGACTGAACTCCACCTCACTGGCGCTGGCCACCATCTCGGCCATGGAGCTCTTTTCATGCAGGCAGGGCCCGGCCGGCAGCAGGGCCGCCTCCAGGCCGCCATCCGCCGTTTTGGCCCTGACCAGGGAGTAGCGGCTCACCAGGCCCTGGTAACGCTGGTCAGCGTCCAGGACCACACCAAAATTTTGTTTACTCTTCTCCAGTTGTCTCAAGGCGTTGGCCGGCTGTGTCGTCTCCTCCAGGGTCACGGGGGCCGGCCGGGCCAGATGGCTGGCCTGGAAGATGTGGGAGACATCCACCCCCTTGAAAAAGGAGCGCACATAGTCGTTGGCCGGCGCGTGGATGATATCTGCCGGCCGGCCCACCTGGACCAGCCGGCCCGCCTCCATGATGGCGATCCGGTTGCCCAGCCGCATCGCCTCGTCCAGGTCATGGGAGATGAAGATCACCGTGCGCTGGTCCGCCTGTTGGAGACGGAGCAGCTCGTCCTGCATCTCGGTGCGGATCAACGGGTCCAGGGCGGAAAAGGCCTCGTCCATGAGCAGGACATCGGGATCAATGGCCAGGGCGCGGGCCAGCCCCACCCGCTGCTGCATGCCGCCGGAAAGCTCGCCCGGGTAGGAAGAGGCGGAACTGGCCAGCCCCACCCGCTCCAGCACGGCCCGGGCCCGCTCCCGCCGCTGGCCCCTTTCAACCTCGGCCAGCTCCAGGCCAAAGGCCACGTTCTCTTCGGCCGTCATATGGGGCATGAGGGCAAAGGACTGGAAGACCATGCTCATCTTCGTCAGTCTGATCTGGCGCAGCTGCTGGGGCGGCATGGCGGCGATATCCTCGCCATCGAGGAGCACCTGGCCGCAGCTGGGCTCGATGAGGCGGTTGAAGAGGCGCACCAGGGTGGACTTGCCGGAACCGGAAAGACCCATGATGACAAAGACCTCGCCCGCCTCAATGGTAAGCGAGGCGTCAGCCACCCCCACGGTGAGGCCGGTGCGGGCAAAGATCTCCTCCTTGCCTAAACCCTCCGCCAGCATGGCCAGGGCCGCTTGCGGCCGGTCGCTAAAGACCTTGGTGAGATTTTTAACTGTCAGTTTTGCCATGGGGGGGGCTTTGCTAGAAAAATCCTGAGCTGCTTAGTCGCGAAATAACATTTGTAGCCAAATCAAGGCGCTCTCCTCTTCCCTTGCCGTTTAAAGCTGGATTGCACCATACCTGCAATGGGTTATTGTGCAAATATATAATCTAAGGGGATGGTTTGCCCTCCCGCAAAACAGATTATCCCTGGTCAAAGGGTGTACCCGCGGTTCTTGGCGAAGTAAGGCCGAGGAAAGGAGATTCATGGCTCACAGCTCGTCACTGCTCAAGTTAGCCAGCTGGCTTTTGCCCTTTTTGCCCTCTTCGCTCTTTTTTTCCGGTAACCATGGCGCTGCTGGGCCTACCAGAAAATGCCGAAATCCCGGATAGTTACTAGGTGACTATTCGGGATTTCTGTTTTGCGAGTAGGGGCCATAAGGTTCCTGGTCCGTGACCAAGTGGCCCATGAAGGCGTCAATAATCACTCCCGGCACCTTCATCCGCCGCTGGTTAGAGCGCAGGTAATGACGGCTGGCGTTAAGGGGAAGGGTTGTCCACCACCCCAGGTTTCTTGAATTAGATGGGATTATACTTTGACCACATTTTCATGTGTGAAAAACGCTCACCATGCTCAAAGGACCAGAAAGCAGAGGCCCATGATAATGGTAGGGGCAATGGCGTATTTGAGTAAAATCATGGGGGAGACGCCGTTGCGGAAGTATCCCTTAAGCAGGGCCTGGCCCGCCGGATTAGGGGCGTTGGCAATGACAGTGAGACCGCCACCGGTGACAGCGCCTGCCACCACGGCATACTTGAGGCTGTCGGTGAAGCCTGGCACCAGGGTGCTCAGGTAGGTGATGGCGGCATTATCGTTAAAGGCGGTGAGCACGGTGGCGCTCACCATGAGGGGCACCTCGCCCAGGCTGCCCAGCACCGGCGCGATCCACCAGCCCTGCAGGCCGCCATGGATGACCAGGCCGGCCAGGAAGAAGCCCACCAGCATGGGCGGCTTTAAGTTGATGTTGTTCTGAAAGGGCCAGGTGACATGGGCAAAACCGATGAAAAAGAGGATGCCGGAGACAAAGATGGCGGGGTAATGGGCATTGAAGATGGTCCAGGCCATAAAGGCCACATGGATCGCCATGATCCAGACAGGCACCTTGCCGCAGCGCATGTCCCAGTTGGGGTCGATCAGCTTGGGCCGCTTGTCGCGGGGCAGCAGGCCCGGCACTGAGACACTCATCTTCTGGATCTTCAGGTCCTCGATCTCCTGTTCCAGGGTCTCATCCAAAAGCTTAAGGTCGGCATCCTCCCACGAGCCCATGGTCAGGGCCGACTCCTTGGCCACCTTTTTGATCCGGTCAAACTCGCGCTGCAGCTCTTCGGCAATGCGCTCCTCAGCGTGGTGCAGACCCCGCTCAAGAAACTCGCGGGAGAGGTACTTCTCCTTGATTTCGTCCTTGAGGCGGCCCACATGGAATTTCTTCTCCAGGCTGGCAATCTCCCTTTTAAAGATAAAAAAGACCAGGGTATTGGCGGCGATAATGCCGATGACCGCCTTCCAGCCAAAGTTGCTGAACATGAAGCCAAGGTCCCACTGCCAGGGGGCGGCCACCATGAGGACGGGCGGGGCGGCAAAGTGGGTCAGGGTGCCGCCCACCGAGATATTGACAAAGAGCAGGGCAATGGTGGCGTATTTGAAGCGATCGCTTGGTTGCAGCTCATAACACTTCTGGCCCAGCAGCATGGCGGAGATGGTCATGGCGGCAGGCTCGGTGATAAAGGAGCCGAGGATGGGACCTAAGGTTAAGATCGTCAGCCACCAGGCCGCCAGAGTACCCTTGAAGATGGCGGCGACGCGGAACATGATGCTCTCAGAGAGCTTGAGGATGGGGCGGGACGAGGCCAGGGTCATGATGACCACGACAAACATCGGCTCGGTGAAGTTGACGCCGCTGACGTAGTCGATGTAGGTATGCCAGTCATAGAAGAGCAGGACAGAGCCGGAGAGCAGTATGGCCCAGAGGCCGAAGACCACCTCCACCTCGCCTAAGAAATGAAAAACCTCAGACATGATGTGGGTGGAGTTTTCCAATTTCCGGCCCGCCTCAATCTCCGCCTGGTGCTCCGCCTTCCACTTGTGGGCGTAGTAGAGAAATTTGCTGCTCAAAAAGGTGTGGACGATGGCGCCAATGAAGATGAGGGTGGCCACCAGGTTGAAAGGGGTGTGCTTGATGCGGTGGCCGAGGATGGCGCTGACACCCTTGAGGTCGGCGTCCTGGTAGCTGTCCAGGCTGGGTGGGAAATTGGCCACCGCCTGGCTAGGGTCATGGCCGCCGCCGCTGGCGGCCTGGGCCCCGGCCGCCATCAGCAACAACAAAAGACAAGACAACAAGACTTTAGTGGAAAACTTCATGGCCTCTCTTCACCTTTGGTTTTTTCCTGGAGCCGTGAGCCGCTCAGAAAAGGCGCGGCATCTGCCGCTGCTTAACATTGCTTGCCTGCACAAGGCTGATCGACACACGATGTTCAAGGCATGGCAGATTATCATTTTCCCTTTTCCGGCCCGGATACCTTGACCACTGCTCCCCCATGGCGGAGCAGGAGTCGGGCCGAAAAGGGCATCATCCGTCAGTATGGGAAAAAATGGCTCTGCTTGTAAAGGGAAAGAAGGCCCACAAAAACAGGGGCCAGAAAGAATATCTAGCCCCTTGAAATAACAACTGGCAGGCCAATAATAGAGCCGTGAAGGGCTTATAAATCCGGGCAGAAGGCGCCTTCGCCGAGAAGATCCAGGTTGTTCGAAAACATTAGCTCAGGGGCCAAACGATATTTGGCCAGCAGACTATAAGGGGCAGATGTGCAGAATGCCAACGGCCAAAACTTACTATCCTCTAACTGTTATGGGTGTCTTGAATAATTAGATATTTCGGAGTCTCGCTTTTCTCGCTTACCTGTTCGAGGACAAGGAACAGTGAAAAATAAAAAGTCCCCATGCGGGGATAAACTTCACATATTAGTGATATGTACCCCAAGGGCATAAATGAGCATTTTTCTTTTTTGCTGTGACGCAGTGGGTAAGCGCAGACTCCGATCGGGCCAAATAGCAATTATTCAAGATACCCTTATGCGACATGCACTCAAGGTTCTTGCTTGGTTGCGAAGGCCAGCTATCTGTACCACTAAGAGATACAACACACCATTTTATCGCTATTGTTGGTAAGTACGGCCAGCCGGAGTAAAGGCTATCGTTGCCGGGAACCTGCTAACTGTTATACAATTTACCATTATGAAACACACAGAAGGGGAATTTACAGCTTTTAACAATTGGCAGCTCTACTACCAGGCGTGGCAGCCAGATGTTGCTCCGAAGGCGGCGCTGATTATTGTCCATGGCGTGGGGGAGCATAGCGGGCGCTACATGAACCTGATCTCGCCATTGCTGGCCAAGGGTTACGCGGTGTACAGCTTTGATCATCGGGGGCATGGGCGCTCCCCGGAAGGTTTGGCCGCCCATGTCAACGACTGGCGTGAATATCGGCAGGACTTGAAATTGTTTGTCGATTTTGTCAGGGGGCAGCAGGAGCTTCGCCCGTTGTTCTTGCTGGGTCACAGCATGGGCGGCTTGATTACGGCCAACTATGTCCTCCATTATCCGCAAGGCCTGCAGGGGGTGGTTCTCTCCTCCCCGCCCCTTGGCGATATCGGCGTCTCCCCTGTCCTCCGTTTCCTGGGCCGGTTGTTGGCCTTGATAAAACCCGATTTTGCCCTTGGCAATGGCCTGGATGTTAACGCCATCTCCAGAGATCCGGAAGCTGTCCGCCAATATCTGTCAGACCCTTTAGTTCATGACAGGGTTACGGCCCAATGGTCCGTGGAGTTTTTCCAGGCCATTGACTGGACCCAGGCCCAGGCCGCAGATTTTAAACCGCCCCTGCTGATAATCCATGGCGACGCTGATGCCATGGTTCCCTGCCAGGCCAGCCGCAGCTTTTTCGACCAGGTGGGACAGGTTGATAAGAGCTATATCGCTTACCCTGGCGGCTTCCACGAGAATTTCAACGATCTCCACCAGCAACAGGCCGCAGCCGATGTCGGCGCCTGGCTTGACCAACATCTGACCAGCTGAGAAAATCCATAGCTGGTTGATCGATTTTTTTGCTAGCCAGGAAGAAATGTTGGGGCCACTGGCCACAAAGAAGAAGCCAGCCGAAACCGATTCCAAGACCTTTCCACACCACTGTTCAGCAGCTAATTTTTTTTACATGCCTCGCCGAGCTCAGACACAAAAGAGACACAAAAAGACACAAAAGGGGTCAGAGTAAAATTAATTTTATTCTGACCCCTTTTATTCAAAACAAATTTATCTGATTTGCATGAAAAACTGGAAGATATCAAACAGAGCATGTTGGAGCAGGATGTCGCGCTTGATATTCAACTCAACCCCAATATGCATGACCGAGAAATTAGACTGGATACTGGCTGGGTGGTAAAGATTGGCCGAGGTTTGGATTTTTTCCAGAAACCAACCAGCTGGTTTGAACTTGGGGTTAATGACCTTTCTTTAAGGAAATGTTTAGAAACTAAGATAGATATTTATAAAGTATAGGATAAAGTTTTCGGCATTTTTCTATCCAGCTTGGCAGATATTTTTTTCACGCAAGAGGTTGAGGCAAATATCAATGATGGCCTGCCTGTTCTTTGATGATGATGGAAAAGGTGGGCAAGAATTTGGCTGATGTGCTGAAATTGTTGCTAAGGTGAGATGCCCTGGCAAGAAGTCAGGAAAAGAGGTTGCTTTTGCTGACTTTATTCCCTATTCTGGATTCTGGAATAAAGAATGGGATGGTGGTCATGCTTAAATCACACGATATATATGTTTTGTTGAAGCTGGTGGTGCTGGGCGGCCAGAGTTGGAGTTATGCCGGGCTGGCGGTGGAGCTGGGATTGAGTCCTTCCCAGGTGCATGCTTCCGTCAAGCGGGCGCTGGCGGCCCGGCTGGCTGTGAGGGAAGGAGACGATCTGCGGCCGCAGTTTCGTAATCTTGCAGAGTTTGTTATCCATGGTTTGAAGTATGTTTTCTGGGTTGAGGAAGGCGGCATAACCAGGGGAATGCCCACCGCCTACGCTGCGCCGCCTCTGAAGGATGTTATTGTCTCCTCGTCTTCTGAGTTGTTGCCGGTTTGGCCGGACCCTGAAGGTGAGGTAAGAGGCATTGCCTGCCCACCGCTTTACAAAATGGCACCCATGGCAGCCCGGCGGGATCCTGGTCTCTATGAGATGCTGGCCTTGGTGGATGCGCTGCGTATAGGGCGGGCAAGAGAGCGGGAGCTTGCTGTAAAGGAGCTGCGTAAACGGTTGGAAGACTATGCACAGACTTACTAACCCGAATATTGAGCTGCTTGAAGGGGCGGTTGCCCGGCTGGAAGGGCTGGTGGAGCGCTTGGTTTTTCTGGGCGGCTGTGCCACCGGCCTGCTCATTACCGACAATGCTTCGCCGCCGATTCGTTATACCCATGATGTTGATGTATTAACAGAGGTTGCCAACAGGGCCGATTATTATCGGTTGGCAGAGTTGTTGCGGGAAAAGGGGTTTCTCGAGGATAGCAGTGAAGATGCTCCAGTCTGCCGCTGGAAGTGTGGCCCAATCTTATTGGATGTAATGCCAACGGATCAGGCTATTTTGGGCTTTGCTAATGAGTGGTACAAGGAGGCGCTGGAAAAGGCTGGTGAACATGAGCTGCCATCCGGCGCCAGGATCAGGATGATAACAGCACCTTATTTTTTGGCTTGTAAGCTGGCAGCCTTTGCCGGCCGAGGTAATGGTGATTTCCAGCTGAGCCATGATATCGAAGATCTTCTTGCGGTGATTGACGGCCGCCCGGAACTGCTGGCAGAGCTCCGGGCGGCATCTGCTCCCCTTAAGCAGCATCTCGGAGAACGCTTTGCAGAACTGCTATCTGATGGCCAATTTCGTCAGAGCCTGCCGGGTCATATGCCTGGTGATGCGTCGAGCCAAGCCCGTGTGCCGATTATTGTCAGGCGATTGGAAAGTATATCCCAGCTTACCTGACGCGAGTGGTAATCCCCCCATTACCCAGAAGGGAATGGCGGTTGGTAATGACCGCTTCAAGGCGGAGCTTTCAGCCCTGACCGGCAGACGGCTTAAGGCGAAAAAGAGAGGTCGGTCGGTGGGGTGGCGAAAAGACGGTTCTAATTTAAATTCACTCTGACCCCTTTAGTTTTC
>JBDLJA010000014.1:0-58764 GCA_039714595.1 Thermodesulfobacteriota bacterium | reverse complement strand
AGCGAGCAGAGCGTTTTCCTGGCGATCAATGACCTGGACGATGAGGGTGATGATGACGATGATGATCCCCCCCCAGCCGATGAGACGCCCCCCACTATCTTAAGCGGCGCTACGGCCCCGGCCATAGACGAGAATTCCGGGGCGGGCCAGGTTGTCTATACGGTGACCAGCGATGATGACAGAGCCACCTATAGCCTGGGCGCCAGCGGTGACAGCGCCTCTTTCAGCATCGATCAGGACAGCGGGGTAGTGATATTTAGCGTTGATCCCGATTTCGAGAGCCAGGAGAGCTATATCTTCAATGTGTTGGCCACCGATCCTGCCGGCAACAGCAGTGAGCAGCTGGTTAGCTTAAGTATCAATGACCTGGATGATGATCCCCCCCCAGTTGTAGATGAGACGCCGCCTACTATCTCAAGCGGCGCTATAGCCCCGGCCATAGACGAGAACTCCGGGGCGGGCCAGGTTGTCTATACGGTGACCAGTGACGATGGGGCCGCCACCTATAGCCTGGGGTCCAGCCCTGACAGCGCCGCCTTCAGCATCGATGCGGCCAGTGGGGAGGTGCGATTGCTGGTGGACCCCGATTTCGAGAGCCAGGAGAGCTATATCTTCAATGTGTTGGCCACCGATCCCGCCGGCAACAGCAGCGAACAGCCCGTTTCTTTGGCGATCAATGACCTGGACGAGGAAGACCCCGACATAACCGCCCTGAACGTTGGCACCGAGGCCGGGCCAGATAGCTCCATCGTTGTCTTCGACCTGGTGGCTGGCCAGTCGTCGGACCATTCCGGCCGCACCTTCAGCGCCGAGGTGGAGTACTCGATCTACATCATGGTGGATAGTGACGGTTTGGGCCTCCAAGATAGCGGCGCCGGCTGGGGAGTCTGGTCTGGGGCCGATAATCTCGGGGCCGATGATACCGTTGTCATCGTGGGCGACAGCGGCTTAATCGATCCGGTCCCCAGCTACCAGGCGGGGGCCATCAGTGATGGGGCCATGCTGGTGGCTGGGGACCAGTTACGCCTGAGCGCCGGTTTCTCAATACCTGATTATACCGAGGATGGCGGGAACTTCTCGGTAATTGAGGGGCTTAGTGTGGGCAGTGATGGGCTCCTGCAAAGATGGGGCGAATCGGTTAGCGAACAATACTCCTCTACCGCAACCACTGCCGATCTCTGGAACGGCACAATCAGTGATTTCCGGGCCTCCGGCTCCCCTGATCATTACCTTGCCGCCATGCCGGCTGGCCTCCTCACCTCCCAGGGCCTGGCTTAAGTAAAGGCAGTCTCCCCCCCCCTGACCCTGCCTGGCCTGGGGCAGGGGGGGGCAGTCGGTGGAGATGAGAAATCTCAACCTCGCCCTCCGGCGGCTTCTCTCTCGGCCTTGCCCTGGCAACAGCTTGACATCACTGCTCTTTCACGTCTAAAATTTTCCTATCAACAAATTGTATTTTTTAGTGGTAAGCCGTCCAGCCTGGCGGTCCGCCTTCTTTTGGGTCAACCAGGCCTTGTGCTTTGCCCCCTTGGCGCCTTTTAAGGTCTGCGTTTATCTGTCGGGCAAAAGCGGGTTTGCCAGTTTTTAAAGAGTGATGGTGGCCAGGATTTAACAACTGCTCTTGCCATAACAAGTGGAGAACCCAGCGTGCCATATCTGAACATTCTGCGCCGCCTGGCGGAAAATCAGCAGTTCAGTGAGCTGCGGGCCGAGGCCCTGGCCTGCTGGGAGGAGGGCGGCGATGTCCGGGCCTTGCCGCTCCTGGCCCTGGCCCTGGCCCAGCTTGGTGAGCGGCGGCAGGCCTTGGCCTGCTATGAACAGGGGCGCAAGAAAATGGCCGAGCTGGACCTGGCGGCCCGGGTGGATCTGGCCGGGGTGGACTGCGTCTTGCTGCGATTGAGGCAGGCCGAGGCGCTGCTGCAAGGGGTGCTGCAGGCCGAGCCGGACCACGCCCTGGCCCTGGCCCGGCTGGCCTGGTGTCGGCTGCAGCAGGGCGATTTGGAGGCGGCGTTACGGTTCTACCGCCGCTCCAGCGCGCTGGAGCCGTGGCGTCTGCCGGTCTGGCTGGCCCTGGTCCGTCTTCATCTGCAGAAAGAAGAGGCGGAGGCGGCCCAGGCCCCCCTGGAACGGGCCATTACCTGTCTGGAAGAGCGGCAGGAGGAGCTGCCGGGGTCGGTCATTGACCTTTTTACGGCCCAGCTCCGCAGCCTGCAGCTTCATATCTGGGTGGTGGATGGCCAGCTGGCCCGGGCCGAGGAGTGGCTGGCTAGCCGCCGGGCCGATCTGCCAGAGGACGTTTGGGTCTCCCTGGTCACCGGCTACGCCGTACTGCTGGCCGGCCATGATCAACATAGCCAGGCCGAAGAGGCGCTGCGTAACGGGCTCAAGCACTATCCGGTGAACCTCGCCCTGCTCCTGCAGCTGGCCGAGTTGGCCCAGGCCCAGGGCCATTTTCTCCAGGCGGTGCGGGCCTTGCAAAGGGCCATTGACCTTGAGTCTGAAAACCCGGCCCTCTGGAGCCGTCTGGCAGGCGCCTCTCTCCACCGTTTTGACCGCCAGGCCCGTCGGGCGGCGGAAAAGGGTGTGGCCCTGGCCCAGGCACTGGCGGGGGACGATAAAGAGACATCGGCTCGGGATATCCGACTGCTGCTGGCCCAGGCCCGCAACGCCCTGGCCCTGGTGGAGGGCCAGGAGGAGAACTTTGGCCGGGCCGAAGAGCTGTTTGGCCAGGTGCTGGCCGAAAACCCCTTTTTCGTCCCGTCTCTCCAGGGCTTGGCCCAGCTCTACATGCAGCAGGGGCGAATTGACGAGGCGTTGGGGCTGTACGAGCAGCTCAAAAGGGTGGACCCGCTCCAGGCCCAGGCGGCCCTGATCAACGCCCGCCACTTTCCAGGCGATGAAGAGAGCCTGGCCAAGATGGGACGGGCGGCGGCAAGGCCCAGCCTGGAAGGCAGGGTCCGTTCCGGCCTGTTTTTTCAGTTGGCGGCGGCCTGGGACAAGCGCCAAGAGTATGACAAGGCTTTTGTCTGTGCCCGCAAGGCCAACGAGGCGAGTGGCCGCCATCTCTCTTACGACCCCAAGAAACATCGCACCAGCTGCGCCCGCCTGCGCCACGCCTTCAGCCCGGAGCTCTACCAACACCGCCCTGGGTCCGGCGACCCTTCCAGCCTGCCGGTCTATGTCCTGGGTATGCCCCGCTCCGGCACCACCCTGGTGGAGCAGATCATCGCCGGCCACAGCGAGATCTTTGGGGCCGGTGAGCTGGGGATCATTCCCCAGCGCATTGCCGGTCTGAACCGCTGGGAGCGCCATGTGGGTTCGGGCCGCCGCTACCCCGACTGCATCGATGACCTGAGCCCGGCCATCAGTCAGGGGATTGCCCAGGGGATCATCAGTGAATTAAAAGAGCTGGCGGCCCAGGAGAAGCCGGCGGCCAGCCACGTGGTCGACAAGCTGCCCCACAACTTCGAAAACATCGGCTTCATCAAGTTCCTCTTGCCGGGGGCCAAGATCATCTCGGTGGGCCGCGACCCGCGCGACATCGCTATCTCCAACTACTTCACCGACTACCAGGCCAAGCATGGCGGCATGGGCTTTGCCTATGACCTTAATGATATCGGCCAGCAGCTGGCCGACCACAATCTGCTGATGCAGCACTGGCATAAGCTCTTCCCCGGCCAGATTATGGAGATCAGCTATGAGGAGGTGGTGGATGACCTGGAGGGCAGCGCCCGCCGCTTGCTGGCCTATATCGGCGTAGAGTGGCAGGGACAAGTACTAAAGTTCAATGAGCTTAAGCGGCCGGTGAAGACCGCCAGTGTCTGGCAGGTACGGCAGCCCATTTACAAGAGCGCCAAGGCGCGCTGGCGCCATTACCGGGAGTATCTGGCCCCGTTGACCAGAGGGACCAACGCCAAGATCCGCTGGCAGCCCATCGCTGATATGCTCACCCTGCCAGAGCCCGGCCTCCTCCAGGCGGGGGTAGAGCTGTACCATGGGGGGGATCTTGATGGGGCGGAACTAAAATTTAAAAAAATGCTGCACCACAACCCGGACCACGCTGCCTGCAACTATATGGTGGGGCTGGTCTATTGCAGCAAGGGGCATGTGGCTGACGCCGTGCCCCTTATGGAAAAGGCCGTGGCAAAATGCCCTTGGCAGAAGGAGTGGCGCCAGAACCTGGCCAAGGCCTATAATGAGATAGGCAAAGGGGAAGTGGCGGCGAAGTTGTTTACGCGGCGGGCTGGGAGCGGGCGAGGTGCGGCGGCCGCTGACAATGAACCCTTGGCGCATGGTGATAATAGCTATTTGGCCCCGGGAGATAATTTTGCAGACTATTAGGATAGGTTGTTTATGCGGCCCATACCTCTGCTTCTTCTGATATTTTTTGGCCTCTCTCTGGCCAATGCCCAGGCGGTCCCGCCGGCGGACCGCGGCCTGACTGCGGCCCTGCGGGCGACCATGGCTCACCATCCGGCCGTGCAGGGCAAGGCGGCCGAGCTGGCCGCCCAGGGCTATAACATCGACACGGCCAGAGCGGCCCGCTATCCGGGCCTCTCTGGCGACATCAGCACTCAGGACAATGGTGAACAGTATGGCGCCCTGCGCCTGCGCCAGCCCCTTTGGGCCTTTGGCCGGATAGATACGGGTATAGATCGAGAGAAGGCCCGGCTGCGGGCGGAAGAGCAGGCCCTCCTCCAGGTGCGGCGCCAGCTTATTGAGCAGACGGCCGCGGCCTACGCCCGGATCCTGGGGGTGCGCCGGCGTCTGCTGGTGGCGGACGAGAACATTGGCGAGCATCAAAAACTGTACGAGCGGATCAAACGACGCCAGGCTGGGCAGCTGGCCGCTGAGGCGGATGTGCGCCTCGCCTTTTCGCGCCTTACCCAGGCCCAGCTGCAACAGGCCCGGTTGGCCGGTGAATTACAGGTTGCTTTAGCCGAGCTGCGGGCCTTGACCCAGGTGACAATAGCCAGTAACGAGCAGGTCGTTCCCGAACTGGCCCGCCTGCCGGAGCCAGGGGCGATCACGGCCCTGGCCCAGGAAAACCAGGCCGACATTCTTTATAAAAAGGAGCTGATTAGGGTGGCCGAGTATAACGAGAAACAGGAGAGGATCGCCTCCACCCCCACCCTTTACGCCGAGGCTCAGCGGGACTTTTTTGACGCCCCGGCCACAAATGGCACCCGGGTCGGCCTCATCCTGACGGGCAGCCTTGATGGGGCCGGGCTCGGGGTGGTGGGCCGGACCAGGGCCGCCGCGGCCCAGGTCAACGCCGCCCGTCAGGATCTGGTGGCTACCCGTACCACTGTTGAGCTGCGCGTAAGGAGCCTGTTGATCAATTTGGCCGTCCAGGAGCGGCTGCAGGAAGGGCAGCACGTCTCGGTTGCCGCGGTGGGGCAGACCCGCCTCTCCTTTCTCCGCCAGTATGATATCGGCCGTAAGAGCTGGCTTGAGGTGCTCAATATTCAGCGCGAGTTCACCGAACAGCGCTTGCTGTTGGCCAGAGCCGCGAGTGAGAGGCTGACTTTAAGCCTGCGCCTTGCCGCCCTGGCCGGCCGGCTTGATGGCCCGGCCGGGCTCAAGCGGGGGGTAGAGGAAGTGAGGCCCGTGGCCCAAGGAGAGGATAAATGAGCAAGGGAGAGGCAACAGCGGCTCCGGAGACCTTGCGGCTGAATGCGGCCCCGCTTCCCGCATCCTTACTCAAGGAACTCTTTGCCCGGCTGCGTCTGCCGGTTTCGCCTGGCGCCCTTAACCGCGCCTGCGTCCAGGCCCAGCCGGAAGGGGCAGCTCAGCCGCCGCTGCAGCGCCTGGCGGCTATTCTTAAGCTCCTGCAACTGCGGGGGGTGCGGCCCGCCCTTCTCCGTTTTGCCCGTTTTGACCGTAGGCGTCTGCCAGCCCTGCTCTTTCATCAGGGGGAGTGGCATCTTTTGGAGTGGCGCAACTCATGCCTTAGCCTCACTTCGGCCACCGGTCAGAGGAGGGAGGATTGCCGGGAGGAAGAGCTGCAGGAGGGGCTTGTCCTGTGGCTCAACTCTCCGGCCGCGGCCAGCGGCGAGGTGGGTAGCTTTGCCAAAGACAACCCGGCCCGCGCCATGGTGCTCCGCGAGCTGTTGCGCTCCAAGCGCTGGCTCTTTGACGTGGTGATCGCCACCCTTGTCATCAATACCTTAGCTATTTCCACCTCGGTCTTCGCCATGCAGGTGTACGACCGGGTGGTGCCCACCCTGGCCTACGCCACCCTTAAGACCTTAGTGGCCGGCATGGCCATCATCCTCTGCCTCGACTGGCTGCTCAAGACAGTGCGGGCCCGGATCTTAGATAGTGTGGCCTGCGCCGTGGACAAGGCGGTTTCCCAACAGCTGTATGAGCATCTGCTGAAACTGCGCCTTGACCAGCGGCCCCAGAGCTTAGGCACCATGGCGGCCCAGGTGGGCGGGCTGGACGCGGTGCGCCAGTTCTTCTCTTCCACGGTGATCTTTGCCCTGGTGGACATGCCCTTTGCCCTGATGTTTATCACCTTTATCGCCATCATCGGCGGCCTGGAGGTGGCCTTCGTCTACCTGGCCCTGCTGCCGGTGGCCGCTGCCCTAGGCCTGGTTTCCCAGCTGCGGCTTAGGCGTCTCTTGGCCCGGCAGCTGGTTCGCTCCAACGAGCGCCAGGGGCTTTTGGTGGACACCATTCGCGGGGCGGAGTCGATCCGGGCCGCCAGTGGCGCTTGGCGTTTTGCCGAGGAGTGGCAGGCGATCACCAGGACCATTGCCCGTTATAACGTCAAGCAGAAGGCGGTGAGCAATCTCACCACCGTTACCACCGGCAGCCTGTCGAGCCTGGCCTATATCAGCGCCGTGGTTGTCGGGGTGGGTCAGATCGAGGCGGGCTCCCTGACCATGGGCGGCCTCATTGCCTGCAGTATCCTGGGCGGCCGGGTGATCGCCCCCATCGCCCAGAGTGTCCACTATCTGGTCCAGTGGCAGAATGTTTCCCAGTCGCTGCGGCTGGTCAACCATATCCTCCTCCTGCCAGCTGAGCGGCGGGACGGCCAGGAGTTGCTGCTGCCCAGCGCCAGGCCGGAGACCATTGAACTTGACCAGGTGACCTTTTCCTATGCCAATTCGCCGGTGCGCCAGCTAGGCATCCCCAAGCTGAGCTTTGCGGCCGGCGAGCGGGTGGCCATCCTCGGGCCGGTGGGCTCCGGCAAGTCGAGTCTGCTCAAGGTGCTTTGCGGCCTGTACAAGCCCAGCGAAGGGCGGGTGCGCCTGGGTCAGGCCGATCTGTGGGAGGTGGACCCCAATATTATTGCCGAGCAGATTGGCTATCTGCCCCAGGTGATCCATCTCTTTAAGGGCAGTCTGCGCAGTAACCTGACCCTCTCCGGGGCCGTGGGCGACAGCGAGCTGCTGCAGATCTGCCACGAGCTGGGCATCGACCGGATCGCGGCCGACAACCCGCGCAGCATGGAGATGGAGATCAGCGAAGGGGGAGAAGGTCTGTCTGGCGGCCAGCGCCAGCTGGTGGGCCTGGCCCGGACCTTTCTGGCCCGGCCGAAGATCTGGCTCCTGGATGAGCCGTCCGCCTCCCTGGACAATGAGACCGAGGCCCGGGTCTTTGCCGCCTTGCAGAGATATGTCAGGCCGGATGATATCCTGCTCATTGCCACCCATAAGCCGATGCTGGTCGCCAAACTGGTTAAACGGATGGTGGTGATGCGCCAGGGCGAAGTGGTGGCCGACGGCCGGCCGGAGGCGGTTATCGCCAAGATGAAGGGTTCCGGCCCGGGGCGGCGGCTGACGGGCGGCCAGGCGATCCGGCCGCTGCTGGGCGATGGCCAGCGACGGCAAGGAGGGGTGGATGTCATATAAAAATTTTGACCATGATGATCAAGCCGCCTCTAAGTGGAGCCGCCTGGAGACCTTCCATCAGCGGCGTTACTCTTCTGTTTTGCTGCTGCTCTTTGCTGGGCTCATCGCCTTTATCCTCTGGGCCAGTAACTTTCAGATCGACGAGGTGGCCCGGGCCCATGGCGAGGTGATCGCCAGCAGCCGGGTCCAGGTTATCCAGGCGGTGGACGGGGGGGTGCTGGCCTCACTCCATGTCAAAGAGGGGGATCGGATCGAGATGGGCCAGGTCCTGGCCCAGCTTGACCAGACCAAGACCCGGGCCGCGGTGCTGGAGATCGAAGGGCGGCTGGCGGCCCTGCAGGCCAAGGCCAATCGTCTCACCGCCGAGGTGACCGAGGCCCAAGAGCTCAAATTCTCGCCATTAGTGCATGCCTTCCCCGACATTGCCGCGGTGGAGAAGGCCCTGTTCAAGCAGCGGCGCTCGGGGCTCACCGAAGAGCTGCGGACGTTAAAGGTGGCGGTACAGCTGGCCAGGGAGGAGGCGGGCTTGGTGGCTAAGCTGGCCCGTTCCGGCGATGTGAACCGCTCCGAGGTGATCCGGGCCGAGCGGGCCTTGAACGAGGCGGCGGCCAAGCTGGTTAACCGCAAGAACCACTTCCTGGAGGAGGCGCGTAAGGAGTTGACCGATCTGGAGGATAAGATCACCCAGAACCAGCAGATCTTGGCCCAGCGCCGCCAGCAGCTGGCTGACAGCGTCTTCAGCGCTACCCTGCCCGGCATTGTCAAGAATATCCGGGTGACCACGGTGGGCGGGGTGCTGCGGGCCGGGGAAGAGCTGCTGCAGATCATCCCGGTCAATGACCGGCTCATCGTTGAGTCAAAGGTGCGGCCGGCCGATATCGCCCTGGTGCGCCCTGGCCTTACGGCGACCATCCGTTTCGATCCCTTTGACTACACCCTCTTTGGCGGGGTGCAGGGGGAGGTGGTCTACGTCAGCGCCGATACCCTGAAAGAGAAGAGCGTCCATGGTGAAGAGATCTACTACCGGGTTCATGTGGCCACCAAGGCCAACCCGGTGGTCACCACTACCGGCAAGCAGATCGATATTCTCCCCGGCATGACGGCCCAGCTGGATATAAAAACTGGCCAGCGTTCCCTGATGAAATTTTTACTAAAACCCCTGCAGAGGACAATTTCGGAATCGTTTGGCGAGAGATAGGTGCGGCTCTTTGGCCTGGTCGTCGGTCAGTTTTTCGTAAGGCTCACAGGGGCTGCCTCCTTTGCCGAGTAGTGTTCGTTGAGGTAAAGCTCCTAATCCTGCCATCTGTCGGAAGCTTCACTTGCTCGGATAAATTCCATGAAGGCTGCGGCAACCGGGGAGAGATCCCTGTTCTTTCGTTGGATCAGATAAAATGGGCGATGCATGTCATGTCCCTGAATGGCGAGGGCCGCCAGTCTGCCACATTCCAGATCATCTGAAACAGCACGTTTTGCCAGAATCGAAACGCCGATTCCAGCCTTAACCGATTCCTTGACAGCCGCAGTGGAGCCGATTTCAGCAACTACCTCCAGGTCGCTTTCCCTGAGGCCCTCCTTTTCGAGAATATTGGCAAAGACCCTGCGCGTACCCGACTCCGGTTCCCGCAGGATGAAGGGAAATTGGCTCGCAAGCTGTAAGGAAACCTCTTTCTTTCCGGCCAGGGGATGTTCCGGGTGAACGGCAAGGGTCAATTCATCGGTAAATATCTCCGTCCAGACCAGTCTCTTTTCTTGCCACCTGGCACCAACAATGCCTAACTCAACCTCCCTGGCCAATATCTTTTCGGCAATAATTTGCGAACCAGTGATTCGGAGAATCGCCTTTGTTGACGGGTGCAGGTTATGAAAGCTACTGATCAGACTTGGCAGGATATAGGTGCCAGGGATCGTCCCGCAGCCCACAGTTATTTTACCCGCCATTCTGCCGCTGTACTGGGCAACGGCCTGGAGCGCCTCTTGCCTGGTTTGAATAATCTTCAGGGCATACTTATACAGTATCTCGCCCACGGGTGTTGTTTCCACCTCCCTGCCCAGGCGGTTGATCAGTTTCTGATCTAGCTCGTTCTCCAAGCTGCGGATATGTTCACTGACCGTTGGTTGCGATAGTAGTATCTCCTCAGCGGCCCTGGTAAAACTCTTTAATTCAACAACCTTACAAAATGCTTCCAGTTTTCTGAGTTCCATGGACTATTTCCCGGGTGGTGGATTTTGCTGGCTAATGATCGGCGCCAGCATTATAGGAATTACCTATTTGTTTTATTTATAAACATAATATACCTTGCTTGCCAGTTCAAGGGCATGGAACAAGGCAAATTGTCCTCAAGGTAAGCAGGTATCACAAAATATTAGGAGAAAAAAATGCGAACTATTTCACTGATGTGTCTTCTGTTGCTGACAACAGCAACTTCGGCTGTGGCAGGCAGTTACAACTACGTTGGCAAGAAGGAGTTTAAAGGGTGGCTCACGGCAGGCAAGTCGATGGTGATCGTTGATATTCAGGAAAAGGACGCCTTTGCTAAACATCATTTTCCCGGTTCCATTGAAACCAATGCCTTTCCGGTCAAGACTGATGCCCAGCGCAGGAGTATCGACCCGGCCGTGGTAAAGGCAAAGGCCAACATGGCTGATGATGTGATTGTCGTCTGTCCCCGTGGAGGTGGCGGAGCTAAGCGCTGTTACGATTACTTGCGGCAACAGGGTGTCGCTGACTCCAGACTGTACATCCTTAAAGGTGGGGTGGATAAATGGCCCCATCGTGCCATGCTGGAGAAAGAGTCTGGTTCTTGAGCAGAAGGGGCGTGGGTTGCGCGGCGGCTCGTCTGAAAAGAAAGAACAAGTTTAACTAAGCAATTCCAGCCATTATTGAGCTGTAGTGGTTCAGACTTAAGCCGACAGGCAGCACCTACCGGTAACTGTCAGATCAAGCCTGAACCACTTCAGATAAATACCCTTTTAGGGTCACCTTTCAACAATCCACCCCTTCTAGGGGTGGATTGTTGTTTTTTGGGCATTTTTTGCCACCTTGCCAGTCATCACAGGGCTTTTTTCTTTGCCCCATTCCAACAGATCTCTCTCTGTTCTCCCTGCCTGAAGATTCTCAGGAAACATCCTACTGTCGCCATTTTTTTAAGGGCGCTTAAACCTGCCACTTGTAGCAGGGGCTCTCTGGCTCAAGACGGCTGATAGCCAAAGGTTGGGGGCCCGCTGTTGCATCCTGAAGATTAGCTGACCCCTGACATTGCCTGAAATATGTCGAGGGCTAATAACGGCCTGGCGGAGCCTCCTTGATCCCCGTTGACATTCTCACCTCTTTGGGCCATTAATACTCCTGTTGGCCGATTGGGCCATCATAACTTAATAGTCTCGCTCAATATGAAGTGTAAATTGTCGGCATAACAGCTGTGAGTTTTAAAACAAAATATATTTGTCGGAGGAAGGATGATCTATTTTTTTGACCTCAAGAAAAAATTAATCCTGATAATTTCTATTTTAGCAGCAAGTATAGTAGGTTGTTGGTTTTTTGATTTCAGTAAAGACGATCTGTTTGCTGTTGCCAGGTCAGTTGTGCCAATTTCCAAGCCAAATATTCCTATTACAGTTAACTATAGGGAGTCGTTTGTTGGTAAGGGTTATGTTGCAATTATAAAAAACAACTCAAAAGAAAAACTCGAGCTGAAAATTGACCTTAGTAGTTCAGCTGAAAATATAGAAAAAATGGCAGGCTCATTTGTCCTTGAGCCAGCAGGAAACATTGAAATAGGTTGGGTTGAAGGATGGCAGTTTAAAACTGGCGATAAAATAACTATCTCCCACGACGATTACCAAGCCGGGGCATATATAATTAGCTCAGAAGGTGAAGAGATCAATATCTAATCAGTTGGCCAAAGAATTAAGGCCTGAAGCGGCTCATCATATCATCCCAAGGGTTTGGCAACGATAAGTGACATTTTAGTATCTGATAACCACTGGCTTTCAGCCAGTTGGGCAGGAGACTGAAAGGTTATCAGTTAATTGAAATAATTTTGGGGCAGTGGGGTTTTGTTACTATGCCACCATTATTTGCTGGCCTTGCCGAGGCGATGTCAGCCCTTGGCAAAAATCGTTTACCTGTCACCCGGCAAATCATGTAGCAGGCGGTGGAGATGTATGATATTGCTTTTTTTTAGAGATGTTAATAACTTAAGTTTCATGAAATGAAGGCTTAGGGCTCAGCGGAATAGCCGGCCCTTTGCCTACCTAAAGGGCCTTTGTTGGCTACCGGCTTAAAAGTGGTGCAGCCGTCCTGCCAGGGATGTTGCCAAGACACAGGCGGCAATGTGCGCCGCCAAGTATACAGAGGTGAAGACCCATGAGTAGTCTGGATCAAGATCCAAGTCAAAATGAGGCAGACAATCAGTACGCGGCCCTCCAGGAGGAGGCAAACAGTCTGCTGGCGTATAAGAAGGCCAACATAAAAAGACAGGACAAAACTCCCTGCCCGGCCTGTGCCACCCTGGTGCACGTCAATGCCAACAAGTGTCCCCATTGCACCAGCGATATAAGTGAACACACGGAACAGGCCCGGCAGTCCTTGAGCCGGCTCCAGGAGATCAACAAGGAGCTCAATGAGCTGCACTCGGCCCACATGGAGCGGCGGGCCCATGAGTCCGGGCCTTTAGCCCTTTGGGCCAATATCAAATCCTTCTTCTCAGAACCGCAGACGAAGGAAGATATGAAGATTCTTGTCCCCTCACTGTTTCTTTTTTTCGTGGCCATCATAGCCCTGCGTGTCATGGGGACGCCCCTTCTCTTCTGGTTGGTGAGTATCGCCGGCGGTGTCGTTGCCTATTCGGTGCTCAACAGGGTCGGAGTTAAACGGTTCGTCACGGTGGAGCTCTATCGTTCCCTGCTCATCGTCGGACTTCTCGTTGTCATGGGCAGTGCCTTCACGCCATCCCTGCAGAGCCTGACAAGCATCGGCACCAGTAAAACTGTCACGGTGGCGCGGCCCACGGCAAACATCAGGGCCGCAAACTCAACCAGTTCAGCTGTTGTCGCAACTGCCAGACAGGGCGATAAACTGAAGATCGTGGCAAAAAAAGGCGCTTGGTATCGGGTTAAGACCTCGGATGGCACCAAAGGCTGGATTTACGCATCACTTGTGCGTGAATAGCGCCGCCAAACAGACCACTTTCAGGGCGGATGAAAAGGGATAGGCTGCCCCCTTCCAGAGAAAAGAGTGGGGCAGCTTGCCTGACCTTGTTTAAATTCCCGCCCCAGGCCCTTACTGACCAGCTGCCGAAAGGCGATTGCTTATCATTTTTTTCAAGGAGGCTAACAGATGGGTAGAGTAGTCACATTAACTATCTTGTCATTTCTTATGTCGTTTCAGGTATTCGCTGCCCCGCTAGTCCAGAAGGCGCCAACATCCCAGAGGCAGCTGCCCGCCAATATCAGCAAGCAACCACCTCCCGCTGCCCTGAAACTAGCCGCTCCTAAACCAGACCTTCTCATTCAGCATTTCAGCGTCCTCCCCGCAAACACCACCAATGGCGCCAGTGTTCAGTACACCGTTATTGTTAAGAATAACGGTGGAAATTCGGCCCAGAGTCAGATGTTGCTCTCCCTTCGCCTTACCCCGCAAATAGGATTGCCGGTAACGGTGGATGTGCCTGCCGCCGGCCAGAGTAAGACTTTTACCGGTTCAATTGGCATCCTCACTGACATCTGCGGGGCAGCCACCATCACGGCCGCCCTTGATGCCCATATGCAGGTCCAGGAGTCCAATGAGGCCAACAACAGCGCTACAGCTAATCTGGTGATCAACAACCGGCCCGAGCTGGGGTTTTGTAAGACAAACGGTTCCTGTCCGGATGGGTACACCGCCGGCAAGGTGGGCGCCAAGATTCCGGTTTGCATCGATGTTTATAACTACGGCTGCGCCGCCAATAACAGCGCCACTTTGACGATAGGTTGCCCGGAGCAGTGGCCAGTAACCGTGCAGCTTCCCGCCATTGCCCCCCAGCATCTTAAGGCCCATTGCGAATTTATGACCTGGACAAAACCGGGGGAAAAAGAATGTACGATGCTTGTCAAGCATAACCCGGCCCAGGGCGATGCCTATGTCAATAACGAACGGATCACCTATAAGGTTAATGTTCTCGCCCCATAACAAGGGGAGTTAATCGCCCCTAGCCTGGTGGAGACACTACCCTTGTTATAAAAATGAGACTTCAGGGGGGGGATGAGTGGCAATATTCTCTGAAAACAGGAAGTGTCTAGAATAGAAGGGGGGCGATGCAACTCTTCTTCTCGCCCCTAACTTTCCCGAAGGGGGTAACCTTGTTCCGGGCAGTTATAATTATTTCTGATTACCACTGACTTTCATTTCGTAGCACTGAATTTTCCGTCAAACTCAAGTTCCGCGGCCATGGGGCCGGCCAGCAGCAGGATATCCCCTTTCCGTAATGGCCGCTGGGGATCTGGGCTGGTCAGTTCCTGGCCCAGGGGATGGATGGCGATGACATTACAGCCGCTCTCCTGGCGGATGTTGGCTTCAGCCAGGGTGCGCCCCTGCAGGGCAGAGGAGTTAACCTCACGGCTGAAGACATTGAGCCCCTCGGCAAAGAGCGAGACCTCGTTTGGCTGGAGCAGGCTGAAGATGGCGTTGGCCCCCAGGGAGGCATAGGACATAACCAGATCGGCCCCGGCCCGATGGAGCTTGGAGATGTTGCGTTCCCCTGTGGCGCGGCTGATGATCTGGACATCGGGCCGCAGCTGCCGGCAGTAAAAGGTGAGATAGATATTCATGGCATCATCATGGGTGGTGATGATCACCGCCCGCGCCGTCTCGATGCCGGCCCGTTTAAGGGTGTTGATGTCGGCCGCATCACCCTGGATGCCCTGTTTCGCCATGCGCTTGACCAGCGCGGCGCTCTTTTCAACAATCATAAATGGCAGATTGTTTTCGGCCAGGCTGTCGGCCGTGGCGCAGCCCACCCGACCGCCGCCCAGGATCAAGACCGGGGCATCCTCGGCATAGTCTACGCAGGAAATGGCAAAATGACGCTCATAGGCCGCGAGCTGCCGGGCGGTACCGGCCAGGACCAGGACCGAGGTGGAGTTGATCCGGTCGCCAGGCTGCGGCAGTTCAAAAACGCCCCTCTCCCAGACCCCCACGACATTGACCCCGGTTTGCTGGCGAATAGTGGCTTCGGCCAGGGTGCGGCCCTCCAGCGGGGTGCGCATGGCCGGGGCCTCAGCAATGAGCAGGTCCTCGAAGTTACCGATGATATTGGCCCCGTGGCTCAGGCCCAAGGTCCGACGGGCCAGCGATTGCCCCAATTCCCGTCTGAATTCAAACACTTCGGTGTTGCCGGGGAATTCGAGGATATCACGGGAATGCTCCGTGTTGGCAACGGTGGCGATGGGTACGGACTGGCTTAATTCGCGGATGGTAAAGGCGATGGCGGTATTGGTTAAGTCATCGTTGGCCGCCACCACCAGGGCCGCCTCATTGATATTGACCCGCTCGTAGGTATCCATGAGATCCAGCTCGCCCAGCACCACCTTGATCCCGTTATCGGAAAGCTCCAGGGCCTGCTGCATATCTTCCACCAGCAGGACATAGTTATAGTCAAATTTTTCCAGCTTACTTATCAGGTTAAAGGTTATGGGGTCGGTGTTGGTCAAGATGACGTGGCCAGCCACCCCTTCAGCCAGCTTGCGGGGCACCCTAATCTTTTCCTGGGCCTCCAGCCAGGGGGCGTAGAAGAACTGGATAAAGGAGAAGGGCAGCATGATGAGCAGCAGGACAATGCCGGAGAGCAGCACCAGCATGGTAAATGAGAGCCCCAGGTCCGAGGCGAAGGTGATATCGCCAAAGCCTAAGGTGGACATGACGGTGAGGGTCCAGTAGAAGCCGGTGATCCAGCTGTAATCCCGGCCCTCGTAGAGCATGATCAGATGGAACAGGATGCTGAAGGTGGTGATGATGGCCGCCAGCAGGATGAAAAATTTCAGCAGCAGAAGGGAGTTGCGCTGGGTGGTCTTGTTTTGCAGGAAGAAGAGGATCTGCGAAGGGAGAAATTTCATAGAAGAAATTTAGCACGCCGGCGTTTACTGGGGCAAGCCCATTTTTCTGAGAATTTACAGCCAGTTCGGTCGGAAATCACCGGCTTTGCTGATCTACCCCTTGGTTGCCGCCAGACCACTGCCCTCCTGGGGGCCGTCACAAATTACCTGGTAAGGATGGCTCGCCATTTTTCCCTTGCCAACCCATTGATTTTAGTTGATCTTTACCAACCATGACCAGTAGTGAAGAGAAAACAGCGCCCCAGCCCCCTTTAAGCCAGCAAGGTCTCTTTGCCATCGATGGGGCCAGGATTAAGGCGATCCGCGAAGGGCAGAAGCTGACCCAGCTCTATATCGCCACCAGCCTGGGCGTGACGGTGGACACCGTTTCCCGCTGGGAGAATGGCCGCACCACTAATATCAAAGAGGAAAACGCCGAAAGACTGGCGGAGATCCTGGCCATATCCCTGGCTGATATTGCCCCGGCCGTAAGTGGCGACCAGCAGAAGGCGACCCCTTTGCCGCCGGCAGAAGATGATGGTGATAAAGGGGCCGATGGTGCTGGTTCCACCCCCGGCCCGGAGCAGGGTTCCGCCCCCCGGCTACCCTGGCGCCTGTTCCTGGCGCTGGCCGCGGTGGCGCTCTCTGCTCTGCTCGCCTTTATCATCTTCCTCCCCCCGGGGGCAGATCAGATCCAACTGGAGGTGAGCCGCCTGCTGCCGCGCCACGCCGCGCCAAAGCAGCCCTTTCCGGTGGTCATTAAGGTGCGGGTCAGCGGCGCCGCTTCTTCCGGGCCGGTCTCCTTTATCATCAAGGAAAAGGTGGCTGACAACTGCCAGGTCATCGAGGGGGAGCCGCCCTTCATGGTGGTTAATCAGGCGGGGCGCTTTATCAAGTGGCTCAGCCAGGGCGGGGCGGGTGAGATCCACTACTTTGCCTACCTGGCTATAGCCGGCTCCCAGGCCGGTTACGGCGAGCGTCTGGTTTTCAGCGGTGAGGCCCTGGTCCAGGGGCGCCGCGCTATGAATCAGGGCCTGGCCGGTGACACGTCTCTGGCCATCACCAATTACCATTGGGCCGACAGCGACCGGGACCAGGTCATCAGCGACGAGGAGATCCTCACCATCTATAACTCCTTTGCCGTGTTGCAGAAACTTGGCGTTGATCTGGACGAGATTCGCCGGATCTGGGCCGGCCCCGGTTATCGCTGGGACCCTGAGGAGGAAGGTTTTGTGGCCTTAACAAACCCTTGAAGGAGAAGAGACCATGAGATTTAGCGACAGGCGCCAGCGCCTCTTTTTGCCCCTCATCTTTACCCTGCTGCTCCTTTGCCTTGCCGTCTGGCCAGACCAGGGCCGGACCGGAGAGCCAGCCTCTGGTGCTGGCATCAGGGCGCGCTACTCGCAGCCGCGCGGCACCAGCATCAGCTGGCAGATCCATATCCCGGCGCCGCCCCCGGCCGCGGTCATTGTTCTGCAGAACATTCCCCCGGCCACCGTCATAAAAAAATCCTCGCCGCCCCACAGCGGTTATGATGGGGCCAGCGGCACGGTGAAGTGGCTTCTCACCGCGGTTGAGCCCGGCGTGGTCAAGATGACCATGGAGCTTGACCGCCCCATTCGCCGCAAGGGTGAAATCAGCGGCAAGATCATCTTTCAGGACAGCGCCACCCGGCCCATTGCCGAGGTGTTTATGTCCAGCAAGAGGAGAAAGAGTAAAAAAAGGGCCATTGAGGGCTGCTGATCTTTTGCTCTGATAACCGCTTTTGCTGCCAGCGGTATTGCTCAGCTGTCTGGGGCGATTCTTGGCCCGGAGTTGCCGGTTCGTAAGCCTCTCCGCGGTCGCTGGCCTACCGTTTGCGGGCGGCGGTTCATGGAACCGTTCTCTTTGGGGAGAAGAATTCCCCTCTTTTTCCGCGCTCCTTTCCTGTAGCTGTCTTTCCGTCTCCCCGGGGCCAATCTCTTCGCGCCCCTGTTTCATCTTGGTAACTATTTTCTGTACACCCTCCGGGCCCAGCGCTGCTGCTGGCCCTTATGCCCGCGGGGTGGAAAGAAAACGAACCTCCTGGAGGTTTGCCGGAACTTTTTCTAGCTAAAATTCCTTAGCTATTTTCCCCCCCCCTCTCTCCTGCGGCAGCCCCTCCCGCCATCCCTTCTCTCTATCGCAATAGCCCAGCAAAAAAATACCTGATATCGGGGTCATACCAGGCCGATACCAGCCCGTTATGGGTGCCATACCGGCCGATGTCAGCTTTTTTTTCACTCGTTTCGCCGTTAGCGTCAAGACAGATAGCCAAGCTCCCTGGCCCGCGGCCAATATTGCTTTGGGGCGGGGGAGGCAACCGTTGCCGGCGTTTTTTTAAAGATAGGCGACAAAACTAAAGCGGAGGATTGTTATGAAGAAGTTGCGAATCTCATGGGCTCTGGCGGCCTTGCTGATGATGGCTGCGGCCCCGGCAGTCCAGGCCAAGAAGGCCACCATCAACTGTAAGGTCATGGCCAGCAAGGAAAAGGCGGTGATCATGGACTGCGGCGCCAAGTCCCAAAGGTTGCAGGTGGGGGAAAACTATACCCTCCAGGTGAAAAAGAAGAGGGCCATCGAAGAGGGCTGTTAACTGGCCTGGGGCCGCCCCGGACAATAGGTTGGGCGGCCCATTTTTTCTTTATTCCCCATCTTAAGGGAGGTGTCCCATGGCTCATTATTTCACTTCAGCCGGCAGGTTTTCGCCCCGTTTTTTTCTCATGATCTTGCTGGCGGCAGCGGCTCTGCCCCTGTTTTTTGCGGCCCCGCCGGCGGCCCATGCCGGCTCGCGCCTGGCCGTTACCAGTGCCTTTGATAACGGCTATGTCCTGGCCGCAGAGCCGGGCGAGCGTTACCTGGAGGTGCTGGTCACCGCCCCGGAGAGGGCCGGTTTGGCCGGCCGGCCCCGGCTGCCCCTTAATATCGCCCTGGTCATTGACAGTTCCGGCTCCATGGCCCACGAGGCCAAGATGCGCCACGTGAAAAAGGCGGCCCGGGCCATTGTCTCCCGCCTCCGGCCGGACGACCGTTTCGCCCTGGTCACCTATGCCAACCAGGCCCGGGTCCTGCTCTCCTCCCAGCCCATGGCGGAGCCGTGGCGGGCCAGGGATCTTATCCGAGCCATCAGGCCCGGGGGCGGAACCAACCTCCACGCCGGTCTTATGGCCGGCTATGAGGAGTTGGGCCACTCCTGCTCCAGCCGCTATATCAATCGGCTTATCCTTCTCTCCGACGGCCTGGCCAATGTGGGGGAGACGTCGTCCCACCGCCTGGGGCAGCTGGCCCTGGACCAGGCCCGGCACGGTATAAGTCTCTCCACCTTTGGCGTTGGCCTGGATTTCAATGAAAACCTGCTGGCCTCCCTCTCCGAGGATGGCCGTGGCATGTACTACTTCATTGACCGGGCGGCAGATATCGACCGGCTCCTGGCCCGGGAATTTCAGGCGGTGGAGCAGCTGGTGGCCTCCGACATCCAGGTTACGGTGAAGTTCGCCAGCGGCCTTACGGTCACCCGGGTCATGGCCAATCGCTTCACCAGGGAGGGACGGCGGGTTGTCATGTCGGGCGGTGATCTGGCCGCCGGCCAGTTGCGCCGCTTCCAGATCAGGCTGCGGCCGGACGAGGGCCGGGCCGGGATCCACAAGGTGGCCAAGGTCCAGGTCAGCTATCTGCCCATGGGTGGGAAAAAGCGGCTGAGCCACCGCCAGCGGGTGAGCTTAAGCTATAGTGACGATGCCGCCTTTGTCCGCGGTCAGCGCCATGGGCTGATCAGCGAGCGCGCCGCGGTTTTTGAGGCCCATCATGCCCGGAGCCGGGCGGCCAGGGCCGTGGATAAGGGTGATATGGCCCAGGCGGGTAAGATTCTGGCCCGGGCCCAGCGGCGTCTGGACCACCGGGGGCAATTAAACGGCCGTCTGCGCCGGGAAAAGAAGGCCATAAATGATTACGCCCAAGCCCTTAAAAGGCCCATGGACCGCCGGACCCGGGCCAGGATGCAAAAAAAGGTAAAGTATAAGAGCTACGCCCTGGAAGGGTGCTGAGTGGCGGCGCGGAGAATAAGGGCAGATTCTGTTTTGCCTGTTAGGCGGGTAGGCGGATGACGCGCGAAGTTGCTCAGCTCGTGTGAAGTAGTATTTTGACTTTGGCAAAAGGCGGGGGGCTTGAATGCCAACCGCCTTTTTACTTTGGCGCTATTCCTGCCATTTTTGTTGTTGATAAGGGGGGGGATATCGTCAAAAGCAAACTGGGATCTAGCCACCATGATGAGCTGATAGCGGATATGGCGAGATTGCTGGCCGGGTAGAGTAGGGGCAGCTCCTGGCAGGTAATAGTGGCCCTGGTTTTTTTTTACTATGGCGTAAGTTGGACCTTAGCGGTTTCAAGCAACCCTTGCCTGTTTTGCCAAGACGCCATGGGCCACCTCTCCTGAGGTGTTAGATGCGCGCTGTTTTTTGTTGGGAAAGGTTACTGAAAATTTGTTTTTGCGGGAAGGGGCTAGTACTCTTTTAGGCATCTCTTAACTTAAATTAGATGTCCTAAAAACGCTAAAGGAGAGAATATGCGCGCAAAAGCTAATTTTGGTCTGCTTCTGGTTCTGTTCACCTGGCTGCTCGGGCCCGCTCTGGTTCGCGCCGATGGCGGCAGTGACGCGGCCCAGGCCAATAACCCCCTGGCCAATATGAAGGCCTTTAACCTGCAGGACTACTACATTGGCGAGTTCACCGAGGGTGACGAGGATGCCAATCAGTTCTGGCTCCGTTACGCCCAGCCCATTGCCATTGGCAACAGCAGCTGGCTCATGCGCGCCTCCCTGCCCATCAACACCTTTCCCAGCCCGCCCAATGGTGGCTCGGAGACCGGGATTGGTGATTTTAATGTCTTTGCCGCCTATCTCTTCGACACCGGCAACCCGGCCATCAGCTTTGGGGTCGGCCCCCAGCTCACCCTGCCCAGCGCCACCGAGGATAGTTTGGGTAGCGAGAAGGTCTCAGCGGGCCTGGCCAATGTCCTCTTTAATGCCGAATCACCCATGCTGCAGTACGGTTACCTGCTCACCTGGCAGCACAGCATAGCCGGCCCCAGCGACCGGGCCGACGTCAATGTCGCGGCCCTCCAGCCCTTTGGCATGCTGCAGCTTGGCAAAGGCTGGTACCTGCGCAGCACCGCTATCTGGGTCTATGATCTGGAGAGTGATGACTACTCCGTGCCTGTTGGTCTCGGTGTCGGCAAGGTGATCATGGCGGAGAAAATGGTTTACAATATCTTTGTGGAGCCGCAATACTCCGTGGTGGATGAGGGGGGCAGCCTGCCCCAGTGGCAGATCCTCTTCGGCTTCAATATGCAGTTCAAATGATTTTTACCGGCCATCAATCATCAGCCGGCCATTGCTAAAGGGTGTCTTGAATAATTAGGCATTTCGGAGTCTCGCTTTTCTCGCTTACCTGTTCGAGGGCAAGGAGTAGTGAAAATTAAAAAGCCCCCATGCGGGGATAAACTTCGCATATTAGTGATATGTACCCCAAGGGCATAAATGAGCATTTTTCATTTTCGCTGTGACACCGCCATCGGGCAAAAGGGCAATTATTCAAGATGGCCTAAAGAAGGGGCCAGGGGATTAGAGCCCCTTTGCTAATGGCTGCTAGCAGCGGTGGAGATGGTGGAGGAGCGGCCCGGTGCCGTGGCCCAGCCTGGCACCCTGGCTCTTTGCCAGCAGCTCGGCCACATAGGCGACACTCTTTGTGAAGGCGCCGGGGTAATCATTACCCCGGGCCAGAAGGGCGGTGAAAGCACTGGCAAAGGTGCAGCCGGTGCCGTGGCTGTTGCGGGTCGTAAGGCGTGGATGGCTCTCTGTTATCTCGTCTAATTGGCCGTTTTTCTGGCGCCAGATGAGCAGGTCCACCACCTCGGCCTTGCTTTCAGCCAGATGCCCCCCCTTGATACAGATGGCCCGCAGCTGCGGCAGCTCAGCCATGAGCTTTAACCCTGCCGCCTTGGCCTGGGCCAGGCTCTTTACCTCCTGGCAACCGCTGAGGGTCGCCAGCTCATGGCCATTGGGGGTGAGGACCGTGCAGCGGCTAAGCAGGGGGGCCAGGGCGGCCAGTGGTTTACTCTCCGCCCCATCGTGTAAGGATTGGCCGCTGCTGGCGTGCAGGACCGGGTCGAAGATGATCTCGCCGGGAAAGTTAGCCAGGGCCTGGCCTATGGCGCTGGCGATGGCAGCGGTGGCGCTCATGCCGATCTTGATGTGACTCACCGGCAGGTCGCTGAGCACGGCCTGGATCTGCTCGGCCACCAGCCGCGGTTCCACCGGTTGGCTGGCACTGACGCCGAGGCTGTTCTGGCAGGTGAGGGCGGTAATCACCGCCCCGCCATAGCAGGCCAGGGAGCAGAAGGTCTTCAGGTCGGCCTGGATGCCGGCGCCCCCTGACGGGTCGCTGCCGGCAATGGTGAGCAGGCAGGGCGGCGCCTCATCTCTCATTGGCCGGGGGCGATGGGGGGCAGGTTGGTCTTCCGCTCACCGATCTTGCTGAGGGTGATCTTGTAGCGAATAACCTGGCCGGCCAGGGGGTGGTTGTAGTCAACCGTGATGGTCTCCTCACCTAAGGCAGTGACCAGGGCCGGCACCTGGTGCGGCTGGCCGTCTTGGTCCACGCTGAGGTTGATAACCATGCCCTCCTTGAGCTGGTCAACCTTGGCGCCGAACTTGGCCCGGTCAATCTCCTGAATCAGTTCCGGCTGGTGGGGGCCAAAGGCCTCTTCCGGCTGGATGACAATCTCCTTTTCCTCCCCCTCGCCCATGCCCATGAGCGCCTCCTCAAAGGGGGGCATGACACTGCCGGTGCCGAGGACAAACTGCAGGGTACCGCTCTCTTCGGTGGAGTCGAATACCTCACCGTTCTCCAGAATACCTTGGTATTCCACGTAAACTTCAACTCCTGGGGCCGCACTATTCATATATAACTCCTTTTTGTTTCAGGTCGATTACTGACTTTGTTAGCAAATGGCTCACAAAGGTAATGTCTCCCGCCCCTCAGGTCAAGAATTGACCGGGGCCAAGGAGAGTGAGGGAACATTTTTTTGCTGATGTGATTACCAAGCAACCTCAGCCAATTCACCTAACTGTTCCATTGCCAGGTTAATGGAAACCGCTTTGGCAGGGGTTGGCCACAGAATCCAGCGAAGGCCCAGAAACAGCAAGACAAGATTCACGGTTTTCTGTGGGTTATGTGGCAAAATGACAGGGAGGAAATCTCTCAGGCGGGATTTCGTTGCTAATCACATTTGCTGAAGTAATGGCCGTTATTTAACGAAACGGAAGATCAGGGGGTAACGGTATAATTCGCCGTTGCTCGCCTTGACGGTGGCGATAATCATCAGGACAACGGTGAAGATGGCCAGGCCAATGGCTATGGGGATGCCGATGAGGAGGAAGATGAGCATGTAGGTGATAATCCAGTAGATTGTCACCGATATCTGGAAGTTTAACGACTCGGTGGCGTGATACTTTATGTAGTCTGACTCCTTGCCCTTGGTGAGGAGGATCAGTAGAGGCACGGCAATCTGGCCGATAATTATCAGGTAGCCGGCCAGGGGGGCCAGGTGGCTTAAGACGGCGTACAGGTTGTCATCCTTGCTCAGCTCAGTGGTTGCGGCCTGGTTGTCGCCCGTCTCTGGGGGCTGGGGCGCGGTTTTATCTTCCTTTTGGGGGCTGGCGCTTTCCGCATTTATTTTCTCTTCAGTCATCTCGTCACCTTGTAAATTTTTTCTTAAGCCCTGCCTGGCTCTTCCCTGGGGAAAATAGCAGACAGGGATAATTTCACCAACCACCACCTTATATTGTCACGTAATTATTGAAACTTTCACGCTGGTTCCGCCACTATCTCCTCCATACCAGTTTAAGACCATGAAGGGCAAGCCACATAAGTTTCCATTTCAGCCCCGCCTTTAATCGCTCCTTGACAAAAGGTCGGGATAATCATAAATATGACCCTTTTGTCGAAAATATAGTGACGGAACACTCTTTGTGCCAGTGGGCGACCTGTCGCCATCCCTGAAAACTGGCACTATTTCTATCTAATAGATGGGGGGCCAGTGGGAGATGATTAGCTTGCGTTTTGATCGAGGTGAGGGGTTGCTGCCGGCCATTGCCCAGGATTATCAGTCGGGCGAGGTGTTGATGCTGGCCTATATAAATGAAGAGGCGTGGCAGAAGAGTCTCGCCACCGGCAAGGCCCACTACTGGAGCCGTTCGCGGCAGAAGCTGTGGCTCAAGGGCGAGTCCTCCCAGCATGAGCAGCTGATTAAAGAGATTCTGGTGGACTGTGACGAGGACACCGTGGTTTTCAAGGTGGAGCAGTTAGGCGGCGCCAGCTGTCACAAGGGTTATCCCAGCTGTTTCTTTCGCAAGGTTGTTGGTGACGAGCTGGAGATTATTGCCGAGAAGGTCTTTGATCCCCAGGAGGTATATAAGAAATGAACGAGTTAAAGATCGGCCTGCCCAAGGGCAGTCTGGAAAAACCCACCATTGAGCTCTTTGCCAAGGCGGGTTGGCACATCAAACTGGCCAGCCGTAACTATTTCCCTGAGGTGAATGATGAGGAGATGAGTTGCTCCATCTGCCGGCCCCAGGAGATGAGCCGTTATATAGAGAACGAGGTCCTTGATTGCGGCATCACCGGTAAGGACTGGATCCTGGAAAACGAGTCTGACATCGTGGTGGTGGCGGATATGATCTACTCCAAGGTGAGCCGCAAGCCCACCCGCTGGATCATCGCCGTGCCGGGTGACTCGGAGATTAAGAGCATCAGTGATCTGGACGGCAAGAAGATCGCCACCGAGCTGGTCAGCTACTCCAAGCGTTTCTTTGCCGAGCAGAACATCAAGGTGGATATTGAGTTTTCCTGGGGCGCCACCGAGGCCAAGGTGGTCTCGGGGTTGGCTGACGCCATTGTTGAGGTCACCGAGACCGAATCCACCATCCGGGCCCATGGTCTGCGCATCATCCATGAGCTGATGACCTCAAACTCCCAGCTCATTGCCTCCAAGGCGGCCTGGAGTGATCCGTGGAAGCGGGAGAAGATTGAAAACGTGGCCCGTCTCCTCCAGGGGGCCCTGAAGGCGGAGACCCTCTCGGGCCTGAAGATGAATGTGGCCAGTGACCGCCTGGACCAGGTGGTGGATCTGCTGCCCTCCATGAACGCGCCCACCATCTCGCCTCTCTACCATAAGGAGTGGTACTCGGTGGAGACGGTGATTTCGGAGCTTGAGGTGCGTGATCTGATCCCCCGCCTTCTCGCGGCAGGGGCCGAAGGGATTGTCGAGTACGAACTCAATAAGGTTATCTAAATGGCCCACTGGTCCCAGGCGGATGTTACCTTTGTGAAGAGCGTCTTTAAGTCCGCCCAGCTGCCCCCGGCCGGGCGGCCGGAGATCGCCTTTGCCGGTCGCTCCAATGTGGGCAAGTCAAGCCTGATTAACCGGCTCTTGAACCGGCGCAAGCTGGTCAAGGTGAGCTCCCGGCCCGGCAAGACCCAGAGCCTTAACTTCTTTCTGGCCGACGACCAGCTCTACCTGGTTGACCTGCCCGGTTACGGTTACGCCAAGGTGCCGCGTAAGCTGCAGAACGACTGGCAGGGCCTCATCGCCAGCTACCTTATCAGCCGCCAGCCCCTGCGCTGCGTGGTGGTGATTGTCGACATCCGTCACGCCGCCAAACCGCAGGACCTGGAGCTGGTCGGCTGGTTGCGCCAGGAGCAGGTGCCGTTTCTGGTGGTCTACACCAAGATCGATAAGCTTAAACGGGGAAAGGTTGCCAGGCAGGCGGCCCTGCTGGACGCGGGGCTGGGGCTGGCTCCAGATCAGCGTCTGCTCTTCTCCGCCAAAAACGGCGAGGGCAAAGAAAAACTGATTAGCGCCCTTGACCAGTTTCTTGGTTAATGGTTAATTGCCGCTTGGCTTTTCTTGTCCGCCAGGCCGCTGTTTCCGGCCGCCTGATGCTTAAGTTTGTTAATGAAATACGGCGGTTCCTAGCGGGTATGTCGTAGGATTTTAAAAGATTATGACTGAGAAGAAGGATTGGCACTGCGCAAAGATTACCAACTGTCAGCGTCAGGACCAGTGCCCGGCCGGCCGGGACAGCAGTAAGGCGTGTTGGGAGATTGCCAGTGAACTGCAGGATTACCGCAGTGTCATGAATGTCTGTCAGGATTGCCTGGTCTATATCAGCCACCACCAGGAAGACTCCAACCTGACCCAGGCCGAGATCGAGGAGATCATGGCCAAGAAGGGGGTCTGTGTCCTGGAGAAGAAGTGCCTTGATAAGTAATTCTTTTTACTTATAACGAAGGGAAAGTTAGCCTCACTCCTCCCCTTCGCCCCAGCCCCCGCCCCCGGGGGTCATGATCGTTACCACGTCGCCCTCCGCCACCTCAATATTGGCCTTTCCGGCCAGCCTTACCCTCTCTCCCCCCTTTTTCTGCCACATATCGCACCCTGGCCGCCCTGCGTTGCCGCCCTGCAACCCGTAAGGTCGGCTCCGGCGTCGTTCCGCCAGCAGGGAGAGATGGGCATCCTCTAAAAACTCATAGGAGCGGATCAGGCCGCATCCCCCCCCCTGCGCCCCCTTGCCCCCGGAGCCGTGCCGTAACTCGTAGCGCTTGATCTGGAGGGGGAAGCTGTGCTCCAGCGCCTCCACCGGGGTGTTCAGGGTGTTGGTCATGTGGGAGTGGATGCCGCTTGCCCCTGGACCTTTAGGGGCGCCGCCCATGCCGCCGCCAATGGTCTCGTAATAGGTGAACCTTTCGCCGCAGCCCACGTCGCCGATGGCGATGTTGTTCATGGAGCCGCAGCTGGCCGCGGGCACCCGCTGGGGCAGGGCTTGGGCCAGCGCCTTGAAGAGCAGGTCCACCACCCGCTGGGAGGTTTCCACGTTGCCGGCGGCCACCGGGCTGGGGTGAGTGGCGTCAAGGATGGAGCCGGGTCTGGTGATAATGGTAATGGGGCGCTGGGTCCCGTGGTTTATGGGATAGCCTTCGCCCAGGAGACATTGGAGACAGTACATGGTGGCGGAGACGGTAACGGCCCGCACCCCGTTTAAGGGCGTTGTTACCTGGTCGCAGCTGGCGCAGAAGTCCACCAGCGCGCCCTCGCCTTTGATGGTCAGCTCCACCGCCAGGTCCAGGGGCGCGGAGTCCAGGCCATCATCGTCCAGGATGTCGTTGGCCCGGTAGCAGCCATCGGGAATGGCCTCAATGGTGGCTGCCATGAGCCGCTCGCCATAATCCTTCAGCTCCTCCAGGACGGTAAAGAGATGGCCGCTCCCATACTTGGTCACCGTGGCCAGCAGCCGGTCGCGACCCCGGCTTAAGGCCGCCTCCTGGGCTCGCAGGTCGCCCCGTCTCTCCTCCGGGTTTCTTACCTGGGCCAGAAATTCCCGCAGAAATTGTTTGTTGGTTTTGCCGCCCTGGAGCAGGCGGGTGGGGGGGATGAGGACGCCCTCATCATCAATATGGTGGCAAAAGCCCATGGAGCCGGGGGTCTTGCCCCCCACATCGGCGTGGTGGGCCCGGCAGGCCACATGGAAGAGGGTGGCGCCGGCGGCGTCGGTCACCGGGGCCAGCAGCGTTATGTCCGGCAGGTGACTGCCGCCGCCAAAGGGATCGTTGGTGATGATAACGTCCCCGGCCGCGGGGTTAAGCTGGGCCAGGACATGGTTCATGGTGGCCGGCATGGCGCCCAGGTGGACCGGGATATGGGCCGCCTGGGCCACCAGCTCGCCGTTCGCGGCAAAGATGGCGCAGGAGAAGTCGCGCCGCTCTTTGATGTTGGAGGAAAAGGCGGAACGCTGGAGGACGATACCCATCTCTTCGGCAATGGCGGAGAAGAGCTTGTTAAATATCTCGACTTCAATGATGTCCATTTCTTTTCTACTGGGTCGTGGCTCAGCTAACCTTCAGTCCCTCTGGTTTCACGCACGGCCGTTAGGATCATGGCCATCCGGTACAGGGGCAGGGAAAAATGGCCCGCGTCAGAGAGAAAATGGGCTTTACGGCAGTGGGGGAGCTGCTGCTGGTAAAAGTGGCTGGCCAGGGGCGGGACAATGTTGTCCTCTTCGCCGTGAAAGAGGGTAGTGGGCGTGGCGCAGCTTGTCAGGGGAAAGGGCAGGGGGGAGCTGTAGGCGCGCATATCCCATGAGCAGCCGGCCCCGCCGCGCCACAATGCCTGCTCCAGGGAGAGGCTGATGACCTCCTGCAGCTCGCTCCGGGCCAGCACCTCTCTGTCGCTTCTGCCTGCCAGGAGCCGAAAGATCCTCAGGACCAGGCGGGGATGCTGGGCCACCAGGCCCACAAGGGGGGCGATGGCCCCCTTGGCGGCCAGGGCCAGGCGCAGGGCCAGCCGTTTAGCCGGAGAGAGGAGGGCCTGGAAGGCGGGGTCAGTCAGGGGGGGCAGGGGGCAGACCAGGGTGAGGCCGGTGACCCTACCGGCAAAGGCGTGAGCCAAAGCCAGGGCGGCCGGAGCCCCGCCGGAGACCGCCATGAGCGCGAAGCGCTCCAACTTCAGGTGAGCCAGCAGCTGCGCCATGTCGGAGCGAGCCCATTGGGCCAGGTCCAGGAGGGTGGGGGCCGGTTCAGAAAGCCCGTAACCGGGCCGTTCCACGGCGATGATCTTAATGGCCTGGCGGCACGCCTCCTGGTGGGCCAGCTTCGCCTCCAGCCGGCTGCCGGGAAAGCCGTGGCAGTAGATGAGCGGCATCCCGTCAGGGTCGCCGTAGAGCCCGTAGCCTAAACTTCTGCCACCGGCGAGGGTCAGGGTGTTGTCAGCTTTAGCTTTCACCCGGCCTCGCTCTTCAAGACGGCCAGGAACGCCTTCTGGGGGATCTCCACGTTGCCCACCGTCTTCATTCTCTTTTTGCCCGCCTTCTGTTTTTCCAGCAGCTTGCGCTTGCGGCTGATGTCGCCGCCGTAACATTTTGCCGTTACGTCCTTACGCAGGGCGCTGATGGTGGTGCGCGAGACGATGGAGCCGCCGATGGCGCCCTGGATGGCGATCTTGAACATCTGCCTGGGGATCTCTTCCTTCAACTTCTCGCAGGCGTGCAAGCCCCGGGCCCGGGCGTTGGCCCGGTGGACCAGTTGTGATAGGGCGTCCACCTTCTCGCCGTTCACTAAGATGTCCAGCTTCACCAGATCGCTCCGCCGATAATCCATCATCTCATAGTCAAAGGAGCCATACCCCTGGGTCACCGACTTTAGGCGATCATAAAAATCATAGATAACCTCGGCTAAGGGCAGCTCGCAGTGAAACTCGATGCGGCCCGGCATGGGGTAGTGGTAGTTGGTGTTTTCGCCGCGCCGCTCCATGCAAAGGGTCATCACCGCGCCCATGTAGCGCTCCGGCATGAGGATGGTGGCCTTGATGTACGGCTCCTCGGTGTGATCGATGGTGGCCGGGTCGGGGAAATGGCTGGGGTTATCCACCTCGATCATCGTCTTGTCGCCCAGGTAAAAATGATAGAGGACCGAAGGCACGGTGAGGATGATGGGCAGGTCAAACTCCCGCTCCAGCCGTTCCTGGATAACCTCCAAGTGCAGGAGGCCCAAAAAACCGCAGCGAAAGCCGAAGCCCAGGGCGGTGGAGGCGTCCTTCTGGAAGGTCAGCGAGGCGTCGTTGAGCTGGAGCTTCTCCATGGCCGTGGCCAAAGTGACGTAATCATCGGTGGAGATGGGGTAGATGGAGGAGAAGACCACCTGCTGCACCTCCTGGAAGCCGGGCAGGGGTGCTGCGCAGGGGGCGTCCTGGTGGGTGATGGTGTCCCCCGGCCGGGTATCGCTGACGTTTTTTACCCCGGCCAGGATGTAACCCACCTCGCCGGCCCTAAGCTCCTTGGCCTTCTCCCGTTTCACCTTGAAGTAGCCCACCTCCTCCACCCGGTAGCTCTGGTTGCCCGCCATAAAGAGGATGGTCTCTCCCGGTTTGATCCGGCCGTTGATCATCCGGACGGAGATGATGGTGCCGCGGAAAGGGTCGTAACTGGCGTCGAAGATCAGGGCCTGGAGGGGGGCCTCGCTGTCCCCTTCACTTGGCGCCGGCAGGCGGTTGACAATGGCCTCCAGCACTTCCTCCACCCCTTCGCCTGTCTTGGCCGAGCACATGCAGACACTCTCGGCGTCAAGGCCCAAATCCTCGTCCACCTGCAGGGCCACCGTCTCCGGGTCGGCCGAGGGCAGGTCGATCTTGTTTAGGACCGGGACGATCTCCAGGTCATTCTCCATGGCCAGGTACAGGTTGGCTAAAGTCTGCGCCTCAACCCCCTGGGCCGCGTCGATGAGGAGCAGCGCCCCTTCGCAGGAGGAGAGGGCCCGGGACACCTCGTAGCTGAAATCCACGTGGCCCGGGGTGTCGATGAGGTTTAAGGTGTACTTTTTGCCGTCCTTGGCCGTGTACGGCAGGCAGACGGTCTGGCTCTTGATGGTGATGCCCCGTTCCCGCTCAATGTCCATGGAGTCAAGGAGCTGGTCCTTGAACTCCCGGTCGCTGATCAGGCCGCACTGTTGGATCATCCGGTCGGCCAGGGTTGATTTGCCATGGTCGATATGGGCTATGATGGAGAAATTTCGTATGTTTTTCATGTTTTTGGAGCTGAATCAGTTTGCCTGGCCACTGGCTATCTTGACTAACCGTAAAGAGCGCAAAGTTTTAATGTAAGGTCGCAAATCTTGCCTTTGCGGCATCTGCGCCTTTGCCCTGAAATCTCGGTTCGGCACTCTTGCGATTTTTTAAGATATCCGTATTGTTTTTATCCGTGCGGATCAAAGAAAAAGCTGCGACCGGCAACCGTAAACTTTATATGGGCAACTGTAAACCGCAAAAGCGCATTTCAGCCCTGGCCATTGTCGCCATCGGCCAGCAACTCCTTGCCCTTGGCCCGGGCCAGATCGCGCATGGACCTGTTCTGGTCGTCGCTCTCATCGATGATCTCCCGCCCCATGATCTCCTCGATGACGTCCTCCAGGCTGATCACCCCGGTGAAACCGCCATACTCATCCACCACGCAGAAGAGATGCTGGCGCCGCTCAAAGAAGTCGAGGAGGACCTTGTTTAAGGAGGCGGACTCCGGGACAAAGTGAACAGATTTTTTCAGGATGGTCAGGGCCATATTTGTCCGCCCCTCCACGGCCGAGAGGAGGATGTCCTTGCGCAGGACAATGCCGCTGATCTGGTCCGGCTGCTCGGTGAAGACCGGGATGCGGCTATGGCGGTTTATCTGGTCACGTCGGTCATGGACCTGGCCAATGGTGGTGGATTCCGGCAGGGTAAAGGTGACGGTGCGCGGCGTCATGGCCTGGCGCACCGTCTTGCCCTTGAGCTTGATGATGTTATTGATCACCCCTGCCTGCTCCCGGTCCAGCTGGCCCGAGCGGCGGCTCATGATGGTCATGGCCAGCACCTCTTCGGAGGAAACGGTGCTCGTCTCTTTACTGCCCGGAATTAGTTTCGTAATCAGGTCACAGAGATAAACCATGGGGGTGAGGATGGTTACCAGCCAGGAGAGGGGCAGGGCGATAAGGGGGGCCAAGCCCTTGGCATAGGTGACTCCCGCTGTCTTGGGCAGGATCTCCGAGAGGAGGAGGATGGCGATGGTGAAGATGATGGAGAAGATGCCTAATTTTTCCTCGCCAAAGACAGTGGCCGCCGCCGCCCCGGCCATGGCCGCCCCCATGGTATGGGCTATGGTGTTCAACGTCAGGATGGCCGTGATCGGCTTATGGATATTGGCCTTCAGGTCCTTTAAGACCTTGGCGCGGTAGCTGCCCTTGGAGGCGAGGATCTCCACCTGGCTGGCCGGCACGGAGAAGAGTACCGCCTCAAAGAGGGAGCAGAGGGCGGAGACGCCGATGGCGAGCGACACGGCAACGATGAGTTGGGTCAGCATTATTTTCCTCTTAGCTGAAGAATAGGGAGGAGGGGGAAGGGTTGATCTTTGCTAATTTCAATTGGAAATTACTATAATAATTGATTAGTTGTCTGTCGTGTGGAAAAAAAACTAGATAAGCGTGGATCCTTGCCTGACATAAAGGCTTCTTTATGTCAGGAGGTAAGCGCGGAACTTAAGGAGGGGGCATGAAGATAAGTGTCGCAAAAAAAGAGTTAAGTAGCTGTAAGGCCCATTGTCTGGCCATTGTTATCCGCCAGGCAGAGACGAGTGATGAGGTGGCGCAGCTGCCAGCGGAGTTGCAAGATTATCTTACTGCCGCCTGGCAGGCCGGTGATTTTAATGGCAAGGCTGGCCAGACCCTGCTTGTCTACGCGCCCAAGCTTGCCTGCCAGCGCTTGCTCTTTGTCGGCTTAGGCCCTGAGGCGGGGCGCGACGAGGTCCGCCAGGCGGGCGGCACCATCGCCAAGGCGGTGGCCGGGCTCAAGGTCAGCCAGCTGGCCATTGGCTGGCAGGAGGAGATTTTGCCCGGCCTCGACATGGGCGAGTGTCTGGCCGAGGGGGTGTTCCTCGGCGCATACACCTTTACAAAGTATAAGGCTGCGCCCGAGAAGGAGAGGGTGGAGCTGAAAAAAATAACCCTCTATCCGGCTGGGGAGAACAGCAGCTGCCGCAAGGGGGTGCGCCTGGCCCAGGTGGCGGCCCGGGCCGCTAACCTGGCCCGGGACATGGCCAATGAGCCGGGTAACCGCTGGACCCCGGAGGAGTTTGCCCTGGCGGGGCGCAGCCTGGGCCAGAAGGGTCTCACCTGTAAGGTCCTGACCAAGCGGGAGCTGCAGCGGTTGAAGATGGGCGGCATCCTCGGGGTCAATCAGGGCTCCAGTGAGCCGCCGTGCCTGGTGGTTCTCGAATATAACTGCGGCGCGGCCAAGGCGGACACCCTGCTGCTGGTGGGCAAGGGTCTCACCTTTGATGCCGGCGGCATCTCGCTCAAACCCGCGGCCGGCATGGAGGATATGAAGTATGACATGTGCGGCGGGGCGGCGGTGATGGCGGCCATGACAGCGGTGGCCGAGGAGCAGCCCAAGGGGGTCAATGTGGTGGCTTTAGTGCCGGCCACCGAGAATCTGCCCTCCTCTTCCGCCCTGAAACCGGGTGATGTGATCACCGCCTATAATGGGACGACCATTGAGGTGATAAATACCGATGCCGAGGGCCGTCTCATCCTGGCCGATGCCCTGGCCTACGGCATTGAGAAATTTAAGCCCACGGCGGTGATTGATCTCGCCACCCTCACCGGGGCGGTGATTGTTGGCCTGGGCCACCATCGCTGCGGACTCTTGAGTAATGACGACGAGCTGGCTCAGAAGGTGGCGGCGGCCGGGGAGCAAAGCGGTGAGCCGTGCTGGCGGCTGCCCCTGGGCAAGGAGTACTCCAAGCAGCTGGAGAGCCAGGTGGCGGATCTGAAAAATATCGGCGGCAAAGCGGCCGGCACCATTACCGCCGCCGCCTTCTTACAAGAATTTGTCGGCGCCACCCCCTGGGTCCATCTCGATATCGCCGGCACCGCCTGGGGCTTTACCGAGAAATCCTATGTGCCGGCCAAGGGCCCCTCCGGCTTCGGGGCCCGGCTGCTGGTTGAGCTGATCCGGGGTTGGCGGTGATAACAGCGGACCGCAGAAGGAAGGCGACCTACACGGCTTGTTGACTAGATGGGAGGCTTAAAGAGGCGAGGCTACGGGACGAGCCAGTTTTCTACGCTTAGATCTGGGATGCGGGAGAAATCGCGGATATTGCCGGTCACCACGGTGAGACCCATGGCCCGGGCCTGGGCGGCGATGAGCAGATCATTGGCGCCAATGGGAGCCAGGGTAGGTTGGCTTGAATGAAATGAAACCCGACATTCTGGTTTGTCAACAGTTGCCAGGGGGGATAGAAATGCGTTCCCACGCAGAGGGTGGGAACGAGACGACCTTCCTTCTGCGGTTCGACATTCGATATTCGAAATTCTCCGGTTCTCTTTTGCCAATCTTGGCCGATTTCGCCTTCGCTCAATCAGACCTACTTTTAGCTGTTAGCTTTGCGCCATTGCGGTGAACCTGGTCCTTTTCTTCTGCCCTGAAGGCGGCGGCCAGCAGTTTTTTGGTGTAGGGGTGGCTAGGCTTATGGAAGATCTCCGGCGTCTCGCCCTGTTCCACGATCCTGCCCTCCTCCATCACCGCCACCTGGTCGGCCAGGGCGCGGATGACGCGGAGGTCGTGGGAGATGAAGATGTAACTTATTCCATGCCGTTGCTGGATTTCCCGTAACAGCTCGATTATCTGGGCCTGGATGGGCATGTCCAGGGCGCTGGTGGGCTCGTCCATGATGATCAGCCTTGGTTTTAAGACCAGGGCCCGGGCGATGGCGATGCGCTGGCGCTGGCCGCCGGAAAACTCGTGGGGGAAACGGCCGGCCATCTGCGGCTCCAACCCAACCTCTTCCATGGCCTGGGCCACCAGCTGCCGGCGCTCTGCCCTGCTTATCCCCCTTTCGTGGACCTTCAGTCCCTCGCCGATGATCTCGCCCGCCGTCAGCCGAGGCGAGAGCGACGAGAAGGGGTCCTGGAAGACCATCTGCATCTGGCGCCGCAGTTTTTGCAACTCCCTGCCCCCCTTGGCCCGGATATCCTCACCATTAAAAAAAAGTTCGCCCTTCGACTCCACCAAGCGGAGGATGGCGTAGGCCAGGGTTGATTTGCCCGAACCAGACTCGCCGACAATGCCGTAGGTGGTGCCGGCCCGCAGGGTAAGCGACGCCTTGTTCACCGCCACCACCTCGCCCACCTGGCGTTTAAAAAAGCCCTTGGTGATGGCAAAGGCGCAGCTCAGTTCCTCAACGGTCAGCAGATCCTGGCCGCCGCTCCGCGGCTGTTGCTCGCCGTGGGGGATGGCGGCCAGCAGTTCTCTGGTATAGGGCTCTTTGGCCGCCGAAAAGATCTCCTGGCAGGGGCCACTCTCCACCAAGCGGCCGGCCCGCATGATGGCCACCTGTTTGGCGGCGTGGCGCACCATGTTCAGGTCATGGGTGATCAGGAGGATGGCCATCTTGAACTCGTCTTGCAGCTCGGCCAGAAGTTCCAGGATCTGGGCCTGGATGGTGACGTCCAGGGCGGTGGTGGGCTCGTCGGCGATGAGGAGATGGGGCCTACAGGCCAGGGCCATGGCAATCATCACCCGCTGACGCTGGCCGCCGGAGAGCTGGTGGGGGAAGGTCTGCAGCCGCCGGGCCGGCTCTTTAATCCTGGTGCGGTCCAGGAGCGCCACCGCCTCCTTTTCCGCCTCATGCCGCGTCAGGCCGCGATGGAGGAGGAGCGGCTCTACGAGCTGGCTGCCAATGGGGTAGACCGGGTTTAATGATGTCATGGGCTCCTGGAAGATCATACTGATCTCTTTGCCCCTGATCCCCCTGAGTTCTGCCTCTCTCAGCTGTAAGAGGTCCTGGCCGTTAAAAAAAATCTCGCCGCGGGTGGAAAAGTTGCGGGCGGCCAGGAGGCGCAGGACGGCAAAAGCGGTGACCGACTTGCCAGAGCCCGACTCTCCCACCAGGGCCACCGTTTCCTGGGGCGGGACAATCAGCTCCACCCCATGGAGGACCGGGGTCTCGCCCTGGTCGCTGTGGAAGCTGGCGTGCAGGTTTTTTATCTTTAGTAATTCGGTCATTTTTTTGTTTCTGATTATCATCGCCTCTTAGCTGGTTTCACGTAAGAGGCTGAAAGGGCTATTCGTTGTTATTATTAGTTTTCCCCTTGGAAGTCCGCCAAGACCAGAGGGCTGGGGTGCCCTTTCTTTCGCCAAAACGGTCAAGCCGTCCGGCTGCTTGGTTTTCTTTGTACCCTAAAGGGCATAAACACCCTAAAGGGCATAAACACCCTAAAGGGCATAAAGTTCAGCAAAGAAAATGAACAAAGGTAATTACTGGCCGAGTCGTTGAACCTTGATCACGTCTAAAGACGAGGTTTTCTACATTCAAACGAAGCCTTACCGATGTCGAACAAAAGTGGCTGGAACTAAAAGCGGTAGGCAAATTTTTCCATGCCGCCCCTCTCACCCCTTGCGCGGATCAAACGCCTCCCGCAGCGCCTCGCCCACAAAGATCAGCAGCACCAGGGTGGCCACCAGGACGGTAAAGGTGGTGAGCGAGAGCCACCAGGCGTCGATATTGGCCTTGCCCTGGCGCAGGAGCTCACCTAAGGAAGGCGAGGGCGGCGGCACTCCCAGCCCCAGGAAGTCAAGGCTGGTGAGGGCAATGATGGCGCCGGACATGCGGAAGGGCAAAAATGTTATCACCGGCGTCAGCGAGTTGGGCAAAAGGTGGCGGGCCATGATGGTGACATTGCCCACCCCCATGGCCCGGGCCGCCTGGACGTAGTTCAGGTTGCGGCCCTTGAGGAACTCGGCCCGCACATAGTCGGAGAGGCCCATCCAGCCAAAAAGAGAGAGGAGGATAAGCAGCAGCCAGATGGAGGGGCGGAAGATGGAGGCCATGATGATGAGGAGATAAAGCTCCGGCATGGCGGACCAGATCTCGATGAAGCGCTGGCCAATGAGGTCGGTCTTGCCGCCGAAATAGCCCTGGAGGGCCCCGGCCATTATCCCTAAGACGGTGCCGGTGGCGGTGAGGGCCAGGCCGAAGAGCAGAGAGATGCGGAAGCCGTAGATCAGCCGGGCCAGCACGTCCCGGCCCCGGTCATCGGTGCCCAGTAAGTTTTCCGTACTGGGCGGCGAGGGCACCGGTTCCTGGAGCTGGTAGTTGATCGACTTGTAGCTGTGCGGGTTGGGCGGGAAGATGGCGAAGTTATTACCTTCGCTGATCTTGGCGCGGATGTACGGGTCGCCAAAATCGCAGGGGGTGGGGAAATCGCCGCCAAAGGTGGTCTCCGGGTAGTCCTTGACGATGGGGAAGTAGGATCTGCCCTCATAGCGGACGTAATAGGGTGAATCGTTACTGATAAGCTCGGCTGCCAGGGAAAGACCAAAGAGCAGAGCGAGAATTATGAGGCTGATAAGCCCCCGCCGGTTGCGCCTGAACTGGAGCCAGCCGCGGCTTGTTCCTCCCATGAATCCCATCTAATTACCCTCGGCCTCAAAGGTGATGCGCGGATCCACCAGGACGTAGCTCAGGTCCGAGAGGAGGCGGGCTATAAGGCCGATGATGGTGAAGATGTACAGGGTGCCCATCACCACCGGGTAGTCGCGGTTTAGGATCGACTCATAGGCCAGCAGCCCCATGCCGTCTAAGGAGAAGATCGTCTCGATGAGGAGGCTGCCGGTAAAAAAGGCCATGATAAAGGCGCCGGGAAAGCCGGTGATGATGGGGATGATGGCGTTTCTAAAGACGTGGTGGTAGAGGATGCGGTTTTCACTTAAGCCCTTGGCCCGGGCCGTGATCACGTACTGCTTGCCGATCTCCTCTAGAAAGGAGTTCTTGGTGAGCATGGTCATCACCGCCAGTGATGAGACGGCCATGGAGGTGATGGGCAGGATCATGTGCCACAGGTAATCAAGGATCTTTGCCACTAAGCTAAGCTCCGACCAGCCGTCCGAGATAATTCCGCGCAGGGGAAAAATATTCCAGAAGGAGCCGCCGCCGAAGAGGACGATGAGCAAAATGGCCAGGACAAAGCCGGGGATGGCGTAACCCACCAGGATGATGGTGGAGGTGATAAAGTCGAAACGGGAGCCGTCGGTCACCGCCTTTTTGATGCCTAAGGGGATGCACACCCCGTAGACGATGATAAAGGTCCAGAAGCCCAGGGACATGGAGACCGGCAGTTTGGAGATTAAAAGCTCCACCACCGAGCAGTGGTTGTAGTAGCTCTCGCCAAAATCGAGGACCAGGTAGCTCTTGATCATGGTGAGAAAGCGCTCCAGGGGCGGCTTGTCAAAGCCGTACAACTCCTTGATCTTGGCGATGCGTTCCTCGTCCAATCCCTTATTGCCCTGGTAGAGGGAGTGGCTGGCGGCCACCTCGCCGCCGCGGCCCCCTGTCTCAAGCTCGGCGATCATCCGTTCCACCGGCCCGCCCGGGACAAACTGGGTGACGGTGAAGGTGAGGACCATGATGCCAAATAAGGTGGGGAGCATCAGCAGGAGGCGGCGGAGGATGTAAGCGGTCATATTCGAAAAATAGCGCTAGGTAGAGGTGATAAAAAAAATCAGCCCAGCAGTTTGCTGAGTAGCTGAAGGAGCTCGGCCAGTTGAAAGGGTTTGCTGATGGAGGCCATAAAGCCGTACTCCTGATAGTTAGCCATGACCGGGTCGGTGGAATAGCCGCTGGCCACCACCACCTTGGCCGCCGGGTTTATGGCCAGGATCTCGCCGACGGCCTCCTTACCCCCCATGCCGCCGGGGATGGTCAGGTCCATGATGATGAGATCAATGGGCTGATCGCTGTTGCGCTGGTTGTTGTACAGCTCAATGGCCTCATGGCCGTTTTCCGCGGCAATGACCTGATGGCCGTACTGGGAAAGCAGCATTCTCAGCAACTCCCGCACCATGGGCTCATCGTCCATGATCATGATAGTTGCCTTGGCGGCAGAGGCGATGGGGTCCGGCCCAGGGGCTGGCGTGGCGCTGGCCGCGGCGTTGGCGGTGGCCGGGAGAAAGATGGTAAAGGTTGTTCCCTTATCCGGGCCAGAGTCCACCGCGATATGGCCCCCGTGCTTGTTGATGATGGAGTGGCAGATGGCCAAGCCTAAGCCACTGCCCTTTTCCTTGGTGGAAAAGTAGGGGTCAAATATCTTGTCAAGGTGCCTGGCCGGGATGCCTGGGCCAGAGTCGCTTATGGCAATCTTGACATATCTCCCGGCTGGCAATGAAACCGGTTCTCCACTGATATCGTCGACGTTTTTCCCCTCTATCTCAACCACGCCGCCATCGGCCATGGCATGACTACCATTGATGACAATATTCTGTATTACCTGGCTTATCTGGCCGGTGTCAACCTCCACCGGCCATAGGTCGGCAGGGATGGTGTAGTTACAGCCCACCGGGCTGCCATGGAGGACAAAGTTGGCTGAATCAACGATTATCTTGCCGATGGAGGACGTCTTCTTAATGGGATCGCCGCCCTTGGCAAAGGTGAGGAGCTGCTGGGTCAGGCCCTGGGCCCGGATGGCGGCCTTTTTGGCGTTGGCCAATAAGGGGTAGGCCTGATGGCTGCTCTTAGTCTCCATCTCGGCCAGCTCAATATTGCCCAGGATGGCGCTGAGGATATTGTTGAAATCATGGGCGATGCCGCCGGCTAAGACCCCCACCGACTCCAGCTTCTGCATCTTGAGCAGCTCCTCCTCCATTTTTTTCTGGAGACTGATGTCACTGACAAAGTTGGCAAATAACGGCGCGCTGGAATCCTCACCATGGATGAGGAAGAGATCATTCTGGCTGGGGATTAAGGTGCCGTCTGCCTGTTTGAGCTGCAATTCGCCAGACCATGAGCCTTTCCGGAGAACAGCCGGGAAAATCTCCTCCTCCAGTCGTTGCCGTTCCTCTGGCGGGTAATAGCTGGTTGCCACATTGTTGCCTATGGGGGCCTGCGGGTTATCTTCGCCAAAGAGGCGGGCCAGGGCCGGGTTAACGTATTTAATGGTGCCATCGCTGGCGGCCCAGCCTATGCCCTGGCTGGTGGCTTCGGCAAAGGTCTGCAACATGCGCAGCTCTTTTTCAGTCTCTCTGCTCTCTGTCACATTGCGAAAGACGATGATGGTGCCGATTATCTGGCCTTTCTTGTCAAAGATCGGGGCGCCACTGTCTTCGATGTCATAACGGCTGCCATCTCTGGCAACAAGAACGGTGTGCTTGGCCATGCTGACAATCTGGCCGCTGGCGACCACCTGCGGCACCGGGTTATCACATGGCTCACCAGTTTTCTTGTTAATGAGGGTGAAGATCTCCTCAATGGCCCGGCCCGTGGCCTCCTGCTGGTCCCAGCCTGTGAGCTCTTCAGTGATTTTATTGATTAAAACAACCCTGCCGCTGGGATCTGTGGTGATAATGCCATCGCCGATGGAACGCAGGGTGACGGCCAGCCGTTCCCTCTCCGTGTCAAGCTCCACGGTCTTGCGGGTGAGCAACAGGCTCAAGGCGTCGTAGCCCTTGTGTAAGACCAGAAAACTGGCAACAAGAAGGACTGCGCAGGTGAGGATGATAAGGGTGATGCTCCAGCGCAGGGCGGCTATCTCCTTGGTGACATCCAGGCCGACAATGACCTGGGCCTGCACCTGGTCATTGTAGTCGCGGAGATCAAGGACCTTGGCCAGGACATAGGTCTTGCCCGCCATGGTGAGCCGCTGCTGGTCAAGGTGCCAGTCGCTCTGCCCCGCCGCCCCTTTGAAGAAGTCGATATCCGGGGAGCGGATGGTAAAAGAACCGCTGGTAAAGGTGGGCATCTTGGAATGGGTTATGAAGGCGGCCTTGTCGGATGCCATAATCAGGCCCACCGGCAGGGCCAGCTCATCCTTGACCGTATCCAGGAGCTGGCATTCGCTGAGGCCGAATTGCAGCAGGCCCAGATGTTCTTCTTTATAGACTATGGGCTGAACAACGGAATAGATAAGGCCGAGGCCGGAGGCGATGTAGCCGGCCCGCTGCTCCAGGTCGCTGTTGGCCGCGACGATATCGGGCCGCATCCGGCTGATGTCATCGCCGAATTTCTGCTGGTTATGGACCCGGAGGAAATTTATGTTGCTGGGCAGGATAAAGCCAAGGGAGGCGAAGTAGGGGTTTTCTTCTTGCAGGCTGTTGAGGTAGGAGATGGTCTCTCGGGCCAGCTCTTTCCGCTGCCGCTCCATCAGGGCGTGCAGGGCAGCGCCATCATTGGTTATCCGGAGACGCGTAATCAGGGCCTTGATCCGCCGCTTATAGTGGCTGGTGTTGATCTTGGCGATTGTCGAGACAATGGTTCGCGTACTCCTTGTCTGCCTGTCGGTTTCATCCTGGATGTGGCGGTTGAAATGGGCAAAGGAGAACCAGATAAAGACCAGGCTGTTGATTATAATAATCAGCATGATCGCTAGGATGATTTTGTTCTTTGGCTTCATCTTGTCTCTGGTTATCACTGTCGTTTCAGGCGGTGGCCCTGCCTACGGTTGCCGGTCTCTTGAAAGTTGCAATTTCGCTTAATTCCAGCCTGGTTTAGCTAACCGCAAAGGCGCAAAGACGCAAAGTTAACTACCTGTATTTTCTAAAAAACAAACTTCGAAGTCTGCGCTTATCTGCGCCTTCGAAGTCTGCGCTTATCTGCGGTGAAAAAAACAGTTGTTAAATTTTCCAAGACACCCTTGGACTTATTACAACTGCCTGTTTACCAGTTCATGCCCCATCACTTCAGCCACCAGGTAATTTTTTTGTTTCCCTGGCCACTGGCGCAGTACTGGCCGTGTTACAAGGGCAGTTTGCCCTCCCTTACTTCAACCACCAAGTCATAAGGACCTCGAAGGGCGTGTAGTAGAGGGGGAGTTCGGCGGGCTGGCCAAACTTGTTCCAGTAGACCAGCCGCCAGCTCTCGGCGTACCAGTTAGGCACCACATAGAAGCCATATAACAGGACCCGGTCCAGGGCGCGGACTGCGGTGACCAGCTCCTCCTGGTCCCTGGCGGCGATGATCTCCGCCACCAGGAAGTCCACCACTGGATCTTTAATGCCGGCATAGTTGCGGCTCCCTGGCTGGTCGGCTGCCTTTGCGCTCCACATGAGGCGCTGTTCGTTGCCGGGCGACTGGGACTGGCCAAAGACGTTGACCATCATATCATAGTCAAAGGTGCGCATGTTGCGGATATAGAGGGCCATGTCGATGGTGCGGTAGCTGGCCTCTATTCCCAGCCGGGCCAGGTTCTGGACGTAGGGGGCCATGACCCGCTCGAAAGATGGGGTGGCCAGCATGATCTCAAACTTGAAAGGTTCGCCCGCCTTGTTGCGCAGGGCGCCGTGACGATACTGCCAACCCGCCTCCTTGAGCAGCTTCTGGGCCAACCGCAGGTTTTCTCTCAGCTGGCCCGGCTCAGTGGTTGTCACCGGGCGGGGCGGGGTGGTGAAGAGTTCTTCCGGCAGCTGCCCGCGCCACGGTTCCAGCAGCTCCAGTTCGCCGGATGAGGGCAGGCCGGTGGCGGCGTAGGCTGAGTTGGAAAAATAGCTGTCGCACTGGGTGTACTGGCCAAAGAAGAGGCTCTTGTTGGTCCAGCTAAAGTCAAAGGCGAGGCCTAAGGCCCGGCGCACCTTGGCGTCGCTAAAGAGGGGCCGGCGGCTGTTCATGACAAAGCCCTGCATGCCGGCGTTGCGGCTGTGCTTCAGATGCTCCTTGACGATCCTGCCCGTACTGAAGCTGTCGCCCTTCATGTCCCGGGCCCACTGTTTGGCGATGTTGATGGGCATGAAATCAAAGTCGCCCGCCTTGAACGCCTCCAGGGAGACGATCTGGTCCTTAAAGAACTTGAAGGTGATGGTCTCGAAATTAAACATGCCGCGCCGCACCGGCAGGTGCCAGCCCCAATAGTCGGGGTTGCGGCGGTAGGTGATGGTCTTGCCCGGCTTGAAGTGGGCAACCTGGTAGGGGCCGGAACCCAAAGGGGGGGTGAGACCCCGCTCCTTAAACGGGTGATTCTCATAATAGGTGCGGGAGAAGACCGGCAGTTCACAGGCGATGATGTGAATCTCCCGGTTGGCCTGGCCAAAGTGGAAGCGGATCACTCCCTCGCTTATTATCTCGGCCCGGAGGACGTCTTGGAAATAGGTGGCGTAGAAGGGGTGGGCCGCGTCGCTCTTCAGGGTCTCTAAAGAGAACTTGACGTCGGCCGTTGTCACCGGACTGTTGTCGCTGAACTTGGCCGCGGGATTTAAGGTGATGGTGAGAGAGAGGCCGTCTTTGGCCAGCTCCAAATCCTGGGCCAGCAGGCCGTAGCGGGCGAACGGCTCATCCAGGCTGGCCACGGTGAGGGTCTCAAAGACCAGCTCGCTTACCCCGTCCGGGGGGGCGCCCTTCAGGGTAAAGGGGTTAAACTTGTCAAAGCTGCCCAAGGCATGGAGGGTAAGGGCGCCGCCCACCTTGGCTGCGGGCGAGGTGTAGGCGAAGCGCTGGAAGTCGGCCGGGTATTTCAGCTTGCCATCGATGGAGACCCCATGGCTGGCCAGGGCGGGGCTGGTCAGCAGCAGGAGGAGGATGAGCAGGAGGGGCATGGGAAAGGGCAGGTGGGGGAGGAGGTGAACAGGGGCGCACGTTCCACATTGCGCCGTCATTCTTTAACTTGTAAGGAAATTAACACTTTACCATAAGGTTGCGGATCTAGTCCCGACATTTCTGTAGGCTACCCTTGCTGGCTGATGGTGGAGAGATGGCTGGAGATAATGGTCGCCAGAGAACTCATCACATCACCATCGGCCGCGCTGAAATCCTCGCCCTCCCCCTTGCCGCTTAACTCCAGGGCCCCTATCAGCTCGCCGTTCACGTGGAGGGGTACGGCCAGAAGCGCTTGCAGTTCATCCACCATGGCCAGATGCGGCTGGCCCGCGTAATGATCCACGAGCATGCCCTGGGCCAGATAGGCGGGGCGGTCATGGCTGATGACCCAGCCGGTGAGCCCCTTGTCCAGGGGGATATGGTCCTGGAGGGCGGAGGTGGCTTGGGCCATGCCGGTCTGGAGGATGGGGGTCATGGTCTGCCCTTCGCTGAAAAAGAGGATGGCGCAGCGGCAGTTCAGCTCCTCGAGGATCATGGCCATGATCTGCTTGAAGATCCACGGGTCATTATGACTGTTCTGGATCAGCAGTGAGACCTCCAGCAGGAAGAGAAGGCTGTTGCGGCTCAGGTTGTTCTTGATCTGGCGGGGCAGGAGCTGGGCCAGGATGCCCTGGCGCAGGGTGGCCGCATCAAGGGCCCTCATTTCCATGAGGATGGCGCCCAGCTGGTCCTGGGGCCGCTCCTCTACGTTGCCCAGGATTTTTTTTGCCAGGGAAATGGCCGGCTTTGTCCCGGCATCACCGCCTGGTCTGGCCCCCTCCTGGCGGTCCAGGGCCGCGGCGATAACCTCTGGCCGCACCAGGTTAAGTTCTGCCAAGATCTCTCCCAGCCGTTTACGCCTGCCGTGATCACAATGGCTCTGGCCGGAGAGGTTGGCGATGATGTTCTCCAGGTAGGGGTTGCGGTCGTTATCAAAAAAGGCCGCCAGGTACAGGTCCATGCGCCCCAGCTCGTCCAGGCGGGGAATGATGGTCTGGTGGTAGAGGGAGAAGGTGGCCTCGCGCATCTCCTCAAAGGTGGCAAAGATCCTTATGCCCCGCTGGCGCAGGGCATCCCGGCCCTCAAAATCGTACGCCTCGAGGAATTCATTGTGCAGGTCACGCAGGTGGCGCATGTAGTCCACATCCGCCATCTGGGCCACCAGATCACCGGTGGCCATCATCCGGGCAATGAGGCCCTCCTGGACGCTGGTGAATAAAGAGAGGTCAGGGGGCTGACTGAACTCGCTGATGGTGATGATCCGTTCCACCAGGTCAACGGTGGCCGGGGGCCATTTATGCTCCCGGAGGTAGCTGGCGGCAACCTTTCTGCTGCGCGGGACGTGAGTAAAGGTGTATTTGCCGCCCCGGCCATTATGGTCGCCCCTCTCCTTGATATAGCCGCTGTCGTGGAACAGAGCGCTGATGATACCGGCGTCAAAGGTGCTGGAGTGCAGGGGGGTGGCGCTGTTGAGGCGGTTCCAGGCGGCGGCCATTCTGGCCGTGGCCAGGGTGACATCCAGGGCGTGCTGCCAGGTGTGATAGCCCACGCCACACGGTTCGTAATCGGGCCAATGGCCACCATATAACCGGCCCACATCGGAGAGCACCTGTTCCAGGCGGCTGGGGTGGGCGGACTGACTGCTGATGAGGCTGATGAGCTGGTTGGTGGTACTGGCTATCATGCTGTTCCGGGATTAGAGTGAGACGGCTGGGTCTGGCGGCAGGTTGCCTAACTATATATTGATTAAGAAGTTAACTCAATGGTAAATACTTGTTAGACCGCTGGGAAAATGTAGTTATGTTCAATGGTTGTCAAGGGGTTGTTGGGCCCGGCCTCTGGCAGGCGCAAAGGGTGTTAGCTGATTACCGTCCGGAACCAGGGGAGATGTGAATCTGCAACCAGTGGTCCGTGCCCTGTCGGCAGCTGGGCAGGTTAGACAAATATTGGCTGGCAAGGCTGGAGCATGTGTGTTAAAAAAATCGGTTTTGATTACGTAAGAACCAATCTTTTATGATATGGAGCAAAGACGCCATGGGAAAGACCACAGCTGAGAAGATATTTGCCGCCCATCGCCGCGACAACCCCTCGGGGGAAAATGTTGTCCTGGACCTCGATGTGGTGATGTGCCATGAGATAACCACCCCCATCGCCATTAATGATCTGCAGGAGCGGGGTCTGGATCGGGTCTTTGATCCGAGCAAGATCAAGGTGGTCATCGATCACGTTACCCCCTCCAAGGACTCCAAGACCGCCACCCAGGCCAAGATCCTCCGTGAGTGGGCCCAGCGCCAGAACATTAAGGATTTCTTTGATGTGGGGGCCAACGGCGTCTGTCACGCCCTCTTCCCGGAGAAGGGCTTTATCCGTCCGGGTAACACGGTGATCATGGGCGACTCCCACACCTGCACCCACGGCGCCTTTGGCGCCTTTGCCGCCGGGGTGGGCACCACCGATCTCGAGGTGGGCATCTTAAAAGGGGTCTGTTCCTTTCGCCTGCCGGCCACCATGAAGGTCAATATCGAAGGCAGCCTGGCCGACGGCGTCTACGCCAAGGACGTGATCCTGAAGATCATCAAGGAGCTCACCGTAAACGGCGCCACCGACAGGGTGATGGAGTTTGTCGGCCCGGTGGTGGATGAGATGACCATGGAGAGTCGCATGACCCTGTGCAACATGGCCATCGAGGCGGGCGCCACCTGCGGCATCTGTAGGCCGGATAAGGTGACGGCCGAGTATCTGTGGCCCTTTATCTCCGGCGACTACACCACCATCGACGAGGCGGTGGCCGATTTTAGTAAATGGCATTCCGACCCGGACGCCGTCTATGATTCGGAGATCACCTTTGACGTCTCTGACCTTGTCCCCCAGGCCACCTACGGCTTTAAGCCGGACGAGGTGAAGGATATTCCTGCTATGGATGGCACTTTGGTGAACCAGGTCTATATCGGCTCCTGCACCAACGGCCGGATCGAAGACCTGCGCGAGGCGGCCCGTATCCTGGCGGGCAAGACCCTGGCCCCCGGGGTGCGCGGCATCCTGGCCCCGGCCACTCCTTTAGTCTACAACACCGCCATGGCCGAGGGCATTATCCAGATCTTCATGGCGGCCGGCTTCTGCGTCACCAACCCCACCTGCGGGGCCTGCCTGGGCATGAGCAACGGCGTCTTGGCCGAGGGCGAGGTGTGCGCCTCCACCACCAACCGTAACTTCAACGGCCGCATGGGCAAGGGCGGCATGGTCCACCTGATGAGCCCGCTCTCGGCCGCGGCGGCCGCGGTAACCGGGACGATTTCCGACCCGCGGCAGATGTTATAGGGGCAGCGGCCTGTCAGCCTCGCTTTCTTTGTTAATTTTTTAGATAAAGTAAAAAAAAATGAAAACATTCAAGGGCTCCGTCCTCTTTCTGGATCGCAGCGATATCAATACCGACGAGATCATCCCGGCCAAGTATCTCACCGAGAACTCCAAGCTGGACCTGAAACCATTCATCCTCGAAGACCTGAAACTGCCAGGTTTCGATCCTGAGCGGGACACGGCCAAGGCGCAGGTCATCGTCACCCGGGCCAATTTCGGCTGCGGCTCTTCTAGAGAGCACGCAGTCTGGGTCTTTGAGGTGAACGATATTAACGTGGTGATTGGCGAGAGCTTCGCCCGCATCTTCCGCCAGAACATGTTCAACTGCGGCATGCTGGCCCTTGAACTGCCCGCCGCTGATATCGACGCCATCATGGCCTTGGGCAGCCAGGTGGCGATCGCGGTGGATCTTGATTCGTCATCGCTTACGGCTAAAGGTGAAAAGGGCGAGGCCACCTTCTCCTTCGAGTTGAACTCCTTTGACCGCGATCTGGTGGCCTCTGGCGGCTGGCTGGCCTACGCCGACAAAAAGTACTGAGAACCGCAGAATATCGAATGTCGAATAATGAATGTTGAAGGGAGGATGTTATCTATTAAGATTATTACCGCCCTTCATCATTCGACATTCTGCGGTTCGACATTCGATATTCGCTGTTAAAGCCCTTGCGCCTTCTCCTTGTGGAACCATACTATGGCGGCTCCCACCGCCATTTTCTCGATGATCTGATTCGTCATCTGCCCTTTGACTTTTCCCTCCTGACCCTGCCGCCCCGAGCCTGGAAGTGGCGGATGCGTTTTGCCGCCCCCTGGTGCGCCGCTAAGCTTAAGGAGCTGGCTGAGATTCCTGACGCCATTCTCTGCTCCACCTTCATCGATGTCGCCAGCCTGCGCGGCTTAGGACCGGATTGGCTGGCCCGCACCCCCATCCATATCTACTTTCACGAGAACCAGTTCGCCTATCCGGTGCGCCAGCACGATCCCCGCGACGTCCACTTTGGCCTGACCAACTACCTCTCGGCCGTGGCGGCCGATTCCCTCGCCTTTAATTCGGCCTATAATCTCACCACCTTCCTGGCCGGCTGCAAGATGGTGGAGAAGAGGGGGGCGGTGGACATGAAATTGTCGCTCAGAGCCGAGATCGCCGCCAAGGCCCAGGTGCTGCCCGTACCCCTGGATTTCGCCCAGCTTGATAGCTTGGCGGCGGCGGAGGATGATGGGCCTTCTGGGAAGAGTCCGGTCATCGTCTGGAATCATCGTTGGGAGCATGACAAAAACCCGGAAGAGTTTTTCAGCGCTCTTTTCCGGCTGGCCGACCAGGGGGGTGATTTTAAGCTCATCGTCCTGGGCCAATCCTTTCAGGGCAGCCCTGACATCTTTGCCCAGGCCAAAGAGCGGCTGGCGGATAAAATCATTCATTTTGGCTTTGCCCCGGATCGGGCCACCTACCTGGCCCTGTTAAAAAAAGGCACCATCGTCGTCTCCACCGCCCGCCATGAGTTTTACGGTCTGGCGGTGCTTGAGGCGGTGCGGGCCGGCTGCCACCCCCTTTTGCCCCACCGTCTCTCCTATCCGGAACTCTTTCCGGCAAAATACCTCTATGAGGGGGAGCTTTTGCCGGCCCTGGCCGCCCTGCTGGCCCGGGGCGAGGGCGGGCTTGGCCGGGATGAGAGGCTGCGTCTCACCGACCATCTAAGCTGGCAGCGCCTGGCGCCCGCCTATGGGCGCTGGCTGGCCGCTGGCGCCGGACGGAGGCCAGCGTGTTAACGGTTCCCGGAAACTGTTGTTTAGGCTGTCTCGCAGCGGGGCTTGGTGCGACAATTTGCCACATTACGCCTCTGCCCCAGTTGTGTTAGTAGTCTCATGTTATTAATTTACTTTACCATTCCCTGGGCGACTATCTAAGATTTGCTCGCGTTATGATTTCGGGCCGGGGATTTATCATTCAGCCGTTTTTAAGGTATTCATGTCAACAGGCCAGTCTGTAAAACTAGCAGATATCTATAAGTTCCTGGCCCAGGCCATCCGTTACCCGGAGGCAGATTGGTTTAATGACGAGTTTCTCGCTGTTTACCACACCCTGCTTGAGGGGCTGGAATGGCCGGAAGGAGCCCAGGTACCGACCAAGGTGGATGAGCAGAGCCTGGAGGATGTCCAGGTGGAGTATACCCGCCTCTTCATCAACGCCGTACCCCATGTGGTGGCCCCCCCCTATGGTTCCGTTTTTATTGATGGTTCCCTTAATGGTGTTACGGCAGACCAGACCCGCAAATATTACCGGGAACATGGTTTTGACATCACCTCCAACGAGTTTCCCGACCACATAGTTACCGAGCTTGATTTCGTCGCCCTCCTTGAGGAGGGGGAGGAGGGCAGCAGCGAGGAGTTTTTGGCCCAGCTGTTTCGCCCCTGGTTTGACCAGTTCCGCGCCAAGGTGCTGGAAGAGTCCCAGGACGCCTATATCAGCACCACCATCAAGCTCATTGATTTTTTTACCCGAGAAGAGGAAGAGGGCGACTGAAGGTCGTTCTTAAGATAACAAATTTATAAGGAAGAGTTGTGACCGGGGGCCAAGGCCCATCGGTCACAAAAAATAAAACCTGTAGGGAGGAAAGAGAATATGGCTCTTAACTTAACAAGACGTAAATTCCTGCAAACCGCATCCCTGGCGGCTGCCTCTGTGCCTCTGGCCAAGGTGGTTACGGCCGAGGCCGCGGTGGGCAAGAGTCCGTTCACTGCACCGGGCAGCTTTGCAGATACCAAGACCAAGGTCGGCGGTATCTGCGAGATGTGTTTCTGGCGCTGTCAGCTGGTGGGTAAGGTTCGCGACAATAAGCTGATGAAGCTTGAGGGTAACCCCAAGAGTATCGATAACGGTTCCGCCATCTGCGCCCGCGGTAACGCCGGTGTCCAGCTGCTTTACGATAAGGACCGTCTCAAGTACCCCATGAAGAACGTGGGCAAGCGTGGCGCCCCTAAGTGGAAGAAGATCTCCTGGCAGGAGGCGTTGGACGAGTGCGGCAAGAAGCTTTCCGCCACCGTCAAGAAGCACACCTCCAAGGCCATTGCCATGTTCCCCCATGGTGCCTCGGCCAAGTACCCCATGCATTACTTTGAGCATGTGGTTGGTACCCCCAACGTCTCTGAGGCCTCCTTCTTTCAGTGTCGTGGTGTCCGCGATTACGCCTGGCTCTCCACCATCGGCACCGGGCCTGGCGAGCATGTGGACATGGCCAACGCCAAGGTGATCTTTGGTCTGGGCTGTCACTTCGGTGAGAACGTCCACGTCTCCCACGCCAAGCGTTACCTTAAAGGCTTAGAGAACGGCGCCAAGCTGGTCATCGTTGATCCCCGTTTCTCCGCCTCGGCTGCCAAGGCCGACATCTGGGTCCAGATCAAGCCGGGTACCGATACCGCCTTTATGCTGGGCATGATGAATTACCTGGTGCAGAACAACAAGTACAACGCTGACTTCGTGGAAAACCACGGTGTTGGTTTTGACGAGTTCAAGGACGCCATTAAAGGCTGGTCCCTGGAGAAGGCCTCTAAGGAATGTGATGTTCCCGTGGCCCAGATGAAAGAGGTGGCTGATCTGTTGGCCGCCAACGCCCCCAACGTCTCCATCCACCCGGGTCGTTTCTCCAGCTGGTACGGCAACGACTTCCAGCGTGGTCGTGCCTTAGGATGTATGGCCGGTCTCCTGGGCGCCTTCGGCGTTCCCGGCGGCTTTGTCAAGGGCAAGGGCCCCGGTGGTTTTGGTAAGGTGAAGTGGGGTCATGGCCATGAGCAGCATGAGGCCCTGCACCGCGAGGCGGAGATCCACCATCAGTCCCCGGCCGGTACCCCCACCGACCTGATCCGTGACTGCGCCATCAATAGCAAGCCGTATCCCATCAAGTCCTGCGTGGTCTGGGGCCAGAACCCCATGCAGACCATCCCCAACCAGCAGAAGACCATCAAGATGCTCAAGCAGATGGACTTTGTCATGTGTGTCGATGTAATGCCCACCGACATCACCATGTACGCCGACATCCTCCTGCCCGAGTCCTCTTATCTCGAGCGCTTCGATTACATCAAGAAGGGCACCCAGTGGGATTTCCAGGACAAGCAGCAGCAATACGTCTCAGCCCGGATGCCCATGGTCAAGGCCGACTTCGAGCGTAAAGACCAGGTCTACATCTGTAACGAGCTGGCCAAGCGCATGGGTCATGAAGAGGCCATTCCGGTCCACACCATCGAAGAGATGGTCAATAAGCAGCTTGAGCCTGCCGGTCTCTCCATCGACAAGCTGGTGGCCGAGGATGGTATCCATCTTCAGCCTGGCAAGGATCCTTACGGGGTAGATGAGGACTTCGAGGTCCAGTTCTACAACGAGGAGCTGGCCGATGACCAAGGCTATCATGGCGCCCCCACCTATGTCCCGGTACCGCAACCGCCCAAGGGCTTTATGCGGCTGCTCATGGGTCGTTCTCCCCTCCATAGCTTTAACCGGACCCAGAATAATATCTGGCTCCATAACGCTATGCCGGAGAACCCTGTCTGGGTTAATGACAAGACCGCCAAGCGTCTCGGCCTTAAAGATGGCGACAAGATCTCCATGACCAACAGTGAAGGCGTCAAGTCCGGCACCACCTCCCATGTGAAGGTGACCCCGGGTATCCGTAAGGACTGTGTCTTCATGGCCCACGGTTACGGCACTAAGAACGCCGCCATGACCACTGCCAAGGATGCCGGTATTGATGATCAGAAGATGATCACCATCCTGGCCGTTGATCCGGAGACCGGTTGTCACGGTGTGCGGAATAACTTCGTCAAACTGGTCAAGGCATAGAACGCTTTTTTGAGCTAACTAGGAGGAAATATTAGTTATGCAATATTCAATGGTAATTGATTTAAATAAATGTGTGGGCTGTCACGCCTGCACCATCGCCTGTAAGGCGGAATGGGATGTTCCGGCCGACAAGGGGAGAAACTGGGTCCATCGCTTAGGACCGGCCAAGACCCCTGAGGGTCTGGCCTCCACCTACTACCCCGGTCTCTGTAATCACTGTAACGAGCCGGCCTGCGTGCCTGTCTGCCCGGCCGACCCCATAGAGAAGACCTTCAAGGACAAGAAGAGCGGCAAGACCGTGACCATGGAGGTGGGTGCCACTTATAAGGACCCCTTCAACGGTACCGTCCAGATTGACAAGGCCCGCTGTCTCGGTTGCGGCGCCTGCGCCGATGCCTGTCCCTACAGCGCCCGTTACATCAATGACAAGCAGGTCAACGAGGAGACCGGCAGCGAGGGTACGGTGGATAAGTGCACCTACTGCATGCCCCGCGTCTCCGCCGGTCTTGAGCCCGCCTGTGTCCAGACCTGTCTGGCCGGGGCCCGGATCTTCGGCGACCTTGACGATCCCAACTCCGAGGTTAGTAAGTATAAGAAGAAGGGCGCCAAGGCCCTTACCTCGAAAAACGTCAATATCGGTTCCAACGGCCTCTACTACGCCAACAAGCGCGACATGTCTCTGCTCATGTCCAGCTCGGCGCCCAAGACGATGCCTGAGGCCAATATGCGCCGTATCCTGATGGCCAAGGTCAAGCCTGGCCTTAAAAAAGCCACCCGTGACCTGGGCCTCCTGGGCCTGGCCGGCGCCGTGGCCATGAAGGGCTTAAGCGACGACGAGTAGTTTCTTTACCGCAGTTAGCTGTCTAATAAAAAAGCGGTCCGGGCCAATTATGGCCTGGACCGCTTTTTTTGTTTTCGGTTGGGAAAATTTTGGTGGTGGGCCGGAACGCGCGAAATGTGCCTCTTACCTCGGGCAGTGAGCGTCTCTAGGAGGGCTTTATTCGAGTGTATAAAACCACGTCCTCTGGTTCTGGTCATAGTTCAGCGGCTCTGGCAGTAACCACTAATGTTCATTTTCTTTGCTTGCCTTTATGCCCTTTAGGGTGTTTATGCCCGCAGGGTGTTTATGCCCTCAGGGTGCAAAGAAAACCAAGCAGCCGGACGGCTTGACCGTTTTGGCGAAAGAAAGGGCACCCCAGCCATCTGGCCCTTCGGGCTACCTTTGCGCCCCTCCAAAGATGGTGGCAAAGGGGTAAACTAAGCCCTTTGCGGGGGCTATCAATGCCAGGGCGGCGGGAAAATCTGTGAAGGAGTGGGGGGAAGCGTCTCGGCAGAGTGGCCGCGCGCGTAAAAAAAATTACCAGTTGACGGTGAGATTGAGGCCGTACTGTTGCTCCGCCTTACTATTCTGGCTGATAACGGGATTGAACTGCACCTGGCTGTCGGTGGCAAAGGTTGAGTCCACCATACCTTTCAAGGGGGGGATGATGTGACCGAAGGGGTCGATGAGAAAGAGGGAGACGGCGCCTATGGTGCGGGAGCCCAGGACCTTCTTGTTGTTTTGCTTGATCTTGTGCTCCAGGGGCAGGAGGGCCTCGCCCAGGATGGTGCCCAGCACCGGGGTGAATATCATGTCCTGGATGGAGATCGGCTCGGCCCACGCCTCCAGGGCGAATTCATAAAAGAAGGAGACGGTGAAGCTGAACCAGAATGACTCGGTCCGGGAGTAGCCGTAATGGCGGGCGTAGATGTAATAGGTGGAGCCAAAGTAGGGGTGGCCCACGTAGTTAATCAGGGCGTCATCCTCATCCCAGCGCCAGTGGGAGACGTTTTCCGACCAGTTGTCCTTGCTGTGTTCCCAGGTGATCTCGTCCTTGTTCCAGTTGGAGATGTCTTCCGGCATTATGTAGAGGGTACCCAGGACGGCAAAGGCGGGGACCAAAAAATAGAGGGCGTCTTCCCCCAGGGTGGAGTAGCGGCCAAGTTTGCCGTCCTGGGATGGCGGCTCCAGTTCATCGTAATAGCGGCTGAGGTTAAATTCCTCTGTTACGTTATCTCCGCTGCTCTGCCCAGGGCAGGTGCCGCAGTAATCATAGCCGGCAAGGCCGATGGTTGCGGGATCATCAAGGGTATTGCCGGTGTTGGCCAGGAGCGGCCGGGGGGGCAGAAGGAGGAGGGCGCATAGGGCCACGAGAAACTGCAGTTGTCGCATGGAGAAGATGGTGTTTGCTTAGGGTGCTGATTGGCAATGGTAATCAAAAAACGAAAACCGTTGCTGGTTGTGGCTGGCAATGGGAAAAGGAAAGCACCACCACGCCACTATTTCAGATGAACAGACCATTAGTAAGACATCTTACTTACAGTTAACGACAATTATTAGCAACCGTCATTTTATGAAGGCAATGAATATCAATGGCTTATTTGTTGGGTTGTTGGCCTGGCCTGACAAGAAGAGGGGTGCCAAGCCCTTGCCGGGGGCACCCTGGTGGAGGGGGGGCTTTTACAGGCCCAGCTTCTCTTTAATCTCGCTCAGCCTGCTTCTCTCCATGAAGCGGGCCGTTCTTTCCAGGCGCCGGGCCTGGCTCCCGTAATATTCCAGGATGGCCCGGGCCAGCGCCACCACCTGGTCGTCGGAGAGGCCGCTGGCGATGACATCGGCGATGCGGGGATTGCCGCCGCCGTTGCCACCGAAGACCAGGGTCCAGCCCTTCTTTTTGCCGAAAATACCTAAGTCGCGGATGTACGACTCGCAGCAGTTCATGGCACAGCCTGAAACCCCTATCTTTACCTTGGCCGGCAGTTCAATATCAGCAAGCTCACTCTCCAGCCTCTTTCCCAATGAGAGGGAGTTGTGGCGGCCATACTTGCAGTACCCCTTGCCGGGGCAGGCCTGGATATAGGTGGGGCCGATCTTCTTCTTGTCACCCCTGGGTTCCGGCAGGTCCAGCTTGGCCCGTAGTGATTCTTCATCCTCTGGGTTCAGGCCGACAAAGCCCAGGCGCTGGGCCGAGGTTATCTTAATCAGGGGGATGTCATGCTCCCGGGCGATTTTGGCAACCTCTTCGAGAAAATCAGGGGTGACCAGACCCATCTCCGGGCCGGGAATGATCTGGAAGGTCTGGGGGACGTCCTTGGGGTCTGGTAGTTTCATATTTTTTACTGGGCTGATTTATTGTTTGAAAAACGAATATCGAGGTCACCAGAAATGTCGAATGACGAAGTGGTGAAATGTTTGGCCGGTCACAATAGTCTGCAGGGCACATCAGCTAATTCCGTCCTTCGACATTCGAAATTTCTGGTGACCTCTGCGGTTCGTTCTTGGTTATGAATTTAACCCTTCCCTAAGTGAAAATAATTGATTTAGGTCAGAATAACGTTATTTTCTCCCCCTTGCCCCTTGCCCCTTGCCCCTTGACCATGACCAACGCCCTTAACTCCCAACTCCTGCCCACCGTGGCCACTGAGCCCGGCGTTTATCTCATGCATGACGCCAAGGGTAGGGTGATCTATGTGGGCAAGGCCATAAGTCTCCGCAAGCGGCTCGCCTCCTATGTTCATTTCAAGGGCAGCGGTCATAATAAGACCGCCGCCATGATCCGCCGGGTGGCGGAGGTCAAGACCATCATCACCCGGACCGAGAAGGAGGCCCTGATCCTGGAGGCCTCGCTGATAAAAAAACATCGGCCCAGGTACAACGTCATCCTCCGCGATGACAAGAACTATCCCTTACTTAAAGTAACGGTGAATGAAAAGTGGCCCCGGCTGGTTATGGCCAGGCGCCGGCGCAAGGACGGCGCCCGTTACTTCGGGCCTTATACCTCAAGTTCCTCCATGTGGGCCACCCTGCGCCTCTTAAACGAGCTCTTCCCCCTGCGCCGCTGCAAGGGCAGTAAGGTCAAGGCGCGGACGCGGCCCTGCCTGAATGGCCAGATGGGCCGCTGCCTGCAGCCCTGTCTGGGCCTGGCCGAGCGGCAGGAGTATGACCGGGCCGTCACCCGGGTGCTGATGATCCTGGAGGGCAAGAACCGGGAGCTCATCAGCCAGCTCAAGGGCGAGATGGCAGAAGCCGCCGAGGCCCTGGACTTTGAAGGGGCGGCGGTGCGGCGCGACCAGATAAAGGCCCTGGAGAAGACGGTGGAAAAGCAATTGGTGGCCACCGGTTCCCGCAGCTTTGATATCTTCGGCCTCAAGCTCTCTGGCGGTTCCCTGGCCGTGGCGCTGCTCATGGTGCGCCACGGCCTGCTCATCGGCCACACCTCCTTCTTCCTGGCCGAGCCGCTGGGTAGCCGGAACGAGATCCTGGCCGAGGTGGTGCGCCGCTATTACGGGGAGAGGGGGGAGGAGGTGGCGCCCGAGCTCCTTCTGCCCTGGTCCAGCGGCGAGGATGAGCTCCTGGCCGAATATCTTAGCGAGCTTAGGGGCGGCCGGGTGGCGCTGCGGGTGCCCAAGCGGGGTGATCTCGTCCGGCTGGTGGAGCTGGCCAAGACCAATGCGGCCCAGCTCTTTAGCGAGCGCGATAAGCAGCAAAAATCATGGCAGGTGCTGGCTAAGCAGTTGCAAAAAAGGCTGCGCCTGAGCCGGCCGCCCCAGCGTGTCGAGTGTCTGGATATCTCCAACCTCCAGGGCGCCCACTCGGTGGGTTCCCTGGTCTGTTTTGTCGCTGGCGAGCCGGCCAAGAAGCTGTACCGCCATTACAAGATCCGCCAGGTGGAGGGGCCCAACGACTATGCCTCAATGGCGGAGGTGCTGCGCCGCCGTTTTGATCCGGCCAAGAAGGGGGAGCACCCTGATCTATTGCTCCTTGACGGCGGTAAGGGCCAGCTCAACATCGCCCGCCAGGTTCTCGCGGAACTGGGTCTTACCGGCTCCTTTGATCTGGCCGGGATCGCCAAGGAGCGCCAGGAGGAGGGGGAAAAGATCTTCCTGGTGGGGCGCAAGGATTCCCTGGCCCTGGATCGTCACTCCCAGCTCCTCCTCTACCTGATGCGCATCCGCGACGAGTCGCACCGTTTCGGCATCACCTTTCACCGCAAGCTCAGGAGCAAGGCCGCCTTTGTTTCCGAGCTGGATAAGATTCCCGGGGTGGGGCCGGCTAGAAAGGAGCGGTTACTTAAGGCCTTAGGGTCGCTTACGGCGGTAAAAAAGGCCTCGGTTTCAGAGCTTGCCGAGGTAGAGGGCATCGGCCCGGAGTTGGCCGCGTTTATCCATCGGTTCCTGCGGGAAAGGGATTAGGGAATGGGGCTTGCCGCCAGCTTATTACTATGTTAAAAAAATCATCTTCTCCAAAGTAATAACGAATCTTCTCTAGTTGAGCAGGAGTAACAGATATGTGGAATTATACCGAAATTGTTAAGGAACATTTCCTCAACCCCCGCAACGTCGGGGAGGTGGAAAACGCCGACGGCATAGGCGACGTGGGTTCGCTGGCCTGCGGCGACGCCCTGAAGTTCACCTTTCGCCTGGGCGACGACGGCAGAATCGCCGAGGCCAAGTTTCAGACCTTTGGCTGCGCCAGCGCCATCGCCTCCTCCTCCGCCCTTACCGAGATGGTTATCGGCCTCACCTTAGATGAAGCCGAGAAGATCACCAACGAGGATATCGCCGAGTTTTTAGGGGGGCTGCCCAAGGAAAAGATGCACTGCTCTGTCCTGGGCCGCGAGGCTTTGGAGGCGGCCATCGCCAACTACCGCGGGGTGGAGCTGCCCCAGGCCGAGGGCGAGGTGGTGTGCGAGTGTTTCGGGGTCACCGATGTTGAGGTCCGCCGGGCCGTGGAGGAGAGCGACTTAAAGACGGTGGAGGAGGTGACCAACTTCACCAAGGCGGGCGGCGGCTGCGGCAAGTGCGAGGATCGCATCCAGGAGTTGATCAACGAGGTGCGCCACACCGCGCCCAAGACCATCCCCATGGGCGGGGTCAAGCGGATGACCAATATCCAGAAGATCAAGAAGATCGAGGATGTCTTTGACCGCGAGGTGCGGCCCACCCTGAAAAAAGATGGCGGCGATATTGAGCTCATCGACGTGGACGGCGATTTTGTCATTGTTTCGCTCCGCGGCGCCTGTGTCGGCTGCGCCAAGAGTCAGTCCACCCTGAAAGAGTATGTGGAAAAGAAGCTGCGGGAGCAGGTGCTGGACACCTTGATCGTGGAGGAGGAGAAATGAGCGAGCAAAAGGTTGTTTATATGGATAACAACGCCACCACCAGGGTTGCCCCCGAGGTGGTGGAGGTGATGCTGCCATTCTTCAGCGATCTCTACGGCAACCCCTCGTCCATGCACACCTTTGGCGACCAGGTGGGTGGGGCGGTGAAAAAGGCCAGGGGTCAGGTGGCGGATATTTTAGGGGCCGAGCCTGAGGAGATTATCTTCACCTCCTGCGGCACCGAGAGCGACTCCACCGCCATCCTCTCCGCCCTCCAGGCCTTTCCCGACAAACGCCATATCATCACCACCCGGGTGGAGCATCCGGCCGTGAAGAATCTCTGTGAGTCCATGGATCGTCTCACTGGCCATAAGCACCGGGTCACCTACCTGCCGGTGGCGGCCGATGGCACCATCGACCTGGCTCAGTATGAGGCGGCCATCACGGATGAGACCGCCATTATCTCGGTTATGTGGGCCAACAACGAGACCGGCGTCATCTTCCCCATCAAGGAGATGGCCGAGATTGCCAAGGCCAAAGGTGTGCTCTTTCACACCGACGCGGTCCAGGCGGTGGGCAAGATCGCTATTGATCTTAACGAGGTGCCGGTGGACTTTCTCTCCCTTTCCGGTCACAAGCTCCACGCCCCCAAGGGCATCGGCGTCCTTTACGTGCGCAAGCGCACCCCCTATATGCCGTTTCTTATTGGCGGCCATCAGGAAGAGGGGCGGCGTGGCGGCACGGAGAATGTGGCGGCCCTTATCGGCCTGGGTAAGGCGTGTGAGATGGCCAAGGAAAACATGGCCAAGGAGAACTCTGTTGTTAAGGCCCTGCGGGATAAGCTGGAAGACGGTCTGCTTAGCAAGGTGCCCAACACCATATTGAACGGCGTCAAGGATAACCGGCTGCCCAACACCACCAACATCAGCTTCGAGTATATCGAGGGCGAGGCGATCCTCCTCCATCTGGACCGCTTTGGCATCTGCGCCTCGTCTGGCTCGGCCTGCACCTCCGGCTCCTTGGAGCCCAGTCACGTTCTGCGGGCCATGGGAGTGCCGTTCACCGCGGCCCACGGCTCCATCCGTTTCTCGCTGTCGGTCTATAACACCGAGGAGGAGGTGGACTTTATTCTCGAGAAACTGCCTCCCATCATCGCCAATCTGCGTGAGATGTCGCCCTTCTGGAAGGACCGCGACAAGATTAAGGGTGGTGGCTCGTGTGCCGGCGGCAGCTGCCACCATTAAAAAAAGCGAACCGAAGACTCCGGAATATCGAATGTCGAATATCGAATGTCGAAGGAAGGCGCCC
>JBDLJA010000013.1:0-59443 GCA_039714595.1 Thermodesulfobacteriota bacterium | reverse complement strand
AGCGACAAGGGTATTGCGGGTAATTGTACTCTCGTCGCCGTTGTCGTCTCCCCGTAAAAAAATTCCATTACCATTGTTGGTGATTTCGCAGCCGCGAATAGTGATATTATTACCATTGGTGACCCGAATTCCGGCAGCGCCAGGTTCATAACTTCTGGCCCCCTCCCCTGGCGGGGTATAGCTGTTGGCGCTATACGCCCCGGTTATCTTCAGGTTTTCAATAATTATATGTTCCGCCTTGTGATACCAGTCATCCCCCGCCGTGCCGCTGCGCCCGATGAGGATCAGGCCATAGTCGCCAATATTCTCACCCGGCCCTGTCCCCCAGTCATAGAGGTAGCCGGCTATGGGGGTGGCATTTTCGCCGCTGATGACTGGTAATTCCCCGCCCGCCCCCTTGACTCCGCACACCTTGATGGGCTGATCAACACTGCCCTGGCCGCGCAGACCGATGATTCGGCGATATGGGGTGCTGCGCTGGTGGATGCGCACTGTGTCGCCGGGCGCCAGATCGACCCAGGGAACCGCGTCAAACTGGGCATCATTAGCAACCTCATAGCAGGTGCCGTTGCCCGTGCACTCGCAGCTATAAACACTAGCCGATGGGGTATTGGGACTACCTGACGAGCCGGAGGGACCACTGTCACCGCCACAGGCAATAAGCAGCAGGGCCAACGAACCGATAAGTAGATAGTGGCAGAAATAGCTCTTCATCTTTTACCTCTTATGGTTGTGATAAATCCTGAGGGCTGTCCTGGACAACTAGCCCATATTTAAACCTGGCTTACCAAAAGACCCTTTATTAACCCCAACTGGTCCACCTCTATTGTCCTGGCCCCAAAGGGCCCACTGAGTCTATCTTGTTTGGCTTTAATAACTCTATTTTTATGCAGGCGACCATCCTAAATAATTTTCATTATCCAGGACACTTATAGAGCAATCCCGAATTTAAAATGGGGCCCTGGGGCCTCAAAGGGCAACTCGCTATATGGCGCTCTATTCTTGCGATATGGCTGGGAGGGGGGGGGAAATGAGGTAATTAAGAAAACTTTCTTCTTCTCTTTGCCCAAAAGCAACTTAACGGGCAGCGACAATCTGCTCCGCCCCCGAAGCTGACAGCTGAGCCGGGCGGAGAGTTGTCGAAGTTGCCGCTAATCTCGGCATTGGCAAGAAGGCGAGCAGGCCCTCTGCAACTACATTGAGGCCTATTACAACCAGCGTCGGCGCCATTCGTTAAATGGCTATCAATCACCAGCTATGTTTGCAAAGAATTGGCTGAATATGAAAGGAGTGGCTTAACTCCGGGCCCACCTTATTGGGGGGGGGGATCACTATCGATAACAGCCCACTACTATCCCTATTATCCCGGATTTCAGTCTAGAAATAGTAGCCGAAATTGATGTTAAAGCGGTTGCGCCACTGGTCGTTAAGGTTGGCGCCAAAGTCGCCAACGGCTGAGGAGGCGTAGGTGGCGCCGTACAGATCACCATCATTGCCAATGAAGTAGTTGCCGTTGGCATAGGCGTAATCAACATAGATGTACCAGCCGCCGCTGGCAATGGCCATGCCAAGGACATTCTGGGCGCTGTTGTTGAAATCCCGGCCGTCAGCCATCTGGCCATCCTTGATATTGATGCTGTAATCGTCGTAGAAGGTGATGGAGTCGATCCAGTCAAGGCCTGTCTTCCAGGTATAACTGAGGGCTATGGCCGGGATCAGCCCTGAACTGGCCACGGGCCAGGCAAAGTCGTAGGCCCCCATGGCAATGAGATCATCGTTCAGACCGGTGGCGGCGTGGTAGTGGGCAGCATAGCGATATCTGCTTAGTTGCAGCATAAGCATCGCATTGCCAAAGGATGTCTTGCTGTGCAGGGAGGCGGCCCAGGCCGAGCTGTCGTCGGCAAAGCTGTCTCCCTTAAGCTCCCCCCATTGCAGGGAGATGCCAAGTTCCGTGGGCCAGGGCTCAGCCTCCAGGGAGTAGATGGCCCGGATATTGAGCTGATTACGCTCCCGGTAATGGCCATACTCGTTGTCGCCATCGACAATGTCATAGGAGTAGCGGGCGCTTTTCTCCGTGTCACCCAGGAAGCTGGGCTCAGCATACAGATAATAGCCAAGGTCAAGGGCCAGCCGGCCCAGTTTGTGGCTGTATTTAAGGCCCAGATCCATATCATCGGCCAGCCCCAGATAGTAATGCTGGTCGAAAAACCAGTTGTTGGCCGGGCCATAGTCCCCGACCCCAAAGGGGACACGGTTCAGACCCACCTGGAGCTGGCTGGCGGCGGAAAACTGGTAGCCAACCCAGCCGGTGTGGAGGAAGTTGTAGCCGTTGTACCAGCGATACTCCAGCTTGCCCAGCACCTTGTCCTGTTGGTAATCAAGGTTGACCCGAAAGGTGTCAAGCTCCATGTCGCCGCCGTTCCCGCCCCGCTCCGGGCCGTCAGCGCCGCTCCTATTGTAGTCGCCATACACATAGTTTGCCCGGATAGCGCCGCCCACCTTCAGCGGCCCCAGCTCAAAAGAGGCCTGGGCCGGGATTGCCACGGCCAGAGCGAGGCCGAGGGCGGCCGCAGGCGTAAATAAAACTGTTTTTAGTTCTTTTTTCATCTCTGTTTGATCCTTACTCGTTGTCATCGGTTACCTGCTCCACCACGGTGGAGATGCGATGCTTCTCCTTGACCAGCCGGAGCTGGCGGGTCACCGCGTCCTCCACAAAGAGTTCCTGGCGAAAATCGATATAGAGGGCGTAAATGATACAGAGCAGGACCACGGCAAAGGGCAGGCCGGTACTAACCGAGGCGGTCTGCAGGGTCTTAAGCCCGCCGCCCAGGAGCAGCACCGCGGCCACCGCCCCCTCCATGATGGCCCAGAAGACGCGCTGCTGCACAGGCGAGTCGAGCTTGCCGCCGGAGGTGAGGTGATCAACCACCAGAGAGCCGGAGTCGGAGGAGGTGACAAAAAAGACGGTGACCAGCACGATCCCCACCAGGCAGAGAAGCGGGGTGAAGGGGAAGTGCTGCAGCATGGCGAAAAGGGCGGTGGCGACATTGTCCTTCACCGCACCAACAATATCGGCCGTGCCGCTGGCCTGGAGGAAGAGGGCGGAGCCGCCAAAGACAGACATCCAGACAAAGGAGAGCAGGGTGGGAATAAGCATGACGCCCAGAACAAACTCCCGCACGGTGCGGCCCTTGGAGATGCGGGCGATGAACATGCCGACAAAGGGGGACCAGGAGATCCACCAGGCCCAGTAAAAAACGGTCCAGGAGCCCTGCCAGTTGGTCTCCCGGAAGGTTTCGGTCCAGAGGCTGATCTCTGGCAGCTTGGTCAGGTAAAAACCTAAGTTTTGGGTGAAAGCGCCAAGGATGTAAATGGTGGGGCCGGCCACAAGGAGAAAGAGCATGAGGGTAGCGGCCAGCCCCATGTTCCATTGGCTCAGGCGCTTGACGCCACCATCCAGGCCGGAGAACACCGACAGGGTGGCAAAACCGGTAATCAGGGCGATGAGGATCACCTGGTTCATGGTACTGATCTGCAGACCAAAAAGGTAGTTGAGGCCGGCATTGACCTGCTGCACTCCAAGACCCAGGGAGGTGGCCAGTCCCATGAGGGTGGCCAGCACCGACAGGATATCGATCAGGTTTCCCCAGAAGCCGTAGATTCGGTTGCCGAGCAGCGGATAAAAGATGGAGCGGATGGTAAGGGGCAGACCACGGTTATAGGAAAAAAAGGCGAGCCCCAGACCAACAATGGCATAGATGCCCCAGGGATGGATGCCCCAGTGGAAAAAGGTGACGCCCATGGCGGCCTGAGCCGCCTCCGGGGTAGCGCCACTGACGCCGGAAAACATGGGAGAGGGTGAGGCGTAGTGGTACATCGGTTCACCCACGCTCCAGAACATCAGGCCAATGCCCATGCCGGCGCTGAGGAGCATGGCAAACCAGGCCGGGGTGGAAAACTCGGGCTTGGCATCGTTACCACCGATACGGATGGTGCCAAAGCGGCTGAAGGCAAAGTAGAAGGCGGCCAGGACAAAGATGTTGGCGGCCAGGATAAGAAACCAGCCAAAGGTTGCGGTCACATAGCTCAAGGTGGCGCTGAACGCGCCATCGGCCTGGTCGCGAAACATCAGGGTGAGCAGGATAAAGCCAGCCAGCACGGCAGTGGAGATGAAGGTGACATGGGGATGGATGTCAAAGCCCATACCCTTAAGATTACCATCGCCCGGTTCCCGTATTTCGGCATCATCGTAACAGGAGGCGGTGGGCCGGATCTGCAGGCCACGAAAGCGTTCCCGCTCCACAAGGGCCTTGCGTCGCGCCTCCTCCTCGGCGATGCGCAGCTTTTCCGCCAGCTCCTGCTTCTGATGGGCATCCTGTTCATGGGTAAGGTGACTCATCTTTTCTCCTTTGCCTTGCCGCGGCAGGCAGGTTGGGGGCTTACTTTTTCTTTGGGCGCTGATAACTAAATGTTAGCAGAGAAAATATTTATCTACAAAGTGATGGCTTCGTAAAGAGAGGTTGTTACCCCTTGGGGCACTAAGCCTTGATAGCTTAGTATTGCCAGGTTACGGGTAGGTTAATTCCCATAAGATCTCCGGCTTGAGATGCCTGCGGTGAATGGCGGATCTAGCCGGCCGTTGCTGTTTAGTGAAAATTACCGCCCCGCCCGCTCCACCACCCCTTGATAGATAAAAAATGCCCCGAGGAAGGCCAGGGCTCCCAGGCCAAGGAGGGCCAGGTCATCAAGATCCAGGGGCACCACCCCGAAATAGGGGGCCAGGGGCGTGTAGATGACCAGCAGCTGGAGGAGCAGGGCCCCTGTCACCGCCAGCCAGAGCAGGGGGTTGGCGAAGAGGGGTACCTGGTAGTGGCGGCGGATGATGAAGGCCAGCAGCATCTCATAGCAGACGACAAAGGAGAAGACCAGGGTGCGGCCATGCTGCACCTGGGCTGAATCACTGGCCCAGCCGCCGTTGCCGGCGAAGAGGAGCAGGCCGATTACGGTACCCACCAGCCCCAGGAAGGCGAGGAGCTGCAACCGCGGCCGGGGCAGGATGCCCTCCTGGAGGGGGATGGGGGCCCGGGTCATATTGCCCCGGGAGTAGGGGTCCACCGAATAGGCCAGGGCCGGCGCGCCATCGGTGACCATGTTGATCCAGAGGAGCAGGACGGCGGTGAGCGGCAGGTTCATGCCGGAAATCACCGCCAGGAAGATGATCAGCACCTCGCCCAGGTTACCGGAGAGGAGCAGCATGATCGACTTCTGAATATTATCGTAGATGCCGCGCCCCTCTGCCACCGCGTCGACGATGTGGGAAAAGGAGTCTTTCAGAAGGACAAAGTCGGCCGCCTCCTTGGCCACCTCGGTGCCGCTGCCCACGGCCACCCCGATATCCGCCTGCTTCAGGGCCGGGGCGTCATTAACCCCGTCGCCGGTCATGGCCACCACATGGCCCTGCTCCTGGAGGGCGGTGACGATCCGCTGCTTGTGGGCCGGCACCACCCGGGCAAAGATATTGGTGCCCGTGGCCAAGGCTGCGGCCAGCTCCCCGTCGCTCAAGCCGTCCATCTCCGCCCCGCTCATGGACTCCCCGCTAATGCCGATGGTCGCCGCCACGGCCGCCGCCGTGGCCGGATAGTCGCCGGTGATCATAATGGAGCGCACCCGGGCCACCGTGGCCCGGCTGAGTGAATGGGCCACATCGGCCCGGGGGGGGTCAATCATGGCCTGCAGCCCCACCATGATCAAGCCCTGTTCACTAAAGTCCGCTGGACCATTGGCCTCCTTCCAGGCCATGGCCAGCACCCGCATCGCCTCACCGGCATAGCGCTCATTGGCCGCCAGGATCTCCTGGGCCAGCTCCGCTGTCAGCGGCTCCACCCGGCCCGCCACCATGATCCGGTCACAACAGGCCAGGAGCTGGTCCGGCGCCCCCTTGCTGTAGACCCGCGTCCCCTCCTCACCGGCCAGGAGAACGCTCATCAGCTTACGCTGGGAATCAAAGGGCAGCTCATCTTGGCGCTGCCAGACCTTGCTGATTCCCGCCTTGCGGCCACTGACCAGCAGGGCCCCTTCGGTGGGGTCGCCGCTGAGCTGCCACACCCCGTCATTCTCTGTAAGGGTGGCGTTGTTGCACCAGAGGCCGATCTCAAAGAGGAGGGCCGGGGCCTCGCCCGTCAGCTCCCCCACCGGCTCATAGCCGCTGCCTTCACAGATCGTCTCGCCGGCCACGCTCCAGCCGCGGACCACGGTCATCTTGTTTTCGGTCAGGGTACCGGTCTTATCGGAGCAGATTATATCGCAGGAGCCCAGGGTCTCCACCGCCGCCAACCGGCGGACGAGACAGCCCTTGGCCAGCAGCCGCTTTACCCCCACGGCCAGAGAGATGGTCACCACGGCCGGCAGGGCGGTGGGCACGGCCGCCACGGCCAGGGCGATGGCGATGAAGGCCATCTCCAGCACCATGGAGCCGTTTAAGTCTCCCTTACCCAGAAGCGCCCGGGCCACCAGCACCCCCAGGACAATGAGACAGATGCCAATAATGACCAGCCCCAGCTTGCGGCCAAAACGGTCCAGGCGCCGCTGCAAAGGCGTCAGGACATCGCCCGCCTCCTGGATCTGCCTGGAGATCTTGCCGATCTCCGTGGCCATGGCCGTGGCCGTGACCAGGGCCTGGCCGCGGCCCGCCACCACACTGGTGGAGGAAAAAACCATATTGTGCTGATCAGCGATCCCCGTCTCGGCCGGCAGCAGCACCTTTGCCTCCTTACTCACCGGGACACTCTCGCCGGTGAGGGGCGACTCGTCCACCTGCAGATGCACCGTTGTCAGGAGCCGGGCATCGGCCGGCACCTTGCTGCCACTCTCCAGGAGAATGAGATCCCCTGGCACCAGGTCATCGGCCACCACCTGGTGGGGGGTGCCGTCGCGCACCACCGTGGCCTGCACCCGGGTCATCCTCTTCAGGGCGGCCAGGGACTTATTGGCGCTGTGCTCCTGAAAAAAGCCTATGGCGCCATTTAAAAAGAGGATGGCCAGGATGATCAGGGAATCAGCATACTCACCGATGAGAAGGGAAAAGACGATGGCGAAGAGGAGGATGTAGATGATGAAGCTGCGGAACTGATTGAGAAATATGACAAGAAGAGAGGGGGGCGGGGCTGCGGTCAGCCGGTTGGGCCCCACCTTGGCCAACCGCTCTTGAGCCTCGGCCTCACTCAGGCCACTGGCACTGCTGGCCACTTCGCGGATGACATCGGCGGCTGATTGGTCGTGAAAAGTCATAACCGATTATAGCAGGCCGAAACGGCTGTTGCCCGGCAAAATAAACAGCCAGCAGCGGCAAGCCAGCTGGATTTAACTTCACGGACCGGTAAACGAGGGCAACGAGACTTAGGGAGAAATTCAGCAATACCGGTCTCATCGATTTCCTTAAACCAGCGAAGCGCAGGTAAGCGAGCTTGGCGAGACTCCGGAATATCGAGCAAAAAAAACAGCTGCGGGCAAAATAGACAGGGCAACGCAGCTATTCGCCGAAGGGTGAAGGTTTTAAGCTTGCGCAGTAACAATAAACTTGGTTAGGAGTGGCCCTTTAGGTTATTATGCCGCCATGTTACGTTTTGACCGGCGGCTTATACATAACTTTGACTGGCTATTACTGGCCCTGGTGGTGACCGTGGCCTGCTGTTGCCTGGCCAACCTGTACAGCGCCACCTACACTGGCAGCCAGGGGTTTTCCGGCGTCTTCATCAGGCAGCTCTACTTCTTCATAATGGGCTTTGGTGTCATCGCTGTTATAGTCAGCTTTGACTACCGCGTCCTGATGGAGTCCAACTACTTTATCTACGCCATAATCATCGGTCTGCTGCTCTTTGCCATCACCTTTGGCGGCAGCCATGTGGGCACCCAGCGCTGGATTGACCTGGGCTTCTTCCGCCTCCAGCCTTCCGAACCGGCCAAGCTGATGCTGGTGATCACCCTGGCCAGCTATTATACCCGCAAGGACACCGGCAAGGGTTTCACCCTGGGGGAGCTCATTGTCCCCATCCTCCTGGCCGGCCTGCCATTTTTGCTCATCGTCATCCAGCCCGACCTGGGCACGGCCCTGATGCTCGCCTTTGTCTTCGTCTCCATGACCCTGTTCGTTAAGCTGCAGTGGTCCACCCTGGTCACCTTGAGCGGCACCGCCCTCACCCTTGCCGCCCTGGCCTGGAAATTTTTCCTGAAACCGTATCAGCGCCAGCGCATTGAGACCTTCCTGAACCCGGAGGCGGACAGCCTGGCCAGCGGCTACCATATCACCCAGTCTAAGATCGCCGTGGGCAGCGGCCTGAAATTCGGCAAGGGCTATCTGGCCGGAACCCAGGGCCACCTCGACTTCCTGCCGGAACGGCACACCGATTTCGCCTTTTCCATCTGGGCCGAGGAGTTCGGTTTTGTCGGCTCCATGGTATTTTTGGCCATCTACTTCACCATGATCTTCTGGGGCATCAATATCGCCCTGGCCTCCCGCGACAAGTTCGGCACCCTGCTCTGCGTGGGTATTGTCTCGCTGCTCTTCTGGCAGGCCTTTATCAATCTGGCCATGGTCATGGGACTGCTGCCGGTGGTTGGCATGCCCCTGCCGCTCTTCAGCTACGGCGGCTCATCGCTGCTCACCTCCATGGCCGCCATCGGCATCCTCCTCAGCGTCCGCATGCGCCGCTATCACGCCCCGGTCTGATATCTCCTCTGCTCCATCCCCGCGCCCTCCTCCGGGCAGCCTAGTCTAAACAACGAACCGCAGAAGGAAGGCGCCCGGAGGAGATAAGCGCAGACTTCGAGTGCCCTTGGGGTCTACTTTCGCCGCTACGCTGCTCTTAATTAAGACAACTCATTCCTTCGCCAGGTAAGCGAGTCGTAGGCGAGACTCCGTTCAATATTTCTGGTGACCTCAATATTCGCTGTTAAAAATCAACTGCAGACTTGAAGCTGTCCGATTGAGAGACTGAGGTTTTAACCTTGAGCAGCAACAATAAAAAACGGGATTCCTCGCCCCGGGCCAGCCAAAAAATTTGCACTTCGCGGCCATCGTACACATGGTAATGACAGGAAGAAGAAAAGGTGTCCGCCAGGGACAAATTTGCCCTTGGCAACCGGCCCATGAGTCTTGACTCGCTACCATAAGGACAACAGAGGAGGATAGTATGAACGTCAAAAGAGTACTCGATCAACTGCCGCTCCGGAAAAAAACCCCCATTGCCCGTCTCAAGTCATCCCTGGCCAGCTTCAAGGTGCCATGCTCCTGCAAGCGGAAGAGCAGCATCAAGCTCAAAGATCTGCCTCTGGCCTCCAAGTTCACGGCCAGGAGATCACTCTTGGCCAAGCTGCCGTGGCGCCGTTCCCGGGCCAACACCCCCCAGGCCATGCTCCACCGCCTGCGGACCATGGCCCACGTCTAAAACAGCAACGCCTCCTCCTGGGAGACCAGGAAGAGGCGTTGGCTACCTTACCAAGGCAACTATAAAGATGGCCTGATAAGATAGTAGTCCGTGCTGGTTGGGCCCAGCCCGGGCTTGGAACCAGTCTAGGGTCAATCTATCAGATCCGCCTTCTTCATCTCGGAGATAATGAGATCGGCCAGCTCATCAACGGCCCTCTGGGCCGTAGAGGGGTTGAAGCTCTCCGTGTTGCCGGCCCAGACCAGGTCCTCACCGTTACCAACGGCATAGACCCGACTCTCCAGCTGGACGGTGCGATTTACCAGGGTGCGGCCAGGCACGTAGCGGGCCGTGTAGGCGTGATGGTAGTAATCCCAGTAGCCGGCTGAGATGGAGGGCTCCCAGCTGATATAGCCCGGTCGATACTCCTCCTTCACCTCCACGCCCTGGACCGAGACAATGAGCAGGGAATCCACCTGGGCCGCCTGCACGGCCGCGTCCAGCTGCTGCCGGTCAGCGATAGCAGTGAGATCCTCCAGGAAGCGGAAACTGGCCACCCCATCGCGGCCCTCCTCCTTAATCTTATCAACGAACTGGGTCTCAAAGAAACGGCGGTTGATGTCCTTTTCCAGCACGCCAATGACCATGACCCGCTGCAGGGCCGGACCAGCGTACTGGTCATCGTGCCAGCTGTTCACCAGAGAGGTGGAACTGCAGCCGGTTAAAAGCAGAGCCAGAAGCAAAAAGCTGCCAAAAGACAGTCGAACCGTCATATCAATCACCCTAAAGAATTTTTCTAAAACGATCAGTGGCGAAACCCTGCCACCCTTATACCCTCTCACCCCTTAACCTTCAACTCCCCAAAAGACAAGCAAAGTAAGCATTTCCCCCTCTCTCCCCCTGGCAGAATCAATGGCAGCCGCCGCGCCCCCGGAGAATCTCCAGCAGGGGGCGGATGGAGATGAGGAGCAAGATCACCAGCGCCCCCATCTCCACCCCGGGCGGGAACACCTCGCCGGCCTGGCCCGTGACGGCCCGCACCTCAATGGCCAGCCAGCCGTAAAGCCAGTCAAGGAGCAGGCCGGCAACAACGCTCATCACGGCGATGGTCAGCAGGTAGAGGGCGGTGGAGCGTTTACCCAGCATGCCCACCAGGACAGAGAGGGAGGCCATGTTGGTGGCCGGCCCCACCAGGAGGAAGACCAGGGCGGCCCCCGGGCTCACCCCTTTTAGGATCAGGGCGGCGGCAATGGGGGTGGAGGCGGTGGCACAGATGTAGAGGGGGATGCCAAAGAGCAGCATGAGGAGCATGGCGGAGATCCCCCCGCCCAGATACCTGCTTATCCACACATCGGGCACCAGGACGGTGATAAGCGCCGCCAACCCCACCCCCACATAGAACCAGCCGGCCAGATCCCCCCAGATATCCACCACGGCGTAACGGGCCCCGGACTGCACCCGGGCCAGCAGGCCGGAGGGCTCAGCCGGCTCAGCCGCCCCCTGGCTGCCAAGGTCGGCCATTACCAGGCCAGGGGGGGCCGGTTTCTCCATAAGATTCTGGCTGATACCGGCGGCCATGGCTGAAAAGAAGGCGGCCACCGGCCGGGCCACGGTCATCAGCGGATCGAGGAGGGCATAGGTGATGGAGATGGAATCCACCCCCGACTCCGGGGTGGAGATGAGGAAGGCCATGGTGGCCCCCTTGTTGGCCCCCTGCCGCTTCAGGGCCGCGGCCGCCGGCAATACCCCACAGGAGCAAAGAGGGATGGGGATGCCGAAAAGCGCCGCCTTGTAGACCGACAGGAAACGGCCCCGCCCCAGGTGGCGGGCCACATAGGAGGGAGATAAAAAGACCTTGAGGAGACCGCCAACCAGGAGGCCAAAGAGGATATAGAGGGCCGACTCCTGGAGGAGATGAAAGGCGGCGGCGAAAAAGGCGCTGAAAAATTGCATATTATCGGCCTGAAAAGGGGGCAACAAGGGAGGGTAATCTTCTCTTAAGACCTTAAGGGCCAACGCCTCCCTGTCAACCTTTACCGCCGCATGATAGTGGGAACGACAACTCAGCCAAGGAGGCGGGCCAGTAAGAGAGCGGCCGTGACCAGAATCATGGTGACCCACATGAGTCTCAGGGCCAGGCCGATGTGCTGGGCGGTGAGGGGCCGGCCAGGATCGCCAAGAAGGGGCTTAACATGCTCCTGGCCGCCATAGACGGCCGGGCCGCCTAAGCTTACCCCCAGGGCCCCGGCCATGGCCGCCTCGGGCAGGCCGGCGTTGGGGCTGGGGTGCTTACCGTGGTCGCGGAGCATGACGCGCCACGCCCTCTTGGCCCGCAACCCCAGGATAGCGGCGGCCAGGGGCATGACCAGGGCCGTCAGGCGGGCCGGCACATAGTTGGCCAGGTCATCCAGGCGGGCCGGTCCCCAGCCAAACTCTTGGTAGCGCTCATTCTTGTAACCAAACATGGAGTCGCCGGTATTAATAGCCTTGTAGAGTAAGGCCCCCACCGGGCCACCGATCACCGCGTAAAATATCGGGGCGCACACCCCGTCCACCAGGCTCTCGGCCACGCTCTCCACCGCGGCCCGGGCCACCCCCGACCAATCCAGAGCAGTGGTGTCGCGGCCGACAATGAGCCCCACCCGCGCCCTGGCCTGCTCCAGATTCCCGGCCCGCAAGGCCTCTGCCACCCGGCGGGCGTGGCGGTCCAGATCGCGACCGGCAAAACAGGTGTAGAGGATGAGGATGGCTAAGGTATCATGGGCCAGGGGGGAATAGAGCCCGGCCAGCAAAAGCAGGCCGCCGCTGAGGCCGGCCACAAGCAGCAGGGTGACAGAGGTGGTGATGATCCCGGCCAACCTGGCCCGACCCGGGAGAAGCAGCCTGGTGAGACCCTCCAGCCGCAGCTGGAGCCAGCCAATGAGGCGCACCGGGTGGGGCAGCCAGCGGGGATCTCCCAGGACCTGGTCCAGGCCCAGGGCGATAATTATCTGCAGGGGCAAAGGGATCATAGGCCCAGCAGCTCATAGATCCAGGCCATATCCAGCTGGTCCCGCACCGCCGTGGCCAGCCGGTCAAAGGCGGGTTCGAGATCGTAAGGGGCCTGCACCGCGCCTAAGGGCGCCAGCCCCTGGCCCTGACGGAGCTCGTCGATGAACCAGCGGCGGAAGGGGTCGCTGTCAAAGATACCGTGGAGATAGGAGCCCCAGATCCGCCCCTGGGCCGCCACGGCGCCGCCATCGCCCTCGGCCAGGCGGAGCAGTGGCGAGGAGCCCCCCCGGCTCACCCCGTGGTGGATCTCATAGCCGTGGACCGGGCAGTTGGAGGCGCGGTGCGTCCCCCGCCGCCGGATGAGGGTCTTGGCCGCTGCCAGCTCGGTGACGAGATCCAGCAGCCCTAAGCCCGCCTGGCGGCCGCCGCCGGCCGCCTCCACCCCCAGGGGGTCGTTAATGGTCTCTCCCAGGAGCTGATAGCCGCCGCACACCCCCACCACCGTTGTCCCCTCGCCGGCCGCAGCAGTAATGGCCGCGGCCAGGCCAGACTCAAAGAGGAAGCGGCCGTCCGCCATGACGTTCTTGCTGCCGGGCAGGAGGATGGCCGCCGGCTGGCCCAGCTCACTGGCCCGGCTCACCAGGCGCAGCCTTATGTCCGGCTCATTTAAGAAGGGCTCGAAATCGGTGAAGTTGGAGATATGGGGCAGGTCGATTAAGACCAGCTCCACCTCGCCGTCCTGCTGGCGCTCGGAAAAAAGGCCGGCCTTGAAACTCACCGAATCCTCCTCCGGCAGCCCCAGGTCGCTGAGATAATCCACTACCCCCACCACCGGCCGCCCCGTCTTCTCCCTGGTATAGTCCAGGGCCGAATCCAGCAGTTCCCTTTTGCCGCGAAAACGGTTGATGACGAAACCGGCCAGAAGCTCCCGCTCCCACTCGTCTAAGATCTCCATGGTGCCCACGAAGGAGGCGAAGATGCCGCCCCGGTCAATATCGCCGATGAGAAGGGCCTTGGCCCGGGCGTAGTGGGCCATGGGCATGTTGACGATGTCATGGTCCTTCAGGTTCACCTCGGCCGGGCTGCCCGCCCCCTCCAGGATCATCACCTGCTGCTCAGCCGCCAAGGAGTCGTACGCCTGCCTGGCGGCGCTGAAGGCCTCTGGTTTGTAAGCGAAATAATCGCCCACCGTCATATGGGCCACCGGCCGCCCCATGACGATCACCTGACTGCCGGTATCGGAGGAGGGTTTAAGGAGCACCGGGTTCATCCGCACGTCGGGATCGAGACGGGCCGCCTGGGCCTGGACCACCTGGGCCCGGCCCATCTCCTCGCCATCCTTAGTGACAAAGGAGTTAAGCGACATATTCTGGGACTTGAAGGGGGCCACGGCCAGGCCGTCCTGAAGGAGGATGCGGCAGAGGGCGGCGGTGAGCACCGACTTGCCGGCATTGGAACAGGTGCCCAGCATCATCAGGGCCGGGGTGGTTTGCGAGGTCTTCTGGGTTCGTGGCAGCATGGTGGTGATTGATTGCGGGAGCGTTTTTAACTGCTATGCAACTGAATTTTTCTCAGATTCCCTTAGGAGAAGATAAGGAGCTGGTGGGATCTCACTAAAAAGGGAATTTCATAGGTGACCCGCTCTCGCAGGGCCAGGGAGGTGTCCGGCTGGCCCTGCTGCCAGGCCCGCAGCTCCTCGTCCGCCTTGGGGCCCTTCATGGCGATGATCCGGCCGCTTGGCGCCAGATAATCCTCCACCAGGGGCAGAAAACCGGCCAGATCAGTAAAGGCGCGGCTGGTGATGAGATCAAAATGGCCCAAGCCGTGCTGGCCCGGCCCCGTGAGGCGCTCACCAACAATGGTAACCCCGGTGAGCCCCAGGGTGCGGACCACATGGCGGAGGAAGGTGACCCTCTTGCCCCGGGGCTCCACCAGGGTGAGGGAAATCTCCGGCCGGGCGACCTTCAGGGCCAGACCGGGGAAACCGGCCCCGCAGCCCACGTCCAGCAGGCTGATTGATCCGGGGGGCAGATGGGGCAGCAGGGTGAGGGAATCAAGGAAGTGGCGGGCGACAAGATCCCGGCGGGAGCCTGTGGCCACCAGATTTATCTTGTGGCGCCACCGGTCCAGCTCCTGGTAGTAGCGGCAGAGACCGGCCAAACGCTCAGGCTTCAGGGCCAGGCCCAGCTCGGCTGCGCCCTGGCTCATCAGCGCCAGACACTCCTCCGGCCCGCTTTTTCCTGCCGCCATCAGGGTCTACTTGTCATCCGCCAGGCGCACCGCCACCGAGCGGCCATGGGCGGTGAGGCCCTCAAGCTGGGCCAGGGTCTGGATGGCGTCAGCGTCAGCGACAAAGGCCTCTCTGCTGTAAGAGATAATGGAGCTCTTCTTCAAAAAGGTCTCCACCCCCAGGGCCGAGGAGATACGGGCCGTGCCCATGGTGGGCAGGACATGGTTGGGGCCGGCCACATAGTCGCCGCACGCCTCCGGGGCATGGTCGCCCAGGAAGACGGCGCCGGCATGCTCCACCTTGGCCAGCCAGGCAAAGGGTTCCGCCACCATCAGCTCCAGATGCTCGATGGCTATCTCATTGGCCCGACCCATGGCCTCATCTATGGAGTCGCAGACCACGATTACCCCGCGCTCGCTCAAAGAGCGTTGGGCGATATCCTGGCGGGAAAGGAGGGGGAGCTGACGCTCCAGCTCCTGCACCGTCTCTTGGGCCACCTGATCACTGGTGGTGAGAAGAATGGCCAGGGCCTGGGGGTCGTGCTCGGCCTGGGCCAGCATATCGGCGGCGATAAAGGCGGGTTTGGCCCGCTCATCGGCGATGATAAGCACCTCGCTGGGGCCGGCGATCATGTCGATCCGCACCCTCCCCATTACCTGGCGCTTGGCCTCGGCCACAAACTGATTGCCGGGTCCGACAATGACATCCACCTTAGGCACACTCTCGGTGCCAAAGGCGAGGGCGGCGATGGCCCAGGCGGAGCCCGCCTTGTAGATCTCCGTGATGCCGATCTCCTGGGCCGCCACCAAAAGGGCCGGGTTCACCGTGCCGTCGGAGCCGGGCGGGGTCATCATCACCCGTTTCTTCACCCCGGCAATGGCGGCCGGGATGCCGTTCATCAGAACCGAGGAGACCAAAGGCGTCTTGCCCCCCTGGCCGCCAGGGACGTAGAGGCCGGCCGAGGCCACCGGCCGCACCAGCCGGCCGGTGATGGTGCCATCTTCACGGGTCATGAGCCAGGAATCCTCCATCTCCCGCTCATGGAAGGCCTGGATACGATCCTTGGCCAGCCGGATGGCGGCCATCACCTCCTCATCCACCTGGTCGTAGGCCGCGGCCAGCTCCGCGGAAGTGGCCCGCAGGCCGGCGACATCCATCTCCGGGGCGTCAAACTTACGGCTGTAGTCGATGACGGCCGCGTCACCCCGCTTGCGCACCTGGCTAATGATCTCGGCGACGATCTCCCGGCACTTGGGGTCGGCCAGCTGAAAGCGCTCGTTTAGATCCCGCAGGAGTTGCTGGCCCGCGGCTGAATCTGCCTTTAGTGGTTCAATTATCATCGTGAGGTTCTCGAATTTTTTTAATCCTGCTCCGCAGATAGCAGTAAGGGCGGCCAGGCGATACTAATCTTCCTTAAACACCGGGCACTTGACCTTGGCGGAGTAGTCCAGCCACGCCTTATCATCATAATCCTTATGACACTCGATGCAGATACCCACCCGGAGGATTTTTTCTATCTCCCCCTTGTTAAAGGGGCGGAGATCGGCCCGGGAGCCGCGCTGGAGCTGCTCGCCGTCGATGGTGACAAAGGCGTCTAAAGGAGGGGTTTTTCCTAAAGCGGTATCCTCGCCCTGATGGAGGCCGGCAAAACGCCACTTGCCATCCTCGCGCCACACCCGACCCTCGCCCAGGCCAATCACCTTGGTGTTGGTGTGGCACTCGGCGCAACTGCGGCCCTTGGCCTGGGTGGTATGGGGGCTGATGGCCGCCATGGTGAAGGTGTTAAACTGTTTATCCTCGCCGCCCTCGTCGTTAAGCAGGGTGATAATGTCCTGGCAGCCGGGGGTGACGATGACCACATTCTCGCCCCACACCGCCAGGGTGGGCCGTTCGTAGCGCAGGTAGGAACGGCCCTCGCTCCACCAGCCCTTGGTCTGTTTCATGGTGAGCTTGTCCAGATCGGTATCAGAGCGATCATACTTCACATGGCAGCCATAACATTGGGGCACCCAGGTGGAGTGGCAGGAGTCGCAGGTGAGGCGTTTATGGGCCGCGAAATCGCACACCCCGTTCTTGGGCGGCCGGAGGGGATGCTTCTTCTCGCTGATCTTATTGATCAGCTGCCAGCCATCCGCCCCTTTCTGCAGATTGTTGAGGCGGTCGCCCTTATGGGTGAGACCCACATCGCCACTGGTGTGACAGGTCTCGCAGCCGATCTCCAGCTGCTCCTCGTAATGGGCGTAATTTTTACCATCGCCCATGATCTCATTTCGGGTGTGGCAGTCGATACAGGCCATGCCCTGTTTGTGATGGATATCGGCGTCTAAGGAGAGGAAGTAGCGGTTACCGGGCAGCTCCTTTTTTGACATCCCGCCATCCTCATAGGGGGTGCCGTAGTTCTCCGACTCGTACACCCCGGTGTAGGAGATGCCGATGCGGCCGCTGCGGTTATGGCAGCGCACGCAGTTTTCCACCGCCACCTTTTTGCTGACCAGAGGATGTTTTTTGGGCTTACCCTCCCCTTCTTCACCGCTCTCGCCAGCACCCTCAGCCTTCTGGTAATGGCAGGCGGTGCAGCCGCCGCCCTTCTCGCCAAAGAAGCCGGGCAGATCGCCGCGCTGCTTCCAGAGATGACAGGTGCCGCACAGCTTGCGGTAATAGTCGATGGCCAGGGAGTTCTCGCCGCTCTCCAACAGCTGCTCCACCGAGAAGACGCCGTTTTGATCCGGCGCCTCGCCCCAGTAGTAGAGCAGGGTGGCCAGGATGCCGCGGTTGGTGGCCATGAGCGAGTTCTTCACCTTCTTCACGTCCGGGGCGTGACACCCCTCAATGCCGCAGGTCTTCTCCACCACCCGCAGATCGCCAGGGTTCTTCACCATCCCCTTGTGCGCCTCCTCCTTGTCGATGGCCAATGCGTCGCCCAGGTGACAGACGGCGCAGCCCAACACCTTGGCGTCGTGGGCCGCGTCCAGCTTTTCACTGGTATGGCAGCCCAGACACATCTCCACCTTGCCGGTGGCGGTGAGGGCCAGCTTCTCCGGCCGCGGCGTCATGTTCTCCCGGAGAATAAGGGCCAGAACAATGAGCAGGGCAATGAGCAGGGTAAGACGGGTCGACATTTTTTTTACTGGGATTTGGGGGTATTATGTGCGTCGGCGAGTCATAAAAAAAGGGCAGAAGATTAAAACAACATCCTCTCCCCCTTATCTCACGACCAGATAAAAGGCTCTTGAGCCTTTTATCCCCGGATCATTTCGGAGATTTGGAAAGCCAGCTCCAAACTCTGCTCGGCGTTGAGACGGGGGTCGCAGCTGGTGAGATAGTTCTCGGTGAGGTTCTGGGCCACGATATTGCGCCCCCCGCCGGTACACTCGGTGACATTCTGGCCGGTCATCTCAAAATGGACACCGCCGGGCACCGAGCCCTCGGCCCAGTGCATCTCGAAGAAGCACTGGATCTCCTGGAGGATGTCGTTGAAATTCCGGGTCTTGTGGCCGGTCTCGGCCGTGTAGGTGTTGCCATGCATCGGGTCGCAGCTCCAGACCACCTTGTGCCCCTCGCCCTTGATGCGGCGGATGAGCTTGGGCAGGTATTTCTCAATGTCCTCGCCAAAACGGGTGATGAGGGTAATGCGGCCCGGTTCGTTCTCCGGGTTCAAGCGCTCCAGGATCTGGCAGATATTGTCCAGATCATGCTTGGGGCCAACCTTCATGCCCAGGGGATTGCCCACCCCGCGCAGGAATTCGATATGGGCCCCGTCCAGCTGGCGGGTACGGTCGCCGATCCAGACCATGTGGGCCGAGCAGTCGTACCAGCCACCGGTGATGGAGTCCTGGCGGGTGAGGGCCTCCTCGTAGCCGAGGAGCAACGCCTCGTGGGAGGTGTAAAAGGTGGCCTGATTGAGCTGGGGGATGTCGGTGTCAATTCCCACCACACTCATGAAGCTCAGGGCCTGGTCAATGGACTTGGCCAGGCGATCGTAGTGGCGCCCCATGGGCGAGGACTTGACAAACTCCTGGTTCCAGGAATGAACCCGGTTCACCGAGGCGTAGCCGCCCCGGGTGAAGGCGCGCAAGATATTCATGGTGGCGGCGGAGAGATGGTAGCCCTGGACCATGCGGCCCGCGTCAGGACGGCGGGCCGCCTCAGTGAAATCAGGGTTGTTGACCATATCGCCCCGGTAACTGGGGTGGGAGACGCCATCAATGGTCTCCAGGTCGGCGGAACGGGGCTTGGCGTACTGGCCTGCCATGCGGCCCACCTTGATCACCGGCTTGCCGCCGGCATAGCTTAAGACAATGGCCATCTGCAGGATCACCTTCAGGGTGTCGCGGATAACCGGGGCCGTGCAGTTATGAAAGTCCTCGGAACAGTCGCCCCCCTGGAGGAGAAAGGCCTTGCCCTCTGAGGCGGCGGCCAGATCCTTCTTCAGATTGCGGATCTCACCGGCAAAGACCAGGGGCGGCAGGGCGGAGATGGTGGAGATGGCCTCCTCATACTCCCCCGCATCCGGCCAGTTTGGCTGTTGCAGGGCCTCGAAATTTTGCCAGCTAGATTTAGTCCATGATGCCATTGTCTTTACTCCTTAAAAAAACGATTTGCGCCCCGGGCCAGCAAAGGCCCGAACCAGCGTCAGATGCTTATAGTGCCAACCTTAAAGCAACCCCGCTCCCCAACTTACCGGAAGCCTGAACGGCCCAGATTGTTATCATAATGAAAATCTCAAAAAAAGAAAAATCTATACCCGGTAATCAGGCAACTGTAAACCGTCAACTGGTAAGCGTTATCTTAAGGACCCACCTGGCCCATATTCTTCTGTCAGAGATCCACGTCAAAGGCGTTTAATATCCGCCTCTCCCGCTCTTGTCTTTTGGCGCCCTCCAGGGGGAGGAAGGCGAGGTTGGCCATCTCCTCCTCCAACTCACTCTTCGTGGGTAACTGGGCCAGGGAGTCGGCCAAATTCTTGCCCTTATAGGTATCAAGCATCACCGCCTCCACGCCATTGGTCACCACCACTAACGGGATCTGGTAGTCGCTGTCCAGCACCCGGGCCGCCGCCACCGCCGCCCGCTCCCGGGTGGTGATGGAGCCTGGGGCGTACCTAAGCATCATGGTCCGCCGGCCCGCCACCTTTGCCACCATGGCTATGCGGGAGACCACCTTCTCGCCATTGAACTCGGTTGCTATGGAGAGGCCCGTCTCCAGGTCGGCCGGGGAAAAACCCTTTTCCTCGATCAAAAAAAGGGCCAGCCTCTGCGGTTCGTCGCCCTCATCCTGACAGCCGCTGCCGCCACTTTCCTCGCCGTTCATCATCAGCCATCCTTGGAGCCGGGCAGGATGCAGGGATCCCCCAGGCAACATAATTCATAGTCAAAGCTGTTCAACACCCGCCGCTCCCGCTCCTGGCCCTCTTCGGCCAAGCCCGGCAAAAAGTCCAGGGAGCCCTGCATGGCATCGGCCGCGTCCCTGGTGGGAATGGCGGCCGCGAGGCCTGTGGCCAGCACCTTACCCGTGGCGCTGTCCAGGAGCTCGGCCTCCCGGCCGTTGGTCACCACGGCCAGGGGAATACGATAATCGTCGCGCAGGACCCGGGCCGCGGCCAGGGCGCTGCGTTCCCTGGTCACCAGGGAACCGGGAGCGTAACGGATAATGAGAAAGAGCCGGCCGGCAAGTTGCACGGCCAGATCCACCCTGGAGGTGACAAAGCGGTCGGCAAAGAGGGTCTCTATGGTGAGGCGGGCCAGAACCTCTTCCTTGGCATAGCCCCTCTCCTCCACCAGGAGCTTGGCCAGGGACTGGCGGACCCTCTCGTCATCGGTATCGACAATGGTCTCGCCGGTGAGATAGCACGTACAGTTACCGTAGATGTAATGGTGGGTACGGGTATCGGCCATGGGTCTTCTCTGCAAGTGCCACTTCCCAGATACAGCAGGGCAGCAATAAAAAAAGGGGACCGTTTAGGTCCCCTTTTCTCTGCCTTATCTAAAAGGGAACTTTTTACAACTCCAACCACGACTCGCTGAACACGGTCTGGCCGGAGAGCGCCTTATAGGTCTTATAATGCTCCAGGGCAACGCCGGAGAGGCCGGCCGCGCCCGGATCGTTACCATCCATCATACCGTGAACCATGTCCACATGCTCCTGGCGCTCGCCATTGCAGATGGCCATGAGCTCGGTGTCGTAGGAGTTGACGATGGCGGTGGTGATGCCATACTTCATCAGCATGATCAGGTAGGTGCGGTCCAGGTGCTTGCGCAGGTGCTCGGCCACGCCGTTGGAGACGTTGGAGAGGCCCACAGTGGAACCGGCCCCCGGGGCGATCTCCGGCAGCATCTCCATGAACTCCAGACCGGAACGGATCTGGTCGGCGCCTAAGGTGATGGGGGTGCCGATGGGGTCAAAGAGCATCTTCTCGTTGGGGATACCCGCCTCCATCAGGGCCATCATCAGGTCCACGGCCATGGCGGCCCGCTCGTTGGAGTCGCGCGGCATGCCATCGGGTCCCCAGAGCAGGGCGATGACGTTACAGCCCGCCTCGGCCGCCACCGGGATCAGCTTCTCCATCCGCTCAGGCTGGGCCGAGATGGAGTTCATGATGGCGTCTTGTTTATTTTTCACGGCAGCAAAACCAGCGGCCATGGCATCGGTGTTGGTGGTATCGAGACAGAGGGGAACATCGGTAACGGCCTCAACGGTCTCAACGGCCCAGGGCAGCAATTCGGTACCATCCTTACGGGCCGGGCCAATGTTAAGGTCAAGGTAGGCAGCGCCGGCGCTGGCCTCTTCCTTAGCCATCTCCTGAACCGGTCCGCCATTCCGCTCACGCATGGCATTACCGCTTCTGGTTCCCATGATATTGATACTCTCCGCAATTGCTAAAACCTTTTGAGACATTGGCTCTATTCTCCTGACTATTTATTGATATTGAAAAATTGCTGGCTAATCTCTAAATCAGAGAAATTAGCGTCTCGGTGATTCATTGTCAACCACAATTGCAATAATATGAAATCACGCCACTTTTAGGTATTTCTACCCCGGCAAAACTACCAGCTGAATAAGGTCTCCAACCCCTGCCCTTACAACTAAACACCCCCAGCCCTTGACAAATGGTGCCGATCGATTATAAGCTGAACCCTATCTACTTAATGTACCATTGGTTTCTAGCCTTACCCAGGGACAAGAAAAATGAAAAATCGCGAAAATCGGGTGGATGTGGCCATGCAGTCCACCCTGGCCGACGGCAACTACTTCTTTGACGGCCAGGTGACAAACATCTCACGCAACGGCCTGAAGATAAGCGGTCTGCCCTGCAAATTTTCCGCCTATGCCAAAGCATACACCACCATTGTCTCGGCCCAGGGCAAGAGCTTTCGCCTGCAGGTGGAGCCCAGCTGGTTGAAGAGCGATGGCCTGAACCAGGACATTGGCTTCAAGATTATCTCCTCCCCGGTGGACTGGGACCTGCACCTGAACACCCTGGATCCCCCGGACCGCGATCTCTGGAACGGCGGTTGAAGGGGGGGGAGAGAAAAAATCATGTCCCTGCCAGAAGACACCCATAGCAAGAGTCTAGGCTACATCCTCTGGATCTTCGGATTCATGGGCGCCCACCGCTTCTACTATGGCAAACCCGTCTCCGGCACCATCTATTTTTTCACCCTGGGCTTGCTGGGCATCGGCTGGCTGGTGGATCTCTTTCTCATCCCGGGTCTTGACCGCCAGGCGGACATGCGCTTTACGGCCGGCCCCATCAACTACTCCCTGGCCTGGATCCTCCTCACCTTTACCGGCCTTTTCGGCATCCACCGTTTCTACCTGGGCAAATGGCTCAGCGGCATTATCTACCTCCTCACCGGCGCTCTCTTCGGCCTGGGCTACCTCTACGACTTCTGGACCCTGAACAGCCAGATCAGCGAGGTAAATAGCCCATAAGCGCTTTCTCCCGCTTCTTGGCTCGTCTTCCCACCTTGACTCTTTCCCCCCATTCTCTCCTTGCATTTCTCTTCTTTCCAGGTATTTACATGAAATGGGTGTCTTGAAGTTCCATGGCTCCCCTTGACGGGCCCATGGGGCATTAGCGCCGCGCAGGCAGGTTAGCAGCGTGGCAGCTCCTCTCTTAAACTAAATTAAACGGGACATAGGGTAAGATGGCAGACGATATCAACAAAGAACTGGGCAGCAGCAAAATCATCTGGGACCTCAGCGCCCTCTACGACTCCCTGGACGACTCCCTCATCAGCGACGATCTCGACCTGTGCCAGCAAGAGGCGGAACTACTTGAATCGCAGTTTGCTGGCCAGCTGGCGGAGCTTGCGCCAGACCTCTTTGCCCGCACGGTAAAACGGCTGGAGCGCATCGCCATGAACCTGGGCCGAGTGGCCACCTACGCCTTTCTCAACTACGCCACCCAGGTGAAAAATGAGGCGGCCGCCGCCTTCCTCCAGCGGATCAAGGAGGTGGCCAGCAAGATTGACCGGCAAACCGTCTTCTTTGAGCTGGAGTGGTCCAAGATGGCCGAGGCCGAGGCCAACAGCCTGCTGGAGGCGGAAGAGGTCAGCCATTACCGCCATTACCTCCACACCATTCGCCGTTATGCCGACCACATGCTCTCCCAGAGTGAAGAGGCGCTTCTCATCGATATCTCCCCGGTGGGCCGCTCCAGCTGGACCGGGCTGTTCGAGAAGGTGATGGGCAACCTGGAGTTCGGCCCTGATAAGCGCGGCCAGGAGGAGGTGCTCACCGATCTCTACGATAGTGAGCGGGCCACCCGCAAAGAGGCGGCCAGTGATCTCACCGCCGGCCTCAAGTCACAGCTGCACATCCTCACCCACATCACCAACACCCTGCTGGCCGACAAGATGATTGGCGACCGGCTGCGCAGCTATCCCGGCTGGCTCAGCTCCCGCAACCTGAGTAACGAGCTAAGCGATGAAACGGTTGCCGCCCTGGTCAGCGCCACCACCGGCCGTTACGACATCGTCCAACGCTACTACCAGCTGAAAAAAGAGCTGCTGGGTCTCGACCGCCTCTATGATTATGACCGCTACGCCCCTTTAGCCAACCTGCCCCAGGAGAAGATCTCCTGGAGCCAGTGCCAGGAGATGGTCCTGACTGGTTTCGAGAAATTTTCGCCGGAGATGGCGGAGATCGCCGAGAGATTTTTCCAGGAGGGCTGGATCCACGCCCCGGTGCTAAGCGGCAAACGCAGCGGCGCCTTTGCCCACCCGGCCGTGCCGGACGCCCATCCTTACGTCCTGGTTAATTACACCGGCAGCCTGCGCGACGTCTCCACCGTGGCCCACGAGCTGGGTCATGGCGTCCACCAGTTTCTCGCCGCCCGCCAGGGATATTTCAACAGCAACACCCCTCTGGTCCTGGCCGAGACCGCCTCGGTCTTTGCCGAGCTCCTCATCTTCCACGCCCAGCTGGAGACCCTGAGTGACCCGGCCCAGCGGCGGGCCTTCACCTGCCAGAAGCTGGAATCGATCTTCGCCACCGTCTTTCGACAGATCTCCATGAACCGCTTCGAGGATCTGAGCCACACCAGCCGCCGGGAGGAGGGGGAGCTGGCCGCAGACCGACTCTCTGAGCTGTGGCTCCAAAGCCAGCGGGAGATGTTTGCTGACAGCGTCACCTTGAGTGATGATTATGGCCTCTGGTGGTCCTACATCCCCCACTTCCTCCACACCCCGGGCTATGTCTACTCCTACGCCTTTGGCGAACTGCTGGTCCTGGCCCTCTACCGGATATATCAGCAGCAGGGGGCGGACTTCGTGCCCACCTACCTGGAGCTCCTGGCCCAGGGCGGCAGCCTCTCACCCTACGAGCTGTTAAAGCCCTTCGCCATCGACCTGGATGACAACAACTTCTGGCAGGGGGGCCTCGATCTCATTGACGAGATGCTCAGCGGGGTTGAGGGCTAGGCCAGGGGGAGTTTTAGGGGGGACATTGCCATAAGCGGCCGGCGGGGAGCCAGAAAAAATTGCCATAAGCACAGGATTATTATAGGATTTTATAGTGATTCTCCTGTCCCGCCCAGACCTTGGGCCAGCAAGACAACCTCCCTGACGCCTTAAAGACCACCCATGGAAAAAGAACCCCAACCGGCCGCAGTCCAGAGCAGACGCCAGAAGGATGGCCAGCTCATCCTCCTGCTCAGCGGCCAGTGGCAGCTGCAGGGTGTGACGCCCAGCGCGGCCGCCATCTGGCCGGAACTGGAGCAGGCGCGCCAGCTGGCCTTTGACTGCACGGAGCTTAGGGAGTGGGACTCCAGCCTGCTCACCTTTGCCAGGGCCATCACGGCCCGGGCCAGGACCCAGCAGACCCGGGTGGAGCTGGGGGGGCTGCCGGCCGGGGCCAGACAACTCCTGGCCCTGGCCCAGGCCGGGGCCCAAAAAAAACAGGAAAAAATCAAGCGGCCCTGGAATGGCATGCTGGCCCACATCGGGGCTGATGCCCGCGACCTTAGCCAATCCACCGGCGAGATGGTGGCCTTCATCGGCGCCGTCACCCTGGCCATGGGCCGCCTTGTCCGAGGCCAGGCCCGCTTCCGGGTCCAGGACCTGGGCCTTTTCATCCAGGAGACCGGCGGTTTTGCCCTACCCATTGTCGCCCTGATCAGTTTCTTAGTGGGGCTCATCTTGGCCTTTGTCAGCATCATGCAGCTGGAGTTGTTTGGCGCCCAGATCTACGTGGCCGACATGGTGGGAATAGCCATGGTCCGCTCCATGGCAGCGGTGATGACCGGCATCATTATGGCCGGCCGCAGCGGCGCCGCCTTTGCCGCCCAGCTCGGCACCATGCAGGTCAATGAGGAGATCGACGCGCTGACCACCTACGCCATTTCCCCCATGGACTTCCTGGTCCTGCCCCGCGTCCTGGCCCTGAGCCTGATGATGCCGCTCTTAACCCTCTTCGCCGATCTCATGGGCATCCTGGGCGGCGCCGTCATCGCCGTCCACTTCTATGGCATAAAACACACCACCTTCTTCCTGCGGGTCTGCGCCGCCGTTGACTTAAACGACCTGTTCGTGGGCCTCTTTACCGGCCTTATTGCCGGGATACTTGTCGCCCTGGCCGGCTGCCTGCGCGGCCTGCAGTGCGGCCGCAATGCCGCGGCCGTGGGTGACGCCGCCACCTCGGCGGTGGTCACCAGCATCATCGCCATCGTCATCGCCACCGCGGTGATCATCGTCATCTGCGCCGTTCTGGGCATCTAAGGGAGGGGAGGAGAATGGAAGAGAGTGCCATCACCATCAGCGACCTGACCATGGCCTACGATGATTTTATCGTGATGAACGATCTCAACTTCACCGTTGCCACCGGCGACATCTTCTTCATCATCGGCGGCAGCGGCTGCGGCAAATCCACCCTGCTCAAGCACATGATCGGCCTCAAGGCCCCGGCCCTAGGCGACATCCACTACGGCACCATCCCCTTTTGGGGCTCCGACCCCCAGGAGCGCATAGAGCTGCTGCGCTCCTTTGGCATCCTCTACCAGAGCGGTGCCCTGTGGAGCTCCATGACCCTGGCCGAGAACGTGGCCCTGCCCCTGCAGCAGCACACCGATCTCAGTCCAGGGGCCATCGCCGACCAGGTTGACTACAAGCTCGCCCTGGTGGGACTGGCCGGCTTCTGCGACCACTATCCGGCCGAGATCAGCGGCGGCATGCGGAAACGAGCCGGCCTGGCCCGGGCCATCGCCCTGGACCCGCGCCTGCTCTTCTTTGACGAACCATCGGCCGGCCTGGACCCGGTCAGCTCCCGCCACCTGGACCAGCTGATCCTGGAGCTGCGCGACAGCCTGGGAGCCACGGTGATCATCGTCAGCCATGAGCTGCCATCCATCTTCGCCATTGCCAGCAACTGCGCCTTCCTGGACGCGGAGAGTAAGACCATGCTGGCCACCGGCCCGCCCCAGGAGCTGCTGGCCCATAACCAGGACCCCCGCCTCCAGAATTTCCTGCGCCGGGGCGCCAAAGAGAGCCCCGAGGAGTTACCCTAACCATGGCAAAAAGAATAAGCACCACGGTGATTGGCGGCTTTGTGGTCAGCGGCCTGGGCCTGCTGGTGGCCGGGATCATCTTCTTTGGCACCACCAACCTCTTTACGGCCAGCCAGCGCTACGTCCTCTACTTTGACGAGTCGATCAAGGGCTTGCAGGTGGGCTCGCCGGTGATGTTCCGGGGCGTTGAGGTCGGCGCCGTCCAGGGTATCATCATCCAGGCCGACCCCAAGACCATGGCGGTGCTCATCCCCGTCACCATTGAAATCGACCCGGAACGGTTCCAGGTGAAAAACGGCAGAAGGGGGGGTGTTGCCGACCGGCACGAGAACCTGCTGCAGCGCGGGTTGCGCGGCAAGCTGGCCATGAAATCCCTGCTCACCGGCCAGCTGATGATTCAGCTGGATTTCCTGCCCGACACCCCCCTGCGCCGTAAGGGGGGCAAGGGGCCGGACAAAGAGATCCCCACCCTGCCCTCCCCCTTGAATGAACTCACCAGCAAACTCAAAAAACTTCCCCTGGAAGAGATAGCCGCCAACGTCCTCTACATCAGCGAAGAGCTGAAGGAGTTGCTGGCCGATAAGCAGCTGGTCAAGATCCTGACCAGCCTGGAGCGGGCGGCAAATAACAGCGACAAGCTGGTCAAACAGATGCAGGACGAGGTGACAGACACCGCCGAGCTCCTGAAGGCCAGGTTGGCCGAGATGGAGGCCCTGCTCCAGGGCGCCCTGCAAGGCGCCGAGGCCGCCAGCCTGGAAACCGGGGCGATGATGACCCAGATCCGCGGCGAGATAGGCCCCGTCTCCCAGCAGATCAAGGACACCCTGGCCGAGGCGGAGGCCACCCTGGCCACCATTAACCAGTTCATCGGCCAGTCCGAAAGCCGTGAGAAGATGAACAGCACCCTGGACAGCATCAACGAGGCGAGCCGCTCCCTGCGCCAGCTCACCGACTACCTGGAACAGCACCCCGAGGCCCTGCTGCGGGGCAAGAGATAAGGAGAGTGGGAAAAATGAGTCATCTGCACGTTATGGCCGCCATGGTTCTGGCCCTGGTCATCTCCCTAAGCGGCTGCGCCCCCAGCCCCGACCCGGACTTTTTCATCCTCAGCCCCCTCCAGACGAACGACAGCCTGGCCGGGGCAGCGAAGGATAAGGCCTTGCCCCTGGTGGTGGGACCCATCTCCCTGCCCACCTACCTGGACAGGCAACAGATCGTTATCCGGAAAAAGGGGCAACGTCTGGATATCCGGGAGCAGGATCGCTGGGCTGAGCCCCTGGCCACCGGGGTCAGCCGCCTGCTCTGCACCGACCTGGCCCTGCTGCTGGCCAGCCCGGCGGTGCAGGAAAGTCAGCATGGCGGCCTGCCCCGGGGTCCCTACCTGCGGCTGATTATGGAGCTGGAGGAGCTGGACATGCTGGCTGGCGGCGGGGGCAGGCTAACTGGCCGCTACCGGGTCCAGGACCAGCGGGGCAAGGTCCTGATCAACCGGCGCAGCGCCATAGAGCGGGCCGGGAAACGGAACATGAAGAGCCAGGTTGCCACCCTGAGCAGCCTGGTTAACCAGCTCAGCCAGGAGATAGCCCAGGAGATCCAGGCCCTGCCGGCCAGCAGCTCTCCCTGACAGGCCCCCTGATCAGCCGGCGCCAATGGCGGCCATGATCTTTTCCCATAATTTCCCCCCTGGCAAAAAACATAAGGCAGTTCCCTGGTTAGGACTAACTGTCGCCCTCCCACGCCAGGCGGAGGAAGGGCCTGATTCTTGACAGCAACTTTGGCCGGACATATATTCTTCTCTTAAGAAAATTACAATGTTTCTCCGGGAAGTTACGATAATCTCTGCTCTCATCTCGCAACTTCTCCATCTCACCATGGCAGAGCCGCCTTGCCCCGCCCGGCCCGCCCGGCCCGCCCGGCAAATTGGCGATGGGCATAAATGTGCCTGGTGGGCAGGAATACCCGGCAAAGAAGAACACCGCTCACAACAATTGCAAGAGGGGCTCTATGGCGCGACTGACGCTATCACTCTCGTTGTTACTCCTTGTCCTATTTAACGGCTACCATCTCCCTGCCGCCCTTGGCTCAGAGGGGTGCAGACTGCCAGCCATGCGCAGCGACCAGCGGCCTGACGCGGGCGGCCCGCCCACGGAGATCACCGTTGGCATCCTCATCGCCGATGTTACAGCCATTAATGACGTTGAGCAGACTATCTCCGGCGACTTTGTTGTCCGGATGAGCTGGATTGATCCCCGCCTGGCCGATCAGGCCGGCTGCCGCTTTCCCCTGGCCCGGGTGTGGGAGCCGCGCCTTGAGCTGTTGAACTCCTCGCAGCTCGATGCCAAGCGCAAGTTTCAGCGCGACCAGGTGGAGATAAAGGCGGGGGGGCGGGTCCACTATCACCAAAGATTTTTCGGCGCCATTTCCACCTACCATAACCTGGAAAATTTCCCCTTTGACCCGCAGACCTTCAGCCTGCAGCTCACCTCCAGCGAGTATGACGCGGAGGAGATCAGCTTTAAAATTGACAATAAATTTACCCGGGTGGCAAATAGGACCAACATCCCCGACTGGACAATGGGCAAGACCGCGGCCGCGGTAGAAGAGATGGACTTTGCCGGCCTGGAGAGGACCAGACCGATCTTCACCCTGAAGATAGACGCCAGCCGCAACACCAGCTTCTATGTGTACAAGGTAATGGTGCCCTTATCGCTCATCGTGATGATGTCCTGGTCGGTATTCTGGATCAACCCGGTGCAGTTCGGCCCCCAGATAGGCCTGTCGGCCACCGCCATGCTCACCCTGATCGCCTTCCAGTTCGCCCTCACCGGCATCCTGCCAAAGCTCAGCTATTTCACCATCATGGACAAACTGCTCCTGGGTTCCACCGTCCTTGTTTTCTTTTCCATGGTTGAATCGGTGACGACCATCAATCTGGTCTCCCGGGAGAGGGAAGATCTGGCCGTGCGGTTGGACAAGGTGTGCCGCTGGCTCTTCCCCCTGGCCTTCACCCTGTTTTGGGCCGCCGTCATCTTTCTCGTGGCCTGAGTCCCCTGTCTTGGCGGGCAATTTAATTTTTTTTAAAAAAAAGGGAGGTACTTCATGCCGTCACTGCAAGGGACCCAGACCGAAAAAAACATCCTCACCGCCTTTGCCGGTGAGTCCCAGGCCAGAAACCGTTACACCTATTTCGCCTCCAAGGCCAAAAAGGAAGGCTATGGGCAGATCTCCGCCATATTCAACGAAACAGCGGACCAGGAGAAGGAGCACGCCAAGAGACTCTTCAAGCTCCTGGAGGGCGGCGAGGTGGAGATAACCGGCTCCTTTCCCGCCGGGGTGATCGGCACCACCGCTGAAAACCTGGCCGCGGCCGCGGCCGGGGAAAACTATGAGCAGACAACCATGTACCCCGAATTTGCCGATACGGCCCGGGCCGAGGGGTTCCCCCAGGTGGCCGCTATTTTCCTGGCCATTGCCGTGGCCGAAAAACAGCATGAAAAGAGATACCTGGAGCTAAAGGCCAACATTGACGCGGGCCGGGTCTTCAAACGGGAAGGAAAAGTGACCTGGCGCTGCCGTAACTGCGGCTACCTGCACCAAGGCCCTGAGGCGCCGGCGACCTGCCCGGCCTGCGACCATGGCCAGGCCCATTTTGAGCTGCTGGGGGAAAACTGGTAATAGAGCGCCGATAAGTAGTGTTGGCCTCCGTGAAAACTGCAACCACTGTTTTTTCACCGCAGAGGCTGTTCAAGAACAGCCTCTGCGGTGAATTTCAACTTATTTGCCGACCCCCAAACAACTATGCAAGGCCCCCTGTCGTTGGCGGAAATTCCTGAAGGCCTTTGCCCATAGGCCTGCGCCAGTGTCGGCCATTACCCCCAGGCTGGCCGGCTTACCCTGTCTACCCCAGCCTGACCATGGGCCTTAGCCCGTCCGCCCTTCTCTGACACGCCCCCCCTTCTTTCCGGCCGGCAAGGCGTCATAACCCCTCCCCCTTTCTTTAAGCAGCCCTTCTCCCCTTCAGAAAAGGGCTGGCAAGGACGAGCGAAAAACCTCACGGTCCCACCCTTGCCTTCACCTGGCAATTCATGCTAAGTTGCCCGACTACTTACGACAAAAGAGTTGCCAACCGCACATCTTCTCCCGCCCCTCCGCCAAGGCGGCCACCAATGAAAAGAAACTGTCAATCTAAACGCCCAGTTGTTGTCACCGGCATGGGCATTGTCTCCGCCCTTGGCCTGTCCCGTTCCGCGGTGCGTCACTCCCTGCAGACGGGGAAGAGCGGCGTTGTCCTGCTGGATGAGAGGAAGGACTTGGGCTTTCGCAGCGGCCTGAGCGGCACTATCCAGGGCTTTGCCAATCGTCCTGACCTTGAGAGAAGGTACCGCAAGACCCTGCCGGAATTTGGCCTCTGGGCCTATGACGCCATTGCCCAGGCCCTGGAGCAGGCGGGCCTGGCCCAGGATGACTTGGCGGGCGACAAGAGAACAGGGATGATCTTCGGCAATGACTCCTCGGTGGTCACCGGGGTTGAGCAGTGTGAGATGTTGCGGCAGGCGGGCGAGACGCGGGGCATCGGCAGCGGCCATATCTTCCGCCTGCTCACCAGCACCATCACCCTCAACCTCTGCACCAAGCTGCAGCTCCAGGGTTCTTCCTGGACGGTTAGCGGGGCCTGCGCCAGCGGCGCCATGGCCATTGGCCAGGCGGCCGAGTTGATAGCAACGGGCAAACAGGAGCGGATGATCTGCGGCGGGGCCCAGGAGATCTCCTGGCAGTCCATGTGCAGTTTTGACGCCATTGGCGCCTTTTCCACCCGGGAAGAGGAACCCACCCGCGCCTCCCGGCCCTTTGCCAAGGACCGGGACGGCCTGGTTCCAGGCGGTGGCGCCGCCGCCCTCTTCCTGGAGGATAAGGAGAGCGCCCTGGAAAGGGGCGCGGTGATCCTGGCCGAGGTCTGCGGTTACGGCACCACCTCCGATGGCTACCACATCTCCGCCCCCAGCGGTGAGGGGTTGGAGCGGGCCATGGGGCTGGCCATTGATGACGCCGGCCTAGAGCCCATGGATATCGGCATGGTCATGGCCCACGCCACCTCCACCCAGGCCGGGGACCAGAGGGAGGCGGAGGCGCTCCAGCGCCTCTTTGCCATGGCTGGTGGCGAAAAAAGCCCCCTCATTGCCGTGCCGAAAGCTCTCACCGGCCATGAGTTCTGGATGGCCGGCGCCTCCCAGGCGGTTTATGGGCTGTTGATGGCCCGGGCCGGTTTTGTCGCCGGCCACCCAAACCTTGACCAGCCGGACGAATGCATAAAAGGCCTCAATGTCCCCCAGCGGACAGTGAGCGCGAGGCCAGAATATTTTCTCTGTAATGCCGCGGGGTTTGGCGGGGTTAACTCCTCTCTGGTGCTCAAGGTTGCCTGAGATGAAAGCGGATATTGTCATTGTTGGCAGCGGCATTTCCGGCCTGACCGCGGCGGCCATTCTGGCTAAAAATGGCCGCCAGGTGGTGGTGGTGGAGAAAGAGCCGCGCATCGGCGGGGCCCTGAAGCGGTTCAAAAGGAGCAAGATCCCCTTTGACGTGGGCTTTCACTACACCGGCTGTCTGGGGGAGGGTGAGATCCTCCAGCTTCTCTGGCAATACTGTGACATCCTGCCAGCTCTCACCATCATCCCCTTCGTGGAGCAGGGCTACGACGCCCTCCAGGTCCAGGGTATGGACCAGACCATCCACTCCTATTACTCTTACGCCAGGCTGACCTCCGAGCTTAAAGGACACTTCCCCGCCCAGGCCAAGGTGATAGATTCCCATTTCCGCAAGGTCCAAGAGATCTGCGCCGACATCCCATTTTACAATACGGCCCTGCCCCTGACCCCGTTTCTCCAGGGCTATAAATCCCGGCCGCAATCCCTGGCCCACTATCTGACCAAGATAACCTCTGACCCGTACCTGCAGGCGGTGCTGGCCGCCCCCACCTTCCTCTATGGCGTGCCAGTCCATGAGGCCTCCCTTGAGGTCCATGCCATGATCGCCCATGGCTACCATCTCGGGGCCTACAGCGTGGATGGCGGGGGCCAGGCCGTGGCCAACGCCTTTACCGCCGCCCTGAAAAAGCAGGGCGTGCAGTTTCTCACCAAGGAGACGGTGGAGTCCATCGATGTGGCCGATGGCAAGGTGAGCGGGATCAGAACGGCCAGTGAGAAACATATTGAGTGCGGCCATGTCATCTACACCGGCCACCCCGCCGCGGTTATTGACATGGTGCCCTCCGCGGTCTTTCGCCCGGCCTACCGCACCAGGCTGCGGGAGCTAAAAAACAGCCTCTCCATGTTTGCCGTATTTGGCAAGACGCCCGCTCCCGCTGGCAAGGCTGCGCCCCCCTCCGGCGCCGTCAACTACTTCCATATGCCTGCCGGACTTGACGTGCTGCCGCGCTCTGCCGCCACCCCCCGCCAGGAGCGCTCCCTGATGATGACAAGATCACGGGCAAGCTCTGCTGATGAAAGCTTGCCTCCTGAAGCAAACCCCATTACATTACTGCAGCCCGCTTACTGGCAAGATGTTGAATCATATCAAGACAGCAGCAAGGGCAGCCGGCCGCCCTCATACACGGCTTTCAAGGAAAAGATCTGTGGGGAGATGATTAAAGCGGCCCAGGAGAACTGGGGGGAGGCTTGCGGCCCCATTACCCCCCTGGCCGTGGGCACACCCCTCACCTTCCGTGATGAGCTGACAAGCCCCGAAGGCGGGGCCTATGGCGCCATGCACTGTCTGGACCAGTTTAACCCGGCCGCCCGCACCCGCTTGCCCGGACTGCTCTTAAGCGGCCAATCCACCCTGATGACCGGCATTCTGGGGGCCGCCCTGGCCGGCATGGTCAGCGCCGGTGAGATCGTCGGCCTTGAACCCCTGTGGGAGGAAGTAAGAAAATGTCGTTAAACAGGGTTGCCATAACCGGCCGCGGGGCCATATCCCCCTTTGGCCTGGACGTTGAAGCCCTGGTGGAAAATATCTGGGCCGGCCGCTCAGCGGTGCGCCTGATGCCCCAGTGGCGCCAGATCAAGGGATTGAAGAGCCTGCTGGCCGCCCCGGTGCCAGAGTTTGATCCCAAAAAAATGCTGCCCCGAAGCGCCCGGCGCACCATGGGGCCCATGGCCATCTACGCCACCCTGGCCGCCAGGGAGGCGATAAAGGACGCGGCCTTGAGCCCAGAGCAGCTCGCCTCCGGCACAACCGGCGTGGCCATCGGCTCCTCCACCGGCAGCCCCAGCGCCTATGAAGATTTCTACAGCCGCTTCCTCCCGCAGATGGCCACCGAACAGATAAAGTCCGGCGAGTTCTTCAAGATGATGGGCCATAGCTGCGCGGCCAATGTGGCCCAGGCCCTGGGCATAAACGGTGAACAGTGGGCCGCGGCCAGCGCCTGCACCTCGGCGGCCCAGAGTATAGGCCTGGGCTACCTCATGGTCCAGACCGGCCGCCAGGGGGCGATGGTGTGCGGCGGGGCCGATGAGGTGCACTCCTCGGTCACCGGGGTCTTTGATCTCCTCAAGGCGGCCTCAGTGCAGAATGACGACCCGCCCCATACCCCCCGCCCCTTTGACCTGCAGCGGGACGGCGTGGTCTGCGGCGGCGGCAGCGGCATAGTGGTGCTGGAGAATCTTGACCAGGCCCGCCAGCGGGGGGCCAGGATCTATGGTGAGATTATCGGCTTTGGCAATGTCACCGACAGCAGCCACATAGCCAACCCCCACGAGGAGTCCATGGCCCGCGCCATGACCGGCGCCATGCGAGAAGCGGGTTTACAGCCTGGCGAAATCGACTATATTAATGCCCACGCCACGGGAACCGAACAGGGCGACCGGGCCGAGGCGGCGGCGATAAAGCTGGCGGTGAACGGTGAGGCCCCGGTGAGCTCATTTAAAGGGCATATTGGCCACACCCTTGGCGCGGCCGGCTCCCTTGAGCTTATCATCCTCCTGGAGATGCTGGAGCGGCAGGAGATCGTCCCCACCCTCAACCTGCAGGAGGCCGATCCCGCCTGCGCGGTGGTCAACCTGGTAACAGAGATCAAAAAACAAAGCTTAAAAACTGTCTTAAAAAATAACTTTGCCCTGGGCGGCGTTAACGCGGCCCTGGCGATAAGGAGAATTGACTCATGATGTCTGATGAGGAACTTCAGCACAAGGTTGTTGAGGTGCTGGCGGAGGAGTTTGAACTTGACCCTGGCCTGATGACCCCTGAGGCCACCCTGTTTGACGACCTGGGCCTTGACAGCCTGGACGCGGTGGACATGGTTGTGGTCCTGGAGAAAACATTTGGCATGAAGTTGACCGACGAAGAGGCCCTGCGCTCCATCAGGACAATGGACGATCTTTTCCAATTTCTCCTTCGCCTGAAATCTGAACACCAGGCCTGACGCGGTATCGTTTTGCGGAAACTGTTTTTCAATCTTTACTTCTGGCTCGCCTTTAGTGTGGTCACCCTGGCGGGGGTTACTTTAATCCCTGTCATTGTCCTGGTTACCGCCTTTATTCCCGGCCGTTCCAGCGGCTCGGCAACGCGGCGGGCCATCCGCCTTTATGGCTGGGTCCTGGTCTGTATCGTCCCCTTTGGCGCCCTGGTAAGGGTTGAAAAAAAGGGACGGAAACTGCACTGCCCGGCAATCTTTGTCGCCAATCATAACTCCGCCATCGACCCCTACCTCTTCGGCGCCCTACCCATTGAAAATTGTTTCATCACCTCCTGGCCCTTCAAGATTCCCATCTATGGCCCCCTGATGAGGCTGGCCGGCTACATCAACGCCGAAGAGGGCTGGACAATGCTCCGGGAAAAGGGAGAAAAGCGTCTGGCCGGGGGGACATCACTGACCATCTGGCCGGAAGGGCACCGCTCCCGCAATGGCCGCCTGGGCCGATTCAAGAAGGGGGCCTTCGCCCTGGCGGTCCAGACCGGCTACCCGGTGGTGCCGGTGAGCATCCTCGGGTCGGGGACGGTACTCTCCCCTGGAGAGCGATTGTTAAACCCGGGCCGGGTGAAACTCATCATCCATGAGCCTGTCTACCCCGCCAGCCATGGTGACGAGCAGCAACGGGTCTCCGCCCTGCGCAATGAAGTCCGGCAGATTATCGAAAAGAGCCTCCGGGCGAACCACCACTTCTCAGCAGCAGCGGAGACGGGGCAAAACAGTAAAGAATTCGCAGTGTCAGACTGCCATGGGTCCAGGCAACATGGACCTGTCTAGCCGGCCAGAGTTTGCCCTGGAGCCCGCCCTGCAACTCAGGGAGGCGGATGGAGAACAGGTGGAGGCCCAGCAGGTGAAGCTGCTGGCCAAACACCTGGGCCAGGCCGCCAAGGTGCCCTTTTACAAAGACCTCTTCAGCCAGCTTGGTTTTTCGCCAGAGGAGATCAGCGCCACCAGTGACCTGGCCAGACTGCCCCTGACCAGCCGGGATGATATGGCCCGCGACCCGTCCCTCTTTGCCACGCCCGCGGCCACCGCGGACATCGCCCTGACCTCGGGCACCTCGGGTGAACCCCTGGTTGTCCCCTACTCCCAGAGGGACCTTAGCCGCCTCGCCTTTAACGAGACAATGGCCTTTTACGGCGCCGGGATCAGGGCCGGGGACAAGGTGCTGCTCACCGTCACCCTGGACCGCTGCTTCATCGCCGGCCTCGCCTACTACTCAGGCCTGGTAGCCCTGGGGGCGGCGGCCATCAGAAGCGGGCCCGGCCAGCCGGCCAGGCAGTGGCATATCATAAAAAAATTACGGCCCAGGGCCATTGTCGGAGTGCCCTCCTTTTTACGCAAGCTGGCCGCCTGGGGGCGCGACAATGGTCTGGACTGCCGGGCCTGGGGAGTTGAGGCGCTGATTACCATCGGCGAGCCGATCCGCAAGGCTGATCTCAGCCTCGCCCCATTGGGCCAGGAACTGGAAGAGGCATGGGGGGCCAAGGTCTACGCCTCCTATGGCGCCACTGAGTTGGAAACGGCCTTTGGCGAATGTTTGGCCTCCTGCGGCGGCCATATCCATCCGGAACTGATGATCGCCGAGATTGTTGATGATGCCGGTCTGGCCGTGCCGGATGGCCAGCCAGGGGAACTGGTGGTTACCCCCCTGGGGGTGGCAGGTTTCCCCCTGGTCCGTTTCCGCACCGGCGACGTGGCCCGTATCCATGGCGACCCCTGCCCCTGCGGCTGGCAGACCAAGAGGCTGGGCCCCATAGAGGGCCGCCTGGCCCAGCGCCTGAAGTATAAGGGGACGACCCTTTATCCGGAGACGATATTCCACGCCCTCCAGGAGTGCGGGGCCCACACCGCCTATGTGGAAATCCGAGCGGGGGCCGACCTGTCCGACGAGGTAACGGTCGTGGTGGCCTCCGCCGCCCCTGGGCAACAGGGAGAGAAGCAACGGGTGGCGGATACCCTGCAGGCCCACCTGCGGGTCCGGCCCCAGGTAGTGGTTAAAGAGGAGAGTGAGGTCCTTGCCGTTATGGGCAGGGATGGTGGCCGGAAACCAAAGAAGTTTTTTGATTTCCGGGCCTGAAATTTTTATTACCGACAAGACTCAGCCATGGTTGAAACTTGCTGGTAAAGCAGGCTATTTGCCGGCGACAACAACCTTAAGAGTGGTACGAGATAATGACTTGTGTAAGTGACCAGTTGGGGATGGAGTTCTCCCCCGAGGAAATTGCTGAGGCCAGGGAGCGCAACGGCTTGCTCTCCATGGAGCTTGAGTTGTCGCGGATCTGTAATCTGCGCTGTGTTTATTGCTACGCCTCATCCGGAACCCCTTTGGCGGATGAGCTGACCCTGGCCGAGATAGAAAGCGCCATTGATCAGGCCGTAGCCCTGGGCGCCAAAAAGATCATCGTCCTGGGCGGCGGCGAGCCCCTGCTCTACCCCCACCTTCTTAAGGTCCTTGATTATATTAAGAAAAAGAACCTGGTGGCCGATCTCTTCACCAACGGCACCCTCCTTACCCCTGATTTTGCCCAGGAGTTGTACAGGCGCGGGGTGGGGGTGGTCATTAAGATGAACAGCCGGAAGGCGGAGGTCCAGGACTTCCTGGCCGACCGGGCGGGGACATTTGCCGCCATCAACGAGGGACTGGCGGCCCTGCAGGCCGCGGGCTACCCGGACGAGGAGCACAGCCTGGGCGTTGAGACCATTATCTGCCGCCAGAACTATGACGAATTGCCAGACCTGTGGCGCTGGGCCCGACGGGAGGAGATAGTCCCCTATATCGAGGCCATGACCCTCCAGGGGAGGGCCACCGAGCACCCAGATCTTGAGGTAAGTCCCGCCGAGATAAAGACCCTCTTTGAGACCCTGGCCAAGATAGACGCCGACGAGATTGGCTGTAACTGGACCCCCCACCCGCCCCTGGTCGCCTCGCAGTGCGCCCGCCATGAGTACTCCTGCACCATCACCGCCAACGGCGAGGTGCACCCCTGCCCCGGGGTCAACGTCTCGGCCGGAAGTATCCGCGAGCAGAGCCTGGCGGACATCCTGGCCAGCAGCAAGGTGGTGCAGGATCTGCGTAACATCCGGACGAACATTAAGGGCCAGTGCGCCACCTGTGACATCAGCGATGAGTGCTACGGCTGCCGCGGCCACGCCTATCACGTCACCGGCGACTATCTGGCGGAAGACCCGCTCTGCTGGCTGAAAAAGGGCTAAAGAGCCCCAGGTACACGCCATGGCCAGTCAACAGGAGGGGAAAAAATTCTCCTACGCCTTTCAGGACAGCCCGGAGCCGGAGACCATAGCCGTGCTGGGGCAAGTTCCCGGGCGCTGGGGCCGCATGCCGCCTTTGTGCCGGGCCGTTGTGGTTGAGGCGGGCCGGGCCCTGAGGGATGCCGGACTTGTGGCGGAGAAAAGAAGTCTCGCCGCCAAGGGCAAAAATGTCGGCCTCATTGGCGCCAGCAGGAGGGGCTCACTAACCACTGACCTGGATTTCAGCGCCACCATGGCGTCTAAGCCCGCCCTGGCCAGCCCCGCCCTCTTCGGCTACACCCTGGCCAACATCGCCCTGGCCGAGGCGGCCAGCCACTTTGGCCTCATTGGCCCGGTCTATGCCGTTTTTGCCAAGGAGAACCCCCTGGCCCTGGCAGAGCAGGAGGCCGAACGGCTGCTGGCCACAGATAAGAACCTCTCGTTAATGCTCGCCTGTGAATTTGATCATTTTGACCATGACGGCCAAATGAAACTTTTCGTAACCTTTACCACCGTATACTAAAAATGCCCAAAGTAACCCTGGTCTATCCCAAGTGGCAGAAGATCCCCGAACAGACGGAATTCCACCTCCCCCCCCATGGCCCGGTCTGCGTCGCCGCCTCTGTTCCCGAACAGTACGACCTCCGCTTCATCGATGAGAATGTGGATGAGATCGACTTTGCCACTGACACCGATGTGGTCCTCCTCTCCATGATGCTCACCTGCCAGCTCCCCCGGGGCAAGGAGATTGCCGCCAAGTACCGCGCCCTCGGCATCCCGGTGGTCAGCGGCGGCATCGCCACCATGCTCCATGCCGAAGAGGTGGCCGAGCATGTTGATTCCATCTTCTTAGGCGAGACGGAGGGAGGCCGGCTGGCCGGCGTTCTCGCCGACGTTGAGCAGGGCAGCCTTAAGCCCAAGTATGACTACTTCCATGACTTTCCGCCCATTGAGAGTGTCGGTCCCGCCCGCCGGGAGATCCTCCACGACGAGCGCTATATCTACCGCGGGGTGCGCATGGTGGATCTGGTCCACGCCTCCCGCGGCTGCCGCTTCAACTGCTTTCCCTGCGCCACCGCCTACCTTGGCGGCCGGCAGTTTCGCCCCCGGCCCATTGACATCGTCATCGACGAGCTGGAGGGCATTGACAACAACCGCTTATTTCTGGTGGATAACTCCCTGGCCCAGGATAAGGATTGGGTCATGGAGCTGTTCGAGGCGATGATCCCCTTGAAGAAGAAATGGATCAGCCACCCCATCCTGGATGAGGAAGATGTCATCGCCAAGGCGGCCAAGGCGGGCTGCTGGTACGTGTACCAGGCGGTGTTTGACACCTCCGACCTGATCCGCGACCGGGTGAAGCGCTTAAAGGACCACGGCATCGGAGTGGAGGCCGCGGTCCTCCTGGGCCCGGACAATCAGGACGCCGACTACATCAAGCGGCTGGTGGATTTCCTCCTGGAGATAGACGTGGACATGGCCGAGTTCTCCATCCTCACCCCCTTCCCCCACACCCCGGTCACCGAGACCTATAGCAAACAGGGGCGAATCCTCCATAAGGACTGGAGCCGCTACACCACCGCCGAGGTGGTCTACCAGCCCAAGAACATGAGCCCTGAGACCCTGCAGGAGATGTACACCTACGCCTGGGACACCTTTTACCAGGACATGCCGCAATCGCTGCGCATGGCCCGCCTCTTCTCCGAGGTGGTAAAGAAGGAGATGGCCGACGGCACCTACCAGCGCCAGGACCTTTCGGCCCGGCGGAGCTGGCGGGGGGAAACGGCCTAAGCCATGGCCGCCCGCTGCCTGCTCATATCCGCCAATCAGGTGAAGATCCCCTACCCGGTCTACCCCCTGGGGGCGGCCTGCGTCCTGGCCGCCCTGCGCGACCAGGGCCATGAGGCGAGCCACTTCGACCTCCTGGCCGACGGCGGCCTCAGCACCCTTGCAGAGCGTCTAAGCCAAGGGCCGTATGACCTGATCGGCGTCTCCATCCGCAACCTCGACTCGGTGGACAGCGCCGACCCCCAGGAGTACTTAAGCGATGTGGCCAAGCTGGTGGAACTTATCCGCCAGAAGAGTAAGGCGCCCGTTGTCCTGGGCGGGCCCGCCTTCTCCATCATGCCCCGGAAGCTGCTCGATTTTTTCCAGGCCGATTACGGGGTGGTGGGCGAAGGGGAAAAACTCTTGCCATGGCTGGCCGACGAAATAGCCTGCGGCCGGCCGCCAGCCGAAAAAATCTTCTCCTCCAAGCCCAGCCAGCAGCCCAGCTGGACCAAGCCGGCCTTCACCAAGGAGGCCGCCGCCTTCTACACCGAGCATGGCGGCATGCTGGGCATCCAGACCAAGCGGGGCTGCCCCCACGCCTGCGCCTACTGCAGCTACCCCACCATCGAGGGACGGCAGATGCGCTACCGCGAGCCAGAGGAGGTGGCCGATGAGGTGGCCCGCCTCCACCGCGACTTCGGGGCGCGCTACATCTTTTTCACCGACAGCGTCTTTAACGACAGCAAGGGCCATTTTCTTGAGGTGGCCGAGGCGCTGATCAGGCAGGGCAATCAGGTGCCCTGGTCCGCCTACTTCCGGCCCCAGAACATGGAGAGCGACCAGCTGCAGCTCTTGAAACGGGCCGGCCTGGCGGCAATCGAGCTTGGCACCGACGGCGTCACCGACACGACGCTCACCGCCCTGAATAAAAAATTTACCTTTGCCGATGTCCTGGCCATTAACCAGCGGGTCCTGGCGGCCGAGATCCCCTGCGCCCACTTCATCATGTTCGGCGGGCCGGAAGAGACCAGCGCCACCGTCCGACTGGGGCTAGAAAACATCGAGAAACTGGGGAAGACCGTGGTCTTCGCCTTTGTCGGCATCCGCATCCTGCCCTCCACCGCCATCTACGACCGGGCCGTGGCCGACGGCATCATCAGTGGCGACCAAGCCCTGCTCAAACCAACCTTCTACTTCTCCCCCCAGGTGAGCCAGACGCAGATCACCGATCTGGTAAAGGAGTCGTTTGGCAACCGGCTGGACCGGATCTACCCCTGCTCCGACTTTGAAGAGCGGATCACCATGCTCCATAAGATGGGCCATGCGGGCCCCCTGTGGGACCTTGTCCTGGGCGGTCGCAGAAGGCGATGAGCAGCGGGCGGCAACTCAAAGTCCTCCTTGTCATCCCCCTCTTCAACCATGGGGAGACGGTGGCAACGGTGGTGGACTCGGCCCTGGCCACCGGCCTGGAGGTCCTGGTGGTGGACGATGGCAGCACGGATGGCGGCCTGGCGACCCTTGCCGGCAAACCGTGCCACCAGCTGCGCCTGGCCGAAAACCAGGGCAAGGGCAGAGCCATCCTGGCCGGGGCCAGAGAGGCGCAGCGCCTTGGCTTTGAGGCAATCCTCACCGTGGATGGTGATGGCCAGCATGACCCTGGCGAGGCGCCCCTGCTCATCGCTGAGGCGAAATCGGGCCGCTGGCCCGCCATTGTTATCGGGGCCCGGCGGATGACCCAGGAGACGGTGCCCGGCGCCAGTCATTTCGGCCGCGCCTTTTCCAACTTCTGGGTAAGGCTGGAGTGTGGCCAGGGCTTAAGCGACACCCAGAGCGGCATGCGCCTCTACCCGGTCAAGGAGTTACTGGCCTTAAAACTCAAACGCTGCCGCTACGACTTTGAGATCGAGGCCCTGGTGAAGGCGGCCTGGGCCGGGGTGGATCTGCGCTCCACCGATATCTCGGTCCATTATCCGCCCGCTGATGAGAGGATCAGTCACTTCCATAAACTGACGGATAACTGGCGGCTGACCAAGCTGCACAGCCGCCTTGTCCTCCGCCGCCTCCTCCCCTGGCCCCACCCGCGCCTGGTGGAGCGGGAGCGGGAGCAGCAGGGGCCGTTAAGGATAGAAAACCCGTGGCGCACCCTGAAAAAGCTGACCCTGGAGCATGCCTCCCCCTTCTGGCTGGCCCTGGCCGTCTGGCTCGGTCTTTTCATGGGGGCCCTGCCGCTCATCGCCTGCCACACGGTGGCCATTATCTATGTGGCCCACCGCCTCCACCTCAACAAGATGGCGGCAGTGGCGGCCAGCCAGTTCTGCGCCCCGCCCGTGGTGCCGGTGCTCTGCATTGAGGCGGGTTACTTCCTGCGGACCGGCGAATTTATTTTTGATCTCAGCTGGGAGAGATGGGGGCTTGAGATCCACCACCGTCTCTGGGACTGGTTTGTCGGCTCCCTTATCGTCGGGCCGCTCTTAGGGCTGGTGGGCGGCGGGGCCATCTACTGGGGGGCCAGCCGGGTGGCGGCGCGAAGGGCAAAAGCGGTGAGCAAGGTCTAGCCATGGCGGGTTCAGGGAAAGGCCGATTGGAAGCGCTGGGCCACTGGTTTTTTTACCTTGCCATGCGGCTCTTTGGCCACACCGGCGGCTACGTGCTTCTGGTGCCGGTTGTTTTTTGCTATGTTCTCACCAGCCGCAAGATCCACCGGCTCACCCGGCCCTACCTTAAGCGCCGCTTTCCAGAGTATGGCCCTGGCCGGCTCTGGCTTGCCACCTTCAGGAACATCCTCGCCTTTGGCCAGGTCCTGGTTGACCGCGGCTGGCTGGGGCTTAACAGCAAGAACTGCCTGCAGGGTGACCTGCAAGGCTATGACAAGCTGCTGGACGCCATAGGCGATGGCCGCGGCCTGGTCCTACTCACCGCCCATATCGGCAACTGGCAGACGGCCCTGGCCCACCTGGAAGACCTGCCGGTGAAGGTCCACGCCCTGATGCAGTATGACCAGCAGGCGGTGGCCAAGCATTACTTTGACCTGGAGGGCAAATCACGCGCCTTTGCCATCATCAACGCCGATGGCCCCTTTGGCGGCATGGTGGACGCCACCGCCGCCCTGCAGAGGGGCGAGGCGGTAACCATAATGGGCGACCGTTATGTGAAGGGCTCCTCTTCCACCGTTGATTTTTTCGGCAGCCCGACGCGCCTGCCCGACTCGGCCTACTTCCTCGCCGCCTGCGCCAAGGCCCCGGTGGTCATTATGATGGCCGCCAAGACAGGCAAGAAGAGCTATGAGATAAAGGTGTGGGACCCCTTTTATCCAGGCGACTATGAGCGGGAGAAGAGGTCGGCCATGCTGAGTGATTGCAGCGAGAAATTTGGCCGGAGCATGGAAGAGCAGCTCAAAAAACACCCCTGCCAATGGTATAATTTTTTCGATTTCTGGCAGCAGTAAGTAAGGGCTGCGCCTGATCCACCCTTACCCCCAGGTAGAAAGCTAGAGCAGATAAAAAAAAATTCAGCTAGAGGACAAGATGGAGAGCATAAAGAGCAAGATTAAAGAGATACTGGTCAACGACCTAAAGGTTCAGGGCGTCCAGCCAGAGGATATAAGTGACTCTGAGCAGTTATTCGGTGATGGCCTGGGCCTCGACTCCCTGGACGCCGTTGAGCTGGTTGTCCTGATCCAGAAACATTTCGATGTCCAGATCGCCGATATGGATGAGGGCAAAGAGGCCTTTGCCTCCATAACCAGCCTGGCCGAGTATATTGCCGCCCATAAAGAGTAGAAGCCGCCAAGCCCCTGTCAACCTCGGCAAAGAGCCATGTCAAAACGTTCCATGAGCAAAATAGCAGTTACCGGATGTGGCTGCATCTGTGCTGCTGGCGCGGATACCGATGCGGTCTGGCGGGCGATCCAGGCCGGCCTGGTTAACAACCGGGCCGACTCAAACCATCTCTTTTTAGAGCGGGAGGATGTGCCGGTCTTCGCCGTTCCCCACCTGGCCCTGCCAGCTATCTTTGCCGAGGCAGTGGCAGAAAGGGCGGCAGGCGGCGAGTTAAACCGCACCATCATTCTCACCCTCACCGCCGTGGCCGAGGCCATTGGCGCGGCTAACCTCACCGTTGCCCAGCTGCGGACCAAACGGGTGGGTATCGCCCTGGGCACCACCGTGGGCTGCACATTCAACAACGAAGATTATTATATCCAGTGGCAGAAGGGCGAGAGCCCTGACCCAGGCCCCGTCCACCGCTACCTTTCAGCCAACCTGGCCGAAAGGGTCCAGGACATTCTCGGCGTCCGCGGCCCCCGGGCGGTGGTCACCAATGCCTGCGCCTCCGGCACCGACGCCATTGGCCTGGCCAAGATGTGGCTGGATCATGATCTCTGTGACCTGGCCATTGCCGGCGGGGCCGATGAGCTGTCACGCATCGCCTGCCAGGGCTTTAACAGCCTGATGCTGGTCTCGCAAAATTCCTGCACCCCCTTTGGGGCCAAACGTGACGGCCTTAACCTTGGCGAAGGGGCCGGCATCCTATGTCTGGAAAAGGAGGCAGAGGCCACGGCCAGCCAGAGGGAGATAAAGGGCTGGGTTTGCGGCTATGGGGCGGCCAATGACGCCTACCACCCCACGGCCCCCCACCCGGAAGGGCGGGGCTTACAGGACGCGGTGAGCCAGGCCCTGGCCGCCGCCGGCCTTGGCCTGGCTGACATCTCCCTGATCAACGCCCATGGCACCGGCACCCCGGCCAATGACAGGGCCGAGACCGCCGCCCTCTCCGCCTTAGGCCTGGGGGAAGAGACAACCCCCATCGTCTCAACCAAGGGGGCCACCGGCCACACCCTGGGGGCCGCCGGCGGCATCGAGGCGGTCCTGACCCTTCTCGCCCTTGGCTCTGGCAAGGTTTCCGGCACCATCGGCTGCCACACCCCTGACCCGGAGCTGGCAGTGCCGGTGCTCAGCGCCGGAGAAGAGGCGCGGCTTTCGGGCAGGATGGGCATCAGCCAGTCCCTGGCCTTTGGCGGCGGCAACTCCGCCCTCGTCCTGGAAGGGGGCGGCCCGTGAAGGCCATTGTCACCAGGGCCACTCATATCAGCCAGGAGGAGATTGATCTCCCCCCGGAACTGCTGCGCCACCTGCGGCGGGCAGATGATTTCATCAAACTTGGAGTCCTGGCCGCCTTTGGCGCCCTGGAGGGGAAGACCGCCATCCCCTGGGAAAATCCGCAGAGATGCGGCCTCTTCCTCGGCAGCTCCTTCGGGCCCATGGAGACAAATTTCGCCGTGCTGGACCAGATCGTGGGTGGCCAGCAGACCTCGCCCACCCTCTTCTCCCACTCCGTCTTCAATGCCGCCGTGGGCTACCTCTGCCGGATCTTCAACCTGCGGGGCAGCGCCCTCACCCTGACCGATTTCGCCCTGCCATTCTGCCAGGCCCTGCAGCAGGGCGCCCTGGCCATAGAGTCTGGCCTCCTTGAGCGCTGCCTGGTCCTCCAGGTGGAGACATACAGCGCCCTGCTTAACGACGCCCGGCGGAAGATCTCCCCGGGGGAGGCGGGAACTTGGCCAGAGGGCGCGGTCTGCTGGCTCCTGGAGAGGGAGGATCTCTGCCAGACAGGGGGGCCCGTGCTGCACGCCGTGGATATTGCTGAGACCCAGGGCGGCTCGTACCTGGAGAGCGGGGGCCAGCTGAGCCACAACGGCCAGGAGATTACCTTTAACCACCCCCTGGCCCCGGCAGCACTTCTCACCGATATTCTTAACAGTAAAAAAGACTCCGGCGACTGGCGGCTGATCACCCCTTACGCCAGGGTGGATATCTCCCTGCGAGACCCCAAATAAGCAAACCGCCCCGGCGACACAGTGCGGAAGGAACAAAAATAATGAACTCCGAAGAACGGCAATCTGTTTTCATCAGTGGCGCCAGCCGCGGCATTGGCGCGGCCATGGCCCGGCGTCTGGCGGCCGATGGTTATGATATCTGGCTCAACTACCACTCCTCCCACGCCCAGGCAAAGGAGATCCAGGCAGAGATCACCGCCATGGGCCGGGCCTGCACCCTGCTGCCCTTTGACGTGGCGGACGAGGCCGCTGCCACGGCGGCCTTAGAGCCCCTGCTTGACAAGGAAGTCCCCTTCGGCTTCATCCATAATGCCGGCATCACCCGCGATACCCTGCTGCCCATGATGCGGCGGGAGGAGTGGGACCAGGTGATAGATGTCCATCTCACCAGTTTTTTCATCCTGGCCCGGATCTTCTCCAAGGCGATGCTGGCCGCCAGAAGAGGGCGGATCATCGCCATCGCCTCTGTCTCCGGGGAAACCGGCCAGGCGGGCCAGGCCAACTATGCCGCCGCCAAGGCGGGGATGATCGGGGCGTGCAAATCCCTGGCCCGGGAGCTGGCCCGGCGCAATATCCTGGTGAACGTCGTCTCCCCCGGCCTCATTGAGACGGAGATGATCAGCGATCTGCCCCTGGATAAGATCATGCCCCTCATCCCCCTGAACCGGGTGGGCTCGGTGGATGAGGTGGCCGGCGTTGTCCGTTTTCTCCTCAGTAAAGACGCGGGTTACATCACCGGCCAGGTGTTAAGCGTCAACGGCGGCCTCTACATGTAGGGGGAGGGGAAAGATGACGAAAAGCAAAGTAAATAATGGGGTGCAGCTGCCCTGCCCGGCCGAGGAGCTGGTGCCCCACCGGCCGCCCATGCTCCTTATCGACGAGCTGATTAGCCGGCAGGCGGAGCGGGCGACCGCCACGGCCCTTATCCCGGAGAGTGGTATCTGTCTTGAGCCAGACCAGGGCGTTCTGCCGGAATTTTTCATCGAGGTGATTGCCCAGACCATGGCCGCGGTTAACGGCTATGACGCGCGGCTGGCCGGCAAGTCCCCCCGGGACGGTTTTCTGGTGGGCATCGATGATTTTTCTTTTGTGGCTCACCCCCAGCCGGGCAGCCCCCTGCGCATTGAGGTGGAGAAGAATTTTGAATTCGGGGCGGTGAAGATCATCCATGGCCAGGTCTTTGGTCCAGATGATCTGCTGCTCGCCTCAGGGACCATTAAGGTGTGGGAAGAAGTTGACCCGGAAGAGGGATAGTCATGGCCAAAGATAAAAAAATTATCCTCTATATTCTCCTTGCCGTTGCCCTTGTGGCGCCCCAAAGGGTCCAGGCCGCCGCCGCTCCTGACAACAACGGGGACCTGCCGCTGCTGGAGGAAATCCAGAACCGCGCCGCCCAGGTGAAGTCGTTCTCCTGTAAGTTCACCCAGGAGCGCCACCTGGCCATCTTTTCCCAGCCGGTCATCTTCCACGGCTTCCTCTACCTCATCCGCCCGGACCATCTGCGCTGGGAGTTCCGCGACCCCATCCCCTCCCTTCTCCTCTTCAGCGGCGACAAGGGGATGCGCTGCAACGATGACGCCCCGCCGGTCCATTTTGACCTGAAATCAGACCCGGTTATGCGCTTGGTGGCCGAACAGCTCTGGACCTGGCTGGACGGCAACTACACGAAACTTGGCGAGACCTACGATGTCAAGCAGCAGGGCGACGCCACCCTGGTGATCACCCCCAAAGACGCGGCAATGGCCAGTTTCATCGCCACCATCACCATAACCTTTGCCAGGGAAAACAGGCAGCCGGAGCTGGTGAAGATCAGCGAGCCGGGTGGCGACATGACCCTTATTCGTTTCCACGACTACAACCTGGACGCCCACCTGCCTAAAAAACTCTTTGTTGAGTGTGGAGCCGGTGAGTAGATCTTCCAGCGCCTTAAGATGGCTTACCGTTATTGGTCTGGCCCTTATTGGGACCATCCTCGCCCTGGGCATTACCATCAATGACGACGCCCTGGATCTCTTACCGGGCGACGCCGTCCAGGGCGACCTCCAGCTCCTGCAGCGCCTGGGCCTGGTGGACCGGGTGATCATCACCCTCTCTGTCTCCAGCGATCTGCCTGAGGCCCAGGCCAGCGCCAAGCTGCAGGAGAGCGCCGCCCGCCTGGGGCTACACCTGGAAGAGAGCCAGGCATTCTCCCACGTCATGGCCCGGCTGCCCCAGGGCTTTGAACTGGAGCTGTTCCGCACGATGCAGCCCTTTCTGCCGGTTCTCCTGGACCATAATGACCTGGCCGCCCTGGAAGCCGCCACCACGCCCTCTGGCCTCCAGGCTGCCATGGCAAAAAATTTCGCCCTGCTCAACAGCCCGGCCGGCTTCATCGCCAAGGGCCAGGTGCAGCAGGACCCCCTGGGCATGATCAGACTTGTCCTGGAGAAACTAAAGAGCCTGCGGGCCGAGTATGACATGCGGCTGACGGACGGCTTTCTCATGAGCAGCGATGGCCGGAGCTGCCTGGTCATGGCGGAGAGCAAGCTCCCCCTGACAGATGCCCATAACGCCCAGAATACTCAAACCATCCTTGATGCGGCCTATGACAAGAGCCTGGCGCCCGGGGTGGAGCCCTTTGTTATCGGCTCCCTGCCCCACACCCTGGCCAACAGCCGTTCCATCCAGCATGACCTGCGCCTCCTGCTGCCCCTGGCCTCCATCCTCCTCCTTACCCTCCTGGGCCTGAGCCTGCGGGATGTCCGGGCCGTGGCCGTCTTGAGCGTGCCCTTCATGGCCGCGCCCCTGGCCATCTGGGCCACCGACCTGGCCTTTGGCAAGATAAGCGCCCTGGCCCTGGGCTTTGGCATCGTCCTCCTGGGTATCGCCGTGGATTTTGCCATCCACCTCTACCTGGCCCTGAGCCGGGAAAGTGGCAGGCCAGGGGAGATCATGGCCCGGGTGCGGCGGCCCATCGCCTTTGCCAGCCTCACCACCTCCTCCGTCTTTACTGTCCTCCTCTTTTCCCAGGTGCCCTCCCACCGGCAGATGGCCCTGCTGGCCCTGGTGGGTGTCCTGCTGGCGGTGCTCTTCTCCTGGCTGCTCATCCCCACCATAACCGTTGCCAAGGCCGGCCGGGAGAACAATGCTTTCAAGTTGCCGACCATCCCGGCCACCCCCCTGCTGCGCCTGGCCCCCCTGGCCCTCTGGCTTGGCCTCCTGGGGGCCGGCATCTTCACCTGGCCCAACCTGCACTATAACGGTGACCTGCGCGTCCTGGACGCCCCTGACCAGGAGGTGATAGCGGCCGAAGACCATTTCCGCGCCACCTGGGGCCGGGGGGATGAGGGGCGGGCCTTTATCATCGCCGCCGGCCCCTCCCTGGCCACGGCCCTGGAGAGAAATTCCCAGGTCTTTGCCAGCTTGAGCAAGGCGGAGGGGGTCCAGTCCATCGCCCCCATTCTGCCAGGGCTTGGCCAACAGAAGAGCAACATGGCCGGCTGGCATGATTTCTGGGCCAAGAAGCGGCCCGCCTTTGACGGGGAGTTAAAAGAGAGCGCGGTCCAATTGGGTTTCAGCGAGAGCGCCTTCAGCCCCTTTTTCAACTGGCTGGACCAGGAACAGCAGCTTATGGAACCAGAGAAGATGCTCTCCGGCCCCCTGCAGACCCTTCTGGCCACCATGATCCGTCCCCCGGACCAGCAACGGGGAGAGCATGACGAGTTTCTGATCATGAGCAGCATCGCCAGCGACGCAGAGATGCTGCCGGAACTCCTGGCCCTGGAGGAGAGCGGACCGGGCATCACCGTCCTGGCCGATAAGAAATGGCGGGACCAGGTGGAGAAGATGCTGCGCCAGGACATCATGGCCCTCTCCAGCGCCGCCGCCTGCGCCATTATCCTCCTGGTGGGCCTCGCCTTCCGGCAGCTGCGGGCCATTGTCGCCGTCCTCGCCCCGGTGGCCGCGGCCCTTTCCGCCATGTCCCTCTTCTGTTTTGTCACCGGCGCTGAGTTGAATATGATGCATGTCCTGATGAGCATCATGGTCATCGGCCTCAGCGTGGACTATGGCATATTTATTGTCTGCGCCAGGGTGGAGGGGGTCTCACACATCTCATTTATGGCGGTATCCATCTGCGCCGCCAGCTCCCTCATCGGCTTTGGCGTCCTGGCCCTGGCCCAGCATCCCGCCCTCCACTCCCTGGGGGTGACGGTGCTGGTGGGTATCGGCGCGGCCTGGCCCACCGCCATCCTGGTGAGCCCCACCCTGCTGGCCAGGCCGGCCAAGGGGGCCACCAGGTGAGATCTCTTTTACTGGCAGCCATGCTGGGGCTGATCTGCACGGCCTGCAGCCTGCCGGCCAAAAATCATCAGATGAGGACGGAAATCGCTCCGGCAAGCGGCCAGCCGCAGCTGATGAACATCCGCATTGAGAGGTGGGGCACCACCCGCTTTTCCGGCCTCATCGCCCTCCAGGAGCGCGGGGCTTCTCTCTACTACGTCCTGCTGGACGCCACCGGGCTGAAACTCATGGAGGCGCTGGTCAACGGCGATGGCACTTACGCCCTGATCAGGGCCCACGGGGCCCTGAAGGAAACGGTCCTGCCGGAGCTACTGTCTGAGTCCCTCCACAAGATATACCTCCTGGAGCCGGACAGACGACCCTGCAGCCGCAACCTGCTCCTCGCCTTATGCCAGAAAGAGGCAGAAAAAAATGGCTGGCGTAAATACGCCGCCTTGGGCCCCCTCACCCTCTGGTCCGTGGCCTCCCAGGGCGCAACCCCCGGCCGAAACTGGCCAACTTCCTCTTTCTCTCAGCCCTGGATTGGGGTAAAAATTATCCTCACCCAGAACAACCAGTTAAATTGAGACATCTCTAATGGCGCAAAAAATAAACACCATTTACCAGTCACTGCCCGCCTGCTGTAAGGAATGGCGCAACAGCAGCCAGGACAGTGAGTCCCTCGCCCTCTCGGCCAGGTTTAACTTCCCCGACTCCTTTCCCGGCTTTGAAGGCCACTTCCCGGGCCAACCCGTCCTGCCGGCCATAATCCAGCTAGGGGCTGTCCGCTACCTGGCCCAATGCGCCCTGGATACGCCCCTTAGCCCGGTGGCCTATGGCCGGACCAAGTTCCGCGGCATGATTAGCCCCCGGGAGGAGATAGAGATCGCCGTTGATCTGGCCCTGGAGGCGGAACAGGGCCAATGGGTGGGGAGATTTGCCATCAAGAGGGGGGACCAGGAGCTGGTGGCCAACGGGTCCTGCACCTTTGCCGCGGCCAAAGGTTAGAGTAAGCGCCATGGGATTTCCAAAATATTACTTCCCCGCCAACCCCAATGAGCCGCCGCCCCTCATGGCCGAAACCACGAGGCGGGTGCGCTTTGAGGAGGTTGACGCCCTGGGCATGGTCTGGCATGGCCGTTACCCCAGTTACTTTGAGGACGGCCGCATCAGTTTTGGCGACAGGTACGGTCTCTCCTACCCCTCGTTCATCGAAAACCGGACCAAGGCCCCCATTGTCCAGATGCACTTTGACTTCAAGGCCCCATTGCGTTTCGATGAGACCATGAAGATCAGCACATCCCTCCACTGGTGCGAGGCGGTACGCCTCAACTTCTCCTACCGCATCTTTGACCCGCGGGGCACCCTGGCGGCCAGTGGTTACACGGTGCAGCTCTTAACCGATATGCAGGACACGGTTCTTATAGTCGGGCCCGAATGGCTGGCCAAGTTCAGGGATGAGTGGCAGAGCGGCGGCTTCGAGGGTAAAAAATGAAGAGCGTTATCACCGTAGGGGCCGATCTCCTCACCTCCCTGGGGGACCTGGAGTCCACCTGGTCCGGCCTGATGAGCGGCCAGAGCGGCCTGGTCCCGCATCAGCTGCCAGGTTTTGACGACCAGTGGCCCCTGGGGATCATCGCCGGCCTGCCCGAGGCCACCATCGGCGCCAGGGAAAGGTTGGACCTTATCTTTGCCCGGCTCTTCGCCACCCTGCCCGAACTGCCGGCCAGGACAAACCTGATCTGCGCCACCACCAAGGGGGCGGTGGATGAGCTGCTGGCAAACCAAAACCCGGCCGGAGGCCAGCCCTGGCATCTTAGCGAAGAGCTGGCCAAACGGCTGGAGATCAGCGGCGCACACCAGACGGTGAGCGCCGCCTGCGCCTCCGGCACCATAGCGGTTATCCAGGGGGCCATGCAGATTGCCGGCGGCGAGTGTGACAATGTCCTGGTGGTGGGTCTTGATCTCATCAGCCGTTTCGTCCTCAGCGGTTTCGCCAGCCTCAAGGCCCTGTCGCCCACCGGCTGCCGCCCCTTTGATGCGGGCCGGGACGGCCTCTCTTTAGGAGAAGGGGCCGGCTGGGTCTTACTCTCCAGCCGTGACAATGATCATTGGCCGGCCGGGCCCCTGACAGCCCAGGTGAGGGGCTGGGGCATCTCCTGTGACGCCAGCCACATCACCGCCCCCTGCCGGGAGGCCAGCGGTCTTATCAGCTGTCTCAGGCAGACCGTAGAGGGTTCAGGGCTGCGGGTGGGTGGCATCAACGCCCATGGCACCGGCACCATCCACAACGACGCCATGGAGCTCCTGGCCTTCTCACAACTCTATGATGAAGGGCCAGCCAGGCCGGTTTATTCAAGCAAGGGGGCCCTGGGCCATTGCCTGGGGGCAGCCGGGCTTATTGAAACCGCCCTCAGCCTGAAAAGTCTCCAGGACAACATCCTGCCGCCCACGGTGGGCCTTATCAGCCCGGCCGAAAGCAGGGTCGTCCTGACGGGGAAGAGTCCCCTGCCCCTCCTCTCCCCAGCGATTCTCTCCTGCAACTCCGGCTTTGGCGGCATCAACGCGGCCCTCCTTCTCGCCCGGTGAATCTGGGACCCCAGCCCGGCAGCCTGAGCAGATTGCGGTAAGGCCATGTGGGGCGTGCAACCCGTCTCAAGCAAAAAAAAGGGGTAGAGTTCCGAAAAACTCTACCCCTCTACTCCAGAGAGCGAAGAAGTATCTAAGTTACTTCTTCTTCCTCCTCAGGCGAGAACCCGCAAGACCAGCCAGGCCGGTACCGAGAAAGAGGATGGTGGCCGGTTCCGGGACCGGCGCACTGCCCACCCATATCTGGGTCCCGATAAATGGGCCATTGCCTGCAAAAAGTCTGGCGAGATAGAGCTCAAGATCTTGGGGAGACAGGTTCAGGCTCTCAAAATCAATCCCCCCAAGCAGGTTAGCTATATACTCACCCAGAATCAGTTGGTAAGGATCGTACAGGGAGGAACCTCCATCGGGAATAAAGAAATTGGACGCGGTCCCGATGAAAAGCTGGTCACCTGATGCTAACATGCTTCTGAAGCCATAGTTGAACTCTGCCCCGAAGCCGTCATCAACCATCACCGCAAAGTTAACACCGTCGGTGCTGTAGAGTAACTGAGCCCGGCCATCCATGGGTAGCAGCGGCAGGATATCGCTGTACACCCCGCCATTCAGGCCGGTGCTAAAGGTACCGACCATGAGCATGTCATTTACGATAGCCGCGGACCAGGAATAGGCTTGATCGCTATCACCAAAGCCATCTGTTGTCAGGACGTTCCAGGAGTTGCTGTTGCTGGGGTCATCGGAGGAGAGCAAGGTAAAGCCGTCAACATAGTTCACCGTGCCGAGAAAGAGTTTGCCTTTATACTCAATCAACTTCATAACACCCAGGTTGCTAAGATCTTCTCTGCCGGCAAAGTCAGGCTTTATATTGGCAAAGCTATCTCCGTCGGGACTGGCATACAACTGAAAGGCGTCGGTGGGCTCTCCTTGCAGATTCACATCGAAATTCCAAGTGCCCACATACATATTCTCCGTACCATTTTTGTCCTTGAAAACAGCTACCTCAGAGACCGCATGGTCGCTGAACTTTTCCTTTAACTGCCAGTCTGTTCCGTCATAAGTCCATAATTCACCACCGTCTTCATTGTTCTCGGTCCCCACATAGAGAAGTTCTTTGCCGGTGGCTTGATCAGTATAGGTGCAAAGGGCGCGGATAGAATTATTATTAGAATTCTTTGCCGCCCAGGGGACCTCAGCCCAGGATTCACCTTGGGGAGAGGCATCGTCGCTCTTCACCCAGAGCCCGGCACCATTTTCACTATTGGCACTGGCCGTATAAAGTTCGCCGTTATAGTTGATCATCTTCCGGAAGCCGGTGTTGTCAGGCGAGGCTTTAGCGACTTGCGTCCAGTTCTGCCCGCCATCATGACGCCAGACCTCTGCCCCTTCAGATGCTAAAAAGCCTATGCCTTGCAGAGGATTGCCAGTGGCCCAAATGTCTGCCAAGTCTCCATTGCTTATCGCTTGGGCCATTAATGGATAATCGAATTGAATATTCCAGGTACCAACATATACATGACCATCATTTTCTTCCATGGAAAAGGCATAGCGATTCCAACTGTCGCCAAACCCTCGGCCAATATCTTCTGTTAGATTGTCAAAGGTAAACAGACTAGAGCCAAGGCTAGTTGCAGGACAAAGCACTGCAACTAAAGTCAGTAGAGCAATACCCGTTGTTAGACTTGCAGCTGTACCCATAGTTCTCCTAAGTATGCCAATCAGTTGTGTCTTCATTCTCCCCTCCCCCTGTTAAGGATTTGCCTGTAACAGCTTAATTAAAAGGGAGCAAAAGTAACCAGATAGCACCTTTAACCCCTTTCCCTGAAAAAATCATATAACGGCCCTTAACTCGTCAGGCCATTAACACCTATTGCTCCATCCCAATGCAACAACTATTCCCACCATCGATTAATTCGTGAAGTACTTATTATTTTAATGTGTTATCCAAATACAATAGGTAATTACTCTTAAGTATTTACCATTGATAATCCGTTTTCCAGGGAGACAAATGCCTAAAAAACGGAATATACGAAAATCCGATAGCGATAATTGCTGGCGAACAAAAAAGGAAAGCTGGGAGGAAGAAAGCGTAACAGGAGAAGATGCACAAGTGGTTGAGGTTTAAAAGGGAAATCTTAGCCAGCGCGGCTCTGCTCTCCCCCGCAGCCCTCCTTCGTCTTGCCAGACTCCGGGCTTAGCCAACAATGGTTTGCCGGGAGTCCCCAGAGACCTAACCCGCCCATGACCGAAAAAACCATTGCCATATTAATGAGGTGGGGTGATTTATGCCTGAACCGGAGAAACAGTTCGCCTTTACGGAACCAATTCACAAAAAAGGGAACAGATTTGCCTGGCCCTAGTTCGCGGCCTCCCCTTTTGGGCCCCGCCGGCCCCAGCCCCGCTACTTTTCAGCGCCAGCCGCAAAACCAAACAATTCATTTCCCCGCCGCTTTCCACTACAATGGTGGAAAGCCTGTTTCGTTACCCTTACGGGGACCACCCCAGCAGCACGATTCACAGCAGGCAGGGCATCACCCTTGGCCTTAATTCCCATAACTTCTTTCTGATCTTGGCCATTGATATATGGGCGGACATCTATGATGCGAATACCTCTGGGCCCCAAACAGCTGGCTTGTCTCTTTCTGTGTGCCGCCTTGCAGTTTTGTCTGGCGGGATACTCTGCCGCGGAGGAGAAGAGCAGCCCCTTGGCCCACTATATTGCCGAGGCCATGGCCCACAATGAAGATATCCTGGCGGCCCGGGCGGAGTTGCAGGCCCAGGCGGAAAGGGTGCGCCAGCACGGGGTGCTGCCCGACCCGAAGCTCGCGGTCCACTACTATATCGAGCCGGTGGAGACCAGAACCGGGCCCCAGGAGGCGGCGATCAGCCTCAGCCAGGGGCTGCCCTGGTTTGGCAAACTCAGCCTGGCCAGGGAAGAAGAGAAACAGGGGGTGGGCATGGCCGCGGCCCGTCTGGCGGCGGTGGAGCTGCGGGTGGTGCGCCTTCTAAAGGCCGCCTATATCCATTACAGTTTCAACCTTGAGGCCCAGAAGATTGCCGGGGAGAACCTCGAACTGCTGCGCTACCTTGAGTCGGTGGCCTATAGCCGCTACTCCGGCGGCAAGCTTGATTTTGCCAGTGTCTTAAGGATTCAGATGCAGGTGGCCCGCAGCCAGGAGAGCCTGGCCAGTTTACAGGACCAGGCGCAGCCCCTGCGGGCGGCCCTGAACACCTTAATGGGCGCCGACCACGGCCTAAAACGGGGTGAGATTCAGGGTCTTATCGAGGTAGAGCTGCCAAACCCCGACCTGGACTTCCAGGCCCTGGCCCGGGCCAAAAGCCCGGAGCTTCGCGCGGCCCAGGCCCAGGTGAAAAGGGAGCGGGTGGGGCTTAAGCGGGCCCACAGGGAGTTTTATCCCGATCTGGCCCTCAGCCTTAAAACCATCCTCACCGGCCCGGCCGAATTTGGCGATCCCCCCGACTCCGGCAATGATCCCATCATCGCCGGGCTGACGCTCAACATCCCCCTCTTTCAAGATAGGCGGCAGGGTGCGGTGGCCGAACAGGAGGCGGCTATAAGGTCGTCCCGCCTCACCCTGCAAAGCAGAGAGCGCGCCCTGGCCCTGGCCCTGGAAAACGCCCTGTACGGTTACCGCCAGGCCCAGCGCCAGGCCCAGCTGTACAATACAGAGCTTATCCCCAAGGTGCGCCAGGAGCTTGAGGTGGTCCTGAAGGGCTTTGAAAACGGCCAGGCCACGGTTAAGGACCTCATCGAGGCCCAACAGGATCTCCTTGACTTCGGCCTGAAATCAAGGAAGGCCGTGGCCGACCAGGCGGTCATGGTGGCCCGGCTTGAGGAGCTGGTGGGCCTGACCCTGGCCCCCTGGACGGAGTAGAGGTGAGAGGCCAGAGAGACTGACGGGTTTTAACAATGAGCCGCTCTCAGTAAAGATCCGGGCCCAGAGGGCCCGGCATTGATAGCCCCCGGAGGGGGCTTAGTTTACCCCTTTGCCATCTGCTTTGCGCTCCGGAGAAGATGGTGACAAGGATTTTGAGTTGTCTGAGCACCCCTCAAGGGGGCATAAACTCCGCGAGTTTCTCAAAATCCCACCATCTTTTTCGGGGCGCAAAGGAAGCCCGCAGGGCCAGATGGCTGGGGTGCCCTTTCTTTCGCCGCTTTGCTGCTGGTTCGTTTTCTTTGGGCAAGCAAAGAAAATGAACAATAACGGCAGAGCCAGTGAACTCTGACCACGCCCAAAGGACGCGGTTTTCTTCTAACGAATAAAAACAAATGGAGCCCCCTATGAATCAGCTAAAAATTTCAGCCGTTATTGCCCTCCTCCTCTTGGCCCTGGCCCAAGCAGCCGTGGCCGAGCCGCAAAAGAGCTGCCCGGTGATGGGCGGCGAGATTAACAGGGATCTTTATGTGGATGTGGAGGGCAAGCGGATCTATGTCTGCTGTGATTACTGCATCGGCGAGATCAAAAAAGATCCGGCCAAATATATCAAGAAGCTGGAGGATGCCGGCCAGGAACTTGAAGCGGCCCCGGCCAAATAGGGCTGCCATGAAGAAAGTCATTCTCATTTTCTATCTGCTGCTGAGCAGCCTCTCGCCAGGGTTTGCCGCTGACAAGGCGGGCCATGATCATCAGACTGATCCGGATACGATCTGGACCTGCGCCATGCATCCGCAGATCCAGCTCCCGGAACCGGGCCAATGTCCCATCTGCTTTATGGATCTCATTGAGGTTAAAAAGCAGAAACCAGGGGCCGGGGCGGCAAGTCTCCGGCAGATCAAGTTTGATGAGCGGGCCCGGCTCCTGGCCCGGGTTGAGGTGACCGCGGTTAGGCGGGCGGCCGGGACGCGGCAGACCAGGCTGGTGGGCAAGGTTGATTATGACGAGAGATCCGTGGGCCGCATCACCGCCTGGGTTGCCGGGCGCATTGACCGATTGGATGTGGATTACAGCGGGGCGGTGGTCAAAAAGGGCCAGGTTATGGCCCAGATCTACTCACCGGAGCTGCGCACGGCCCAGACGGAACTGATCCAGGCCCAGGGTGCCTTCAACCAGGCCAGGGGGAGTAAGAGTGAACTGGTTCGCCAAAGCAGTGGCCGGACCCTGGCCGCCGCCAAGGAGAAATTAAAACTCCTGGGCCTGCCCCAGGCCCAGATCGCCAAGATCCTGAAAACCGGCAAGAGCGCCGACCACATCAATATCATCGCCCCCATGGGCGGCATTGTTATTAGCAAGGATGTGGTGGAGGGCATGTATGTCAAGACCGGGGCGCCCCTGTTGACCATTGCCGACCTCCGCCATCTCTGGGTGATCCTCGCGGCCTATGAGTCGGACCTGGCCCAGGTAAAACTGGGCCGCCAGGTTGAGTTCCGGGTGGAGGCCTATCCGGGCCAGGTCTTTCAGGGCAGGGTTGCCTATATTGATCCCCTGGTTGACCCCAAGAGCCGAACGGTGGGCGTCCGCCTCAACGTGGAAAACCCGGACGGCCGTCTGCTGCCCGGGATGTTTGTCCAGGCCGTGCTGCAGGGTAAGGCGGCCAAGGAGGATGACGCCCCCCTGGTGATTCCCGCCTCCGCCCCCCTGTTAACCGGCAAACGGGCCCTGGTCTATGTGGAGATCAAGGAGGGGGTCTATGAGGGGCGGGAGGTGGTCCTTGGCCCGCGGGCGGGCGAGCTGTACGAGGTGCGCTCCGGCCTCAAGGAGGGGGAGAAGGTGGTGAGCCGGGGCAGTTTCAAGATTGACTCCGCCATCCAGATCCAGGCCGGACCATCAATGATGAACCCCTTCACCGCCCGGAGATCAGCCGAGCCCCTGCCGCCTCTTTTTGCTTCCAAGCTGCTCCTGCTCCAGGATCTCTTTCTCCTCCTCTCCGACCAGGCCCATGCTGGCGACATGAATGGCAGCCAGGCCACCGGGGCAAAGATGGCCGCAAAAATATCCGCCCTGGCCCCGGACGATCTTGAGGGTCAGCAGCGTCTCCTCTGGCAGGAGCTGCAGATGACCTTGAGCGCCGACCTGATTTTACTGGCCGAGGCCCATGACCAGAGAGATCTCAAGGGGATTTATGGGGAAATGGCCACTCACTTTTACCAGTTGCAGACAGGCTTTTCCCTGCCGGCCAAGGCCCAGGCAAAATCAGGCTCCCCTGCCCTGCGGGCCGCCCTGGGCCAGTTTGTCGCAACCTACCTTGACCTGCAGAGGGGTCTGGCCGGCGATGATGAACAAGAGGCCAGGGCGGCAATTGCCAAACTGGCGCCGCAGGTGGCGCCGCTGCTCCGTGAGCTTGAGCGGGCGGCAGAATCTAGCGCTGGCGAAGATCAGCCGCAGCAGCCGGAACTTGCAGCCCAGATGACAGAGCTTGGCAAGGCCGGCAGCCTCCAGGATATCCGGACCGCCTTCTATCCCCTGTCGCAGACGCTCCTTGCCCTGGTTGGCCGTTTTGATCTCACCATTGACCAGCCCCTTTACAAGCAGTACTGCCCCATGGCCTTCGACAATAAGGGCGCCACCTGGCTGGCCGATTCCGAGCAGATCAACAACCCCTACTTTGGCAAGATGATGCTCCGCTGCGGGGAGGTCAGGGAGCAGTTAAAGGATTAGTTGTTTTATCTCTG
>JBDLJA010000012.1:0-63571 GCA_039714595.1 Thermodesulfobacteriota bacterium | reverse complement strand
GCTGTTGCGGCTGATCTTAAGCGGCCTCTTCTGGCCCGGACTCACGGTTGCTGCCACGCTCATGAAGGTCGCCCCAGTTAGCTGCCACTGGTTGAACTGCCACTCCTGCCGGCTGTACTCAGGCGGGGCGCTGATGAGTGTTGGCGGCTCTTCAATCCCCTGGATGGCAAAGCTCTTTAAAGGCAGGGAGAGACCCAGGCCGCACGCCTTGATAAAGGCCTCTTTCAAGGTCCAGAAGCGGCAGAACCAGGCGGCTTTGTCCGGGGTCGGGCAGGTGGCAAGCTGGTGGGTCTCCTCCGGGGCAAAGCAGCGCCGGGCCAGCCCCTGATGGTCAAGACGCCCATCCACATCCTCTATGTCAAGGCCCAGCGGCTGGTCCAGGCGGATGGCCAGACCGTTAAGCTGGCGGCAATGGCTGAGGCTGAAGTGGATATCTGGCCCTGATTCAGGGCAGATAAGGCGGGGTTTGCCATGGGAGTTGTGGCTGAACCTTAACGATTCCGGCTTCATGGCGCAATAACGGGCCAACAGGCGCCGTAAGCCCTGGTGGCGGCCGCCAAAGCGGTTTCGCTCCACCTCGGAGCGGTAGGAGGCCAGCCGCGTCCGTTCACTTTCATCAAGAAGATTCCCATCCTGCTCCGAATCTGTCGTGGGCCAGGTCCAGATGTGAATCTCATCGGTGGTTAAGGGGGGCACATGGTCTCTCATCAAGGTTAAGGGGTGGAGGTGTTTGCCTTAGGCAGGTGGAGTTTCTGGCCTGAAACCAGGGCCGCAAGTATTGTCGCTGTTTTGTTATAACTAATGAAGTTAGATAGTTATATAAAAAAAGTAACTGTTGAGTCTGGCAATATCTGTTATATTAGCGTTTCGCTTAGGTGGCTGATTGTCTCTGAAAGGGTGGCAGGGCTAGCTCTGCCCCATTTTTTACCTGCACCTGCTTTCCCCTTTTACCTTTTATTCCTGACGGCCGGAATATTTTTCCGGAAAACTGGCCACGCGGCCGTCTGGCTAGGGGAAGATAAAGTCAGTATATATTCTCTTATATAATAATAACTTACTGTAATTGCGTCTGCCTTGTGTGCTATTTGCTTTATGTCTGAATAGTGCTGAATGAGGCGAAACTGTTATCTGGTAGATGGTTTAATAATTTTGCTACCGGGAGATTGGTGTTGTGATCTGCGCCGATTCTCCTGTTGTTGGCCTGTGTAACTGCAGGCCGTGAGGCGGGTAGCTGGCATCGACAGTCGTGGTGCCCTGGCCGCATTGATAAAATCTTAAGAGAGAGAGAAGATGGAAAAATTAAAAAAGATTTTTGTCCTTCTGAGTGTGAGTCTCTGCGTCCTGGCGGGAAGCGCCCAGGCCGAAGACGCTAAGGGCGTGGATATCGCCGATATCTTTACCCGCTCCCTGCAGGAAGTTGATCTGCAGAGTGAGGAGATTCAATTCTTCGTTGATCGCTTACCGGACGGTTCACAGGTCTTTGTTCAGACCGCCCCGGATGGCACCCGTGTCTTTACCTTTTTAAATGACGGCAAGTTCGGCTGTATCGCCAAGATTCTCCCGGCCGTGGTCGGCGTAAAGCCAGAGCTTTACATGCACATCGAGAATTGCCAGATGACCCGCGAGCGTAAGAGCGGCGAGGCGGTGACCAATTACATCCATCATACCATCCAGAAGGCGGATGGCACCGTGGTTAAGCAGTTTAACTCCACCGCCACCTGGGCCTTCAACAATGTGACTGATATGGTTGTCGAGACCGCTACCGGTATGCAGTTTAACGATATCTGGCTGGTTGAGACCCATGTTGTTAACGATTTCGGCCCCTCCATGGTCCAGTATTACACGGTGGAAGGTGTTGGTATCGTTGGCAAGCGCAAGCCCGTTGTTTACTGGTAGCGTTTTGCCCTGTTGAGCCGGAACTGGCCGGAGTGGGGGCTTTGGCCAGAGCCTTAGGTTACAGATCACGAAATAGGGGATGGATTCGTCTTGCACGGATCTGTCCCTTTTTTTTGTGGCAGCTGCGGGTCCTTGACATTTTTCCCCCTTAAGATAGGCTGCCAACTCCTCTAAACAATAAAAACAATGCGAGGGATCATGTTGAAAAAAATAGTTGTCACTCTCCTGATGTTGCTCATGGCCGTACCCGCCTTCAGCCGCGAGATCGCCGGGCTTACCATCGCCGAGGAGGTTCCCTCCGGCTCTGGCTCCACCCTGCAGCTCAATGGCGCCGGCATCCGCTCCAAGCTTATCTTCAAGGTGTATATCGGCGCCCTTTACCTGGAGGAGGGGGCGGCGGATAGTGGCGCCGTGCTGGCCCAGGAGGGCGCCAGGCAGATGGTCATGACCTTTCTTTATAAGGAGGTGAGCCGGGCCAAGCTGGTGACCGGCTGGCAGGAGGGTTTTGCTAAAAATCTGACCAGGGAGGAGCACGCCTCACTGCAGGAGCGGATCAACCAGTTCAATGAGCTGTTCGTGACGGTGAAGAAGGGTGACGTCATTAACCTGGCCTATGAGCCGGGGGTTGGCACCAGGGTCCTGATCAGGGGGGAGGAGAGGGGGGTTGTTGTTGGTAAAGAGTTCAACGACGCCCTGCTGAAGATCTGGCTGGGCCCCGAGCCGGTGACCGCAAAGCTGCGCGACCAGCTGTTGGGCCGGAAGTAGTTTTTTTGCTCCTTTTCCTGCGCCTTGCCGGTCATAGCCTTGGTTTTCGCTGAGCTGGCCAGGAAATTCTCGATGTTTCCGGTCCCAAAAGGTCTGGAGGCTAGCAGTTAGCCCGTCAGAGTGAGGATGGCGGGGGAGTAGAAAATCAGGCCCGCAGCCTCTGGTCCATTATCTGGCGCATAAAGGCGGGGAGGTCCCGGGGCATCCGGGCGGTTATCACCCCGCCGTCCACCACCAGCTCCTGGTCCAGATAAAGGGCCCCGCCCCTTTGCAGCTCTGCCGCCACCCTGTGGTAGCAGGTGGCCCTTTTCCCCACCAGGACCCCGGCCGCCGCCAGGATCAGCGGCCCGTGGCAGATGGCGGCCACGGTTTTGCCCTCTGCCACAAAACGGCGGACAAGGGCGAGGAGCTTCTCGTTGCGGCACAGGCTGGCCGGAGGCTTGCCGCCCGGCAGAATCAAGAGGAAAAACTCCTCCTCCCTTATGGCGGCCAGGGCCACGGCCGCCACCGTGTAACCGTGCTTGCCGCCAGCCAGGGTGCCACCCTGGCTGGCGGCGATCTGGCTGGTAATGCCCGCCTCCAGGAGCCGGTAGTAGGGGACAAGAAGCTCGCAGTCCTCAAACCCCTGACCGCTGACAATAAGGGCCTTCTTCGCCTTTGTCCCTGCAGCCGTCATGGTCGTCCCTCCCGCCCCTTATTGCCTCTCCCCGCCTCACTGTTGCCCCTGCTCTTCTCCTGACGACGCTGGTCTCCTTCTGGAGATGTCGCGGCCAGCTCCAGGATGGTGGGCCCCAGACCGCTCACCACCCGGGCCAGTCGTTCATAGTCGAGCTTTTCGGCCGTGTCCTGGGGACTGTGGTAGGCGCTATAGCGGTAGAAGGCGGTGTCGGTGACCATGATGGCGGGATAGCCCTGCTGCCAGAAGGAGCGGTGGTCAGACCAGCTGACGCCGGTGACAAAGGCGGGGGCGGCCAGCCCCTCAGAGGGGAACTGGCCATGGCGGCGAAAGGCGCCGATGGTCTGGCGCACCAGCTGGCGGGAGCCGATATTGCCGACAAAGGCGATGAAGTTGGCCCGATCAGGGTAAAAATAGCCTAAGGGGAAGGGGTAGTGCTGGCTGGCTGGTTCATCGCTGTAATAGCCCATGGTCTCTAAGGCGAGCATGGCCCGGATATCCTCACCCTGCTTACGGGCCGCCCGGGCGTAAACCCCGCTGCCCATGGCCTGGCCGCGGAAAAAGGGGGCCTCCTCATTGGCAAAGGCGACCAGGCGGATGGTGCGCTGGGGCTGGCGGCCGGCCAGCAGACGGGCCAGCTCCAGCAGCACCGCCAGGCCGGAGCCGTTGTCGTTGGCCCCGGGGCAGCCCGCCACCGTATCATAGTGGGCCCCCACCAGAACGATCTCAGAAGATTTTTCCCCTCCTCCTATCTCCACCTCCAGGTTGGTGCCCTTGATCCCATCCACCTCGTAGGGCAGCCTCCGTACCGCATAGCCCAGGGCGGCAAACTCACCCTCCAGGTAGGCCACGGTTTTGGCCATGCTCTTGTGGCGCCAGATATTACGGACCCCGATTTCCTCCGCCAGGGCGTGGACATGGCGGCTAAGCTGCTGGGCCATGCTCCGTTCCGCCCCGCTCAGTGGGGCCAGGGGACCGGAGTAAGAGACCCCCGGCATTCGTGAGGGTATGAGAGTGATTGCCATGAGCAGTAGACAAATAAGGGTGAGACGGGCCAGGGCCGCCAGCCAGCCGGCCCACCCGCGGGGCATGAGTTTTATTTTTACCCGGCTCCCCATAACACTTTACCTAAGAGAAGCCGGAGTCGGGGCCGGTGAGGGGGACAAAGGCCACGTCGAGGATTTTCTTGCTGGTAACGGTGCCATCCTCCTCCTTCACGAAAAGGAGCAGCTCCTGGGCGCCGTGGGGTAAGCCCACCGGGATGACGAGGCGGCCGCCGGGCTTAAGCTGGGCCAGCAGGGGCGGGGGGACGTGGCGGGCCGCGGCGGTAACGATAATGCCGGCAAAGGGGGCGTGCTCCACCAGTCCTTGATAGCCGTCACCCTGGCGCACCTCCACGTTGCTGAAACCCATCTCCGCCAGGCGTTCGCTGGCCTCGCTGGCCAGGCTGGGGACGATCTCCAGGGAGTGGACCTGCTCCACCAGCAGGGAGAGGATGGCGGCCTGATAGCCGGAGCCGCAGCCCACCTCCAGGATCACATCATCTTCCTCAGGGCGGAGCAGATCGGTCATCAGGGCCACTATGTACGGTTGCGAGATGGTCTGGCCGGCGCCGATGGGCAGCGGCCCGTTGCCGTAGGCATAGGCCCTGAGATCAGGGGGGACAAACTGATGGCGCGGGACCTGGGCCATGGCCTCTAAAACCGGCGGGCTGATCTTGCCGATGCCGGTGGCCCACTGGCAGAGCCGGGCCTCAAGGGCAATGGTCCGCACCATCTCCTTTATTTCACTTTCCAGCATGGCTTTTCTCCTTTGCTCCCTTTTAGTGTAGCCCAGCCGCAGGGGGAGGGTATGAAAAAAAAATGCTTTCTGGCAGAGGTCCGTCGGAAACGGGTGCGGCCGCAGAATCAGCCCTTGTGGCCGGTGGAGGTGGCGGCGATGCCGCTGATGAGCCAGCGCTGGCAGAGGAGGAAGAGGATGAGGACGGGGAGGACCATCATCACCCCGAAGGCCATGATGTCGCCCCACAGCTTGACCTGATTCTCAAAGGCGGCCATGGCCACCGGCAGGGGGCGGTAGGTCTCGCCCACGGTCACCAGTAGCGGCCAGAGATAGCTGCCCCAGCGCATGAGGAAGGTGAGCACCGCCACCGTGGCAAAGACCGGTTTGGCCGTGGGTAGGACGATGAGAAAGAAGGTGCGCCACGGGCCGGCGCCGTCCATGGCCGCTGCCTCCTCCAGCTCGGCCGGGATGTCGAGGAAGAAGCTGTAAAAGAGGAAGATGGAGAAGGCGTCGGCGATAAAGGGGATGATCTGCACCTGGTAGCTGTCCCGCCAGCCCAGCAGGGTGACCTGGAAGAAGAGGGGTACGGCAATGGCCTCGAAAGGGATGATGAGCAGGGCGAGGATTAAGATGAGGCAGGGCCTGCGGCCCCGCCATCTGAGACGGGCCAGGCTGTAACCGGCCAGGGAGTTGACCAGGAGCCCGCTGGCGACAATGGCGCTGGTGATCAGCAGGGAGTTGCCCATGACGCGGGGGAAGTTGAGCCGTTCCATTACATCGGCGTAGTTGGCCAGAGAGGGGTGGGCCACAGTAAAGGCGCGGCCCAGACCGCTGCTCAGCACCATCTCATCCGGCTTGAGGCTGCTCACCACCATGAAGAGGATGGGCGCCACAAAGATAAGGGCGAGAAGAGTGAGCAGGAGGTAGGTGAAGGGGGTGGCCAGCCGTTTCATTGCTCCTCCCGGCCCTGGCGGCTGAGGCGCTGCTGGAGCATGGTGATCAGGAGGACGATGGCAAAGAAGATAACGCTCATGGCCGCGCCTTTGGCCACGTCCTGGCGGCGGAACACGGCCCGCACCGTCTCGAAGATCACCGTGCTGGTGGCCTGGTGGGGGCCGCCCTGGGTGAGGATCCACACCTGATCAAAGAGGCGGAAGGCGAGGATGGTGGTGATCAGGGCCACGAAGATGAGGGCGTTTTTGAGCTGGGGCAGAGTTATATACCAAAAGCGCTGCCATGGCCCGGCCCCGTCCAGGGCGGCGGCCTCGTAAAGGCTCTGGGGGATGGCCTGGAGGCCGGCCAGGAGGATGATCATCTGAAAGCCCGCCCCCTGCCAGATGGAGAGGAGCATGATGGAACCCATGGCGTAACGGGGATGGTGGAGGAAGTCCACCGGCTGCCAGGCCCCCAGGCTCATGGTGTGGAGGAGGGTGTTGAGCAGCCCCGCCTCGCCCGGGGCGAGGATCAGCTTCCAGACCACCGCCACCAGGGCCATGGGGAAGATCACCGGCAGGAAGAAGCAGGCCCGGAAAAAGGTGATCCCTGGTAAGCGGCGGTTGACCAGCAGGGCCAGGGCCAGGGCGAGACCGGTCTGCAGGGGCACCACCAGCAGGGCGAAGAGACCGTTGTTTGCCAGGGCCCGGCTGAAGGTCCCATCACTGAAGATCCGCTGAAACTGGCTGAGGCCGACGAAGTGCGGGGCCAGGGGGGAGCCAAGGCGAAAGGAGGTGAAGGAGAGGATAAGGGCCAGGGCGGCGGGCAGGGCGATGAAGAGCAGCAGGCCAGTTAGACCGGGGGCGGCCATGAGCCAGGCCGTTTTCTCAGCCCTGGACCCTTGCCTCATGGCCGTACCCTGGCGGGGTAGCCGTCGTTGTCGCGGATCTCCTGGTCGATGGTCTTCGCGGCCCGGTCCAGGGCGGCCGCCACCTCGCCCTGATGGCGGATATCCTGGAAGGACTGTTGGAAGGCGGAGGTGATCACCGGGTAGGCCGGTGTCTGGGGCCGGGGTACGCCGAAGCGCAGCTGGTCGACAAAGAGGTGGAGGGGGCCGCCGGGCCGGTAGTTTTCCGACAGGGCGATGGCCATCCTGCGGCCCGGCACGGCGCCGTTGGCCTCACACATGGCCAGGATCTCCTCTGCTTGCAGGAGAAAGTGGAGAAAGGTCATGGCCTGCTTTGGCTTTTGGCAGTTCTTGCTGATGGCCCAGGCCCAGGAGCCCATGCCGGTGCGGCTGCCCTGGCCCATGTCGGGCAGGGGCAGGAGGAGCAGGTCGTCGCCCAGGGCCTTTTTGTAGCGCGGGTATTCCCAATGGCCGCACCAGGAAAGAGTGGTGCGGCCGTTTATGAAGCTGTTGCCGTCGATGTTGGCCTCTGTATAGGTTAGCCAGGCCTGGAGCTGGGTCATGGCCTCTTGGGAGGCAGGGGAGTTGAGGACACCGCTGGCCCGGGCCATGGCCGGGCGTTCGATGAGATCGCCGCCGGCCGACTGGAGGAGGGGGGAGAAGGCGTAGGTGAACCACTCGCCGCTGTAGTCGAGGCGCAGATCCAGGACCAGTCGGTCCTCATCATGAGCCGCCAGCCGGGCCAGGATGGCGGTAAACTCGGCCGCTGACCAGGCCGTCTCCGGGCTGCTGGGCAGCCGGGCTGCCACTGCGGTAAGCCCGCTCCGGCTGGCAAAGAGGCCCAGGCCTGAGTCATAGACGCCTAGGCCGTAGAGTTTGCCATTATAGCTCCCCTGGCTCAGCAGGCTGGGCAGCAGGTCGGCCCGCAGCTGCGGGTCTAGGAGTTCGCCTAAGGGGAGGAGGTGACCCTGCCAGGCGTAGCTGGCCAGGTAGGGGCCGTCCAGGTCCAGGATGTCGGGCAGCCGGTTGGCCGCGGCGGCCGCCAGCACCTGGGTGTTATAGTCGCCCTCCGGGATCAGGGTGAGGCGGACCTCCACCTCCTCCTGGCTGGCGTTGAAGCGGGCCACCTGCTCCTCCATAACCCGCCGCTCCTGGGGCCGGCCCGTATGGAACCAGGCTTCGAGAACGGTGCCCTTTTCCGGCGGGCCGGAGGGCTGGCCGCAGGCGGTCAGCAGCAGGCCAAGGAGGGGGATGATTAGTTTAGAGAGGTATCTCATAACAGGGCCTCTTCGGTCTGGGGGTGGAAGAAATGGGCCTGGTTCATGTCAACCGCCAGGCTCACCCGGCTGTCGGCCCGGATGGCGGTGTGCGGCGCCAGACGGCTGGTGCAGGGCTGGCCGTCCAGCAGGCAGCTGGCCAGCACCTCGTTGCCCAGGGGCTCAAGAAAATCCACCTTAAACTCCAGACAGGGCAGCCTTGCCGCGCCCCCTGGCTCAGTGATATGTTCGGGCCGCAGGCCAAGGGTGACCTGGCGCTCGGGGAGGTTGCCACTACTGGCCAGCAGCCGCCTACCTTTGGCCGCCGGCAGGGCCAGGCGCTGGTCCCCCACCAGGAGTTCCACCCGGTTGTCTTGCTCCACCACCCGGGCCTGGAAGAAATTCATGGCCGGGCTGCCCAAAAAACTGGCGACAAAGCGGTTGCCCGGCCGGTCATAGATCGCCAAAGGGGTGCCGATCTGCTGGATGCGCCCCTGGTTGAGGACCACCAGCCGGCTGCCCATGCTCATCGCCTCCACCTGATCATGGGTGACGTAGAGCATGGTGGCGGCCAGGCGGCGGTGGAGGCGGATCAGCTCAGCGCGCATGGCCACCCGCAGCTTGGCGTCCAGGTTGCTTAACGGCTCGTCAAAGAGGAAGAGGGCGGGCTCCCGGATGATGGCCCGGCCCAGGGCGACGCGCTGCTGCTGACCACCGGACAGCGACTTTGACCGGCGCTTGAGGAGATCTTCGAGGCCGAGGATGGCGGCGGTATGGCGCACCCGTTCCCTGATCTGGGCCCGCGGGGTCCTGGCCATCTTCAGGGCAAAGGCCAGGTTATCAAAAACCGTCATGTGGGGATAGAGGGCGTAGTTCTGGAAGACCATGGCCATGTCGCGCTCCCTGGCGCTTACCCCGGCCAGGTTACGGCCGGCCAGGATCACCTGGCCACTGCTCGGTGTCTCAAGCCCGGCGATGATGCGCAGGATGGTTGACTTGCCGCAGCCCGACGGCCCCACCAGCACGACAAACTCGCCTTCGGCTACCTCCAGATTGATCTCTTTCAGGATCTGGCCCTGATCGGGGAAGCTCTTGCTGATCTGCTCGAGGATGAGCTGCGTCATGGCGGAGAGGGGGGGCTGGTTGCTATCGGCAGGCCAGAGGGGCCTGGCCACTTGCCCATAGTTATATAATAATGCGGGGGAGATAACCAGCCAGAGGCCCCGTTTTTCCGGCTGAGATTATCCTCTCCTGGAAAAAGTTAGGGGCATATGGTTTTAGACTTTTCAGGGCTTTTTTTAGTCAAGCCCCTTGGCGGGCAGTTCCTGAAATGAGTGACCCGCTTCTTGGTTTTTTTATAAGGAAGCTGGTTCGTTTGAGATCCGTGACCCGGGGGTAACAGGAGGCGGAGAGGGTGACTAGCGCCTTGCGGACTGAACATGCATCCAGTCACGGTTTTCCATGCGGCCCAGGCTCAGCCAACCCTCCTCTTCCCATATCTGCCACCAGCCATCCAGATCAGGATGGGCCAGAGAGGCTTTTTCACAGTCCCATTTTAATTTATTGCGTGAGGGATACCAGTCAATGGCTATGCCCCAGGCGTGGGTCGACCAGGCCGCCATGCTGCCCCGTTTCTGTCGGCAGTTATAGCTGCCGCCGTAACGATCCAGGCCATGTTCTTTAATGCCGGCAGGGCCATAGGCCTCATACACCTTTGCTAAGATGGTGCTGAGGCTGTCGGCCACTTTTTCATGGATGGTAATGGTTTTTGTCCTACTGTTCAGGTCCCAGTCCAGCCTGAGCTGCCAGGGGCACTCCACCTTGACCAGCCGGCTCTCACATGGCTTCTGGTAATACTCAGTCAGGGCCCCATGCTCCTCCAGGGGAAAGTTATGGGGGTTGGCCCGCACCGGGACAATATCGCCGAAACCGCGGGGCAGGAACCCTTTGGCCCGCAGGATTTTTAGTTGCCCGGCCCCACTCTCCGTCTGCGGCCCGTAGAAACCGTCGATTACTCCCGCGTCAATCTCGCTGTCGTGACAGAGCAGCTGGAGATAGGCCACCGCCCTCCTTTTGGCCGACCAATCTCGCCAGTGGCCAGGCAGATCAGCTGATCGAGCCGCCAGGGCCACGGCAATGGCCCGGTTTGTGTTCGGCCCTCTTTTGCCGTCGATCTCGGCAAGATAAAGGCCTGCGGCCGCAAGCTCCTTTTGGATGAGTTTTATGTCGCTCTGTTTCATGCTGCTCTTCCCTTAAGAACGTGGCTCATAGTCAAAAATCAGGCTGCGATCCTGGCGGAGGATGTCCCATTCATACTTGGCAAAACGCAGCATCTGGTTTTTGTCCTCATAAGGGTTGGCATCGCTACTAGTTGTCCCGTCATAGTCCATGACAAAATCAAGATATCCTTGATAAAATTCAACTGGTTGCTCCGCTGAACTGCAAAAGGGATGATAGAGGCCGAGGGTATGACCCAGTTCATGGGTGAAGGTATTGTAGTGATCTAAGCCATCCCTGAGAACCAGGAAATAGTTCCCCCAGATAAATGATTTCAGTTTCCTGTTCCCGTCTTTGTCTGTTACGTACTCAACGTCTGTATCTGCCTCACCCATATATTCGCCATCTAAATCCACTAAGAACATGAAGGTGCGTTTTGAGGCCGCTATTTTGACCCGCGTCCCATCCTCTTTTGTTTCAAGATGTCGCCCATACCTTTCATAAAGTTTTCCCAGGGACGGACAAAGGGTTTCATCACTATCTAATACTGTGTAGCCTTCATGGTTGTATTTCGTCAGGAATGTGTTGACGTCTGGATCATCATCATGGCCAGTGAGATCAAAGACCTCTTGTTTTACAATTTCTGCCCGGATCAAGGCCTGATTAAAACTCAAACGCTTCAAGGTGTTTTGAAAACTCTCAGCATCATCAATCAGGGATGGTGTTTTGTTATTGAGTTTGACTTTGACGACCACCACTTCCACCTTGGGAATGATTTCATTGGCATAGACCATCAGCTTGCCCACCTTTTCCTCCTCGTCCTCCAGCCTGGCGATGACGTTGATGGCGGTATGCTCTTTTACGACTCCTTTAAGGCAGGCGACATTGATCGCGTCAGGGAAATGGTACACCGTTTTCTCGAGATTCTTGCTGCTATCAAGGACAATAGTCTCTTTTCCCTTTTTCAAGAATTGCTTAAGCTTATTGGCCTTGGGGGTAATCTTCAGATGGGGATTGTCAGTCTCAAAAACGAGTTCTGTTTCGTCTGCCACCAGTTCATCAATCCCTCCGACCATTTCAATGGTCAGCGATATATTGGCCCCATGCTTATTCAAATATGAACTGTAAGGCTTGGCCTCTTTTGTATTACTGGGCAGGATGGCCAGCCAGGCCGGATAATAGTCGCGGCCATGGGGTGTGATAACCTCATCAGCGTCCTTGAGGTACAATGCTTTCAGTTTGGCCGGATCCTTACAGAGAGGCTTAAAGTCATTAATTACAGTTTTTTCATCGTTATCTTTTTCTACCTTTTTTATCGGGTGAATATATTCATCCTTGAGCCAGTCAAAGCCAAAACGGCCAAGGGCAGGGATTCCCTTGCGACCATCCGAATGATCAAACGTCTCGGGTTCGACAAAGTGGACCAGGAATTTCTGCAGCGCTGAGGCCGCCTTCTTCTTTCTGGCCATGGCTGCATCTGCAATACTTATCTTTTCATCATGGCCTTCATACATCAAAGAGCCGCCCCCTTTAAGCCGGGCCTGGATGGGCTCGCTGTCGAGGACGGAGCTCTTGTCGCTTCTGAGGTTGTCCGCTTGCGCGTCCAGCAACTTATTGCCCTGCTCCCGGGGAATCTGGTTGCTGTCAATGGCATGTTGAACTGCCTTCATGTCTTCCAGGGTGCTTTTAACATCTGAGCCGGCGCCTTTCTTATTGCTGTTCTCAATGGCCTTCTTGCTCTCGGCGGCCATGGTCTCATCATCGATCTGATTGTTGGCCCTGGCATCTTTAATGGCCTCAAGCTTGGCGCCCAGGGAGGCCATCTCCGCCGCCTTGCTGCCGAATTCCCTGGTGGTTTCGTAGGAGGCCTTGAGGGCCTCTATGGCGTTTTTCTGGTTGCCCTCCAGCCCTGTTATGTCCTTAAAGTTGGCATTTTGCAGGAGATTGGCCGCGGCGCCTACGCCGGCTGGGTCTGGGGCGGCCGGGGCGTTCTGGATATTGACCACCGGGTTGGCCAGGGGGGTGGAACTGGTGTCCAGCGGCGCGCTGCGCCGGGAATCGGTACTCACCGGGGTCAGCTCGGTGGGGGAGTCGGGCACCGGGTGCTCCTCCCACTTCCAGAAGCGGTTATCCTCGATCTTCTCGCAGCTGTTGCAGCTGCCCATGACCGCCTCGGCAAAGACGCCCTTGGTGGGGATGCTGACATGAATCGGTTCAATGGGGGTCAGCGGTTTGTAGAGGGCATGGAGATCAACCTCGTTGCCGCGGGAGTTGGGATCAAGACGGCAGCCGGAGCTTACCGGCATCACCAGGCTGTTGCCCACGATGCCGATCACCTTGTTTTCCACCACCGAGGCCACGCTGCGGACGATGCCCAGCTTGTATTTGTCGTCCGCGTAGTCGGTGACCTGGATGCCGTCCAGGAACATGAAGCGCCGCTCAGGACTCATGCTGAGCCAGATCGCCTTGTGAAAAAATTCCAGATTGTCGTTGAGATGGTCCTGCAGGTTACTGGCTGTCTCCAGGTCTTCATTTTTGGGGTTGCGCAGTTCCCGGCGGTTAAGGGGGGTGCTGATGCGGACAAACTCATTTTCGCCCTGGCTGGTGGCATAACCGATGAGGTCATCCTTGATGCCGTTTTTCTTAAAGAGGAAACCGGTGTGATGTTTACTGCGATAACTGATGGCGCCCGACTCGACGATAACCCGGGCATTGTCCGGCAGGTTTTTCGCCAGGCTTGAGCCATCGGCCAGAATGGTTTGGCCCGATTTCTTGATGACAACAGCCTTAATCTCCTCCCTGCTTAAGGCCGGCATATTGCCACTGGGGTTCAGGCTGACATAGTGGGACCTGCCATTGCGAAAGGAGGAGGTCAGGGTGGTATCCAGGGGGAGGTAAACCGCGGCGTTACTTAATGCCCAGCTGTCATTTATAACGGCCCTTATCTCGAGATGTTCCACCACGGCGGCAGCTATCTCCGGGGCGATATAGCGTTGGAAAATCTCATCGCGTTTCTGCCGTTCCGCCTCGTGTACCCTGGCGAAATGTCTGGATATGCCGGGAAATATATATTGGAACCGGGAAAGAGAATCAATAATCTCATCCTCTTCCTCCAGTTTCTCCAGGTCCACCGGGGTGGGCAGGTCAAAACGGAGATAGAGATGCCCTTCCAGGGAATCGATGTCTTCCGCCGCGAAGATCCCTTCTGGCAAATCGCTGCCCTCGTAATCATTTTCTATTCTCTCAATGGCAGCAAAGCCGCGGCGCAAGGCGCGGCTGCGGACGAAACCGTAAAGATCTTCCCGCCAGCGCAAAATCTTTTGATTGTCAAAGGTCGACATGATGAGCGGCACGAATAGACATTCCTGGACGCTTGACAATCGCTGCTGCGCCTCCATGTGACGGAGGACCTCGAAGTACTGGATGGTCATGGAGTGGCAGTGGTTATAGTTTGCCACCGTCTCTGTCTTGGCGGAAAAACGCTCGCCCTGGTTTGCGGTCTGGATCACGGTGCTGCGTTGGCTGCGCACCCCGTTGGCCGACTGCACGGTATTGTCCCGCAGTTTCTGTAAATCGTTTAAGGCGGTTGACCTGGACGAGTTCTGCCAGGCCTTGGAACTGGCCTTGCTGCTACCGCCGGAGACGCCGATAACCGCGCTAAAGGCACCAGACATAGCGCCGCCGCCAAGACCGGCGGAAAAACTGGAGGTGTTGGCTGAAGAGCCTCCCCTTGTCTGTTCCGCCAGGGAGCCGGTAACAATCTCGTTGATATCGCGATCTCGCCCCAGGGAGTTATAAAGGCTCTCATTGTAACCCGTGGATTCGGCCTTGCTGGCCGCCTCCTTGCGGTCCCAATCGAAGACCACAATCTGCTTCTTCTGGCCCGGGGCCAGTGGCAGGCTGTAGAGGAGATCGCCCAGGGAATAGCCATCGTTGCGCCACTCCTGCTTGAAGTGAAGGAGATGGCCATGGGCCAGGCTGGTGGCCTGGTAGATGGTGGGGTCTTCATCCCAGTCGATGGCATGGTCAAGGTCAAGCTGGTGGCGACCAAAGGCCTTTATCTGCCGTTGAGGCCTCACCGCCTCCCGCAGTTTTCTGGCATTACTCTCGTTAATGGCCTTCTGCAGGGTGGTGAAGGTGAGCCCCCGTTTATCATTGATATGCTTGAGCAGGATGTTCTTGTTGATGCTCTTGTTGTGGTAATTTAAGGGGATGTTCTTGTCGTCATCAGAGGCGTCCGGCGAGATGGGAACGATATCGATGATATCCTGCACCGTCATGTCACCGTCCTCCTCCAGGGTATAGCCCTGGATTGCCGGCTCGGTGGTGCGGACCACGGAGTAGAAGGAAAATTCATCCAGCACCATCTTCTTGCGGTGGAAGTCAATATTACAGTCGTTGTCTGAGCATTGCTCCTCGTCGGCGCCAATGCTATCCACCACCAGAATCAGGTTGGCGGGAAAGAAGAGGCGCGACTCTATTTTAGAATCACCCTCATCATTGACAGCCATCACCTCATCTTCTTCCAGGCGCACAGGGATCTCGAATATCTCTGGTTCCGCCGCGCCTCTTCTTGGCAGGCCTATTTTGGCAATGGCCTGCCGGAAGGTGCCTTCCGGGGTGGGGGCAATGAAATAACCCTGCTTTTCCGTATTAACGATGAGCAGGGGGACAAAATCATCCTCCTGGGGTTCCTCTACCCTGCTGCCATAGATAACCACCTGTGCATCTTCAAATTTCCGTTCACCTTTCAGATCAATAACCCGGCCCGTCATCTTTTTGGGCCGCTCCGGCAGGGTCACCGCTCCCCGGAATCCGGCCAATTCCTGTGGCGCAATGAGGATCGCCACCTCATTATTGCCGTCGATATCGGCCAGGGTTATCTCCCGTTGGCCGAGAATCTCGCCACCCGGGGCCTGGACCTTGAGCATTATATCGCTGACCCGGCCATACTGGCGGAGGTCCACCCGGGCCAGGCCGTCACTGTTAATGAGAAAGGATTTTTCTATGTGGCGGCTGATATTGTCATCGTCTAAGCCATGGGCCTGGTAAGAGACCAGGGCCAGATGGTCATGGTACGGATTGAGTTCGCTGTCTGGATCCTCCGCCAGTTGCACGCTAAAGGAGATCGTCTGCGGTAATGGCAGCTCAATGGACAACTCTTTCATGCCATTTTGTTCAGGGATCTCGGACCATTCATATGTCTGGTTTGAGATTGGCAGGCCGTGGTTGGAGAGAACGGTAATGGTAAGTTCCGAGATCTGGCCCGGGGAGGCAAAGTCGAAATGGATCTCGTCATCATTGCCGATATCATGGCTTAAAAGGGCTGTGTCAAGTCCGGCGCTGCCCTTATCAATCAGCGCCTTGGCCTTAACCTTGTAGCCGCTATAGTTGACCGTGGCCTGTCGCGCCAATTTCACCAGCACGTCCTGGGCCGTGGGGGGGAGCAGCTCTATGGTGACGGTCTTCTCCTCTTCAACCTGCAAGCTGCCTTCATAGACAATGTCCCCTGCCGGTGAAAAGAGGACAAAACGCATGGCGGAGCCGAGATTAGCGATTTCCGGATAAGAAACGGTAATGGCCTGCTCGGCGCTGGCGCTGAGGTTATATTCCTTCTGGCGCGTCTTTTTGCTACCCTTCGCATAAAGGTGAAACCAGCTAAATTGATACTCAACCGCCAATCGGTAACCAAGATAACCGCCATCCCGGCCGCTGAATCTTACCCGGAAGGAAAATCTCGTCTCTTTTGATTTGCCGGGGAACTGGAGGGGCGGGATGTAAACCGGGTCAGGGGCGTGGGGGATGGAGACAATGGGCGGCGTATGAGCTGGGCCAGGATCCTTGGTAAAGACCAGGTTCTCTTTGGCTAACTCCAGATAGCTTGGCTGCAACTTGGCAACGGCCTGAAACTCTTCCAGTGTGTTGAATTCCCCGCCGTCGTTTAAGAATTTAGCGATTTTGCTGGCGGTGGCCTTGCCAATACCCTTTATTTCGGAAATTTCAGCAATGGTGGCAAAGTTGGGATTTGTATTTTTCTGGGTCATGCCTTGCTCCAATAGGGATAAAGATGATTGTTGTTTTCATAAATTTGATAGTTAGGCGCGGAAACCTAGCACGCAATTGATTTTGTCTCAAGAAGAATTTTTTGATTTATTTTAGTATGTTAATTGGCCTTCGAGTTTTGTTTGAAAAAAGGCCAAAAGAACAAAAAAGCATGGGAAAAGGCAAAAAATATGAAAAAGGACGAGAAATGGAGCCAGATCGATGCCGCTTTCGCAGGGTGGAGCTGTTTTTTTAGAATCTTAGTGGGGGGTTGCGGGTAATTAGGCGGGGCAATGGTGTAGCCATAAGGTGGTGTTGGCCTATGGAATTGTCCGTAATGGTCATATTATCGCCATGAAAGCAGCAGGCTGGGGCCCATAATCAAGAGGCCTTGGGGCAGCGTTTGCTTGAGCCGGACCATAGCCGTTGCCGAGGGTCAGGAGAATGGTTTAGTTTATTGCTTAAATTGTTGAAATTGCGAAAAAACAAAGTGGAATAAGAGTTGCCTCCTGGCGGGAATATATGCCATAATTTTGCCTAACTATTACAAGTTTCAGGAGACAGTTGGAAAATTTAACCCTAGAGAAGGAGGTTCCGTGGTGAGACAACAAATCATTTTCACAACCCTCTTTATTGTTGCTGTTGCCCTGACTAGCTGTACGGGCAAAGAGGTGGGCGACGGCCCCGATGCCAGCGCTGCAGCGGGCGGCCATCCGCCCCTGTCAGAGCAGGAAAAATTGATCGCCTGTGCCGATTGCCATCGAGATGCCACCCCGGAAATCCATCAGCAGTGGTATGACTCACGCCACGGGATCGGCATGGTGAAATGTTATCAATGCCATGGGACCTTTGAGAACCTGGCCGTGGTGCCGGAGAAGAGCAAGTGCGCCACCTGCCATATGGCGGCCATGGACAAATGTCCCAAGGATAAGGAGTGTTCGTCCTGTCATTCCGCCCATTCATTTACTAATAAATAGGAGGTCGTAAGCCATGGCATTATCGAGAAGAGACTTTCTAAAGAGAACCGCGGCGGCAACGGCCGCCTCTTATGTGGGCATGAGCCTGCCCATGGATAAGATGGGGCTGGCCCAGGCCGCTGAGGTGGACAAGTGGCACCGCGGCTCCTGTCGCCTCTGCGGGGCCGGCTGCCGGGTGGAGCTGGGCGTCAAGAACGGCCGGGCCGTGGCCCTGCGCGGGGTGAAGGATTCCCGCACCAACTTCGGTTATGTGTGCATGAAGGGTATGCTCTTTTATAAATGTATGTCCCATCCGGACCGTCTCACCAAGCCCCTCTACCGGGAGAAGAAGTCAGACAAGTTCCGCGAGATCAGCTGGGAAAAGGCCCTGGACATTGCCGCCGAGAAGTTTGGCAGCGCGGTGAAGGAGCATGGCAATGACTCGGTGGCCTATTATGGCTCCGGCCAGGCCCTGACGGAAGAGACCTACTTCTTCCAGAAGATGTTTCGCGGCGGCCTGCAGACCAATAACGTCGAGGGCAACCCGCGCCTCTGCATGGCCAGCGCCGTGGGTGGCTATATCACCTCCTTTGGCGCCGATGAGCCCATTGGCGGCTATGCTGATTTGGAGAAGGCCCACTGTTTCTTCATCATCGGCAGTAACACGGCCGAGGCCCATCCCGTGCTGTTTCGCCGCCTCATGCAGCGCAAGCTGGGCAATAAGAAGACGGTGAAGGTGATAAATGCCGATCCCCGCCTCTCCCAGACCTCCAGGATTGCCGATCTCCACCTGCAGTTTGATCCCGGCACCGACCTGGCCCTGCTCAACGCCATGGCCCATGTGATCATTGAGGAGAAGCTGTACGACAAGAAGTTTGTCAGCGACTATGCCGTCTGCAAGAAGGGCAAGAAGGTGACGGTGGATCTGGCCGAATACAAGAAATTTGTGGCCAAGTATACCCCGGAGGCGGCCGCCCGCATCTGTAAGGGTAATATGACCGCCGAGAGTATCAGAAAGGCGGCCCGCTGGTTTGCTAACTCCAAGGGCACGGTATCCCTCTGGACCATGGGCATCAATCAGCGCAAGCGCGGGGTGTGGGCCAATAACCTGATCCATAACCTGCACATCCTCACCGGTCAGCTCCTTAAACCAGGGGCGGACAGCCTCTCTTTAACCGGTCAGCCCAATGCCTGCGGCGGGGTGCGGGAGGGTGGCGGCCTCTGCCACATCCTGCCCGGCCACCGGCTGGTGGCCAAGGAAAAACTGCGCCATCAGGTGGAGGCCGCCTGGGGCATCCCGGCCGGCCGCATCCCGCCCAAGCCGGGGCTGCATACCATGGCCATGTTCTCGGCGGTGAATGACAAGAAGATTAAAGCGATCTGGGTCAACTGCACCAGCCCCATGCAGTCTCTGCCCAACGTGAGCCATTACGCCAAGGGCATGGAGAGTGATGACGTCTTCATGGTCTGCACCGATATCTTTCCCACCCTGACAACGGAGGCCTCAAACCTGGTTCTGCCCACCGCCTTCCATTTTGAGAAGACCGGCGTCTATGGCTGCACGGAGCGACGCTCGCAGATCACGGTGAAGGCGGTGGACGCCCCCAAGGGCGCCATGCCTGAGGTGTGGATCATCCGCGAGTGGGGCGAGCGGCTGGCCAAGGTCTTAAACGACCCGGTCATTGGCCAGTGTCTGGCCCCCTTCCGGGGTCTGGAGCCCGACTATGCCCTGCCCAAGGCGATCTGGACCGAGTATAGCCAGAAGCTCACCAAAGACCGCGATAATGACCTGCGCGGCGCCACCTACGAGGTGCTGGAGCAGATGGCCGATGGCGTCCAGTGGCCGGCGCCAACCAAGGCCCATGCCCTCACCGGCGGCACGGTGAAAAAGTTTGTCCGCGGCATGGACCCCATGGCCGACAGCCATGGCAAGGATGACAAACCGTACCAGTTTTACGGGCCGGCCCATCCTGACCGCAAGCTGTGGATCTGGCTGCGTGACCAGGCCGACCCGGAGGAGATCCCCGATGCCTCCTACCCCTTCTACCTCTCCACCGGCCGTATCGTTGACCATTGGCATACCATGAGTATGACCGGCCGGGTGCCTGAGCTGCTGCGGGCCAACCCGTACGCCTTTGTCGAGGTGAACCCCAAGGATGCCAAGCGCTTGGGCATCAAGCCGGGGGACATGGTGGAGGTGGAGTCGCGGCGCGGCAAGAACGTGCTGCCGGCCAAGGTGTATGAAGGGCCCACCGAGGGCATGGTCTTTGTCTACTGGCATGACCAGCACCCGGACCGCCTCATCAACCTGGTGACCAAGGACGCCTTTGACCCGGCCTCCAAGGAGCCGGAGTTCAAGATCTGCGCCTGCCGGCTGAAACGGCTCTCCGGTCCCAAGCCGTTGAAGCCCTATATCGTTTAAATCCCTTGGGCCGGCACCAGGCTGGCGACGTCGTCGTCTCTGGTGCCGGCCCAATCTTGTTTCAGGTGAAAATATGCCCATAGGTGGATTTGTAATCAATGTCGATGTTGAGGAAATGGAACAGCTGTTGCCCAGCCTGGCGGCCATGGAGGGGGTGGAGGTGCATGGTCATGATGAGCAGGGCAATGTGGTGGCGGTGATCGACTGCCAGGATAGCGGCGAGATGGAAGGAATAGTCAAGAAGATTAATGGTCTTACCGGGGTCCTCAGTGTGGGGCTGACCTATCTCAATGTGGAGGATGAGGAGGAAACTACTGTCCCGGGCGAGAGGGTGCCCGGCATCTTCCGCGGCGACCCTGCCAGCCAGCCACCCGCCTCGTGAAACGCCGTTTTTTTCTTAAGTCCCTGGCCGGTCTGGCCCTGCTCCTGGGGGAAGCGGGGCGGGCCCCGGCCGCCATTTTTGCCTCGCCCCTGACCAGCAACCGGCTGCGCCCCCCCGGGGCGGTTTCTGAAGAAGAGTTTGTCGGTAAATGTATCCGCTGTGGCCGCTGTGTTGAGGTGTGCCCCTATCGCTGCATCACCCCTTTGGATATTCGCCACGGCGTCCAGGCCGGCACGCCGCTGATCAATGTCGTGGAGATACCGTGCTACCTCTGCATGAAATGCGTCAAGGTGTGCCCCACCGGCACCCTGGCTGATATTGACCAGCAGCAGACCCGCATGGGGCTGGCCATTCTAAACCGCCATCTCTGTTTTAACTGGCAGGGGATGACCATGTGTCGCACCTGTTATGACGTCTGCCCCTTTAAGGAGCAGGCCATCCGCCTTGATGAGTTGCGGCCGCTGGTCATTGAAGAGAGCTGTGTGGGCTGCGGTATCTGTGTCCATAGCTGTCCCATAAGCGCTGCGGATGGCAGCAAGGCCATTAATGTGGTGCCGCTGGCCCGTGAGAGTCTGGCGGCGGCCGGAGGAGGTGGCTCATGAGTCTCCGCGGCTGGCGCTTGCTGGTCCAGGGTCTGGCCCTGCTCCTCATCATCGTCAACCCGTTGCTCAACTACTATCTCCATATCACCTTTGTCCAGGGCTGGTATCAGTCCCTGGCCATTGGTGAGTTGTGGTTTGTCTCGCCCCTGGAGGGCTTAGAGAGTATCCTCGTTGCCAGGAGCTGCTCCCTCACCCTGCTCATTGCCATGATCCTGCCCCTGGGGGTGGCCCTGTTGCTGGGCCGCGTCTTCTGTGGCTGGATCTGCCCCATTCATTATCTTTCAGAGCTGAGTGATCTAGCGGGCCGGTTGTTTACCTCCAAACGCCGCCGTAAGGACTATCTCGTCTTGCCCCGAAAGCTTCTCTGGTTTGCCCTGCTGGCCGAGCTGCTGCTCACCATGATCCTCGGCGCCCCCCTCTTTGTCTTTCTCTCCCCCCCTGGTCTGGTGGGCCGGGAAATTATGATGGCCATCTTCTTTCATACCCTGGCCGTGGAAGGGGTAGCAGTGCTGCTGGTGCTCCTCCTTAACCTGATCACCAGGCGTTTTTATTGCCGTTACCTCTGCCCCCTGGGAGGGCTGTTGGCCCTGCTGGGCCGCAGGAGGCGCTTACGGGTGGTGTTGGCAACGGAGAGCTGTACGGCGTGTGGCCGCTGTGGCCGCAGCTGTCCCCTGGGCCTTGATCCCGCTAAAGGTGAAGGGGAGAGCGCCCACTGTTGGAACTGTGGGGAGTGTGTGGTGCGTTGCCGGACAGGGGCCTTGGCCATGGCCTGGCAGAACGGAAGGGAGCGGCGGCAGCGGCCCGCTTCTCCAGCTGGGGCGCCGGCTGGGGCGGAAGGGGATAGGTGATGTTCTGATGGGGATGGCTTTTTGCTCTGAGGCCGATGCCTGGGCCGGGAGGTGGGCAAAAAAATAACTGGACTACGCCAGAAATAAGAAAGGGCGGATCTGCAACAGATCCGCCCTTTCTTATTTTGTCAGTTACGTGGCTGGGAGAAGGTTTACTTCGGGGTAACCTTAATCTCCACCCGGCGATTTACCTGCCTGCCGTAGCCGGTGCTGTTGTCAGATATGGGGGAACTCTCACCGAAACCGAGGGTGGTGACGCGGTTTGAGGCAACGCCGTTGGCCACCAGGATGTTTTTACCCACCGCGTTGGCCCGCCTCTCGGAGAGGGTCTGGTTTGTCGCCTCGCTGCCGCTGCTGTCGGTATGGCCGGCGACCATGATGTTGGTCTTGTCATACTCGGCGAAGATTCGGCCCAGGCGAGCGACGTCGCGCTGGGAGTTGGCCTCCAGGATGGCGCTGCCCACGTTGAACTGGTTGTCGGAGCGGAAGGTGATGAAGAGCTCTTCGCCACTGCGCTGGATATTCACCCCTTCAACCGAGGCGAGGGCCTGGCGCACCGCTTTCTCCTGGCGGTCCATATAGTAGCCGATGCCACTTCCCGCGGCGGCCCCGGCGGCCGCGCCGATCAGGGTGGACTTGGTGTCCTTACCGGCCACCTGGCCCACCAGGGCGCCGCCGGCGGCACCAAACAGGGCCCCTTTGGAGGTATTGTTCATCTGGGCGCAGGCGGTTAACATAAATAAGGCAAGGCTGCAGATCGTTACACTTTTGAGTTTGAGCATGATAGGTCTCCTTAGTCGATGGTTGCGATGGTAAACTTTTTGAGGTGCTTTGTACTTGTAAGGTTGGCAGTAATCGCTCTGCCGCGGATGGCCCGCCAGGGCCTTAAAGGATGTGGTGGCTGGCGCTGGATCTGGCCGGCCATTTATCCCTCTCCTCTCTTTTTCCTGCGGCAAACAATCACCTCGCCACTTTCGTGTCAGTTGGGCAAAATATCATATATTCACCCATGGGGCTACATACTTTTGTCTCTACCTGCCTGCCATCTTAGCGTAATAAGGTTCTAACCCTTTGGAACGGCTTGCATTAGTTGTCCCTTGCCGCCCTGGCTGGGGCCTAAATGGTAACTGTGATCTCCGGCCCCGCGCGATCAGGTCAGTCATGGTCAAAATTATTTATCTTGATTTTCGTTGGGCTGGGCCTGACTCTGATAAGTCCTTTTGGCCCAGGGCGGTGAGACAGAGGGAGTGCAGCATTGATGAAAGGGCAGAACAGATGACCCAAATAATGCGTCATCTCTGGTTAGGGGCGGGCTGGCTTGGCGGAATTTTGCCGCATCGTCATGAAAGAACGTATCCGTGCTTTTTTCTCCTCAGGCTGCAACTCAAGATACACATCCCGGCACAGGCGCCTATCCCTTGCCACGGAACAGCTGCACGCCTTCCGCCACTTACCCCAGGAGGATAGGGCATCGGCAAAGGCGAAACGGCCCAGGGCCCGGTAAGACTCGAACTGCTCTTCGCTGAAAAACTGGTCAGCGGTGCTCTCGTGGGGGAAGGTGGAATGTTTCTGTTTGTAGTTGCAAATGGTACAGTGCTCCTGGCCATTTATGGTGTTCTTATAAAGGATGAGCCAGTTGCTGCTTTTTTTATCATCATTGGGGTAGATAATCCTGCCCAGCGCGAACTTATCCAGCGTGCGCTTCTTATCATCTTTCTCCCGCAACCCTTTGAGGGAAATATCTATCTTTATTCCCTCATCCACATACGCCGTTCTCAGCGAGCTGTTAAAGGAGTTAAAGGCGTGCTCCGGGTCACATTCTGAATCTGAGACAATCACCCCCCGCACCCTCCGGCGTAAAAGGGGGAGTATGGCAAGGTTGTCCCCGCTGTGGCCGCCGTCACTGAGGTAAATCTCTGCGTCTTCAGCCGTGGTATGGCCGAGAAACTCCTTGTACATCCTCTTACAGGAGGCAAACTTTCTTGCCATTCCTTGCACTGCGGACAGCTGGGGATTGGGCAGCCAGTAGCCCAGCCGCACGCCGAAGACCGTGCAGAGGAATGAATTGGTAAAGGAGGTATTCATTCCCATCACAGATGTCACGGCAGCGCCGCTTATCGCCATGGCGCGGGCCAGTTTCAATGGCCCGCCGTCACACTCATACTCCCCTGTCTTAAAATATCCTAATCTTTCAGAGCCGATAAAATCGCGGGAAAAGGTGAAGATCTCTGACTTGCGGTTAAAGGCGTGCAGATCCCTGGCGGCGGTGAGGTTCAGGGTCGCATTGAGAAGCAGGTAGGGGCCAATGTCCCCATTGAGTCGACCATTATTTCTGCGCTGCAGCTGGGCCAGTTCCATGGCGGAATTATCGCGCCACCATGGATGTTTGTTCTGGTTGTCCCCGTCCCCCGGTCCCAGCTTGGTTCCGGTTTTAAGGAAGGTCTCCGCCAACCGGTCTCGGTAAAAATAGTGGGCCGCCGTCTGGTTCGCGTCAACACAGAGGTGAAAGAGGAGCAGGAGTGCTGCGGCAATGCCGCCAATGACCACTATTCGTTTGAGATTTTCAGAGTTATAACTCCCTGTCCATAATTCTCCGGGAAGGCATAGAGTAATTAGATTCCCGACATAGATCACGGCCAGCAGGAGAAAGAGCCATGTCCCCAACCCCAGCAACCACTTCTTGTATTTGGGGGCAAGGGCGAAATGGCCGGCAGTGGCAGGGTTTTCGTTCTTGCTGCCTGTCAGCGCCTGGCGGAGAACTGCACCCAGCAGAGCAAGGAGCAAGGTGTGATAGAGCTGGGTGCCAATAACCATGAGAGGCGGCAGCAGGGCCAGGACAAGGGAAAAGAGGAGAAAGGCAAAGAGAAGACCCAGGAGTTTATGTCTTGCCGAGCGGCGGTCAATGGTCTTTGTGCCGCACCACAGAAGGGTCAGGTTGGCAAGGAGGGCGCCAGCCACAACCAGAGGGGGAAAGGCCAGCACTGCCCCCTTATTTAACTTGAGGGTTTCTAGGCAATTCTCTTCATACAAAAGGCCAACAAGGCGCTCACCCGCTAACAGAACTAGAAGGAGCAGAGAAAAGAGCAGCAGCGGGTATAAGTAAAACTTTTTGTCAAACTCCTCTGGGACCTTTTTCTGGTGAGCCATGGCGCTTTGGCCAGCGATAACGCCCAGCAGCACCCCGAAGAGCGCCACGACTACACTCAGTTTAAGGGTAAGCTGCTCAAAGGGCTCCATGGCACTGGCGACAATTTGTCCCACCCTGCCTTTTTCCCCTGGCAGGGGTTTGCTAAAGCCAGATTCCACTTCCCGGAAGGAGAGGGCTTCCTGGCCCGGTATGGCCTGCAACTCCCCGGAATTAACGTTAATGGTAAGGCTGCTATCTTGCCCCCCCAGCCGTTCAACCGCCATTTCCGGCGCCACCCAGGTGACAAGGGCCAGATATGAGGAGGTGATAATTGTCAGGCAGAGGGCAAACCAGAAAAGGGAGGCAAAGGTGGCGGAAGAAATCGCCCCCAACAGCCGCATAACATTGGCGCTGAGGTGATGGGCCCGCGGGGCAAGATAACTGGCCCGGGTGCGCAGGTGGTGCATCTGGGCGCGGCCCAACTTATAGTTGTTTTTGCGATCATCTTTCTCTTCCTCTTCCTTTTTCTCTTTCTCGGTCTTATCCTCGCGAAAGGGGAATTGCTGCCATCGGGTTGAGAACTTCGCGCCTCCACATCTTCCGGTAAGAAGGGAGGAGAGACAGCCGGCGATATAGCCGCCACCGGAAACAGCACTTAGATAGTCCACCCGGGGTAAAACATCCCTTTGGGCCAGACCCTGGAGGACGCCGATATTGGTAGCGGCGGATCTGATGCCGCCACCGGAAAGGGCGAGACCTATTAAGTCAGTGCCATCTATCTCCGGCACTTCTTTGGGAAACGACACCCTGCGCCTTCGCTTAGCAATTGTTTGCCTCTCATGGCATTTTACATCCTCAAGCTCGTACTTGCCTCTCTCTTCCCGCTCTTCACACTTGGGACCATTGTCCGCCACGGTATCACTCCTTCTTTTTTTCATTCTTGGTGTAATAAGGTTCTAACCCTTTGGAACGGCTCGCATAAATAGACAGGCGTCCCTTATGGGCTCTGGGTCGGGAAAAATGGCTGGCGAGTCTCCGGCCAGAGGTAAATAATTTAGCTTTGATTTTTTTTTTTGCTTAAGAGGGCGGGCGAAGAGATGGCAATTTTCAGTTTAAGGCCCCGTCGGTCATGATTTCCAGCATGGCAGGGCCGTTGTGGGCAAAGAGCTTGGTCAGGGCCGCTGGCAACTCCTCTTGGCTGGTGACCCGTAGTCCCAGGCCTCCGCAATTTTCGGCATATTGGCAAAAGTTCGGGTTATGGAGCGAGGTGGCCCAGACGGTTTTATTTTCCTTGAGCTGTTCTTTCTTGATCTTGCCAAGCTCCATATTGTTGAGGAGGATATGTTTGATGGGGATCTGGTATTTCACGGCGGTGGTCATTTCCGCCATATATTGGCCGAAGCCGCCATCGCCGGTTATGGCGACAATGGGGCGTTCTGGTTGGGCGGCCCAGGCGCCGATGGCCGCCGGGTAGCCATAGCCAATGGAACCGAGGTAGCCAGACATCAGCACCGACTGGGAGCGGCACTCGAAGTAGCGGCCAAAGGAATAGGTGTTGTTGCCCACATCAACGGCAATGACCGCGTCATTGGGCATGGCCTGGGAGAGGGCGGCAAACACGGCCGCTGAATTGAGCCCTTTGCCCTTGTCCTCCTGTTCTCGCCGCGCTTTTTCAGCCCGCCACTGCAGCCATTGGTCGTCAATCTCAGCCCGCCGATCTGACTTGGCCTCATCTCCGGCCAGTTCCTCACTGAGCAGCTCCAGGGTCTTACCTATCTCACCCCAGACCGGGACCGTGACAGAATGAAATTTTCCCAGGGTCAGCGGGTCATAATCCACCTGGATGGTTGCTGTCTCCTCGCTGATGCCGGTATGTTTGGCAAAGGAGGCGCCCAGGACGAGGAGCAGGTCTGACTCTTTCATAAACCAGCTTGAAACCGGGGTGCCGCTTAGTCCTAGGACACCACAGGCCAGGGGATGGTCATCACCCAGCAGACCCTTGCCCTTGAAGGTGGTGATCACCGGCAGACGGTGCCGTTCAGCAAAGGCAATAATCTCCGCCATGTTGTAACGGGCGCCATGGCCGACAATGATAACCGGCCGCCGGGCCTTGCGGAGCAGTTCCGTTGCCGCGGCCAGGGCGTCAGGCGGCGGGCTTATGGCCAGCGGGGTCAAGCGGCCAACCGGTCCCGGGGTCGCCGGGGCCGGAGCGGCAGGGAGTTCCTGGACCTGATTGGGAAAGATGAGATGGGCAACATCCCGCCTGATAATGGCGTTTTTCAGGGCCAGGTTCATCAGCTCCTCATGGTTGCTGTCGGCCAGGACGGTCTGGCTCCAGCAGCTCACAGAGTGGAAGGCGCTGGCCAGGTCAACCTCCTGAAAGGCGCCGGGGCCGAGGAACTGGATGTCCACCTGACCGGTGAGGGCGAGAAGGGGTACCCGGTCCAGTTTCGCATCCCACAGACCGGTGAGAAGATTGGTGGCCCCTGGTCCGGCTATGGTCAGGCAGGCGGCGGGCTTGCCGCTGAGCTTGCCATAGGCCGAGGCGGCAAAGGAGGCCGCGCCTTCATGGCGGATGCCGATGAAACGCAGCTCTTCCGTGAGGCAACGGCGGCGAATGGCATCTGCCAGGCCCAGGTTGGAGTGGCCCACCATGCCAAAGACGCATTTGATCCCCCACCTGATCATGGTGTCGACCATGAGATCGGCAACGGTTGTCTGTTCCGGGCCGCTCTCTTCATGGGGGGATGGGCCGGAACTCTCTGGCTCCCCTGCTGTTGCGGGCCCTCTCTCCTTATCATCATCCCCCTCCTGGCGCCTGAACATCGACTTGGGAGATTCACACACCGGGCAGACCCAGTCGTCGGGGAGATCAAGCCATTTGCACCCCTCTTTCTCCTCGTCATAGGTGGTGTCACAGACGATGCAGATGTAAATTGCCATAATGGTCTCCTCTGGAAATATTCGGCTGAAAAACTAGACGTGTCTGATCAGGGTATGATTGGAGATCTCCGAGTTGGTTGTGCAGAGATCGTTGATGGTCAGGCCGTGGACGGAGCTGTTGCCGGTTAAACGGGCGAAATCCTTAAGCTCAGCGGTGCAGACCTGCAAGAAGTTGGCGAGCTGCTTGGCTGCCCGGTCAACATTAAGCTGGGCCCGTAGCTCCGGATCCTGGGTGGCGATGCCCCGGGGGCAGTTGCCGGTGTTGCAGATGCGGTACTGCTGGCAGCCGATGGCCATCAGGGCGCTGGTGCTGATGGCCACCCCATCCGCCCCCAGGGCCAGGGCCTTGGCAAAATCAGAAGATACCCTTAAGCCACCGGTGCAGATCAGCGACACATGAAAGGCCTTCCTGTCGTTCAAGAATTTCCTGGCCCGGTAGAGGGCAAAGGGGGTGGGGATGCCCACGGAATCCTTAATAAATTTTGATGAGGCACCGGTGCCGCCGGCCCGGCCATCCAGGGTGATGAAGTCCGGCTCTGCCTGGAGAGCGATTTCCAGGTCCGCCTCAATATGGCCGGCGGCCAACTTGAGGCCGATGGGCCGGCCGCCGGAGACCTCGCGCAGCCAGGCCACCTTCTCTCTGAGCTCTTTACTGCTCTGGATGTCATCGTAATTGGCCGGGCTGATAATATCCTCACCTTCGGCAAAGCCGCGGATGGCGGCAATCTCGCCCGTCACCTTGGAGCCGGGCAGATGACCGCCCATCCCCGGTTTGGCCGACTGGCCGAATTTCAGCTCTATGGCATGAGCGGCCCGCAGGTTTTCCTCATTGGCACTGTAGCGGTTGGGTACATATTCAAAGATGTATTTATGGGCGTTTTCCCGGGATTCCGGCAGAATGCCTCCTTCACCCGAGCCAATGGCCGTCTCCACGGCCTTGCTGCCCCGGGCCAGGGCGATCTTCGCCTCTTTGGACAGGGCGCCGAAGGACATGTGACTGATATAGATGGGTGTTGCCAGCACCAATGGCTGCTTGGCCTGGGGGCCGATGACGGTTGTGGTTTCAATCTCCACATCGTGGTTCAGGGGAATGCGGGCCAGCTGGGCCCCCTGGACCAGCAGATCATCCCAGGAGATGACTGGTTTGCGCGTCTGCATGGGCTCGGTGACTGACTTGCCGCTGGCCGCCATGGCCTGGATGTCGGCCATATACGTCTCATGGGGATCTTCCACCCGGTCAGGGGCAAAGGAGATGTCCCGTTCTTTAGTGGCCTCCTGGCTGTCCTCAGAGGTGTCCGGCTCTGCGCCCACCCGCCGCCAGAAAGGCTTGCCTGCCTCACAGACCGGACAGGTCCAATCTGCCGGCAGGTCATTCCAGCGCACAGGGTGACTGCTTTCATCATATTCAGTGTCGCAAACAGAGCATCTATAGAGGGCCATAATTATTTCCCGGCTAAAAAAAAGATGAATGAGGCGCCCCCACGGCTGAGGGCGCCTGGAGATTAAGAGGGGGGCAGCTTTCCTGGCTAAATATCCATGTTGGCCGGTTCGTAATACTCTTTGGGGTGCTTGCAGGCCGGGCACTTGGGGGGCGGCTCAGTGCCTTCATGGGTGTAGCCGCACTTGGCGCACTTCCATTTAACCGGCTGGTCCCGTTTGAACACCGTACCGTTCTTGACCATTTCCAGGCAACGTTTGTAGCGGTCGCGATGGTGCGCCTCAACCTTGCCGATCTGCTTAAACAGGATGGCGGCCTCCAGATTTCCCTCTTCCTCCGCCTCTTTGGCAAAGGTGGGGTACATCTCGGTGGTTTCGTACTCTTCGCCGTTAATGGCCTCCTCAAGATTGGTGGCTGTGTCGCCCAGACCGTTGAGCAGTTTAAAATGGTCCTTGGCGTGACGCTCCTCGTTGGCGGCACTCTCCTCAAACACCTTGGCGATATAGTGGTAGCCCTCCTTGCGGGCCACCTTGGCAAAAAAGGTATACTTGTTTCTGGCCTGTGACTCGCCGGCAAAGGCCGCCTTCAGGTTGTCAATGGTCTTGCTCATCTGATTCTCCTGTTCATAGTGTGGTTTTTTTTGGCATGGGGAGTAGAATCCATGCCCTGGGGGGAACTTTTTTCATGGTGGCCAGAGAGGTAATTTATGGCCCCGGCCCGGCGTCTTCGTTAAGGCAGGCGCGGCAGATACCTTGCACTTCAAGGTGGCGCTCTTGCACCGTGCCAAGCCCGCTAACCGCCTGGGGCAGATCCGCCTTATCAAAATCGGGCCAGTAGAAATCCTCTACCCTCTTGCAGCGGCTGCAGATGAAGTGATGGTGGTTTTCCAGGTTGGGGTCAAATAACGTCCGCTCATTGGCAATATGCAGTTTCTTGACGACACCAAGTTTCTCAAAGGTCGCTAAAGTCCGGTAAACGGTATCAATGGCCATGGTTGGCAACTTTGCCCGCAAACTTCTGTGGATCTGCTCGGCAGAGGGGTGGTCCTTGGCGGTGAGCAACCCTTGAAAAATCTCCAGGCGCTGCTGGGTTAACTTTATCCCGGCAGCGCTGCAGAGTTGCTTTAGGCGATCAAGGGTCTGCTGATATAACTCTTGGCTGGACAATTACGACACCTGTTTAGATAGGATTGATTCCTATCTAGGTTATGTAAGCCGGGAGGCTATGTCAAGAATTTTGGCAAAAAATGGTTTGCTATTGGCCAGGCCAGCCTGGCGGGCTTGAGGATGGCAATTGCCTTAAGCGGTGGCGAGCTCGGGGCTCTTTTTGGGGGCAATGGGTAAATGCTGGGTAGGATAATTTAATTATATTAGATGGTTAGCCGGTTTTGCTCGGGGAGGTCTACCCCCTCCTGATTGCGGCTGGCAATGGTCTGTTAACCTCTGCAGGTGTGGCGCTTCTGGCCAGATTGGCGGGAGAAAGAGGGCAGGGCGTAGCCGGGCCCTGTCGCGGTCCTGGGGGAGTAGGGGGCGAAAGCAAAAGGCAGGCTGCCCCTGCCTTTTGCTTTCGCCTTGTTTCAACTATCAGGGTCAGGTGCGATAAGCTTGGTAATCCGTATATCCTTTGGCCTCCGGGGTATACCAGAGAGACATGTCATCGTAGGGGGCCAGGGGCCAGCCGTTCTGGAGACGCTCCACCAGATCAGGATTGCTGATGTAAGGGCGGCCAAAGGCGGCAATATCGGCAAGGCCCGTCCTGATCCGCTCCTCGGCATCCTCTTTACTGTAGCCACAGTTCCCCATGATCACGCCGTCGTACTGGTCGCGGAATTCGGCCAAGGTCATTTGTTTACCCTTCTCATGGAAGCCAAAGGCCAGGCCGTCCATGATGTGGACATAACCGAGATCCAGCTTGTCCAACTCCTTGATGGTGTAGAGGTAGGTCTCGCGAAAATCCTCGCTGCCCATATCGTTGAAGATGCCATTGGGAGAGAGGCGGACAGCGACCCGTTGGGCGGGCCACACCTCCATTACCGCGGCCAGGACCTCCCTTAAGAAACGATACTTATTCTTGAAGCTGCCGCCATATTGATCGGTCCGTTTGTTGGTCTTAGAGTCAAGAAATTGATTAAGGAGATAGCCATTGGCACTGTGAACCTCGATGCCGGAAAATCCAGCCTCCTTGGCATTGCTGGCCGCGGTCCGGTAATCGTTTACCGTTGCCTCTATCTCAGCCACCGTCAGGGGGCGGGGACTTTCGTACTCCTTGCTGCCCAGGGGAGTGTGAATATGGTCGCCGTTTAGCCTGACGGCAGATGCCGAGACCGGTAATTCGCCCTGGTGAAAGTCGCTGTGCGAGGCCCGGCCACAGTGCCACAGCTGGAGAAAGATCGGCGTGCCGGTGGGCTCAAGACGCCTGGTAACCTTGCGCCAGCCGTCCACCATGGCCGAACTGTAGATGCCCGGTGAACCGAGCCAGCCGATGCCCTGGGGGGAGATGACAGTGGCCTCCGTAATCAGTAGGCCAGCGGAGGCCCGCTGGAAGTAATACTCCGCCATCAAGTCGTTGGCCACCCGACTTTCCCCGGCCCGCCCACGGGTCATGGGCGCCATTGCTACCCTATTTTTTAGCTTCAGATCACCCAGATTCAGTTCGGCAAATAATGATGTCGCTGTCATTTTCTCTCTCCTCATCAGGAAAGTTGATAATAGCAAAAAGAGTGGTGGCAGCCAGGTTGGCATGGGCTCGTTTGGCTTGAACAAACTATAAGAAGCTTTCCCCTAAAATAAACCCTCCTCTGGCCCGCAAAGTAGGGGCGCGGAGCAGCTGGTCAACGGCTGCTGGCGTGATGGAATATTTTCCGCCAACAAGGGACAAGATAGGAATGGCGTTCTGCCATTGACAATGGAAAAATAATTGCCAATATATTAAATGGTAACCATTCCCGTTAAAGGGGTCTGGTTCTTTTTTGTTTTAGATCTTTGTCACCCCTGTCCCTCTGGTCTCCATAGCCATGGCCCTCACTGAAAACAGCTCCACAGCGCAATTCATCAGCCAGCAATTGGCGGCCGGCAAAGAGGCGAACAGCCTTATTAATGAAAAGAGCCCCTACCTCCTGCAGCACGCCTTTAACCCGGTGCATTGGCTGCCCTGGGGCGATGAAGCCTTTCTCCGGGCCCAGCGGCAAGACAAGCCCATCTTCCTCTCCATCGGCTACTCCACCTGCCACTGGTGCCATGTCATGGCCCACGAGTCATTTGCCGATGAGGCGGTGGCCGCCTTTTTAAACGAGCACTTCATCGCCATCAAGGTGGACCGGGAGGAACGGCCCGATATTGACCAGATCTACATGGCCGCCACCTCAGCCATCTCCGGCAGCTCCGGCTGGCCCATGTCTGTCTTTCTCCTGGCGGACCGCAGCCCCTTCTACGCCGGCACCTATTTTCCGCCTCGCCCCGTTCATGGCCGGCCCGGCTTTCTTGATCTCCTCAGGCAGATCAACGGCCTCTGGCAAAAGGATCGGGGAGCTCTCGTCAGCAATGGCCAGGCGGTAATGGCCCGGCTTAAGGCGGCAGAGGCTGGGCCAAAGGGGCCAGTAAAAAAACTCTCAGAAGAGATCCTCCACCTCTGCTGTGAGCAGGCCGCCCAGAGCTTTGACCCCAGCCATGGCGGTTTTGGCCCAGCCCCCAAGTTTCCCCGGCCCGCCATCTTTGACCTGCTCCTCCGCTACGACGCCTGGCGGGAAAACGGCCAGGCCCGACAGATGGTGCTCTTCTCTCTGGGCAAAATGGGCCAAGGGGGCATCTATGACCAGCTGGGCGGCGGCTTTCACCGCTACAGCGTTGACTCCCGGTGGCGGGTTCCCCATTTTGAAAAGATGCTCTACGACCAGGGTCAGCTGGCCAGCCTCTACCTTGCCGCCTTTCAGGTTAGCGGTGATCCCTCTTTTCGCCGGCTGGGCACGGAGATCCTTGATTACGTCTTGCGTGAGATGACAGATGGGGCAGGGGGCTTTTACTCGGCCGAGGATGCCGACAGCGAAAGCCATGGGTCAGACGGCAGCAGGCAGGGCGAGGGTCTCTTCTACCTCTGGCAGGAGGCGGAGATCGTTAAACTCCTTGGCGCTGAAGTGGGGGCCATCACTAACTTTTACTACGGCGTTAAGGCGGGCGGTAATGTCTCGCCCGACCCCCTGGCGGAGTTTGCCGGTAAAAACATTCCCTATGTGGCCCATGATCTGGCCGAGACGGCGCGAAAGTTCGGGAAGGGGGAGGGGGAGATCGCAGAAGTATTGGCAACGGCCCGCCAGAGCCTCTTTAGGGCCCGCAGCAGGCGGCCCCGGCCCCATCTTGACGATAAGATCATCACGGCCTGGAACGGGTTGATGATCTCGGCCATGGCCAGGGGCTTTCAGGTAACCGGCGAGGAAAAATACCTGGACGCCGCAGATAAGTGCGCCGCCTTTGTGGAGAAAAATCTTATCAGCCAGGATGGCAAGAGTCTCTTGCGCCGCTTTCGGGCCGGCGAGGCGAGGTTCCCCGGCCAGCTGGAGGACTACGCCTTCTTCGGCCAAGGACTCCTTGACCTGTACAGCGCCGGTTTTAACCACCACTGGCTGGAACTTGCCGCCGTCATTACCGGCCAGCAGATAGAGTTGTTCGGCGCTGGGGAAAACGGCGCCTTTTTCCACAGCCCGGCAGACGCCGAAGATATCCTGGTCCGGATGCGGACCAGCTATGACGGGGCCGAGCCGGCCGGCAACGGGGTTGCCGCCCTGAACCTCCTGCGCCTGGGGGCGATATTGGCCAATGAGCAGTGGCGAGAGCGGGCCTTAGCAACCATCTCTTTTTTTGCTGGTGAGCTGAAAAGTCAACCGTTCGGCTGCCCAACCTTGGCCGCGGCCTACGCCCTGTGGCGCCAACCCCCGCGCCAGCTGGTCATTGCCGGTGAGCCCGAAGCGGCCGACACCAGAGAGCTCATAAGAACCTGTCACCGCTTCTACCTGCCCAACACCGTGCTGCTGCTGGCCGATAATGGCCCGGGCCAGAGATACCTTGCTCAAGGCCTGCCCCACCTGGCCCAGATGACCACCACCACTGGCGGCAGGGCCACCGCCTACCTGTGCGATAACTTCAGCTGCGATGAGCCGGTGACCTCCCCCGATGAGCTGGCCCAGCTGCTCGGCTCTTTAGGGAGATAACCGGCTTCCTCCATCTGCCTCATAGCAAAGGGCGCCACTGGTTCACGGCACCCTGATCACCCCGTAGCCCTGGGCCTGATAGCCGGAAACAGAGATAAAGCCATTGGCCACCCGCTTGATCTCGGGCAGGATCGTGGCGGGATCAACCCCCATCACCTTGGCCGCGTAGAGGCATACCTCAAGCTTAACCCCATCTTCCTTCAGCTGACGGAGCGTGTCGTGGAATTTGTCGATTTCGCCATAATCCTCCTTCTGGAAGGGTGAACGGTCAGATGAGATGAGTTTCACGGCCGGCCCGTGAAAGACCACCGCTACCTGAGTCTCTTCCGGCAGAGACTTTGTTGCCTCCGCCTCATAAAGGTCTTTCACGGCCCAGAAAACGATATTGGCCACCTTCGGTGAACCCTGGGTAACGTCGAAGACCACCTTGACGCCATTGACGTCCTTCAGGGCGTTGTCATAATCCCCGGCCATGGCCGGCGAACTGCCCACGGCCAGGAAAAGCACCAGGGAGACAAGGGTAACAATGCCCCTGGTGAAAAAATTTCTGTTATCTGATTTCATGGCAAACCTCCTGTTCCTGATATTAATTGTCCTTATGTGGTAAAGATAATCATTGTCGAGCGCTTGGTAAGTCCAGGGGCAAACTGTTTTGCGGGAGGTTTACCTTTTCATACTCAGCCCGCCCCATCTCTTGCCTGGTGCCAGCAAGGGGTTTCCGGCCCAAAGGCCCGGCCTTCCCTGAAGTAGTAAATTATCTTTACCGCGCCACCCTTTCCTGTCTACTATTAGGTGTAGTTAGGAAAGGGTTTTTAGTGGTTTGGCAGCGTGTAATTTGGGGCCGCAGGAAGCACAAAGGGAGATGATGTGGCCGGAGTTTGTCGCGTGATGCCGGGCTGTGGGGGAGGCAAAGGCCCGAAAGACAGGGCATGGACAAGGAGGAGCAAATGAAGAGATTAATGGGACCGCTGCTATTGGCGCTGTTGACCATTCTCTGGTCAACTGGTCCGGCAGCGGCAGCAAGGGTGGCCAGCACCCTGACCAAGGAGGCCAACACCATTGACGAATTGGTGAAGATGTTTGACGATTCCAAATGCTGGGAATGTCACACCGATCAGCACAAGGATTGGCAGGGCTCAAATCACGCCAATACCATCAACTCGTCGCTGAAGGGGATGCGCAACTTTATCAAGGTGGGGCTGGCCAAGGAGTGGCAGAAGCCGCTGAACAAGGCGGAACTCTTGAAATGCCTGGACTGCCATGCGCCCATTGTCAACTTTGCCTCGGAAAAGCTGGCCAAGCAGATTGGCGGCTGGATCGTCACCGCCCACGAGAAGAAGGGTACCAAGGCCGGCGACAAGGCGAGCAAGGAGCTGGCCAAGCTCACCGTTGGCTGCACGGCCTGCCATAACATTAAGGCCACCACCATCTCCCAGGGGCTTCGCGGTAAGGCGGTGTATGGCAAGGTGTACGGTCCCGAAGGGGCGGAGAGTGATGGCCATGACTCGGTGGAGTCCGTTGAATTCAAACGCTCCATCTTCTGTATGCAGTGTCATGGTGTTTACACCTCCGAGGATGGTGAGAAGATCCAGTGCAACACCCTCTCCGGCAGCTATCAGGACGCCTACAGTAACATGGGCGGCTCGCAGACCTGCCAGGAGTGCCACATGAAGGATGGCCATAACTTCCCCGGCGGCCATGATCTGGCCATTGTCAAGGAGGGCCTTGGCTTCAAGGTGGAGATCACCCAGTACCGCCATCTGCCCGGCAAGGTGCCAGGCGTCAAGAACAAAGAGGCGTGGGTGCCCAGCGCCGTGGTCACCGCCTTTGTTGAGAACAAGGCGGGCCATCGCATCCCGGACGGCTGACTCTGGTCCGGCAAAGTGGTCCTGGATGTGACCGCAAAAGATAGTAAAGGCAAGGAACTGTTCAAGGCTGAGAAAATCTGGTTTGAGATCGGGGTTGATACCGACCGTGACATGCGCTACGGCGCCTGGCAGATCAAAGAGACCATCGATCTCACCCTGCCCCCCATGCAGACCCAGAAGGAGCGTTACCTGATGAACTTTAACTCGGACACCGAAGAGGTGAACATCGACGTCAAGCTGTGGTACTACATCAGCGGCGGCAAGGGTGATGTGATCCACCGGATCCAGCGCAAACTGGAGTTTGAGGTGGATTGATCTCTCTGTAGACAGCTAGTTAGGCATAAAAAGGGGTGGCTGAGAGTAGCCACCCCTTTTTTATGGTTTTTTTGTCTTGTGAGTAAAACTTGGCCCCGTAAGGGTGATGCAATGAAATTTTTCATAATGGGCGGTACCGGTTTTATCGGTGGGCCCCTGATCAGGCATATCATCAGGGCCGGCCATGGGGTGACCGCCCTGGCCCGGAGCGATTCCCGCCTGGAGACCCTGCCCACCCAGGCAACCGCACTGGTTGGTGATCCCCTGAACTCCGGGAAGTGGCAGGATATCGCCGGCCAGGCCGATGTCATCATCAACCTTGTCGGCCGGCCGATAATGACCAGATGGACAAAGGCTGCCCGCAAAGAGATTTTGGCAAGCCGCATCCAGGCCACCCGCATGGCCGTTGCGGCAATTCCCGCCGGCAGGGCAGGGGAGATGACCCTGATTAACGCCAACGCGGTGGGATATTACGAGGGGGCCGGCGATACCCTGGTCACGGAACAGTCACCGCCGGGAAACGGCTTTCTGGCTGAGGTTGCCCTGAGGTGGCAGCAGGAGGCTAAAGCTGCCGCTGAAAAAGGCGCCAGGGTAATTATCCCCCGTTTCGGGGCCGTGCTTGGCAGGGAGGGAGGGGCGCTGGCCCAGATGCTGCCGCCTTTTCGGCTCGGTCTTGGCGGCAGGTTGGGCCGCGGCAGGCAATGGTTCTCCTGGATCCATATCCATGATCTTGTCAAGGCCCTCCTCTTTGTCGCGGCAGACAGCAGTGTTGCCGGGGTTGTTAATGTCTGTGCGCCTGAACCGGTGACAAACCGAGAACTTACCCGGATCCTGGCAAAGGTGCTCAACCGGCCGGCGATACTGCCGGTTCCCGGCATCATTTTAAAGCTTGCCATCGGCGGTGCGGCGGAAATTGCCTTAAGGGGCCAGCGGGTTGTTCCTGAAGTGCTGGAAGATGCGGGTTTTGTTTTTGATTATCCCCTGCTTGAGACGGCCTTGGAGGATCTTACTGGCAAGAGTGATCTTACGGCATCATAATGTCTTTAAATTTAAGGGATGTTGAGTCGGGTAAAGTTAAGGCAGGATCACCTTACCCCTCCCATGGCCTAGCCATTGGTCAGGTCCTGGGAAAGTTGTTGCTGCCAGGAACGCTCACTCATATATCTGGCAAGGGGGGTGGCCACCGGGATGTTGTTTTCCCGCAGGGCCGCTAAGACGATTTTCAGGACCTGGGAGCGAATCAGGGTCCGCCCCTTAATGTCACCGATATGGTACCTGGCCTCAACCATGATACCGGTCAACAGGTGGCCCTGGGCGTCATCCACATTACGGATAATCACCTGGGGGGAGTCGCTGATCACCTCGGGGCAGCTGTTTATCGCCTGGACCACAACCCTCTCCATCAGCTCGATGTCGGCGTCATAGTCCACCTGCCAGCGGACCCGCACCCGGATTGGCGTCTCCCTTTCGCTGGAGAAGTTGATAATCACCCGGTTGGCCAGGAGACTGTTGGGGTAGTTGACCACCACCCCGTCCGTGTTGCGTATCTTGGTGCGGCGCAGGCCGATATCGATCACATCGCCCCAGCCGCCCCAATGCTTGCCCACCCGGTCAATTTTTACCCGATCTCCCTTGCGAATGGGCTGGTCGGCGATCAGGAAGATGCCGGCCAAAAGATCCGCCAGGGTGTTTTTGGCCGCGAAACCAAGGGAGACGCCGACGATTCCGGCCCCCGCCAGGATAGGGGATATCTGCAGGCCGTTTACCTTGGCGGCCAGGGCCACAAAGGTAAAGAAGATAAACAGGCCGGCAAACTGCTGGGCCAGGAGAACCAACCGGTCATCAAGGTCGTTGCTGGTTGCCCGGGCAATTTTTTTCAGCCGGGTCAGGATTATCACCCGCCACAGGTAGTAAAGCAGCAGCGAGAGACCGGCAACCGCTGCCGTTTTCCAGATAAATTGCCAATATTCCATTTTCACTCCTGTTAGAGCTGTCTCCTACTTACTCCGCCGCGGGCTTCTTTTTTTCACTTTTTTTCAGTTGACCCTTGTCCCAGATGGGGCCAAGGGCAAAGGATTCCTGCCAGCCCCAGCGCAACCATTTCAGCAGGCTGAAACTCAACCATAAGGCCCAGGCCAGCATGATACCCCTGTAGGCCAGCAGGGGAAGGGAGAGGATGAATGGCTGGGGCAGAATGGGGCCGGCAACGCGGTCCTGATACCACTTAAGGGCGTAATTGGTGGAGTTGTTGCCCTCGATGAGCATATCCGGGTGGCCCAGCAACCCCACCTGGATCGCGTAGAGCAGACAGCCGAAGCTGACAACAGAGAAGCAGATGATTGCCAGTTGCCCGAGGTTGAAGTAACTCTTCCCGACAATATTACTGTGAAATTTTTTCTTAAACCCCAGGGCCAGGAACCAGCAGACTATTATGCCGTTGGCGATCAGCCCGGCCTGACTCAGGCCAAGGCCCAGTATCAACCAGTGATACCAGCGCAGGGGCAGGAAGGGGATGAAGCCTAAGAGGATGGCGCCAACAACAATAATAAAAAGCTCACTGTAAAATAGAATGGCCGGTCCCACGGCAGGTCCTTTGACAAACCAGATCCAGCGTTTGCCAAAGTTGACCTCAATGGCGCTGTTGACGCTCTCCATCCCCAGATCTATCTGGGGAACCGAAAAGAGGGCGCTTATATTCTGGTCCATGCGCCAGTTAATATTGACCACCTGTTCCCCAGGGGCCACAGCTATTGCCACCTCACGGCCACTCTGGCGAATGGGCTGCTCTGCGCCGTTTATCCTGATCTGCTGGATCTCTGCCCCGGGCGGGATCTTAAAGGTGTGGCTGTCGCCCCTGGTGGAGCGCAGGGCAAAGGTTAGATCATAATCGGTGGCCCGTAGCCCGGGGGAGATGATGAGGTTGCTCGACTCAATGGTCTTTGTCGGGCCGGCCACGCCCTTTGGTTTGCTTATCTCTAAGGTTACCTCTTCTCCTGGCCACGGGTGCCATTGCGGCTGCCAGAGGCCGGATGTTGTCTGCTGTTTGACCACCGGGATGCCAGCCAACTCAATGTGCCACATGGGGCCGGCGTCCAGGGTCCACACCTCGGTAAAGTTCTGGGACTGGAAGGCGGTCAGGCTTATCTGGGCCGATTTCGCCAGGACAGATTCCCACGATTTTTTATTCTCCCGGGCCCCAAGCTGCAGCTGCACCTTCTCCTTGCGGACCGGGATTTTGCTCACCACCGATTCACCTTTCAAGAGAGGAACCTTGATGAGGATGGGTGAACCAGCGGGTGAAAGTCTGGTCGCGACAGTGGTAATCTTCCAGTCAAGCCCCAGATGGAGGATGCGCTCTACCTGGACCAGGGGCGGCAGGGCCCCCATCTCCAGGACCTCCTTGTTGCCCTTTTTCTGATCCTTATTGATGCGCTGGAAACCCAACTGCGAGGTGGGGATGCCGTTGGCGTCAAGCCCTTGAATCTCCCACTCGGCATTCTTGCTGAAATTAATTTTCTTCGGGGTGGTGACTGGGAAGGAGAGCTGGAACCCTTGGTTGAAGAGGGGGCCGGACATCACAACATGACTTTCCCCCGGCTTCACCAGGGCCCACCTTTTACCCTTCCGCCCCTTAAATAGAGAACCGTTTTTGTTGTTCACCAAGATTTTGGTCAAATCCCAATTGGCGCCCTGGGGGAGGGCAACGCCAATCTGGCTTGCGGCCAGAACCGTCATGTCCAGGCGCAGGGTGTCATTCTTTATCTCGATGGTCATCAGGGGGATATCGAGGCAATGATCACCACACTCATCCGGCCTGTTCATCTCAGTAAGCAGTTTTTCCTTCAGTGAGTCGAGGAGCTCCTGGTCCGGGATGGCGCTTTCATGGGCCTTGGCCTGGCCAGGGGTAATGGCAGGGGCAGCTAAAAAGAGTAAGGCGCATAGGGATAAGGTAAATTTTTTCAATAAATTACCCTTCTTAAATTCTCCCAACTCGTCCAGACAGAAGACAAAGGTCAGGCCGACCAGGAGGGCGCTGACCAGAAACGCTAATATGAGGCTCAGCATCGGGGTGAGAAAGTATAGTTTGATTTTCTGGCTCGCTGCCACCGGGCCATTCCAGCTGAACTGGATGCGATTCCAGTTCCACACGGGCAGGCCGGGGCCGCTCTGCAGTTTTGCCGCCGGGTCATACATCTTCTGCGGGGCAGATCGCTCCTCTGGGTAAGGGGCCACCGAGCCGATAATCTTCCGTGAAGCTCCCTTGGCTCTACTGATTGTCTTGGCCACACCATCGGCACTGGCGGCAACCTCTGTGTCCATCTCTTCCATGGTAATTTTTTGGGCGACCTGGGGAGTGGGCACGGCTCTCTTGGGCTGAAAGTGGTGATAGCGCCCCTTCTCCAGCTGCGGATAGAGCCCGTGTCTGATCTCACTTGTGATAAACGGGACCAGGATCGTGACCAGCAGGGCCAGGAGGGCGAATTTCGCCATTCGGATATGGCGGGCATGGACGTTTTCCGGGATAACCTTGAGGATCGCCAGGCAGAGGAGCAGCGCTAGCCAGATATAACGGGGCGCGTTGGGCTCATGAAAGGTCAGGACCAGGGTGACAAGTCCTAAGACGCCGGATTTAATGCCGATAAGTTTCCAGATGGAGAGCGAGATTATCAGGACGATAAAGATATCAAACAAGGTCCATTTGGCCACCCAGGAGTCAGCCGAATCTATCCCTGACTGGTGCAGCAACTGCCAGCCCGGGGGCAGGTTAAGTTGGGCCGCGACCTTCTTCATGTCGTGATCCCAGCCCACGGCTAAAAGGTCACTTATCTGCCGGGCCCTGCTTACGGTTTCAATCTCCACCCGGCCCTGCCTTACCTCGATGCCGGAATTGCCATCCTCCTCCACCCTGGTGATAAGCTGGTCCCGGCCGTTCACCGAGGCGCGGCCCAGGGCATACTGGGGCAGCATCTCCAGGCGCCAGCCGGAGGTGATGGAGCCTGTCAGCTTGTCCTTAACCGTCATCCCTTCACCAGACTCATCGAGCCAGAAGGTGCGCTGCAGTTCCAGGTTGTCCGGGGCTGGGGTGGCGTCCCCCCGTTTCTTGACATTCAGGCTGAGGGTTTTGGCAGCTGTCATCCGGTAGGCGGGGTATTTCTGCCATTCCGGCGGAACATTTTCCTGGGAAGGGTCCACCGAGTTAACGCCGCTAACCTCCACAATGCGCAGGTGGTTTTGGGCCTGAAAAGACCAGAGCTCCTCTGTGGGCCAGGGGGAGGCTGTCTGGCCAATGGTGAGACTATTGGTCTCGCCGGCCATTCTGGTTGCGAAGGTGATATGCCATCTGCCAGGCCGGATCTGTACCCTTAACTTCCGGTCCTTTTCCAGCTTCACCGGCAGGTCACTCTCCATGGCCAGGGGTATCTGATTTTCCGGGACCTGCCAGTCAAGGACAACCTCCCTGGGGTCACCGGATACGCGCAGCTCAATCCTGCTGGTAATCTTCAAGGGCGCGGAATCGGTAATCAGGCGGTTGACCCGCAGTTGCAAAGAGTTGCGGGCCCGGGTTTCTCCCTTTTGGCCAAGATGGAACCAGATCTTGCCCTGCTTGACCGTTAAGTTTTCCTCTCTTTTGCCATTGAGAATAAGACTGGTTAAGCCGGTTGCCGGGGGGATAGTCAATGATTCGGGCAGATGTTGCCAGGAAAAGTTGCCCTTAATGGTGTATGAGCCCGCCTTTTTGATATGGATAATGGGCCTGCCTCCCTTTTCGACAACCATCGCCTTGGCACTGTCAAGGGTGACGCCCTGGGGCCAACTCCGCCCTTTCTGGCCGGGCAGGTAAAATATCCCGGGATACTCAAGGGTGATCTTTTGCGCGAAGGTGGCATTGTTTCCTGAGACATTCAGCCTTAACGGCCCGGCCCAGAGGCAGCTTTTATTATTCTGGCTGAATAATTTAGAGCATTTTTTCCGCTCTACCCCGTACATCACCCACGGCACCCAGGCCTGTAACTGTTCAGGGACCACGAGCTTCCTGGCGTAATCGGTGTCATTGCCTGGGGTGTCAGCCAAGACTGAACCGCTAAATAAAGATCCCAAGGTGATGGCTAGGAGAATTATTCGTTTCATTTTTTTTGCTCCTGGAACTATAGCTGCAACGATTTATGGCCTGGCGGCCATGGGGCAAGGTAGAGAAGTTTTATTGCTCTATTAGATCGTTTCTGGCAAGCAGAGCAAACATCACAACTGTTGGCCCATCACTTTCGCCAGAATCCATAATAAATCTAGCTGATAATAAAATTCTTTAGAGGAGACGTAAAGGTGTTTCCTTATTAATTCCAGCAGGCTACAGCAGGAGCCAGCTGGCCCTTGGGGGCTCTGGGCCAGTTACCTCTGTGAAGGGGCTAATTGGCCCTTCTGCCCGGGGCTCTCTGGGTAAACGTCCCGCCGAGGAAGAAGAGGGGCCTCTGCTGTCTCCCTCTGAAAATAATTGCGGTTGGAGGGGGGGGCGGAGAGAAACTAAATTCAGGCTTGCCTTGATGGTTAAGCTTTGTTTTCAGCTAATTATAGGCGAAAAAGTTGAGGTTTCCGGGCAAAATCATGGGCGGAGGGTGAAAGGGTGTGATACTGTTCTTTGTCTAATCTGATTACCATCTGCTTTCAGCCCGTTTCGTTTGTCTCCCCTGGGGGGCAAGGAGGATGTCCATGAGGCGATATGCCGGAGTTTTTTGTCTTTTTTGTTTATTTGGCTTGCTTGCGTCCCCGGTTCTCGGCGCCCAGATGCGGCCTGCTGACCGGACGGCGGTGGCGCCCCGCGCCGTTACGCCCACGGTGGCCAATAAGGGGGCAACGACGGCGTCTCGCCCCTTTCAGGTCCTGTCTGTCCAGTTCAAGGAGGTAACTGAAAACAACCGCAACTTTTTAGCTGCCGCCATTACCTTTAATAAGGAAGTGGACCTGGCCACGGTCCAGCAGAATGTTAATATCCGGCTGTTAAGGAAGAATGACGCTCATTTCTGGGTGGATGCCTCCACCCAGAATAATAACGTCCGGGTGATGGGCAATATGATCACCTGGGCCTCGGGCGCCACGTTGGATAACGGCTATTATGTCATGCATCTGCGCGGGACCATTAAGAGTAAAGATGGTACCTTCCTCGACTGTGATAAGGACGGCAAGGGCGAAGGAGGCAGCTTGCCGCCCTATGAGTCAATGATCTTTCAGGTGAACATCCCCCGCATTGAAGGAGATCTCCCCTCCGAATTGATTGATCGTTTAGGCCGGTAAATGACAGGCGCCCTGCTCCTTTTGGTGAGGGGATGGGGCGTCAGGCGCCTGGCCTGGCAAGGTATTGCCTGACGAGCCAAGGGGGGCTTGCGGCATCAACAGTATAGGCGGCTAACAATATTTTTTAGGCAATAAGGCATAATGCAAGACAAAGAGATAATTACAGTAATAAGGGAATAGAAATTTGTGAACAAGGCTATTCCTGACCAGTTGTTTTAGGCGGTAACGGTCAAAGTTTGACTTTTCGTTAATTTATTGTTTTAATTACATCTCTCTGTTCTGGGTCAAAAAAATAAATGGATGAATAATTTCACCTGCATATCAAAATTAAGCTGATATATGAACTCAAAACTCCACATCATTGTTACCGGCGAAGAGGGTAAGCAGAAGTTTTTTACCCTGTCGAAAAAGAGCCTGAAATCGCTGATTATTACCTCCTCACTTGTTTTCTTCGTTACAGCCATAGCCGGGATCAAGTACTCCGCTGAAAATATTGGTCTTAAAACCCGCCTGGCCACTATTGAAGAAGATCTGTCATCAACAAATTCCAGCAAAGAAGAATTCCAGGCCCGGGTTTCGGCCCTTGAAGAAGAAAAAAAGCAAAGGGTAAGCGGGGCGTTTGGCGAGCTTAGTCGTCGCAGTCAGATGATTGACGTCATTCTTGATGTCCTCGATGTCAACCCTTCATCTTCTGCAGACGGTAAGAAGAACAGTGGTGGCCCTTTTCAAAGTACGTCCGGCCATACCGTTGATGATCTAATCTCCAAGGTTGATCACGACCTTGATTCCCTTAAATCTGTCCCTTTAGGCCCTCCGGTCTGGGGTCGGATTTCCTCTAAATTTGGCCGGCGGGTGGATCCGTTGCTTAACAGGTCCGCATTTCATGCCGGGGTGGATATTGTCGCCCCGCGCGGCACCGAAGTTAAAGCCACTGCCGCGGGCCGGGTGGTAGGGCGGGGTTACAACAATATATATGGCTGGTTTGTTAAAATAGACCACGGCGAATCATTGACGACGAAGTACGCCCATAATAAAAAACTGCTGGTCAATAAGGGCGACATGGTTAAGCGGGGCCAGGTGATCAGTCTTGTCGGCAATACTGGCAGGAGCACCGGCCCACACGTCCACTACGAGATGCGCTATAAGAACAAACCTATTAATCCTATCAAGTTCATAAGGGTTGCCAAATATCTGAAGATTGATATGGGATAGAACCTTTTTCTTCTTAACCTTTATTATTTTTAAAAAACATGAGCCTATTTAGCAGAGAGAAAGATAGAGCAAGTTCAATAGAGAGTGACAGTAAAGGCGCTATTGCCAGCATTATCGGCAAAGAGATGGCCATTGTCGGTGATATTTCCTTCAAAGGTAAAATTAGAATTGACGGCAGTGTAGAAGGAAATGTCAAAGGGGGCTATCTTGTCCTTGGCGAGGCCGGCAAAATCATCGGTGATGTTGAATCTTCGGTTGTCGTTTGTCTTGGCCAGGTCGATGGCAACATGGTCGCGAAAAAACTCAACCTTATGAAGGGGGGCGTGGTTAACGGCAGAGTTGAAACCGCGGATCTCTCTGTTGAGCCTGGCGGTGTCCTTAACGGTGAAATCAAGGCTATGAAGGAAGATTTGCCGACACCTCCTGGCAAATCAACCGCCACTCTTGCCTCGCCGGCAATTAAAAAAGAGGATGGTAAGTAAAATTTTTGCCCTGATAGATCGTCGCGACCATTGCCCCGCTGCTGATTAGCTAATCGCTTCTGGCCCGGCGGGCTGGGGTCCCCTTGGATCTGTCTCTGCCTAACCGGCCTGGGATTCCATAACTGTAAAATCCCCCTTCACCTCTCTTCTGGTGTCGGGGGATTTTTTTTGTCCTAAGTGGCTATGATTTCTTAGCAGCCTCGCCCTTTTAGGAAAACTGGCTAGCGCCAGTTTGAACGGGGTGGCGATTCTTTGCGGCCCTTTTTTTATCAGGTCTGGCAAGTCCAGTCCCGGAGGCTCCCGGCCAAATAGAAAAGGCCAGGGTAAGGCAATTGCTAATCAGGGACTAGGCGGGCTCATGCCCCGGTAAAAGGTGTGGTGGAACTGGCCGCCTGGTTGACCGTTGTTGTCACCATCCAGGCTTTCACCATCCTGGGACTTGACGGTATCCTCAACATAGACATTGACTTCACAGTACCTGTCTATTGCCGAGGTACAGGCCGAGGCATAGTTTGTCTGGCCAGAGTTCCAGGTGAGCAGATTGCCCGCTGTCGTCATGTTGGCCTGGGGCAGGTCCTGTTGATGCTGCAGGACACCTCCGGCAAAGTATTTCAGGTTCACCCGAACCGCACCATTGACCGTGGCGGCATCATAATTCTTTGTAGCCCGCAGAATGATGGCGAAATAGTTACTGCCGGGAAAGGTATAGGTCATCATGTTCTCCTGAATGACCTTGAATACTATCTGTAAGTTGCCCGGATCAAGACCAGCGCTGATACCGCCGATCTGGTCAGTCATCTGCATGGGCAGGCCCACCGCAAAGTTGAGCGAAGCCTCGTTATTGTTCTCATTAGACTCCCTGACCTGATTGTCGATATCGGCAATGAATTTGACGCTGTACTTGCCCACCGGCAGTTTTTTCAGGCGGATCACTGCGGTGGATGACTGCATGGTGATTGGTCCCTGATTAAATTTCACGGGAAACGTCTCGCCGCCGATCTTGATGCCGGCCTTGCTGGCCCCTGCCGTGGCCATGCCCATATTGTGGACAGAGGCACTGAAGCGGATGTTATCCTGGTTGGTGGGATTGGCCGGTTCGATCTTCATCTTCTTGACGGTCAGGTCCGGCTTCATCAGGGTGGGATTCACCTTTTGACCAAGGCCCTGGGCTGCTGGAGGTGCGATCTGCGGCGCCTTGACAGGGCGGAGTTGCCTTGCCGCCGGGGCAGGCTTCGTCCCGGTTGGCGCCGGAGCAACACCCTTAATCGTTGCAGGAGCAGGGGCCGGCTGGAGACTCTTTTGCTGAACCTGTAACGTCTTCAACTCTGTCGCGGTTGCTGCCTGGCAATGATTTATGGAGATTAGGCAGATGGCAACAGCAAGGGCTGCTTGGTAGAAGAGTTGTCTCATCATTTTTCCTCCGGTTGAGGTGATAGGTAATCTGTTTTCTCGAGTTAGGGTCGTTAGGCTTGGCATGCTGAGGATATTCATACTGCGCCTTTCAGAATTTTTTGGCCAAAGGGCATGAGATTTCAAGACGCATTCTGCTTAGATAAGGGGGCTCTGCAAAAAAGGCGGTAAAAAAAGGGGGCTAATCCCCATTCGGCTGACAGAGAATCCTACCCGCTATTGAAAAAATGGCAATATTAACGTTTGCTTTGGGGGCAGGCTCGATCTTCTCAGGTTGAGCAACCAGTTCGTGTTACAAGATCATCAGGCCAGATTTTTCGTTGCACGGGAGTGGATCCATCCGGCTAATAAATTTCTTGAGGCAGCTGGAGGGCTTACCAGGACGGCGAATTTTATCTTTGTTCCCCGGGTCAGTTTCTGGGTAAAATCAGTTGAATTAGCCAAAACCGCTGCCCGCCCCTCAGGCGCGACAGGGTTTGATCAGACATGGGGGAGAGGCGCGTGTCAATGAATGCAACTCTGGCCAACCAGGTAATCTTCGAGGCGTAAGACATGTATACAAAGATATCTTTATTGCTGCTTATATTAGTGCTGGCTGCCTGCTCTGAATTAAGGCTTGATCAGGATTATGTGCCCCCACCAGCCGCCTCTTCGGAGAAGTATCTCCTAGATACCCACTACCGGGAAGTAAAAGACGAATTTGGCCCTGAAGGCAATGATATTGTTGTCACTGAATTTTTTGCCTATGGCTGTCCCCATTGTCAGACCTTTCAAACATATATGGATAGATGGGGAAAAACAGTTCCTTCTGATGTTACGATAAAACAATCTCCAGTTGTCTGGAATGAGGTAATGGTTCTCCAGGCCAAGCTGTTCTTTATCGCCTCTTCCATGGAAGAATTTGCCGAGATACATGAAAAATTATTCATTGAGACAGCGGCCATTGGCGGCGAGAAAGATTTAGATGGGCAAAAGAAACATTATGCTAAATTGTTTGCCGAATATGGCATGGAAGAAGATCAATTCATGGTGCAACTTTCAGCGTCAAAGGTGAAATTGCAGGTAGAAGATGCGGTGCAATTAATGAAGTCATCAGGCTTGTCCGGCACGCCAGCAATAGTGGTTAACGGTAAATACCTGATTGTCACCAGCAGTGTCGGATCTCAAGGTGAGATTTTGGATATTGCCGACTTTCTGATAGACAAAGAACGAAAAGAAGGTCGTTAGATCTCTGCTTGACTGACAACCGGGGATAATCTTTATCTCTTTGCCTGGTTATATGTTGATTATTTCGTAATTATTGCCAGTTAATGGTTTGCCGCCACTGGCGGTTACCTCGAAGGTGTTTTCTGTCCCCACCATTCCCAGGCCCGGTATGCCAACTTTAGGCTCAATGGCCAATACCATGCCTTCTTCCAGGGGTAAATCAAAGCCCTTGGCTAATACTGGGTATTCGTCAATGGCGAGGCCAATGCCATGACCAACAAAATTCACCTTATTGTTGCCCAGGCCCATAAAGCCCTTTGACCAAGGGCTCTGGGAAATCTTTTCTTCGCATTGACTCCACAGGCTACTTGGTATTGAGCCGGGATGTAACTGTTCGGCGATCATGGCTTGGATTTCCACGCAAAAATTGTGGGCCCTTTGAATAGTCTCGGGAATGCTATTTTTGCTGCCGAGCCAGTACACCTGGGTTTTATCTGTTTGATAACCACCCCAGGTGAAACCATTATCAATTGTGAGGGGGCTACCAGAACCCCACTTAATTTCTTCTGATCCCATAAACGGCACCGCGGGATGAAGACCACGAAGGCCAACCGGGCCATTAAAAACACTTGGGTAATTGGCGCTTTCACCTATCGCGATATGGCCCAGAAATGCCTCTTCGCCAAATGATCCCATTCTCAAGATCCCATTATGGCCCTCAGAATAAAATAATTCAGAGATCTTATGGGATATTTGCAGCTCATCAATTCCTTCATGGAGGAAGGGTGGCAATAGCTGGGTTAAACATTTGTTGTGTCTTTGGCCTGCTTGGCGGATGAGTTGTAACTCCCACTCTGACTTTTTAGCCCGAGTCATGGCAATCAGCTTGTCTCCAGGGATGAACTCAATGTCGGGCAGATACTTTAAAAGGGTATTGGCCAGTGACCAGGGTAGGCCATTCATCTCTGTTGCGACTTTTGCCGGCAGGGCAATGGTAAAATCGTTAAAAGTTTTCTCTATGTCCCGGTAAGAACTGAATTGGACGATATTATTTAAAGCTGTTTCGATCTCGGCCCGTTCAGCCCCTCGCCGACAGAATAAAATTGGTTCACCTTCCCTTGGCAGCCAAAAAACACCATTTGCGAATGTGCCGGTAAAATAAAAGATGTTTAAGCGAGAGAATATAAATGCCCCTTCACATTCAGGGAGGTATTTGCTTAGTAACTCTCTATATCTTTGCCAGCGAGAGCTTATCTCTTTTCTTGGAGTATTATTCATAAATTATTCTCTATTGCCACATAACGCCAAAGTCAACCCGCCCGCCAACGGGCTGACTGCCAACTTTGAGCGTGGTTAACTCTTTGGGTTAATATTGAAAAGTCGCACGGGCCCGCGGGTCGGCCTTGAACGCATTTAGCATCGACATAGTTTTTTGTCATTGCGGAGTCACATCCTCGATTTCTTGGGATTTTTTCTTGTCCAACTGAATATGTTGAATTTCCTTCTTTTTTGGCGAAAAGTCGATTTTTTTCAGGTCAACCATTCTCACCTTTCGATTGTGCTGCGTGTGGTAATACAGTTTGAGATTCTTGCTGTCAGCTGCAGTCGTCCATAGCGTTGAACTCCGCATCCCCTCTAAAAGTTTGGGGTCAGAATCGGGACCTTCAGCGGTGCCAAGGGGCAGGTTGAAGTTATCTAGAATGCGGAATGCTTCGTAGACCGTTTCATCTCCATCGGATGTTTTCCGGGCCGTCTGGCTATAGGCCACAGCACGAACAAAACGTGACGGTGGGGTATAGTCGCCGGGTAGGCCGAGAAAGCCGCTTCCTGCGCCAATGGGGGCAAAGTCGAGCTGTTCAATTTTTTTGGCAGGCCATGCAACCGCTGACAGATTGAGGTAATTGCGAAGGTTCGACATGTGCCAATCAAATGGTGGTGAATTGGTCAACACCCGAAGCGGGTTATCAAATACCTTCAATTCACCCTTCAGGTATTGAACGACAATTGCTTTACCGCTTTGGTCCATCACCGCCAAATGAATCGGCGCCGGTCCCCCTAGGACAGGCTCATTGACAGGCACTACACGTATTTTCTTTAACCCCTCGCGCACTTCAGCAACCGTCGCAAACTCAGTGAGGACATAATTGGCAAATTCCAACGAGCCCATCGAGATTTTGGCCTGAGCCGGGTCATAGGTCTGATACTTGGCAAAGCCGGGGAGATAGAGAGCACCCACGACCAAGCCTTTTTCGTTCATTCCATCGGTAAGGTAGTCCTTTTCAAGGGCATCAAGGGCGACAACGCCATACCGGGCCTGCCAACGGTAACCCGGTTTTCCGTCCGGCGTGTGGCCCTGGAACTCGTAGCCGCGGGGAACGATCGCCAGGCGGGAATTCAGGTCAAATGCCCCCCATTCCATTGTTCGTCCGTAGATGACGGCACCATCCTCTGCCTCCAAAACAATGCTTGTGCATGCCGATGCTGTTTCATGAAGAAAAATGGGAATAGCCAGTGCCAGCATCAGATAGCAGGTAAATGCTCGTTTTACCCCGTTCATAGATTTCTCCTGTCGATTAAGTTGGGTCCATTGTCTATGCTTTTTGGCTAATAAATTATGGTTATTATTCCGAAACTGGATGCCTCGCAAACAGAGGGCTGCCGAGGTGGATATTCCCATGATACCCGGTTTCCGGGGCCCTGGTTCAATATTCCGGGCCAGGGAATATGGCGATCTGCCATCGTGACCTGTCGGCTCTAGTCAATATCTTTAAAATCTCTTCTAATTGTTTCGAGAGCATCCTTATAATTAGCGCCATCCCCATACTCTAAAAAGTATTTGTAGCGACTATGAATACGGCCAACCTTCCTGGCGTGCTTAATTGGACACCAGTACTGTTCGGTTCTGGCCGCTATTTCCTGGATGTAGGCGATCATGCCGTTGGCGTACCCGCAATATATGCAGTTTAATTTTTCAAACGCGTTCAGGTACTTCAAGGCATAACGGTCCACTATTATATAGTCATTCCGGCGAACTTTAGGGATTCTATAGGCTGGGAAGCAGATAAATTGGTAAGTTGAGACAACTATGTCCAAAAGGATTAGTGGGATAAGGCAAAACCAGACAAAGGGAGCTGTCAGTATATTTAATATTGCCGCATTGATTAGGTAGGTGTGGATTTTTGTGGCCAGGGTTTTATGGTAGCGTCTAGTCGATTCTTCAAAGTCTATTTTTTTGCCATGAATTTTATAAAAAAATTCATCCTCTTTCTTCTGTATCTCTATGGACAATTGTTTTTCAAGGTTTTTTATCTGTTCTATAATGCTTTGTATGGCCTTCATCTGACTCCCTTTTATATTATGTGACTTATCTATTAGCTCTGATTGAGCGGAGCTAAATAGGACAATATTTGTTGTTGCCCCTTGGTCCGTTTTCATCCTGCAAGGGGAGCAAACTAGCAGCGCCCTGTCTGCATCCCGCCTTGACAGCCCAGAGATCCTGGCCATATTCGCCCTAACAGGTTACTCTGCCCCCTTTTAAATCCCCCTTGCTTGGTCAGCAAAACTGGCCGGCACCCTTATCATGGCCCCCTTATTTTAGATGAGCAGATCATTTGCCACAAATATTTACAGCCTTTACCTGATTAAGCTCTCCAAGTGGTTGATGCTGATCATGCCCATTGTCGCCCTGTTTTATAGCGACAACGGCTTGGATTACTTTGATATCTATATCCTGCAGGCCGTCTATTCTCTGTCTGTGGCCATCTTGGAGATCCCCTCAGGCTATATGGCTGATGTGATCGGCCGCAAGAAGTCGCTGGTTATCGGCAGTTTACTCGGCACCTTGGGCTACGCTATCTACTCACTCTCCTCAGGGTTTTACGGCTTTCTGGCCGCTGAAATGATTCTGGGCCTCGGTGGCAGTTTCATCTCCGGTTCAGACTCGGCCATGCTCTATGAGAGTCTGGCGGCCATGGATAAGAGGGACTGGTATTTTCGCCTTGAAGGGCGAATCACCTCCCTGGGTAATTTTGCTGAAACCATTGCCGCCCTCTGCGGTGGTCTTATTGCCGCTTCCTTAAGCTACCGGGCGGTCTATCTCTCCCAGGCCCTGGTTGCCAGCCTGGCAATTCCCGCCGCCTTTTACCTGCTGGAGCCGCCGCGGGACAGGCTTATCAGCCGGCCAGGGTTCGGCCATATCTTAGCGGTCTGCCAGGAGAGCCTTGTCGCCAATAAAAAGTTAAGCGCGACCCTCTTTCTCTCTGCCCTAATCGGCACATGCACCCTCTGCATGGCCTGGACATCACAGGTCTATTTTGTCCACAATGGCCTGACAGAAGAGGCGATCACCCCCCTCTGGGTTCTGTTAAATCTGACCGTGGCCGTGGTGGCGGCCTTTGCCGCCAAGGTCGTCAGCAGGATCGGCCGCTTGGCCGCCATCCTCGTCATCATCGTCGTTATCCCTGGCGCCTATATTCTCTTAGGTCTTTTGCCCTTGCTGCCAGCCCTGCTTACTCTTTTTATCTTTTATGCGGTCCGCGGCTTTGCAACGCCGTTACTAAAAGATCTGGTCAATGGCTACTGTGTCTCTGAGACCAGGGCCACTGTTCTTTCCATCCGCAGTTTGCTCATCAGGGTCAGTTTCGCGGTACTGGGCCCCTTTATTGGCAGCCTTTCGGCCGGCTATAACCTCTCTTTTGCCCTGAAGCTGAGCGGCGTTACCCTCCTGGGCCTCTCTTTGCTCGTCGCTCTTTTTTTCTTTTTTAGCCTGGGGAATGATTTGCGCCGCTGAAGTAGAGCCATCTGCTGCTATCTTGCCGGCTGGCCCCTGGCAGGGAAAAATTAGCTCTCAATGGCTGCTTTCTGGCGTTTACTGCTGCTAGCTGCAAGGGTAGTCTTGCTGCTTACCAATCTTTTGCAATCTTAGATGAGTATTGAGGGGGAAAAACATGCTACTGGTTATCTCGCCATCCAAGACCCAGAACCTCGCCTGCCGGACCACCAGCAACTGGACTGGGCCGGAGATGCTTGAGCAGAGCCTGGCCCTTGTCGCGTTGCTGCGTAAGTATGACGGCCCTGGCCTGGAGAGGCTGATGAAGATCAGCCCCAAGCTTGGCCAATTAAACCTTAAACGCTTTGCTGGCTTCACCACCCCCTTTACCCTGGAAAACGCGCGCCAGGCCCTCTTCTTCTTCACCGGCGATCTGTATACGAGCCTTGCGGCGGACTCTTTTAACGCGGCTGAGCTTGACTTTGCCCAGGGCCATCTGCGGATACTCTCCGGCCTCTATGGGGCCCTGCGCCCCCTGGATTTGCTCCAGCCATACCGGCTGGAGATGGGCACCCGGCTGGCAAATGAGCGGGGCAAGAACCTCTACCATTTCTGGGGCTCACTCATCACCGATCAGCTCCGGGCCCAGATGGCTGCCAGCGGCTCACGGGTTCTGGTCAATCTCGCCTCTGACGAGTATTTCAAGGCGGTGAAGACTCGTGAGCTTGGCGCCGAGCTTCTCAAGGTCTCTTTCAAGGAGAAGAAGGATGATGGTTACCGGGTGGTGGCGATCCACGCCAAACGGGCCAGGGGGCTGATGGTCAACTATATTATCCGCAACCAGCTTATCGATGTGGATGACCTGAAGGGGTTTGCCCGGCACGGTTACCGCTTCAACAAAGGCCTGTCCAGCGGGGCCGAGTGGGTCTTCACCAGGGATACCGCTCCCTGAATCCCAATCCCCAGAGGAGCAGCAGAGAGACCCTGCCAGAGCAGCAAGTTCGGTAATGATGACCCTGTGGGCCTAAGCTCTTGCCTAAGGCGGCCGGGGGGACGATAATGTTAACTAGCGGCGGTTTCCTGGCGCCGTAAGGGGCCAGGCCACTGCTTGTTGCGGCGGCGCGGATTAATTTCTCACCAGAAAAAAATTTAGGAGGCTATGGATGGCAGACAGTAGTGAACAGCAGAAGAGAAGGCCAGATCCGCAAAGGGTGGCTGTCTTACGTTCCTTACCCCTGGAGGTTAAGGAGAAGATAACAGGGGAGGAGGCGCAGGCCTTTATGTATGGCGAGGAGCTGCCCGATTCCTTACTGGCAAAACTAGAGGGTTACCTGCTGGATGATGACCAGTAGGGTGAGGTGGCTTTCGGCTAGACAGTTCGGAAGCCAGTTGGTAATGATGATTGTTTCACCGTTCCCCGCTTGCCACCGTCATTGCCATGTAGCTTGGCAATGACGGTAAAAAACTGCACCTTCCTTGCCCAAAAAACCACCATGGAATCCTCTCGCCAATCTAACCGCCCTTGGCGCGCCCTGTCCAGGGGTCAGCGCTGGGGCCTCGTTGTTTCCCTGCTCGTCGCCCTCTACACCATCTTCGGCTTTTTCATCCTGCCGGTTATTGTCCGCAATCAGCTGGAAGAAAAGCTGAGCCTGGCCCTGCAGCGCCAAACAGAGGTGGCCCAGGTGCGCTGCAACCCCTTTACCCTGCAGGTGGAGATAAACGGCCTGCAGGTGAAGGCGCGCCAGGGCGATGGTCTTCTCGCCGCCTTTGATGCCCTGCAGGTCAATCTCCAGGCCTCCTCCCTGCTGCGGCTGGCCGCCATTGTCAAGTCGATCTCCCTGGTTAACCCGCAGCTCAATCTCGCCCTCTATAAAGACCTGACTTGGAATTTCAGCGATCTGCTGGCCCAGCCAGGGGAGACGGAGGGTGGGACCGAAGGCGCTGCCAGCCCTGGGGAGAAAAAAAACTTTCACTTTTCCCTGAACAATATCGAAATCAGCGGCGGCCAGTTCCACCTTGACGACCAGGCCGGCGGCATGACCCACAGCATCACGGCCCTTAACCTCGCCTTTCCCCGGCTCTCCAACCTGCCCAGCCATGTGGAGATATTCACCCAGCCCTCCTTCAGCGCCGTGGTCAACGGCACCCCCATTGGCATGGAGGGGGACAGCAAGCCCTTTCACGCCTCCCGCCAGTCTGATCTCAACCTTAACTTCACCGACATCGACCTGACCAAGTACCTGGTCTATCTGCCTGACAATCTTGGCTTTGCCCTGGAGAGCGGCCTGCTGGACCTCACCCTCTCCTGCAGCCTCATGCAGCACGCGGACGGCAAGCCGGCCATCAATGTCAAGGGCGCCCTGGCCCTGCGCCAGGTGGACATCCGCACCAGTGATGGCCAACCCCTGCTCGCCTTCCCTTCTCTGACCGTGGATATTGATAAGGCCCACCTGCTGCGCAAAGAGGTGCACCTGGCCAAGATCCACTGGCAGCAGCCGGCGCTCTTCATCAAACGTCAGGCGGATGGCATTCTTAACCTGAGCGGGCTTTTGCCCCCTGGCCCTGAGGACAAAACCGCGCTGGCGCCAGCACCCTCCCCGCCGGCAGACCCGCCGCTCATCACCCTGGGCCAGGGGCTCATAGAGCGGGCCCGGCTCACCCTTGTTGACCAGGGCCAGGCAGAGCCCTTTGAAACCGTGCTGACCCCTGTCGATCTCAGCCTGAAAGGGTACAGCAGCGCGGCCAACAGCAAGGCCACCTACGCCCTGGCCCTGACCAGTGAGGCGGCGGAAGAGATCAGGGTCAAGGGCTCCTTTACCAGCCTGCCCCTGGCGCTGGACGGTGATCTGAGCCTGGCGCAGATCAAACTGGCCAAGTATCGCCCCTACCTGCGGGAGAGCCTCACCGTGGATCTCACGGCCGAGGAGCTGAACCTGCAGTCCTCCTTTGCCTTTGCCCCGGACAGAGAGATTATGCTACTAAGCCGGGCCGGGCTGGAGGCGAGTAAACTCACCCTGGCCCCGGAACGGGGTCAGGAGAAAATCACCATTGCCCGCCTGGCCATCTCTGAGAGCACCATTGATCTTACCAAGAGGGATATTGTCGTGGGCCAGTGCCTGAGCAGTGGCGGCCATATCCCCATCTTCCGCCGGTCGGATGGCAGCCTCAACCTCCTGGAGTTTCTCGCCCCCCGGCCAGCCGGGGAGGGCAAAGATAGAGGGGCCAAGGGGCAGCAGGATGGGGAGAAGAAGGAGGACAGCCAGGGCGCCGGGCCATGGCGCTTCACCCTGGCTGATCTTGCTTTGCGCGACTACGCCACCATCTTCACTGACCAGCAGCCACAGCAGCCCGCCACCTTCCGGTTTGAAGAGCTGCAGCTGACGGCCAGCAATATATCCACCGTACCAAAGGAGCAGGGCAAGGGTGAGCTGACCACGCGCCTCAACGACACGGCCACCTTCAAGGCCCATGGCAGCCTGGCCCTGAACCCCCTGGCCCTGGACCTGCAGCTGGCCCTGAATAAATTGCCCCTCAAGGCGGCCCAACCCTACCTGGCCGGCAACACCAGGGCGATCATTGCCGGGGGCCGCCTGGGGGGTGGCGGCCGGCTCACCGTGACCAGCCAGGCGGCGGAAGAGCTGGCCTTCTCCTTTAAAGGCAAGGCTGGCAGCAGCAATTTTTCTTTACTGGATGGGGAGGCGGAGCGCCTCCTCGCCTGGCAGGGCGTGGATCTAACCGGCATTGATCTCCAGGGCCCGCCTCTGCGCCTCTCCCTGGATGGGGTGGAGCTGGCCGGTCTGCGCGCCCTGGTCTCCCTGGACAAGGAGGGCCGCTCGAACCTGAGCAAGCTAAGCACCCAGCCCTCCCCAGCCAAGAAGGAGGGGCAGAAAAAGAAGAAGAAAAAAGGGGCAGCCGCCCAGGCCATGGCGGTGCAGATCAAGCAGGTCACCATAGCCAACAGCCGCGTCGACTTCCATGACCAGCAGCTAAGCCCGCCCTTCAGTGCCAGCCTGGGGGAGATAGGGGGCACGGTGACCGGTCTCTCTTCGGGCCGGGATGTCTTGGCCGATGTCAATATCGCGGCCAAGCTGAACCGCTTCTCGCCTTTAAGGGTGACGGGCACCATCCACCCGTGGCAGGAATTTTCCACCGATCTGCAGGTGAGCTTGCAAGACATGGGTCTGCCACCCATGAGCCCTTACTCCATCAAGTTCATCGGTTATCCGCTGACCAAGGGCAAGTTGAGCCTCGACCTGCACTACGATATCTCAGGCAAGCGGCTCACCTCAGAGAACAGGGCCTTCATCGACCAGCTCACCCTGGGCGAGCTGGTGGAGAACGACACCGCCACCTCGTTGCCGGTGCCCTTGGCCATCTCCCTGCTCAAAAAACGCAACGGCGAGATCAAGCTCGACATCCCGGTCTCCGGCCGGCTGGATGATCCAAAGTTTTCCGTGGGCGGGGTGATTGTCACTGTGCTGGAGAACCTGCTGATCAAGGCGGCCACCTCCCCCTTTGCCCTGCTTGGCTCCCTCTTTCCAGAGGGGCAGGACTTTCTCCATGCCGAGTTTAGCCCCGGCTCCGCCCAGCCGCTGGATAAAAAAGAGGAGCAGTGGCAAGCCTTTGCCAAGGCCATGTATGACCACCCAGCCTTGAAATTGGAGGTGACCGGCTTTTTCGACCCGGTTCAGGACCGTGCGGCCCTGCGGCAAATGGATTTTGACCGGCAGCTCAGGCGCCAGAAGCTAAAAGAGGTGAGCCGCCAGCAGGGCAGTGATGGGGCCCAGGAAGAGCTGCGCGTCGAGCCGGAGGAGTACGAGCGATACCTGGAGATGGCCTATAAGGCGGCCACCTTCAAGCGGCCGCGCAACTTCATCGGCATCCTGAAAAAACAGGAACCGGCCGAAATGGCTAGGCTCATCAACGAGCACATCGTTATCAGCGACGATGAGCTGTTGCAGCTGGGCCAGACCCGGGCCCTGGCGATTAAAGAGTACCTGGTCAGCACCGGCCCCATTGAGCCGGAGCGCGTCTTTCTCCTCCAGGCCAAAGAGAGCGAGCCCCATGGCGATGCCCCGCCCCTGCGGGTGGAGATCGTTGCCAAGTAGGGCGCTCTATCTAGGGGGGAAGTGGGGCTGGCTACTTAGGTGCGGCGCCATCAGGCCTGAGATGGGATGACATAGAAGAGAATGGCGAAGAAGTGGAGGGTGGAGCCGCCAAGGACGAAGAGATGCCAGATAGCATGGCTGTATGGCAGCTTTTTCCAGACATAAAAGGTGACCCCCAGCGTATAGACAAGGCCGCCAAGGACGAGTAAGACAAAACCTCTGAAATCAAGACTTTGAAAGAGGGGGCGAATGGCGATGATGATAACCCAGCCCATACTGATGTAGAGGGACACCAGGGCAAAGCGATGCTTTTTGAGGGGAGTAACCTCAAAGATGATTCCCATCAGGGCCAGGCCCCATATCGTCCCGAAGATGGACCAGCCCCAAGTGCCCTGCAGGCAAATCAAGGCAAATGGGGTGTAGGTCCCGGCAATAAGCAGGACAATGGCGATATGGTCAAACATCCGCAGTATCGATTTTGCCCGGATTTGGCTGATACTGTGGTACAGCGTTGAAGAGAGATACTGGAAAATCAAGGTCGCGCCAAAGATGCTGCAGGAGACAATGTGCACCGCGTTGCCCTTGAGAGTGGAATACGCGGTGAGAACGCCTAAGGCCGCGATGGCTAGCAGGGCGCCTATCCCGTGGGTGATGCTGTTGGCGACTTCTTCGCTGTTGCTGTAGCGCCGGGAAATGGGATTTGCCATTATTTTTCGCAGTGGGGTAATTGCTCGTTTCAGGGGGTGGGAAGTGGCAGCGGCGGCTAACTGGTGAAATGGTGTGGTAGTATAATCAGCTTAGGGTAATTTTTCCATGGGCAAATCGGCAAAATCAATAAGTCATGTTGGAAAAAGGGGCGGTTTTTTGGGGTGCAGAAAGAAAGGTGTACCCTAGCCAAAATCTATGAATTTTTTAAACATAGATTTTGGCTAGGGTCAGCAGTGGCTCTGGTTATGTTCTTTAGGCAGAGAGGGTTTGTCTGCCATTTTCAATGAGCAGTTACCGCTGTATTGCCCCTGTTTGCCGGTGCCGCAGGACGACCAGACTGCGGCAGGGCAGGGGAGGAGACTTCCACTTGCCCTTGCGTCGTGGCTGGCGCAGATGTCACCTCCGCCGGTTTCCGCAGCACTGGGCTTGGCCGAGCCCGGTCAGCAACAGCATCTGCCTCCTGCTCGGAGGGATCATCGGCCGCCCCTGTCTCAAGTGCGTAGGCAGGTGGCAAAGCAAAGCAGCCAAGAATAATCAGACTAAATATTGTCAGAATCGTTTTCATAAATACTCCTTAGTGTTTTTTTGTGGCTTCTTTAAGTAAGAAAGTCCAAGAGCCCAATAGTAGCCGGTAGGTTGGGTCGAGGGACGAAACCCAACCAAAAAATATTCCTGGCCTGTAACATCAGTAAATTTTGATTATTCCCCAGCTCCCCCAGATCTAATGTTGGGTTTCATTGCATTCAACCCAACCTACCTGCTTGCCTGCCCAGCGATTGGTACCCTGTGTCCGCGAGGAAAACGTTGAATTGCCGTGATAAGTTGCACGTGCTCGCAGGTCAAGTTTGTTGATTGCTATTCTACTATAAATAAGTCAAAACCCATTCCATGGTGCATGACTGGTTCGTAAAAAGTACTTTCCTCAAGCGTGCTGAACGAAAAATTTGGTTTATATTCCTTTGATTCAAAAGGCTCTCCTGTAACTGCAGAAGTGAATGTTTGCCCATTACCCAAGTGGAGAAGTGTAAGGTGCTCATTTCCGACAACCATTCGCCGAACAGAATTTATAAGAACAACTTTAGAAAGGTTTTCTAAGGAGTAACTCTTGTATTTTTCTATAAATTCTCCGGCGATAGAGGATTCATTATCTAAGATTGATATATTATACTTTTTCGTCCCAGATGCCAATTGGATGCTGAATTGGTTTTTGGTATCGGAAGAATGCAGAGTCGCCATGCTGCAGTTTCTGTTGTAGCCACAAAATGTTATTTGAATTGGTTTTGCCTCTATAAAGCCAGGAGACACTTGAGCAAGCTTTTGTGCTTTTTTAAATAATAGCTGAACTTGCTGAGTGTATAAATCAGTTGAGAACTCAACGTTGCCTATCAATTGTTTATGAAGACTCTCACGCTTTTTGTTGTAGACAGCAAGGTAAGCAGTCCCTCTCCATTTTTCATGGATCTCAGACCCAAATCTAGATAGTTTGGTTTCTAAAAACATAAATCCTTGTGAGGATTTTCCAACTGGAAACAATCTGTTTTGACTGGCCGCCAAACAGCAAAATGCATCATTGTATATTAGCAATAGGGCTGTTGTAATTAAGAATGCTTTTAGTTTCATAAGGTTTGTTTTTCTACAGTTCTAGCTTCGTGACTATGCAAATATATTGGACATCTCTACTGTTATTCGCATTGAAACCCTAACGTTTGAGCTCACGGGCAAGCGATGTTTGCAGCACTAGGCTTCGATTAACCTGAGGCTTTGGCCAGCAGGAAAAAGCTAAAATTAACTGCGCTGCTCGCTTGTCCCTTGCAGCGGTTTGTTAGAACCTGATGCAATAGATTTGAGTGTGTTGCCAAGGTGCAGATAGTAAATAATTCCAAACAATGCTGAACAAATAACCTGGCTTAATGTTGTTGAATATATTTCCTCATCTGCCGCATTGTACTCTATGCCAACCCCATTCATTCCTTCTACAATGCCGAGGGCAATAGATATAGGTATGATGACAGCGAAAATTCGAATTCCAACAGGAATACCTATGCACATAAAACGTGTAACAAAATCTTTATTATCGCTATCTCTATTTGAGGTATAGCAAAAATAAGTCCCTGCAATTACGATCACTAACATACCAAATAAATTGACAGTGTCTAATAGCGAGTATTTCGTCCCTATCCACAAAATAGGATCTGTAATAAATGTAAGAATGATTCCGGAAAGAAGCATGTATTTAAATTTTTCTTTTTCTGAAACGGCATCGTTTCGAAAATCTTCTACAAGTTTATCTACATGCCAAAAATACATTTACGTATTCTCCTTTCCCGCCAACGGGCAGGCTACCAGCTTTGAGCGTGGGAAGGTTGTCGGGTTAACCCCAAAAAAACGCGCGTGCTCGCGGGTCGGCGTTGAGCGCTTTGTTCGGCAATCATTGCTGATGGTTATTGGCCTTTTGGGTTATTTGCACTCGTTCATTGATAGCTTTTTTTTGATTATTTTTAATTTGTGGGGTAACAGAAAATAGCAACCAAAAAATTACAACTATTGCTGTTGATGTGCAAACAGTCCATTGTATTTTATTCGCTATGGTCAGTTCAGGTTCATGATGTTGACTATTACTTCTTCCCCATTTGATTTTAGCCCAGACTCGCTCATACAAATAATACATGACCATTCTTGTAGAATGGTGCCATGCCGTTACAAGTGTAGCTATAGTAATTGCATTTTTTTGTTCTTTGGGGATAGTAAGTATAATAATAAATGCTCCTGACCAAGTCCAAAAAATTCCAATAAAACGCCACAACAATGACTTTGCAACAGTTCTTCTATGTGTTTCGGCGTGTAATCTGTTCTCCATTTTGCCAACCTTTACTTTGGTGAGGTGAGAAGTTTTTTATCCCTTTCTGGCAGTAGCTAAAGTAATTGCTTGTCATCTTTAGGCCACTTTACATTTGTTTACCAGTTTGCTTGAGTTTTCTATAAATCAATGGAATCGCTGAGACCACTGCTACAGCAAGTACTCCAGCGATGAAGGTAGGAGAAATTGATCCCTTTAAAACCTCTATCAGAGAGCTTGATAGCAGGACAAAAGCAATACAGCCTGGCAACATGAAGAAAAATGATGCTGCTATATAATGGAGCAGCTTTATCTTTGTAAGACCAAAGGCGTAATTAAGCAGATTAAAAGGAAAAAGAGGGATAAGCCGGGTAAAAGCGACCATTTTCCAGCCATGTTGTTCTACATCATGGTCAAGCTGTTGCCATTTGGGGCTGCTTAGTTTGCTTTCAAGCGATTGCCGTCCGGCATAACGGCCGATGAGAAAGGCAAAAGTCGCCCCAGTTGTGGCACCGATAATAGCATATACCACTCCCCAAAACGGCCCGAAGAGAACACCGGCAGCCACAGCAAAGGGCAGGCCAGGCAAAAACAGGCTCGGAGCAATGGCGTAGAGCGTCATAAAGACCAGCGGCCCCAGTGCGCCATAGCTCTGAACTAACTGCGGCAGCCTTTGCTGGTCGAGAAAACGGTCAAGATCCATAACCCGCACCGCGATAATAGCTGCCATCAGCATGGCTAACATGCCCAGTCGCTTGAGCTTTCCTCCTTTTTTCTCTTGGTCAAGCAGCCCTTGCGGTCGTTCCCGACTGGTTGTCGCCTCAAGGTTCTTTCGGAAATATTTTTTTAATTTCAGCCTGTTAAGATAGGTCATAGGAGAACGGGACACCCTGGCCTTACCAGCCATGGTTGCCTCTGGTTCAAAGAGCAGGTCGAGCAGATGATAGGTTGGAGTTTGGCGACTGAGGTAGTTTGCACAGCCGGCGCAATAGGTCAAAATTGTCCGGCCGTCAGCCTCCTCTTTGCGCATCCTACTCCAGTTTTTAGCCATATCAGCTTTCAGAAACCCCACAGAACCACCCTCGCCGCAACAGATGGTATTCTGGTGTGAATGGCGCATCTCCTCCACGGGCAACCCGGCTTTGCCGATAAGGGAACGAACGGCCTGGTGGATCGGCTCCTCAAAACGCACAGCACATGGATCATGCACTGTTACCGGCGCAGTATCACCAATAACAGCTACAGAAAAATCTTTGTCTAATTCTTCATAAGCGGTGGTAACGGTAAGGCCGCTGCCATATTCCTTAAAAACCTTGTAGCAGTTGGTGCAGGCAACAATAACCTTGCTCACCTGATGATCCAGCAAGAATTGTTGCAGGTCATTAAACATGGCTGCAAAAAGCTTTTGGTCACCTAAGTCGTGGGACGGCTTGGTGCAGCAGTCAAGGACAATGCCTAACCCATTAATACTTTGTTGAAGGTGGCGGAATAGTTTAATCACTTTATCCGGCCTGGTGCCGGGCAGAGCGCAGCCGGGAAAGAAAATCGTGTCACAATTGCCGGGAAGCCCATAATAGCTGAAACGAGGTGAGAAGCCTCGTTTTTCATAAGAGCGAATAGCCTGGTGGGCTGGATATACTCCTCGTTCCTGATGCACTTCCTCCCGCCTCATCTCAAGAAACATCCGGGCCGGGTCAATATCTACAGGGCAGACTGCGGTACAGAGGTGGCAGAGACTGCATTCAAATGCTGGTGATTCATCTTTTCTTGGATAGGCCTGGGCTATTTCCTGTGGATTGCCATGCTCTTGCAAAAAAGAACATTGCTTGACGCATAGGTTGCACGCCAGGCACTGATCGCTGACAAGTGTGAGCTGACAAGCCAAGGCCGTTGAAGATGAGGGGGATGTGGTGTCAAGACGCATAATAGTGTGATAGGTTTTCTTTTCGCGCAGAGGTGGTCTGTTTTTCTACCTCGGC
>JBDLJA010000011.1:0-65884 GCA_039714595.1 Thermodesulfobacteriota bacterium | reverse complement strand
TGGCCCTTACCGTGGGCCAGGGCGTTCTCCAGACCCTTCTGGCTGTTACCGGGCAGGTTGATTTCACTGGCGTCGGCGGAGACGGTCCAGCCGTTGCTGGCTTGACCCTTAACTTTTCTCTTGTCCCTTTTATCTTTAGCTTGGCCCTTGGCCTGGCCGTTATTGCTTTTCTCCGGCTTCAGGGTTTGTTTGGCCTGGCCCTGGCCGTTGTTACTCTTATCCTTGAGCAGACCATAACCCTTGCCGGGGCTGGGCATGGCGGTGGGCAGATCAAGGGCGATGATCTCCTCGCCCGTTACCTGGCTGATGGCCGTGTTAATCTCAGAAACAGCGGTGACGGAATTTAAATCCCCCTCAAAAAAGTCGCGGCTGGGCTTCTCCTTCTTGCGGCCGGGGATGGTCTGATTCTCCTGCTTGGTCAGCTTGGTGGCCAGCCGGGTATTGCCGGCAAAGACGTGCTTACTGGCCACCTCGCCGTTTCTGATGGAGAAGTTGGGCTCCACGTAGACCGTTTCGCCATACTTGCCGTCCTTGACGATCCGGGCGCCCTGGTCGTCGTAACGGAAGACAGTGGATTTCCCCTGGTCGTTCACGGCCCGCACCCGGTTTTCCTCGTCCCAGATTATTATGCGGGCGCTGCCGGTCTTATCGTCCACCCGGGCGATCATATTGCCGCTCTCGTCGTAAGCATAAGTCTTGCCGCCGACGTTGGTCACGGCGTGGGGCTTGGGGGTGGCGTACTGGTAGTTAAAATCGTAGGTCGTCTTATGGCGCGGCGAGAGCGAGCCATCCAGGATGGTTCTGATCTCATGGCGCTGCAGTTTCTTAGAAAAATTGCCGATGGAGTCGTAGGCAAACTCGCTGTAGTACTGGTCCATCCGGTCCGGATTGTAGCGGTAGCTGCCCTCGGCCCGGCTTAAACGGTGCAGGTCGTCATAGCGGAAGTATTGCTTGGCGTCGCGGACCAGATCATCGTCGGTGACGTATTTATTATTTTTCAGGCTCGTTACATTACCCACCAGGTCAAAATCATAGGCCATGTTCTGAATGGTTCTGCCGGCCGCGTCCCTGGTGACGATACTGGTGAGGCGTCTGGTCTTGGGATGATAGCTGTAGGAGGAAGAAACCTTGTTGCCGTAGGCAATCTTGCGGCGCTGGCCGAACTCGTCATAGGCCAGGTCGAGAAGGTAATCGTAAGCCTTGCCCGCCTTGACCCCGGACGCCTTGGCCAGCAGGCCGCCCTGGTCGTAACCGTAGGTAAGCACCTCGCCGTCCGGGTAGGTGAGCTGGCGCATGCGGCCCATGGAGTCGAAGATATATTTAGTGGTATAGCTCAGCCAGTTATGGCCCGGCGACTCGCTGCGGATCGACTTGGAGCGCGAGACGATCTCTCCCAGCTTGCCGTAGGAGCGCAGCTCTTTAATGTCGCCGTTATCCACCGCCACGATGCGGCCGGCCCGGTTCTCCTCCGCCCCTGGCGGGCCGTAGGCGTAGGCCACGTCGTGCATCTGCGGATAATCAATGATGGCGAGCCGGTTATAGTCGTACTGATAATTTACGGTTTCTCCCTTGGCCCGCAGCTTGCCGGTTATCTTTTTGAGCAGATTGCCGGCCGGATCATGGAAAAACTCGGTGAGACCGCTGTCCGGATTATTTATGGAGGTGCGGCGGCCTAACTTGTCATAGCCAACAAAAGTTTTATTGCCGCCCGCGTCGGTGACAGTGGTGATCTGGCCTAAGGGGTCATAGTCGTAGCGGGTCTCCTGCCAGTTGCCGGCCACCAGCTCACGCACGGCCTGAATGGCGCCGCGCACATCCTTTACCGTCTCCTTCACCTTCTTCTCCGGATCCATGGTGGTGGTGACGAACCTGCCAGCCCGGATAGCGTACTCGTTGGTGAGCAGGGCACCGTCGGGGAATTTGGTGGAGGTGGTGCGATCCAGCACGTCATAGACGTGGCTGGTGGGGTTCTTGGGCGCGGATTGGATCATAAAGGCGGTCTCGGCGCCAGCGATGAAGATGGGCTGCCCCTGGATAGTCTTGCGGCCCAGGGCGTCAAAAACAACCTTGCCCGAGGCGGTCATGCCGTGCTTCTTGGCGCCGCCCACCAGCACCTCCGCCTCCCTTTTGGTCTGGACCAATCGCTTGAGACCGTCGATATAGGTAATGGTGTCTAAGGTATCGTTTTCCAGCCAGTAGCCTTTGTTCTTGGTCATGGCCCACGGCACCTCCACCCCATGGTGGTAGCTCATGGCGTAGGTGGCCTGGCCGCCCTGGTCGTACGGCCCCCAGATTTTTGTCACTCGGCCAAACTGGTCATACTGGTAGCTGATGACATTGTTATTGAGATCGGTGGTGGAGCTCGGTTTGCCAAACTTGTAGTCATGCTTGGCCGACGAGTGGTAGCCATGGGAGTCGCTTACCCCTTCCACCAGGCTGCGGGTGGCCACGTCGTAGCTGTAGCTCAGCTTGTAATGCTGATCCTTATGGTTGGCCGGCCCGGTGACGGAGCTGATGTTGCCGAAGGAATCGTAGCTTATACTGGTCTCGGCGAAAGAGCCGCCGGAGATCATGGATGTGTGGCTTTTGAGGTTACCGCGGCTATCGTAACTGGCGCTGCGCTGGCGCAAGACGCTACTACCGCCATCGGTAACCAGGATGGCGGCGGGCCGGTCCTTTATGTAGTCCTCCTCAGCAAACTCGTAATAAGAGATGGCGGCGGCGACATCGTCATGGGCCCCGGCGTCAGCGGCGTCAAAGAAGCTGCTGACGTTGCCGTATTCGTCATAGGTGAAGGCGGTGAAGGTGGACTTGGCCGCCGTATCCTGCCCCTCATAAAAGAATTTTTCGGTCTTCTGCAACTGCGGAAAGATGGTGGCGGTGAGCAGGGTATTACCCGGCTGCTTCTCCCTCTCGTCGTCAAGTCCCATATCCTGACCGGTGTGGACATCGCTGAAGCGGTAGCTGTTTTTCGTCTCCACATATGGTTTATCGTCACTGTCATATAGAATCTCGTCGATCAGCAAGCCCTTGGCGTAGTAAGAGTCGTTGCGAAAGCGGCGCACGGTTTTCCGGTACTCCCCTCTATCCTTATCGCCCTGCTCCACCGTGACCTTGTTATAACCGTAGAACTCGCGCTCCAGCCGGCTATGGAAGGGTTTATCATAGCTATAGGCCATGGTCTGGATATCGACCCCGTCGCCGGAATGACCGTCGTCAACCGTTACCGCGGAGAGAAGCCATTTACTCTGCGGCATCTCATAGCTGTTGCCGTCCCGGACGTAGTCCAGGCTGATGGAGCCGCCCAGGGGCCTTGTTACGGAACGCAGCAGGTTGGTCTTGCCGTGGGGGTTTAAGGCGACCTGCAGCTCACTGCTGTCTGGGGAGCGGACGTGATCGGGGTAACCGTCGCCATTTACGTCCTTGATGGTCATGGGCTGGCGCGAGGCGGAGCCGCTCATGTTAAGGCCGGGGTTGAGGGTTATTTCGATGAGCCAGACTTTAAAGCCGAAGGCGAAGTAGGTCCCGCCATCAATACCAACGGTCTCGCCCATGGTTAGCTCATCGCCCAGGGCGTGGGGCCAGGGTACGGCTTTAGCAAAACCCACCCCGGTGTTAAAGGCCACACAGAGATCACCCTCAGTCCCATCACAGCCAACATTATCCTCCTGAATAAATGCGGCATCGGGCAGACCATCGCCGTTCACATCAACCAGGGAACTCTTGGTCCTGGCCTGGTTGGTGGTATAGTTGATGCCGCCGCCCATGGCGTAATTGCCGAAGGAGGAGTTGAAGCCGCCGCCAGCGCCCAAGGTCTCGGTGCTGGTCTCGTCCAGCCTGGCCGCGCCCCAGGTCTCAACCTGGCCAAAACTATAGCCGCCCGCCTCTTTGCGGCGGCCATGGTTGAGGCTCACTTTAATCGCGGGGCCGTTTTGCCATACCCGGTCGGGGAGGCCGTCGCCATTCATGTCGCGGAGGTCGGCGGTTACCTGTGACTCGCTGCCGGAAACGCTGCCGTTGGCGGAAAAACCGAGCCTGGGGTCAGCATTGCTGGGGCCACCGATTTTGGAACCGGGCGACCGGTTAATGGAGTTAATAAGTCCTTTAACGTCCTGGGAGATGGTCCCGGGACTGGCGCCCAACGACCAAGTCGTATTAGCGCTTTCCCTGATCCCGCTGTTCCTGGCCGAGCCTACCCCCATGGCCCCGGTGGGACCGGTATAGGTTATGCTGCCCTCGCCGATGACATCGGGAAAACGGTCGCCGTTCATGTCCATGTAGTCGAGGAGGCTATAGCTCTCCCCCGTGGCGGTGGAGCCGGTCAAGACCAGGCCGAGGCTGACGGATTTACCCTCGCCGATACTCATCCGGGGGACAGCAGAGGCGCCGAAGAAATCGCTGGAGCGAGGCAGGCGGATATTGTTGATGCCCAGCCGCGAACTGCTCATACTGTACTGCTTAAGCCAGCAATCCTCATCCAGTCCGCCCCAACGATTCTTAGCCACCATCTCACCAGAAGCAAGATCAAGCCCGGCCAGTTCCGGCGCTAAGGGAAAGGAGCCCATTTCATTTAGGTCCATATCCTCCTCGCGCTCAGATACCTTCTGCAAATATTCCTTATCACCTGGCGACAGTTTAAAGGCTGTCTCCTTCATGGCCTCTTCGTTGTCTGCGCCGCTGTTATAAACGGCAAATGACCAAGAGCGGTATGCCTCATTGAACACATCGGCCCGGTCTGAGCTGTGCAATACCGCCAGAAAAGAATCCTCCGGGTGTTTGAGTCCGGCGGCCTGCAGCACTGCCGGTGTTCCCTGCCTTAAAAACTGAACATCACGGCTAACAACCTTTTTGGCCAAAAGCTCGCTGACCAGCCAATAGTTGCTGACAAGCTCGTCGTCCTGGGCCACCTGCAGCTCCAGCTGATGACTTTCCGGCTCAAGGACCACGCCCTTTTCCACCACCAGTTCGCGAACCGCCAGGGTTTCACCCTCCCGGCTTACCGTCCAAAGGACTTTGGTGTTAATTTTCGCAAAATCACGGTCTTCATCGTCAAAGAAGAATTGAGGCGTCAGGCTAACCGTGCCGCCTGCCGGGGCCAGCCAGGCCTCCTCGTCGCCGTAAACGTAACTTGCCGAACCCTCTTCCAGGAAAGGCAAATCGACAAGCTTCTGCTTCCTGGCGCTGAAGTCAAAGAAGAGTTCCTGCCCCTCTGTCACCTGGGGCAGATAGATCCACATTCCGTCCATGACGGGCATGACCCCGTCGACAATGGTGATCTTCCGCTTGCCAAGTAGCCTACCATTGCTCTTGACGGTGAAGAAAATCTCGGCTGCGGATACTTTTTCCGCGAAATCCTCGGGCAAACTGGGATAAATTACCAGATCACCGCCCTTCGGGGCGACCCACGATTCCTGGTGACTCGCAAGCCTGTTCATCGGGTAAAGGTCTGCGTCATAAGACGGGTAAAAACGGATAAGATAGTTGCCCGTCTCATCAACTACATTCTGCTCAGTTTCGGCCTCGGTATAATAAATTTCAGGCGCCCAGCTTATCTTCGCGAGATCGATGGCAGAATCAACCTGAACGTAAAATTCCAGGCGGTCAAAGGTCTCAAACTGATGATTGGGGTCAAGATCGGCAGCAGCCATCTCCTCCGCCGTCAGGCCGCTATCTTTGGCAGCCGTGGTCGAGGCCACATCGATGGCTATTTCTTCATTTAGAGAAATCGTCTCGACTTTATCCGCCGGGATGACCCGGCTGTAGACGACCTCGCCGCTTTTCTTCACCAGCACCGTGACATCATCAGAGGTGATATCATTTTTTCTGAATTCACCCACCAGGCGGACCGTACCCTTTAAAGGCATATTGACGCTGTTTTCCCGGCCGGCAAAGGTGAAATCAGAGTTGGCCTTGTAGCGGTACGGGTTAAGGTTATTGGCGTCTTTGATATCGTCCGATATACCGGTATAAAAAATTTCCGGGTCCCAAAGCACCTCATCGTAGGCGCCGTCATCCACCGACTGGACGCGGAAATAGATCCTGTCACCCTTCTCCACCCGGATGTTTTCCACATTATGCGGGCTGACCGCCTGGTTGGCGGCCTCGGTTGCGGCTAGCTCCAGCCTTTGCCGCCACAGCTCGCTGCCGTTGTGCTGAATCGCTACCCGGGCGCCATCCGCCTTCTCGTATGGTCTCTTTAAACCCGCAAGGATATCGCGGCTGTACTTTAGCTTCACCCCGCCGCTAATGGTGACGGTGCCGGCAAAGGGCGCCTGCCAGCGGCGCACGGCGTCGATCAGGGGAAATTGCTCGGCCCGCGCCTCTTCCCGCTCTTCCATCCGTTTGTCGTTGATGACGGCTGTTTCCACAACACCCTTTCCCTTATAAATCTCCACCGGGGTCAGGGCACTGTTGCGACTGAAGGAGGGAACGCCATCAACCAAATGATTGAAGTAGACCGTGCGGTTACTGACAACATCAGTCAGACCATCGCCATTGACGTCACTGAAGTAGGTATTGCCCGTGGTCAAGTTCTCATTGGCGTTAATACCTAACCGAACCAAAAAGACATTGATGCTACCGCCGAAGTTGATGGACTCCGACTCTTCGCTGGCTATGGCGGGAAGATTGATTTGTTTCTTTACTCCTTCATAGGCTACCGTGCCGTCAAGTTTTAAGCTTCCGGGACGGTAGGCAAAGCCATCGCCGCTTTTGAAGACCTTGTCCTGAATACCGTCGCCGTTCAGGTCAATCATGGCCATGGTGCCTTCGCTATCGCCCATGCCAAAGCCGATCTTCACGCCGCCGGAAATATTCTTACCTTGACCTGAGGGGCCTATTCCAAGAAAGAAATGGCCGCCCAAATTAGTTCCGTAGGAGCCGCTGAGCGCCGTAGCGTCCTGTTCACGGGGGAGTTTGCTCACCCGATCATAGTGGGTCTCCCAAGATGGTCCAACAGGGTCAAAGCCCTTGTAATCGCCGTTCTGGTCACGTATCTCATCAAAGTAAGCAAAACGGTGGGTGTGGAAGACACCACCACCCGTGCCAAGCTGGGAGATGGCGGCAAGCCTGGTCTTCTTGTATGGGCCTTCCTCATAATTGAAGGTGTAGCTGCGGACCAACTGGTCCTTAAAACGCATCTCCACCCGCGTCAGGCGATCAGCGGTGATGGTCTTGAAGCCGGGCCGGGCGTCGGTGCTGATATCGGGCCGTACTCTGTGGTCGCGGATAAATTTCACCGAGTAGGGCGCGGCAAAGCCGCCGTTACCGCTGTATTTTACCTCTTTCAGGTAGCGCTGGCGGCCGGATATGGCAGTTCCTTCAGCAGGTAGGCCGGAGCCGTCATAAAAATATTCAATGGTGTTGCCGTTGGGGTCCATGACCTTATGGAGGCACCACTTGAAGATATTTCTTTCTGGCCCGTCTGCAAGCACTGCCTGATCCACCCGGCCTTTGCCCGGCTCGCCGCCGTAGAAATAGCGCACCCCGTTCTTCTTGATCACCTCCCACCAGTAGTTGCCGGGCGAGTTGCCGTGGCGGACGATTTTCTGGAACTCGCCTTCAATCCTGGTGTGAAAATCATCCCTGTCGGCAACTCTGTCCTGCCACTGGCCCCGATGGGCCACCGGCGTCAGCATGGAGCCGTTCAGGCTGTAGGTCTCGGTTTCCTTGGTCTTGGAGTAGCGCGGCACGCCCCAGCGGGTGTCGATGGCGATGGCCTGGTAGGAAAGATCCCAGCCCAACCCAAGCCAGCCGTTACCGCCGGCCGAGTTATAGGTTACGGCCAGCTCCGGGGTCATGCCGTTCCGGCCCGGCGGCAGCTCCAGGGGGTATTGCAGCTGGGCGTCGCCCTTGTTGTTGGCCTCCGGCGCCTCGATCAGGTTGATACCGGCCCCAGGGTCGGCAACCTTGATATCCTTGATGGTGTTGGGGTTATAGGTCAGGGCCTGGGGATGCTCCGGCACCACCAGGGTGGAGTTGATGATATCGGTGAAGTGGTCGGTCTCTGAGGTAACCAAGGAGGCGGCCGCATCCACCCTTACCTTCTTGAGCGGCAGCCATTTGCGGGCCTGTTCGTGAAAGTAGAACATACCCACGTCGTCGGCCTTTTGCTCGGCCAGCATATAGGCGGCTGAGTAGGCAAAGGAGATCTTGATCGGTTTTTTAAACTTGATGCCATGGGGCAGGAAGCGGTAGCCGGCGGCCGGGAAGGTGACGTTGACCATACCCGCGTCTAAAGGCGGTACCTCGTCGGGGTTCAGGGGGATGATGGTAATTACGGTGTCCTGGTCCACCGCGCCGGCCGGGATATCAAGGGTGATGTCCCGGTAGCGAATTTTTTTTGCTTGGCCCGGGGAGACCTTTTCCGAGTGTTTTTCCCGGCCTAGGCTTGCGGGATTAGCGCCATCGGCCGCCTCGGCCTGGCGGAAGATCTTTTTGATGAAGCTTAAAAGGCCCGTTGCATCGATATCCTTATCGGCCGAGTTAATCGCGTCATCTATCCCATCTTCATTAGCATCAGCAGCTGGCGACTTGAGGTGGTTGTAGAGGTGGACAAGCTTCTGCAAAGAGCCCTCAGCGACGTAGCCCACCCGCGCATCTGCAACCGCAGCCGCCAGCAAGGCATCCCACGGCTCCGACTCGGCCTGGTCCCTGAAACGTGTTTCCTTACGGGGAACGACGATCTCAAAGGTACCACCATCGTTTAGATTGCCGACAATGTGCTCTTCAACGCTCAGCGAGTCAACATTTACGAGAGCGTCTTGATGGCGGACAAAGCCCTGGATATAGGCGGTGTCGTCATAATATTCGCCGTTTAAGGGGAAACTCACCACCAGTTCCGGCTCCGGGGCCGGCTGGCCCACGGGGCTGGCGCAGACGCGAATCTCATCAATGGCGACAAAGGAACCAGCGGCACCAGGGTCCAAGACCAGACGCATCTCTGGCGTGGACACCGGGACGGGCAGAGAGATTTTATTCCAGCCGTAGGCCAATGCGCCCAGGTTAACGGACCAGTCAGGGGCGACGTCACGCCAGGCGCCATCCTGCCGGTACTGCAACCTTGCCCGGCCATGGGCGGAGTTTTGCAGGTGGAGGATGAGATATTCCGGCTCCACGCTGCGGCCAAAGGATATATTCAGGGAGGTAGCTGCCCCGGCCTGGTCAAGGCGAACAGAGGTGGCGCCGTTAAAGTCATAGGCAGGATCGCCCGATACGTTTTCAGGAAAATTCCAGCCGTTATACGTTTCAACGCCGAGGCGCAGGTTCCTGACCGCCTGTCCCTCGCTGAAGCGAAACTCTATCTGGTTATTGCCCTGGACCAGCCAGGCCGGGTTTATCTCCTCAAATATCTTTTGCCACGTCTCCACCTCTTCCTTGGCCTGGGGCAGGTCGTAACCACCGATCCAGGAGAGGTTGTTGAGCCGTTTTTCCACGGCGATGGGGGCTGAGGCCTTTAGGGATTCATAGGTCAGGTAGGCCCGTTTAATCTGGCGGGGATTTAAGGCCAGGTTAACGTTGACCGTGGAGACGTCCGGGTTGCTCAACTGCGGGGCCGGAGAGGAGCCTTGCTTTACTTGAAAATTTGTGGCGCCCCCTTCCGCAACATTTTGAAAATCTTCAAGGGAATCGATATGGCCGGCCAGGGACGGCACGCCGCCTGCGGCTGAGGCGCTTTCTTGCGCGCTCCAGATCTCAAGCTCTGGCAAAAGCGAATCTTTCTTGACGTTTGGGTGGGGAATGAACTCAAAAAGAAGCTCGCTGACGCGAACCTCTTCTTTGGCGACAAAGGTATTCCAGGAGTCGAGCAGCTCACGGGCATCTAAAGACAGGGAAGCGACCTTCTCCCAGCTGTTAGCCACCGGCTTATAGACATTGAATTTATAGTTTGTATCACCGTACAGCTTGAGATGGCTGACGGTTTTGCTGGCGCCAAAGGAGGTTTTCAGCCAGAGAGTCTGGCGGCCGGAAAATGAGGTGCCGGTATTGCGGTCAAAGAGGTTGCGGAAGTTTGCCGCCTCTTGGGCAGTGCTGGCGGTCGGCGCACCGTCAGCATATTTGCTGAGGGAGGTGGGGGTGAGCTTGGTATATGACGTGTCCGCGAGACTTGCCTGGGGTGAAAAGGCAAGGAGGGTGGTAACAACGGTTAGGAAAACGAAACTTAAACTTCGCCTGCAATACGCCATTTTTGGGTCCTTGGCGGGGACGAGACAAGGCTCTGCGACAGATCAGACTTGCGATGTGAAAACTTTTTTAAAGACTGAAACTAAATTTTCTAAACTTGCCGCACAGCTTTGGAACGTCTCCCCCTTCTTTCTGGTGCCCTTGCCCACCCGTGCGATTATTGGCCCAAGAGCTGGGTTACACTTCTACTGCTAAAAAAAAAAAGCAATTCGCCCCCGAGAATGCTTCTACACTTTATTTTTTTCGTCTAAGCAAAAGATACATCGCGGCCCTTCTAACATTTTTTTCTCCAAGGCAGCGATAACCACGTAGGCCTAGGCCCTTAACCTACTGCCTTTTAGGCCAACCTTATCTTTTCGGCCTACCATTTAAATGCTGCCTGACAAATTGTCAAGCCAATTAAGGGACTTATGGACCGGCAAATGATCTGATGAATACGTCCAGAGGTTGCTGCGGCGGGGAAAACTTATTGAAAAAAAAAGCCAAAAAATTTACGGGGTTAAGGAGAGACAAACCGCTCCAGCAATAGTCTGATCCTCCGACGAGCAATCTTGCTGGCTGATGGCCTTTAAGGACATTAATGGTGACATCGCATGGGCGTAATTTGCCCGTACTTGAAAAACCCAACAAAAAAAGGGGTTACGGCATACACCGTAACCCCTTTAAATAAATGGTCGGGATGAGAGGATTTGAACCTCCGACTTCCTGCTCCCGAAGCAGGCGCGCTACCAGGCTGCGCTACATCCCGACACTTTCTTTTGCTGCCTCGCCGAAAACGTCTCATTTACTGACGAACCCCGGGCAAGTCGCTGAAAGAGTTTATAGCCCTATTGATCACAAAGGTCAAGCATCCCCACCCTTCTGGTCCCTAATAAATAACCCTTTTATATCCTCCAGGATCAGATAGAGGGAGGGCAGGTAGATCAGGGCGATTATGGTGGAAAAGAGGATGCCAAAGGCCAGCGATATGGCCATGGGAATGAGGAACTGGGCCTGGGTGGAGGTCTCGAGGATTATCGGCCCCAGGCCGAAGAAGGTGGTGAGGGAGGTGAGGAGGATGGGCCGGAAACGGCGCTGGCCCGCCAGGACCACGGCATCCTCCACCGTCTGGCCCGCCCGCCGGTGGCCGTTGATAAAATCGATGAGGAGGAGGGAATCGTTGACCACCACCCCGGCCAGGGCGACGATGCCGAACATGGACATGATAGCGATGCTGTAACCTAAGATCATGTGGCCCAGGATGGCTCCCACCACCCCGAAGGGGATGGCGATCATGATGAGCATGGGCTGGATGTAGCTACGCAGGGGAATGGCCAGGAGGCAGTAGATGGCCAAGAGGGCAAAGCCTAAGCCCCGCCTCATGCTGGAAAGCGACTCCTTGCGCTCCTTGCTCTCCCCCTCCAGATCGATAATCAGGCCGGGATAGTCGTCCTGCATCTCCGCCAACACGCCATGCTGGAGGGCCATGAGGATCTCCTCGGCGTTGGCCACCTTGGCGTCCACCGAGCCGGTGAGGTTTGTCACCCGCCGCCGCTCGCTGCGGTTGATCTGATTAAAGCCCAGGGACTCCTCCACGGCCGAGGCCTGGTAAAGGGGAATGGCCTCCCCCGCCGTGGTCTTGATCCGCATCTGCTCAAAATTCCACAGATGGCGCCGCTCCTCATCCGGGTAACGCACCATGACTCGCAGCTCATGGCGGCCCCGCTGGAGACGCAACGCCTCGGCCCCGTAAAAGGCGGCGCGCAGCTGGCGGCCCAGCTCCTCTTCGGTGAGTCCCAGGGTACGGCCCTCCGGCAGGAGCCGCACCTTCAGCTCCCTCTTGCCCCGCTTCAGCGAGTTGGTAATGTCGCCCACCCCGGGGTATTCCTGGAGGATCGGGATGATGCGGGCGGCCGCCTCCTCCAGGATCTGGTAATCGTCGTGGCTGAGGCGGATATCGATGTTGGCCCCCAGGTGGACCATATTATTGGCAAAGGTGAGGGACTCAACCCCGGGGATATCACCCACCAGCTGGCGCCAATGTTTGGTGATGGCGTTGGAGGTTATCTGCCGCTCCTCGCCGGGGATCAGGTTCAGGGAGAGCATGGCCATGGCCCCGCCGTTGGAGATGGTGGTGTAGAGATGGCGCTGCAGGGAGCCCTCGCCCGGGTGGCGCTGATCAAAATGGCGAATGGTCTCACCTGCCTTCTCCTCTATGAACCTCTGAATCTCCAAGGTTCTCTCTGAGGTGGTGCCGGCCGGCATCTCAACCATCACCTTGATGGTATCGCTCTCGATCTTGGGCATGAAGCGGAACTTGACCAGACCGCCCCCCATGATCCCCACGGCCAGCAGTAGAACGGCGATTCCGGCGCTGAGGGTGATATACCGGTTGGCAAGGCAGAGACGGAGAAAGCGTTTATAAGGGCCGTCAATAAAGTGCCTGAGGTGGCGGTTAAATCCGGCCGTTCCGCTGTTAATGGTCTTAACCAGCCAGTTCCCCTCTTCCCGGCGCGGCTTGAAGGTGAGGTGGGCCGGCAGGATGAAGAGGCACTCCACCAGAGAGGCGACGAGGATGACGATGACCACCTTGGGAATGGTGCCGATGAACTTGCCCATGGTCCCGCTCACCAGGAGCAGAGGGATAAAGGCGGCCACCGAGGTGAGGATGGCAAAGGTAACCGGTGTGGCCACCTCCCAGGCCCCGGCCACCGCCGCCTCGGCAAAATCGCGGCCGTCCCGGCGGTGGCTGTAGATATTTTCCCCCACGACAATGGCGTCATCCACCACAATGCCTAAGGCCATGATAAAGGCGAAGAGGGAGATCATGTTGATGGAGGCGCCCAAGGCCGGCATGAAGATAAAGGTGCCTAAAAAAGAGATGGGAATGCCCAGCATCACCCAGAGGGCCAGGCGGATCTCTAAGAAAAAACTTAGGATTATCAAGACCAGAATAAGGCCGAAAAAGCCATTTTTCAGCAGGAGATTCATCCGGCTGGAGAGCATCTCGGAGCGATCCTTCCAGACGGCCAGTTGCACTGAGGGGGGCAGGTCATCTTGGCTGTCGATGTAGCGGTAAACCGCCTTGGATATACCCTTGGGCGTCTCAGCCCCCACCCGGAAGACCTGGATCAGGGCGGCCGGCTGGCCGTCAAAGATGGCAAACTCGTCGGTATCCTCAAAGCCGTCAATCACCCGGCCAAGGTCGGCCAACCGCAGCTCCGTGCCGTCCGGCTGCTGTTTGATGACAATATCGCCATACTCGCCGGCCAGATACCGCCTCTCCTTGGTCCGGATCAGGATCTCGCCGCGCTTGGCCTTGATGGTGCCGGCCGGCAGATCAAGGGAGGCCTGGCGCACCCGGCGGGCCACCTGTTCCAGGGTGAGATCAAAGGAGCGCAGCTTATGTTCACTTATCTCGATACTGATCTCATAGGGCGGAACCCCGCTCAGCTCGGCCTGGGTGATCTCGGGCAGGGCCAGGAGATCATCGCGCACCTCATCGGCCATCTCGCGCAGTCCCCGGGGGGAAAGCTCGCCATAAACGGCCACCGAGAGCACCTCCCGCACCCGGACCAGCTTACGGATAACAGGCCGTTCCGCCTCCAGGGGAAAGGTGTGGATGCGATCCACCTCATTTTTTATATCCTGGAGGATCTCATTCGCGTCCCCGCCGCCCCTGATCTCGGCCGTGACCATGGCCATCCCCTCCATGGCCAGGGAGCGCAGCTCTTTAATGCCGTCCACGCCGCTTAGGTTTTCCTCGATCTTCTGGATAATCCCCTCTTCCACCTCCTCCGGACCGGCGCCGGGATAGACCACGCTCACCTCAATCTCGTCGAGGTTGATATCGGGAAACACCTCCTGGGTGATATGCATACCCACCAGGAGACCGCCGACGATAAAGAAGAACATGAGGAGATTGGCGGCCACATGGTTGTTACTCATCCAGGCGATGGCAGCCTTCATGGCACATCACCGCCCGGCCCCGCCTTACCGCGGGAAGGGCGCTCCTGGTCACCACTACTGGTGCGGACCCGCTGGCCCGGGGCCGCCGCCACCAGGCTGCTTGTCACCAAACGGTCCCCCGGGGCCACCTGGCCGCGGACATAAACGTGCTGCTGGTCGGCAAAGAGAACGGTGAGTTCCTTTTTTACAAGGGTGCTCTCTTTCGCAACCAGCCAGACGCCGCCCTCCGGCAGGATGGCGGAGCGGGGAATGGCCATCACGTCTGGCAGACTCTTCCCCATAATCGCCACCTTGACAAAACTGCCCACCGCCAGACGTTCACCGCCCTCCCCTTCCACCGCCAGTTGGTAAGGGTCGCGGACGGCAAAGAGCATCTTGGCCATCCGGCTGGCCGGATCAATTTCAGCCAGCAACTTGTACAACCGGGCGCTCCAACCAGGGCTGGCGGCAGGAGCCGAGCCCAGGGTGAGCTGGGCCGCGGAGCCCCAGTCACCTTCTTTTTCCGGCAACTCCAGCCACTTAAGATCATTAACGGCCAAAGAGACCTTAATCACCGCCCAGTCGGTGCCATGCAACTGGCCCAGCTTCTCCCCCTTGCCGACGTATTGGCCCACGTCAACGCTTTCGCTGGCGATAAAACAGGCAAAGGGGGCCTTCACCGTGGTGCGGGCCAGGTTGAGTCTGGCAAGCTTAACCCCGGCGGCGGCCGCCTTCACCTTGGCCTGGGCGTTGCGGAGCTGCGGCTCAAAGACCACCAGGGGCAGCGGTTCACTGTCAGGGGCTGGGTCCTGGCGCTGCCATTCCCGCCGGGCAATGCTGGCCTGGCCTTTGATCAGTTCCAGGTCAAGCTCCGCCTTGGCCTGTTCCGCCTTGGCCTGTTCCAGCTGGAGACGGTAATCACTTTTTTCAATGGTAAAGAGCAGCTCCCCTTCAGCAAAAAAGGCGCCCACGACAAACCCGGGGGCCAGGGAGGTAACCCGGCCACTCACCTGGGGAGTAAGGGTTATGCTTTGTGCGGCCTTGACCGTGCCGTGGCTGAGCAGCGTCACCTGATGGTCCCGGGCCGTAAGGACCATGGTCTCCACCAGTGGCGCGGTCTGGGGCCGGGCGTGGCGCTGGGGCAGGGACCGGCTCTTGATGAGAATAAGGGCCGTTATCCCGGCCAGACCGATAATAACCAGACAGGTTACCAGGATGTTGAATTTGCTTTTCACTTTGCCATCACTCATAGGTATCAATTATCAACCCGGGTCAGACCCTTATCCAGCTCTTCGCTCATCCAGGAGCCCCCCAGGGCCCGGGCCAGCTGGATACGGCTGCTGATCCGCTGGCGCTGCCCCTTGATCAAAGAGATCCGGGCGCTGGCCTGGCTGGTCTGGGCCGTGAGGACCGGTAAAAAATCCGTTATGCCCTGCTCATAGCGGAGCAGGGCCAGTTCCAAGGTGGCCCGGGTTACCTCTTCCCGCTGGACCAGGATGACAAGGGAGTCGTCCACCCCTCGCTCCAGACTCAAGGCGTCATCCACCTCGGCTAAGGCGGTGAGGACGCTCTTCTGATAGCCGGCCGCAAGCTCGTTAAAAACAGCCTGCCGGCGGCGCACCTCGCTCTTGCGCCGTCCCCCGTCAATAATGGGCTGGCTGATGTTAACCAGGAGGTTCCAGAAGATATTGGGATCGACCAGGATATCGGCGATCTCACTGTTCTGCCCCCCGTAGTTGGCGGTGAGCTGCAGGGCGGGAAAACGGCTGGCGACTGCCGCGCCGATCTCTTGATCGGCCCCCTGCAGCCGGGCCAGGGCCGCGGCCACGTCTGGCCGGTTGAGCAGCAGGTCAGCTGGCAGGCCGGTGGCAAAGGAGTGGTGCAGGTCCGGGAGAAGGGCCAGCTCGCCGAGCTCCACTGCGGCCGCCGGTTTGCCCACCAGCAGGGCCAGGCGGTTTATAAGCCGCCGCTCCTCGGCCTGAAGCAGGGGATATTCGGCCTTGGCGGCCAGGAGGTTCTGGCGGGCCTGGTAAAGATCCACCAGCCCCACCACCCCGAGACGGTAGCGCATATCCACCAGCTCCACCGTATCCTGAAAGGAGTTGATCAGCTCCTCATTTAAACGGAGCAACTGCCGGAGCTCCACCAATTGATAGTAGCTCTCCGCCACCTGGGCCGCCAGGCTCAGGAAAAGAAACTGCACCTCATCCGCCTGGGCCTCTCGGGTGAAGGCCGCGGCCTGCCGGCGATACTTGAGCTTCTGCCACAGATCCAGTTCATAGGAGGCCCCCACTGACAGAGTGTAGGTATCCGCCTCCAGCCCGCGGGCCTTGCCGCGGCCGGCGGAGGCCAGAGCGCTAACCTCCGGCCACAGGGTAGCATTCTGGCTCTTTTCCAGTTCCGCCACCTGCTCCAACCGGGCAAAGGCCATGGCGATGTCCAGGTTGGCGGCAAAACAGTCCGCCATGATGGCGTTAAGGTGCGGGTCAGCAAAACTCAACCACCACTGCTCGCCAGGCAGCAGGACCATATCCGCCCCAGCCGTCTGAAAGGCGGTTGGCAAATGGGCAGGGGGCTTGGCCATGGGGGGATGAACGCTGCAACCGCTGAGAAACAGGAGCAGCAGCAGCAGCAGTCCAGAGAGAAATGGCATATAAGGCGGCTTAAAGAGGGGCTTCATGGCGATTTAGGCGCAACTACAAGGCTTTAAGAGACCACCCCAAAGTCCTCAATGGTCAAGTCCAGCGGGGCCAGCAGACCGCCCTAAAATAGCAGCTGCTTTATTGGGGCTAGACGGGATCTTTCGATACGCGACTAAAGTTAACAACTATAGAAATATATTAATAAAGAATAACGAGACAACTGGCAACTAACTTTCATGGCCAGCAAGAAAGAAGAACCGCGCCCCACCAGGACGATGGGGGCGGTTCTTCTAGGGGAGGAAATTAGGAGGAAATGTGATGAGAGGAGGGAAAAATTATCAACCGTGGAGTTGGTCACTTTGGCGGATAAGCTGGTTGTCATGGGCCAAAGCGTCCCCAGAACCAGCCTTTACCTGATCATCTTTGGCGGCCGCCGCCAGCTCGAGGCGCTTGCACTGCTCCACCTTGGAGCGGAGACGAAGCTTGTCATCCGGCTGGGCCGACCCCATGCCTTGCTTATTGTTCAGGAGTTCCAGGGCCTTCTCATATTTGCCAACCGCCTCAACAAACAGCTTGCTGCTGGCCAGTTCATCACCCTGGGCCTCCAGCAGCTTAAACCTGCTCAGGCCTGTTGTCTTGGCCAGTTGGGCCAAATGGTTACGGCTGGCAGCCAGGAACGGATGGCCAGAGAGATCGGCCTTGCTGGCCATGGTCATCGCCTTATCATAACTGGAGATGATGGCGACAATATCAGCCCCCTCCTTCTCCAGGCTGCGGGCCTGGGCGAGGACAATCTGAATGGCGGCGATGTCGCGACCCTGCTCCGCCTTAACCAGGAGGGCGGGAAGATCAAGTCCTTTATTCAGGGCAAATTCATGGACCCCGCTGTAGGCAAGCTTTGCCTCCGGCCACTTCTCCTCGGCCAGTAAGGTGTCGGCCTGGGTAATGAGCAGTTGAAACTGGTTCAGATCCGCCTGAACCCGATCATTGCGCTGCTGCAGTTTAAAGGAGTCAATACTCTGCTGGAGACGGTCAATGGTGGCGTGATGCAGCTCCACATCGAGACGGGCAATGCTTAAGGCCTCGTTATAGGTAACAATGGCCTTGGTAAACTCCTTTTTCCGGGCCTGGCCCCGGGCCTCTTTCTCCAGATAGGCAATCCGTTCCTTCTGAACCTGCGCCTCCTCGGGCTGATAAAAGCCATTATTGATGACCTTGCCCTCCAACCCCTGCTGAAAGGTGGTGGAAAACTGCATATCCATGATCCATTTAGTCAGCTTGCCCTTCTTCTCCTGACTAATCAGACGAACACGCCGCAGCTTGGCCAGGGCGGCGTTGATGCTCTCCTGGGAGCCCTGATAATCCTGGCGGGCCAAGAGGGCAGTGGCCTTGGACCAGTGGCTCTGGGCCTTGTCCAGGGAGTATGATTCAAAACATAGGTATATCAGGGGCAAAAGAAGGGCCAGGGCGATCAGAGAAATCTTCTTAACCTTTTTTAGCCGCTGCCCTTTAGCCAGGTGAGCCTTGATTCCAGCAATATCCTTGTTACCCCGGTCAATCTTGGCCACCTCTTTGAGAAGGGCGGCAACCTTACCTTGATCGCCATGGCGGGCGGCCTTCTCGGCAGCATCAAGGTTACCCTTGATATCATCCATGGTGGCCTGGATGAACTTTATATCGGTATTGATCTTGGGGTAGTCCGGGACGATGTCCTTGGCGCTCTTCAGGTAGTTAAGGGCCCGGGGATACTCACCCTTCTCGAGAAGATGGTCCACCTGTTTCACCAGGGTTTTGGCCTTTAACACCTTCTCTTCCATTTCAGCAAGCAACTTCTGCCGGTTGGGGATGGAGACGTCAAGGGGCAGGGACTTCAGATAGGAGTAGCTACCATAAACCTGATTGACCTCAATTAATTTCATAAGGTGGGACAGGTGTTGGTCTGACATGGCAGCCTCCAAATCGATGGTTCAAAAGTCTGGCCCAAGGTCCCCTGCGGTCTTGAGCCAACTAAATTTACGTAAAGAAAAACGATTATAGAGTTTTATAATGTAAAACCAGACATGGGGACAATTGCCAGGGTGTTTAAATTCCGCCTGAACGGAACGTTTACCAGGCCAATTTCCCTAAACGCGGAGTGGCGAGTTTTTCAACTAAACGAATCACTTACCCATGGTGGCCAGGGCCAAGTCCGCCACCCGCTTGGCGCAGCCCCCCTGGCCCAGTTCGTCCCGCACCGCGGCAAGCTCAATCTTCTGCTGCCGGTGGCCGTCACTGCCGGGCATGAGCCGGGCCAGGGCCGCCGCCACCTTGGCGCCGGTGGCCTCATACTGCAGGAGCTCCGGCACCACCGGCCGCCCGGCGATGAGGTTAACCAGGGAGGCATATTCAACCTTAATGAGCCGGCGGCCGATATGATAGGTCAGGGGCGACAAGCGGTATGAGACGATCATCGGCACCTGGAGGATGGCAAGCTCCAGGGTCACCGTGCCAGAGGCGGCCATGACAAGATCACAGGCGGCCATCAGCTCATAGCGCTCATCACCGGGGATCACCGCGACCTCCACCTCTGATTGGCCCAGGCCGCTTGCCTCCAGGTCGGCTCGGCTGATGGTTGGGGCCAGGGGGAGAATAAAGGTGAGATCGCCAAATTCCTCGGCCAGGCGGGCGGCGGCCGCAAGGAATACGGGGAGCATGGCTGCCACCTCCTTTTTGCGGCTGCCCGGCAGGATGCCGATGACCGGGCCCTTAGGCGTCAGGCCATGGCCACCCAGGAATTGCCGGGCGGACTTGTCCGCCTTAACCATCTCCACCAGGGGATGGCCCACATAGGTAACCTCCATCCCGTAGCGCCGGTAAAACTCCACCTCAAAGGGCAGGATCACGGCCATGGCGTCCACCCGGGCCTTGATCTTGGCCACCCGGCCGCTGCGCCAGACCCACACCTTGGGGCTGATATAGTAGAGGACCGGAATACCCAGCGCCTTGGCCTCTTTGGCCAGCAGCAGGTTAAACTCCGCGTAATCAATGAGGATGAGGAGGCGGGGGCGCTTCTTCATCCGGGCCACAAGCTTTTTCCTGGCCGCGCGAATGGTAAAGAAGTGGGAGATAACCTCCACCAGCCCCATCACCGCCATGGTGGCGGTGTCCACCAGGATCTCCACCCCGGCCGCAGCCATGGCAGGCCCTCCCATGCCGCTGATGGTGAGCCCTGGCACCGCGCGCTGAAGCTCGGTGGCCAGGCGGGCCCCGTACATCTCGCCCGACGCCTCACCAGCGACGATCATCACCTCCCCCCCTTCGGCCGACTCAAGGGAGATGGGCGCCTTGCTCATGGCTGGGCCTCCGAAGAAGAGGGGGCCAGGGATTGCTGGGCCTGGTGAAAGAGTTCCTGGACCAGGGGGGTGATGCGGGCCAGGATCTGCGGGTCGTCATAGTTAAAAAAATTCACCAGAAAGGCGTCACAGATGGTGGAAAAGCGCAGGTGGGCATCCTGCTCCTTGGCCTTCTGCAGCAGGGAAAAATAATCGCGCAACCTGGTCTCGGCAATATTTCCCACCATGGTCACCAGGGTCTCCTGCCGTTCACTATCCACCTCATCTAGCTGACCGGCCATGATACCCTCAACCATGGCCAGGAGATGGGCCTTATGAAAGGCCACCAGGGGGGCTTGCCGGCTGTCATCACCGCTGGCCAGCCAGGCGGCGGAGACGAGAAAGAGGGTGAAGAGATCAAACTCATTGACCACAAAACGGCAGTGGCTGAAGTCATCGCTCTCAAAAAAGGCGGTGAGGTCCTTAGCAATCTCTTCCTGGGCCCGGTGCAGCTGGCTAAAATCCTGGTCCTTCATGTCAAGAGCTCCTCATCCTCGGGGCGATGGAGCTGTTCAAGACCCTGGGGCCGCCAGGGCCAGAGGCTTAAAGCCAGGGCCAGGATAAGACAGAAGAGCATCACCCCGCCGCCGTAGAGGAGAAGCTGGCCGCCCTTATACCCCTCATAATTGGCCCCCAGGTCAACCCGGGCCGAGAGGTAGAGAAGGACAGCCAGGATCAGAGGGGTGGTGAATTTAATAAAGAAGTTCCACAGCCGCGGCACAGGGCTGCCGGTCTGGCGAAAATGACGGGCCAGAACCGTCGCCTTCAAGACCCAGCCGACAATGAGGCACTCCAGCAGACCGCCAATGATAAGACCGTAGTTGGTAATGAAGTGATCGGCGATGTCCAGCACGTAAAGGCCGCCGTTGGTGGTGAAGATGAGACTGCCCATGAGTCCGGCCGCGCAGACCAGGGTCACCACCAACTGCCGGGGAATGGCGAACTTATCAATCAGCGAACAGGTAAAGGCCTCGATGAGCGAGACCCCGGAGGTAAGGCCGGCCAGGACCAGGATGAGAAAGAAGATAAAGCCGAAGAGCTGGGCGAAGTGCGGCATGAGCGAGATCGCCTTGGGGTAGACGACAAAGGCCAGCTGCGGCCCCCCCTTGATGGCCTCGGCGAAACCCACCCCCTGACTCTGGGCCATGAAACCCACCACGCCGAAGACGGCCAGGCCGGCAATCAGCGAATAAAAACAGTTTATGACACAGGTGATAAGGGCGTTGGCGCCGATATTGACCCTGGTGGGCAGGTATGAGGCATAGGTGATCATGATGCCAAAGCCTAAGGAGAGGGTGAAAAAGATCTGGCCAAAGGCCGCCACCCACACCTTTAAGGCGGCCTGGCGCTGCTCCGGGCTGGCGCTGAAGACGTTGATCTTCTCCCAGTCGGCCGAGAAGTAGTGATCGCGGATGGCAGGCCAGGCCCCGTCCAGGCGAAGGGTCCAGATCACCATGATCCCGGTGAGGAGGAAGAGCAGCGGCATGAAGAGCTTACTCGCCTTTTCAATGCCATGGCTGATGTCGCGAAAACAGATGAGCCAGCAGAGGAACCAGACCAGGGCGGTGGAGGTCAGAATGGGGAGGCGAAAACCGCCCAGATCCGCCGCAGAATCGGAGAGCTGGAGGAAGTTTGTGAAGAAGAATTTCTGCGGGTCGTCACCCCAGGCCAGGGTCAACGAAAAGATGAGATAGTTGATGCACCAGCCGATGACCACGGAGTAGTAGAGCATGATGCCGAACATGGCCACCACCGGCATCCACCAGCCAATCCACTCAAAGCCAGGTCTCACCCGGTGAAAGCTGAGCGGCGAAGAGCCCTTCTCCCGGTGACCCACCCCATACTCAAGGAGCATTATGGGCAAGCCGGCCACCACCAGGGCCACCAGATAGGGGATGAGAAAGGCGCCGCCCCCGTGCTCATGGGCCATATAGCTGAAACGCCAGACATTACCAAGGCCGATGGCGGAACCAATGGCCGCCAGGAGAAAACCAATATTTGACTGCCAGCTGCTCCGAGAATTTTCCATGTTTTTCTATGTTTGCCAGAAAGACTTTAAGTCACGCTGATTATCCCCTGCAGGACAACGGCGACCTTGCTCAGGGGAGCTAATATTATAGAGAAAAAGCAGATTCCAGGGCATGTTAGTAGATATTTAGCCATTGTCAATATGGTAGGTTGCCCAGCCCCAGCTCCTGTGCTAAATTTCCATTTTCTTTTTGTGATTACCAATAAAATTCAGCAAAAGAGATTTGCCCCTTTAATTTTGCCACGAAATCCCCAGAAGAGACTTAAATTGAGTAAATTCATTCTGTGCTTTCCGGGGGTTCCGGGGCAGATCGCTTTGGCAAAGCGGTTTTCTTGCCTGATAATTGCCCAACCAAGTGAACTTCGCTGAAGTTACTTGGTATTCACATTTATTTTTGATCTGTTTAACTACCCCGGGGGTTAGGGGCTGAATATAGGAGTATGATTGAATGGCGACAAAGACCGTACCGGTGGAAGAGGCTGTGGGGTTGGTACTGCCCCATGACGTGACCGAGATCCGGACCATCGACAAATTTGGCCAGGAGGAAGGCGACTTCAAGGGCCCGGCCTTTAAGAAGGGGCATATTATCCGAGCCGAGGATGTGGATCATCTGAAACGGCTGGGCAAGGACCACATCTACGTCCTCACCCTGGGGCCTGACGAGATCCATGAAAACGAGGCAGCGGTCATTCTGGCCGACGGCCTCTGCGGCCAGGGGGTGGAGGTGTCCGGCACCCCGGACGAGGGCAAGTTGAGCCTGGTGGCGACCCACAACGGTCTCCTCCAGGTGGATGTCCAGCGCCTCTACCAGTTCAACCTGGGCGGCGAGGTGATGGGCGCCACCCTGCACCACAACACCCCGGTAACAAAGGGCACCCAGGTGGCCGCCACCCGCCTCATCCCCTTGACCGCCCAGCGCCAGATAGTGGCGGCGGCCGCCGCCCATGGCGGGGAGAACGGTATCCTCCAGGTGAGGGAGCTGGCAACGGTTCAGGCCGGCCTGGTAATCACCGGCAACGAGGTGTACTACGGCCGGATCAAGGACCGTTTTGAGCCGGTCTTGCGCGACAAGCTGGCCCGCCTGGGCTCCCAGGTGAAGCGGGTGGCCTTTGCCCCGGATGACCCGGCGGAGATTGCCAGGGAGATTGGCGACGCCATTGCTGCCGGCTGTGACTGCATAATCACCAGCGGCGGCATGTCAGTGGACCCGGACGACGTCACCCGCCAGGGCATCAGTCTGGCCGGGGCCGAGGATACTGTCTACGGCACCCCGGTCCTGCCCGGCGCCATGTTTCTGGTGGGCCGAATCGGCCAGATACCGGTGATGGGACTGCCCGCCTGCGGCATGTTCCACCGGATCACCGTCTTTGACCTGGTCCTGCCCCGCGTCCTCACCGGTGAACGGCTGACCCGGGCTGATCTGGCCGCCCTGGGCCACGGCGGCCTGTGCAGCAACTGTAAGAAGTGCACCTACCCCATCTGCCATTTCGGTAAGTAATTTTTTTTAGCTGATTACCAGAGTGACTTTCAGCCACTATTATCTACCCCTCTTGTGAGGCATCAGCGCCTCTTCTGGCGTAAAGTTAACGGTTCAGAGTCTCCCTCCGGTCGCTTACCTGCAGTTGCCCATAGCCAGCCAATATAAATTCAGCGCAGATAAGCGCAGACTTCGAAGGCGCAAAGTTTTTTTATAAAAACAGTTGTAGGGTGGGCTGGGCCCACCGAAAGAATGGCTCGGCAGGCCAATTGGCAGAAACGGTGGGCTCAGCCCACCCTACGACTTCGCCATTCGCCATTCCTTATTCGATATTCCATAGTTCTCTGTTTATTCCCCTCTCCCCCAGATAAGCTTGGCCACCACTAAGAGCCAGGGGGCGCCATGCATGGCCAGGTCAAACCAGTCAACCGGCGCCGCCAGGCGGCCATGGGCAACAAGGATGGATAATTTCTCCCAGATGTGGGGCGGGGCAAAGGGGGCCAATCCCAGGGTGAGGCAGAGAATGGCCAGCATGGGCCAGGTGAGATCTTGGAGAAAGCGCCGCATCTCTACCCCTCCCCTTCTCGCCCGGCATCGGGCTGGATGAGCATCCAGGTGTGGCTGGCCAGGCGGCCGCTCACCTTTTCCCGGCCGCTTACCACCACCCGGCTCACCTGGTGGGTGAGGGGCAGATCGGTACTGAAGCTGAGCACGTCCCCCTGGCGCCGGGCCTTGTGCCAGCCGAGACCAGAGACCCAGAAACCAAAAGAGCCAGCCACATAGTCATCAGGCTTAAGGAGACGGACGGAAAACTCACGCACCAGGGGGTCAGCAAGCTGGCCACTTGCCGGGCTCGCATCGGCCACCGGCAGGGCCGCCTGGGCCATGATCTTCTGAAAATGATCGATATTGACCCAATCCTTGCCAAGAATGGCGTGGCGGGGCAGGGAGAAGAGGTCGGTAAAGGGACCCACCGGACCGGAGTTCTGGTTCAGGACCGCCTCATAGCCCAGCTTCCGCGCCTCATCGATGACAATGGGGTTATACTCGCCATAGGGCAGGGCCAGGAAGCGGGGCCTGCTGGCCAGCTCCCGGGCGAAAACGGCCTGGGAGCGGGCAAGGTCGTTAGCGATCCAGGCCCGGTAGGCTGCTTCATCCAGCCCGTGGGGCCGGAAGGCCAGATGGTGATGAGCAAAGCTATGGTCTTCAAGAGCAACGCCGGCCGCGGCCAGCTCCCTGATCTGCTCCCAGCTCATATAATTGGCGTAACCCCTCGCCAGGGCTTGGGTGTAGACAAACAGGGTGAAGGGGAAACCATGTTTCTTGAGGATGGGCCAAGCGTTTTCATAGACCGATTTGTAGCCGTCATCAATGGTGATAACCACGCTCTTGGCGGGCAGTTCTTTACTCTCTTGCCGCAAGCGGACCAGTTCCGCCAGGCTTATCACCTGATAATCGTTGGCCGCCAGCCACTCCATCTGCCGGGCAAACTGTTCGGTATCAACATTGGCGCTGGGATAACGCGCATCGCCAAAGTGATGGTAGATGAGGATGTTGACAAAATTTGCCGCCAGGGCGGAACTGCCATGGCCCAGGAGGAGCCAGAAGAGGACGATGATCATGGCAGACAATTTGGGGACGGGGCGAATGATCATTTTTTTCTCTGTATTACCAACATATTAAAGTAAGATGGAAAAATTAATTGCGGGGAGCAGCCGGGCCAGATTTCAAGATAGCCAGGCTATCTCTTTGCCAAAGCACGCGTCCCCCGCCAGTCATTAGCCTTTTCCCTTTAACAGCAAAAAAAACCGCCACAACCCCTAAACCCAAAAGCCAACAGCGAGGCCATAATGAAAGTAAAACTTATCACCCTCTGCTTCACCTTCATCGCCCTTCTTGCCCTGACAACCCCCGGCCAGTCGGCAGAGACGGCGGCAACGGCCCCGACGGGCAAAAAAAACATCATCATGGAGACCAGCAAGGGCACCATGGAGATCGAGCTGTTCGACGCCAAGGCCCCCCTCTCCTGCCAGAACTTCCGCCAATACGTTAAAGACGGCTTCTTCAACGGCCTGATCTTTCACCGGGTTATCCCCGGATTCATGATCCAGGGCGGCGGTTTTGAGCCGGGCATGAAGAAGAGAGCCGGCCGGGGTCCCATTATGAACGAGGCCCATAACGGTCTGAAGAACAAACGGGGCACCCTGGCCATGGCCCGGACCAATGAGGTAAACAGCGCCACCGCCCAGTTTTTCATCAACGTCAAGGACAACACCAGCCTGGACCACCGCTCCATGAAACGCCGGGAGTATGGCTACGCCGTCTTCGGCCGGGTGGTCAAGGGCATGGAGGTGGCAGATGCCATCGTCGCCACCCCCCGGGGCCACAGCGGCATGTATAATGACGTGCCGGTGGAGGATGTGGTTATCCTGAAGGTTTTCCCCAAGCAGGAGAAATAATTTTTTTCTACTCTTGCTAAAACTTAGCCAGAGAGGCAGGGGCAGCTAAGCCGAAACCTTGCGGCCCCAATGGACGGCGATGGTGCCGGCCATGAATCTCTTATGGGCCACGTCGGCGAAACCGGCCTCCTGAAAGATCCCGGCCAGCGCCTCGGCCCCATAAAACTCCATGGTGGACTGGGTCAGGTAGCTGTACGCCCCCTGATCCAGGGCCAGCACCCGGCCCAGCAGGGGAATCCCCCAGCGCAGGTAGGCGCGGATAAAGGGGTAGAGGATGTTTTTGGCCGGCGGAGTGGTGTCCAGGCTGACCACGATGCCGCCGGGCACCAGGACCCGGTTAATCTCAGTTAAGACCTGGGCCACGTCAGCCACATTCCGGAGCAGATAACCGAAGGTCACCGCCCTAAGGGAGTTATCGGCAAAGGGCAGCTGGTTGGCGTCACACGCCTGCCAGTTTATCGGCCGTGCGCCCATGCGCCTCTTGGCCTCCTGCAGCATATTCTGGGAAAAATCAGCGCCGATTATCTGCGCGTCCGGGTATTTTTCGCTGAACAGGGCGGCAATATCGCCGGTGCCGGTGGCCAGATCGAGCAGCCAGGCCTCCGGGCCCGGGTCCCCCACCTTATCCACCACAAAGCGGCGCCAGCGCTGATCCTGGCCCAGGGTCATCACCCGGTTCAGCAGGTCATAGCGGCCGGCGATGGAGTCAAACATCGCCTGGACCTCATGCCCCTTAGCCATTGTCCTTGTTCCCCTGGAAGAGAGTGGGGGGCTGCGGCTCATCTTCGCCACTCCCCTCCCCCCCCGCCTCTGCCTGGGCGGCCAGCATCCGCAACCGGGTAACCGGCCGGCTGGCCGAGATGCGCTTGCCCTTGGCAGCCGCCCCCTTGACCAGATAATCAGCCAGCTCTATATCGGCGTAATTTGCCTTGGCCCGTTTGTTAGGGGTGTGATAGACGCGGAGCCTCTCCTCTCCATCGATTGAGAGGTACTGGATAAAGGAGCGTTTATGCTCAGGGAAGAGGTTATACTCCCGGTCCAGGATAAATTTCGGCATCTTGAAGCGCTTAACGTAGGAGAGGTTTGAGGTGCCCTCCCGGTAGATCACGTTGAATAGGCGCTTGCGGGCCACCTTGCCCATCCAGAAGAGATCGTGGCCGAGAAAGATCTTGTCCGTGACATTGATCACCTTGTAGAGGCCATTTTTGAAGATGACCATGATCTTGTCATACTGGGAACAGGGGAAGCTCATCCCCTCATCGCCCTTGACCTGGTGGCCGATGAAGCCGGTCTCCTCCTCATAGCCCACGGTGAGGTTGGAGATGGCCACCTTGCGGGCCTTGACCTCGCTGAAGGTGGCAAGCTCAGTGCGGCGGGGATAATCCTTGCCATACTTCTTGAGCAACTCTCCGATGTAGTTATCGGTGAAGCCCACCATGTCGCTTAAGTGCTTTTCGGTCTGGCGGATCTTCTTCTCCACCGCCTTGATCTCCTTATTCTTCTTATCGATGTCGTAGCGGGAGATGCGGCGGATCTTGATCTCCAGCAGACGCTCGATATCCTCTTTAGTCACATCACGGAGCAACCGGTCGCGGAAGGGCAAGAGCGATTTCGCCACCGTCTCCACCACGATCTCATAGCTGGGACACTCTTCAATCTCCTTGTAGAGCCGCTCTTCGATGAAGATCTGCTCCAGGAGGTGGGCGTGCAGACGCTCCTTGAGGCGGGAGAGGAGAATATCCAGCTCCGTCTCAAGATCAGTGACCAGCTTATCGGTGTTGGCCCGCAGCACCTCTGAGACGCTCATGGTGCACGGCTGGTTGCCCACCAGCAGGGTGAAGTTGGGGCTGATGGATACCTCGCAGTCGGTGAAGGCGTAGAGGGCGGCAATGGTATCGCCGGCGTATATCCCCCGGGGGAGTTTTATCTCAAGCTCAACGTTTTCAGCCGTGTAATCGTTGATGGAGGAGATCTTTATCTTGCCCGCCTTGGCCGCCTTCTCCACGCTCTCAAGGAGGGAGGCGGTGGTGGTGGTGTGGGGAATCTCGGTGATGATAATGGTCTTTTCGTTCTTCTCCTCCAGTTTGGCCCGGCATTTCAAGCGGCCATTGCCGTCCTCATAAGCGGAGACATCCAGGATGCCCCCCTTCTGAAAATCGGGATAGAGGGAAAACTCCTCGCCCCGGAGAATCTGCTGCTGGGCTTCAAGCACCTCAAGGAAGTTGTGCGGCATGATCTTGGTGGCCATGCCCACGGCAATACCCTCGGCCCCCTGGAGCAGGAGGAGGGGGATCTTGGCCGGCAGGGTAACGGCCTCTTCCAACCGGCCGTCATAGGAGTCCTCAAACCTGGTGAGGTCGGGGTTGAAGAGGATCTGCCGGGCCAGGGGGCTTAAGCGGCATTCGATATAACGGGCGGCGGAGGCCCCGTCACCGGTGTAGATATTGCCGAAGTTACCCTGGGTCTCAATGAGAAAGCCCTTATTGGCCAGGTTCACCAGGGCGGCGTAGATCGATTGATCGCCATGGGGATGGAGCTTCATCGTCTCGCCGACAACATTGGCCACCTTGTTGAAGCGGCCATCATCCATACTGTTTAAGGTCTGCATGATGCGGCGCTGCACCGGTTTCAGACCGTCATCAAGGTGGGGAATGGCCCGTTCCTTAATGACGTAAGAGGTGTAATCGAGAAAATTGCTGTCAAAAAGCTGGTGGAGCGAGCCGTAATGATCAAGGGTTTTCATAGATAGTGGGTCGAATGGGGAGTATAACTTGTCGGGTTAAGAGTTGAAGTTAGTGACATTACCACAAAGTGGCGCAAAGGGCATCGGCCGGCAGCACGGTTTTTTTACTCCGCCCCAATCCTGACAAGACGATGCAAGAAAACTGGACATATTATCTTTTTGTGGTAGTTAGTAATAGTTATCCTAATAAGTTGTTGCGGCGGGACTAATGGTGCCAAACCGACCAGAACAGCCTCTGTTTAAACAAAAAGATAAAAAGGATAAATTCATCTAATGGAGACCATATCCACCTTTTCCCAGAAGCTGGATCCCTACCGGGCCGGCATCGAGATAGGCGAGGCCGTTAAGGCCAGTAATCCGGAGGTAATCTTTCTCTTCGCCTCCATCGATTACAACGGCTCCCCGGAGACAGCGGAGGCGATATATGATGTCCTGGGCCATGGAGATGTTCTTCTTATCGGCTGCACCGGTGATGGTTTTTATGAGAAGGATAAGGTTGCCAACGTGGGCATCTCCGCCCTGGCCATCAACAGTAACGGCGCCATCAGCTGGCAGGTGGAAATAGAGGATGGCGTAGGGGCCAAGCCCTATGAGGCGAGCCACAACTGCCTGACGCGGCTGGCCGCCAAGGCGCCCGAGGCCCGCCTCTTTCTCCTCTTCAGCGACTTCCGCACCGATGCCACGGAGGTTATGCGCGGCATTAATCACGCCACCAAGACCCCGGTAATGGGCGGGATGGCCGGTGACAACTTTGCCATTGAGAGCTGTTTTCTCTATAAAGACAGAGAGGTTCTCACCGATGTGCTTATCACCATCGCCTTAAGCGGTGATTTCCCCTTTGAGATCCTCACCTTTCACAACACCAGTCCTGATGGCAAGGTGGGAACCCTGACCCGCTGCTCCGCCACCACCATCCATGATATTGACCAGAAACCGGCCATGACATTTATGGAAGAGTCCCTGGGCATGCCTTTAAATCACATGGATTGCGGGGTGATCACCGCCAATGTCATGGATCCTGCGGACCCTAAGATCATGCGCCACCGCTCCCTGCTTCTCTCCACCAATCCCGGCGAAGACAGTGACATTAAGCTCTTTGGCGGTATTGCCGAAGGGGAACAGATCCAGCTCTGCATGACCAACAGCGAGCAGATAACCGCTGAACTTCAGACAGCGGCGGAAGGTCTGGACCAGCTGGACTTTCAGCCAGAGGCCGCCATGATCGTCAGCTGCGTCGGCCGCAAGCAGCTCTTAGGCAACAACAACAGTATTGAAATCGACGCCCTGAGCCAGGCGGACAATATCCCCCCCGCCATTGCCGGTTTCCCCTCCTTAGGCGAGATAAGCCCGGTTAAAACCAGCAGCGGCTGCTACTCCGCCACCCTATTCCACAATATGACCTATGTCATGCTGGTCCTGGGCAGCAACTAGAGCAATGACAAAACTCTACTCCCTCATCGCCGAGCCGCCCCCAGGTTTTTGCCACGCAACGCCAAGCAAGCGCCACCTGCTCTCTGGCCATATTGCCATCCTGGCCAATGATCTCAGCGAGGCCTATGCCCTGCTCCCTGATTTCGCGGCCCGGGTCCGCGGCCTCGTCTTCAGCCAGGGCGATGGATTCCGCCATAAGCAAATTGGCCCCTATCTCTGGCACGTCACCATCCCAGACACCCAGCTGCCACACCTCGCTCAGTTCACCATGATGCTCCAGGACATCCTCCTGGCGACAGCGGCGGAAAACGATAAGAATAAAGCCCAGCTGGCCGAGATGGCCTACACGGCCAACACCCTGGCCAAGACCAAAGATGGCTTCAATATGGCCATGGAACGAGTGCAGGCCATGATGATAGAGGCGCGTCATGAAAACGAGAGGCGGCAACAGGCCATTGCCCAGCTCAACCATGAGATAAAGGAGCGGCGCAAGGCCCAGGTGGCACAGCTGCAGCTGCGCAACCAGCTCCACAACTCCCAGAAGATGGAGGCCATCGGCCTCATGGCCGGCGGCGTGGCCCATGACCTGAACAACATCCTGGCCGGCCTGGTTGGCTACCCGGACATCCTCCTCCAGAGCCTGCCGGCGGAGAGTGATCTCCGCCAGCCCCTGGAGCGGATAAAGGAGTCGGGCAAACGGGCCAGCGAGGTGGTGGCCGACCTCCTGGCCATCGCCCGCAATTCGGCCCGGGACAAGGAGGTAATCGACCCTAACCAGCTCATCGAACAATACCAGGCAAGTCTTGATTTCAGCCGCCTTAAGGAACTCCACCCCCTCATTGACTTTCAGCTGGAGCTGTCAGCCGACCTGAGCAGTATCATCTGCTCCCCCAACCAGTTGAAGAAATCGCTGATGAACCTGGCGATCAACGGCTGTGAGGCGATAGCTGGGTCTGGCACCCTCACCCTTGCCAGCCATAACCAGGAAATTACCGGGGCCAATTCTGCTGACTGCCCGGAGCTGGCCCCGGGCGGTTACGCGGTGATCACTGTTAGCGACAGCGGCCCCGGCATAGCGGCAAAAGACCTTGAGCATATATTTGAGCCCTTTTACTCCCGAAAAAAGATGGGCCGTTCCGGTACCGGCCTTGGCCTCACCGTGGTCTGGAACAGCGTCCAGGACAATGGCGGCACGATAAAGGTTGAGTCAAGCCCCCAGGGCACTAAATTCCGCCTATTTTTCCCCAAGAGCCGGACCAGCCAGACCCCACAGCCCCGGGCCATTGCTACTAAGACCCTGCAAGGTCAGGGGGAGACGATCCTGGTGGTGGATGATGAGGAGCTCCTCCTGGAGATCGCCCGGGGGATGCTGGAAGAACTTAACTACCGGGTAAAGACGGTGAATTCCGGCGAGAAGGGTGTCGCCCTGGTTAGGGAAGAAGAGATAGATCTGGTGGTCCTGGACATGGTCATGGGAGACGGGCTCTCCGGCTGCCAGACCTATGCAGAGATGCTGAAGACACGGCCCGGCCAACGGGCCATTATCGCCAGCGGCTTTGCTGAAAACAGAGAGACCAACAGGGTAATGGAGCTGGGGGCCGCCGTCTTCCTGCGCAAACCATACACCTTAAACGGCCTGGGCCAGGCGGTGAAGGACGGTTTGCTCTCAGCAGGAAAAGAAGATCAGACCAGATGCTCCATGATGTAATCCTTGCGCTGGGGGGTGTTCTTGCCCATGTAGAACTCCAGCAACTTCGGCACCTCGGACAGGGTATCGATGTTTACCTGGGCCAGGCGCATATTATCACCGATGAACTGTTTAAATTCCCGGGGGGAAATCTCCCCCAACCCCTTGAAGCGGGTAATCTCTATCGCCTTTTTCACCTTGGCCCGGCCCATTAGTTTCCTGCTCGCCTTGCCCTTCTCCGCCTCTGAGTAACAGTAGATGGTCTCCTTTTTATTGCGGACCCGGAAGATGGGGGTCTCCAGGATGTAGACATGGCCCATCTTCACCAGCGGCTCAAAGTAGAAGAGGAAGAAGGTGAGGAGCAGGTTCCTGATATGGAGGCCATCCACATCGGCATCGGTGGCCATGATGATCTTGTCATAGCGGAGATGGCCCACCGACTCCTCCACATTCAAGGTGCGCATGATGCTGTACATCTCATCGTTCTTGTAGAGCAGGGCCTGGTTCTGGCCAAAGACGTTCATCGGCTTGCCCTTGAGGGAAAAGACGGCCTGGGTCATGGGGTCCCGGGCGCTGACAATGGAACCGGAGGCGGACTGGCCCTCGGTGAGGAAGATCATGTTCTCCTTGCCCTCCGCCGACGGTTTACCCTTGGTGGGATGATACTTGCAGTCTTTAAGCTGGGGGATGCGCAGGGTAACTTTTTTGGCCCGGGCCTTGGCCTCTTTACGCACCGACTGCAGCTCCTTGCGGATCTTGGCGTTCTGTTGGATCTTATGGAGCATCACCTCGGCAAGTTCCGAATCTCGATAGAGGGAATCAGAGACAAACTGGCGCACCCGGTTGACGATGTCGGCCCTGATATCGGTGTTGCCCAGCTTGTTCTTGGTCTGCGATTCAAAGATCGGCTCCACCACCTTCACCGCTATCGTGCCGACAATGCCCTCCCGCACATCGCTTCCCGAATATTTCTTGCCGGAAAACTCATTAACCCCCTTGAGAATCCCCTCGCGAAAGGCGGAGAGATGGGTGCCGCCCTCATTGGTGTAGGTCCCGTTGACAAAGGAGAAGTACGCCTCGCCGTAATTGTTGATGTGGCTGAAGGCAAACTCCAGGGTGTCATCCTGGTAATGGACAGGGGCGTATAGCTCGCTTGAATCGATCTCCCGATCCAGGAGGTCCAGCAGGCCATTTTCGGAGTGAATAAGCTCACCGGCAAACATCAGACGGAGACCGGCGTTCAGATAGGCGTAACGCCAGAGCCGTTTACGGATAAAGTCAGAGTTAAAGGAAAAATCCTTGAAGATATTGGCGTCCGGGCTGAAGGTCACCAGGGTGCCATTTTCCTCACTGGCCGCGCCACTGCTCTCGTCAACAAGCTCACCGCCGTCAAAGGTGGCGGAAGCCATCTTCTTGTCGCGAAAGGCGCTAACGGTAAAGGATGAGGAGAGGGCGTTCACCGCCTTGGTCCCCACCCCGTTCAACCCCACGGAGAACTGAAAGACGTCGCTGTTATACTTGGCGCCGGTATTAATAACCGAGACACATTCAACGATCTTGCCCAAGGGGATGCCGCGACCATAATCACGAATCGTGACCGCGCCAGAATCGCTGATACTGATGTCGATCTGCTTCCCGGCCCCCATGATAAACTCATCAACGCCGTTATCAATGATCTCCTTTAAGAGGATGTAGATACCGTCATCGGGGTGGGAGCCATTGCCCAGGCGGCCAATGTACATGCCGGGCCGCAGACGGATATGCTCCAGGGAGCTGAGGGTTTTAATCTTGTTTTCATCGTAATTTGCAGCAGATGTCATGATAGGCGGGGCACCAAACAGGGGATTAACAGTAAAACGGCTTACACTTTTTTGCGGCCCTTAAGGCCAGTGGATGATAGTAAAGGGGAAGACGTTTCAAGGCAAGATTTTTGTTTGGGGCCGGAGACACCCTCCATTGTCAAAAAAACAGTCATCATGTATGATGTAATTACTTGTCTCTACTAATTTTTCCCTGCCCAGGCCCTTGGTCTCATAAACGTAAAAGATAATGACCCGTAAGCCCCATATCGATCTGCACAGCACCAAGGTTATCTGGGACCTGACCGATCTCTATCAGGAGATCAGTGACCCGGCCATTGGCCGCGACCTGGACCAGGCAAAAAGGCTTGCCCTGCGCCTTAACGAAAGGTATAGCGGCCAGCTGGCCACCCTCTCCGCGCCCGAGCTTAAAGAAGTGGTTAAGGGTCTTGAGGAGGTGGCGACAATCTCAGCCAAGCTGGCAAGTTTCAGCTATCTTAACTTCGCCACCCAGGTGGACAACCCGCAAGCCGGCGCCTTCCTGCAGAAGATCCAGGAAGAGCTGAGCCAGATCAGTAAGCAGACCATCTTCTTTGAGCTGGAGTTTGCCAAACTTGGCGATGAACCGGCCAGGGAACTGCTGGACGCAGCGGATCTTGATCATTACCGCCATTTCTTAAAAAACATCAGAAGGTTCAGCCACCACCTGCTGGACGCAAAGGAGGAGTCTCTCCTCCTTGAAATTGCCCCGGTGGCAAACTCCAGCTGGAACAGCCTCTTTGACAAGGTGATGGCCCAGCTGCGCTTTGGCGAAAAGCAGCGCGCTGAAGAGGAGGTGTTAAACGACCTGTACAGCCCCAGGCGCGAGGTGCGCCAACAGGCCGCCGCCGACCTCACAACTGGCCTGAAATCCCAACTCCATGTCCTGGGCCATATCTTCAACACCATCCTGGCCGATAAGATGATCAGCGACCGCCTCAGGAGCTACCCTACCTGGGACTGCGCCATGCACCTGAACAATGAGCTGCACGAATCCACCGTGACCACCTTGGTGAGCGCGGTCCAGGATCGCTATGATATTGTTCAGCGTTATTACCGCTTGAAACAGCAGATCCTGGAGCTGCCCGCCCTCCACGACTATGACCGCTACGCCCCCCTGCCCCACCTGCCCCAGGAGCAGATCAGCTGGCCCCGCTGCCAGGAGATGGTCCTCGCCTCCTTTGCGGACTTCTCCCCCCGGATGGCGGAGATAGCCAGCCTGTTCTTTAAAAATAACTGGATCCACGCCCCGATAACACCGGGCAAGAGTTCGGGCGCCTTTGCCCACCCCTGCGTGCCTGAAGTTCACCCTTACGTCATGGTCAACTATGGCGGTAATATCCGCGACGTCTCCACCGTGGCCCACGAACTGGGGCATGGCGTCCACCAGTACCTGGCCGCGGAGCAGGGCTATTTTAACAGCGACACCCCTTTAGTCCTGGCCGAGACCGCCTCGGTGATGGCCGAGCTCGTCCTCTTCCATACCCAGATGCAAGCCATTGCCGGAGAGGAGGAGCGGCGCGCCTTTGTCTGCCAGAAGCTGGAATCGATCTTCGCCACGGTATTTAGGCAGGTGGCCATGAACCGCTTCGAAGCGGCCATTCACGAAGAGCGCCGGGCAAGGGGCGAGCTGGCCATAGCAGACTTCAACCGCCATTGGCGGAAGAATCAGGCGGAGATGTTTGGCGACTCGGTTACCTTAAGCGCCGATTATGACGTCTGGTGGTCCTACATCCCCCACTTCCTCGCCAGCCCCGGCTACGTCTACTCCTACGCCTTTGGCGAGTTACTGGTCCTGGCCCTCTACCGCCTCTTTCTAGACGATAAGGCCAGTTTCATAGACAACTACGAGACCCTGCTTGCCGCCGGTGGATCCCTTTCCCCCTATGAGCTGGTGGCACCCTTCGGGGTCAACCTGGACGAGGCCGACTTCTGGCAGGGCGGGCTCACGATCATAGACCAGATGCTGGCGGGTATTGAGTGATATGGCCTCTTCTGGAAAGATAAAAAAACTGCTCCTGGCAGGCTTACTGATCCTCACGGCCTTAACCATCTGGGCCGCCCCCTTCCTCCTCCAGGTGCAGGCCATTCATCAGCGCCTTGATAGCGCCCTGGAACAGAGCTACGATTTTGAGGTGGAGATTGCCCCGGTCCAATTTTCCTGGTTGCCCCGGCCCCACTTCCAGATAGCCTCAAGTTCCCTGGAAAATGATTCTGTCCAGATCAAGACGAAAGAGATCACCATATCGCCCAAGTTAAAATTCCCCTGGCAGAGTGACGCCGCCATTGCCACCATCACCATAAACAGGCCCCAGGTGATGCTGGAAAAATGGCCGGCCACGGTTGACGACAACCGCTTTCAGCTCCCCGTGGTCCCGGCCGGGATGAACTTCAACCTCTCGGAAGGGGAGCTGAGCATACCCGGCAAGGTGCTGCCGGCCGGTTATGAGCTTGCTCCCCTGCAGTTCACCGGAATCAAGGCCGGGATTAAGGCGCGGCACGGCAAGATTTCTTTCAGTGGCCAGGCATCCTCCCCCAAGACGGGCCAGCTGGAGGCCGATGGAGAGGTTAACAGTGACGGGAGCGGCGAGATATTCATTGATCTGCAGGATCTAAAGACAGACAAACTGATAACAGCGGCGGCCGATAATATGTGCCAGCCTGGGGACCAGGCGGCAAACCTCAACCTGGCCGGCAAATGGCAGGGGAAAGAGACCTGGCAGCTGGATGTAAGGGGCCAGCTGCCAGACTTTTTTCTCTTGCGGCGGGGCAAGAAGCAGCACTTTATTCCAGGCCAGGCTGACATCCGCCTCCAGCAGGAGGGTGACCGGCAACGGTTCGCCATTAAAAAGCTGCAGTTCAACGAACCCGCGGCCAAGCTGAGCGGCGAGATAAGCCACACGGGCCAGGGCGATGACGCCATCTACAACCTTGACCTGGGCGGCCAGGATATTGACGTGGCCGGGGTCCGCGAGCATATCCTGGCCCTGCTAGGCGACTCGGAGGTTGCCACCCTGGCCCTGGATATCGTGCGGAGCGGTACGGCCAAGTCAGCCCGCTTCCAGTTCAACGATACCCTGGCCGCCTTTGCCAATGTCACGGCCATGACCATCAAGGTGGATGTGGATGATGCCTGGATCCATCTGGGCGCCATCCCTTTAGATCTCCACCACGCCACCGGCCCCATCATCATCAAGGATGGCATACTCTCCGGCAAGGGGTGCGTGGCCGACGTGGCCGACAGCCATGGCAGTGACGGCTCCTTTCTCGTGGGACTGGCCGATGACGAGGATGGCCTGGAGGTGGACGTCCTCATTGACGCGAACCTGAGCGAACTACCCGCCACCCTGCGCCAGCTCCTGCCGGACAAGGATGTGGTGCGAGAACTGGGCAAGGTGGAGGGTAAGGGCAGGGCCACGGGCCGCCTTACCATCGGCGGCACCCTTGACGAATATCAGGTTACGGTGGATGTCCACGCCTTTGCCAAGGCCGTTGCCCGTTATGACCGGCTGAGCTGGCCCCTGTCGGTGACCAAGGGCAAGATCCAGGTAAGTGACAGCTCCGCCACCTGGCAGGGGATTAATGGCATCTTAGGCCTGCACCAGATCCACGCCTGTGATGGCAACATCCAGTGGGATAAGGCAGCGACACCCCTTACCATCACGGCCCTAAAGGGGAGACTGGACCTGAACACCATCTATAATGAGATGGTGAGCCATCCCGTCCTCCATGACTTTCTCAGCCCGGTCTTAAGCTCCATTCAGGGCAGCGCCAAGATCAAGGGCTCAATGCAGGGCCCGTTCTTTCAGCCGGAGAAGTGGACCTACAAGGCAGACCTTGAGTTGCGGGATGTTGACTTTTCCGCCCCATTCCTAGGTGACGAGACAAGCCTTGCCTCGGGCCAGGCCCGGCTGACAGAGAGGAAAATCTCCCTGGCCAGTGACAAGATGCTCCTCATGGGTGAGGAACTGGGCGTAAATCTTACTGTTAACCATAAATTATGGGACGATTTTTCCGGCGAACTGATTGTTGACGGCTGGCTCCAGGGGCAGCACCTGGCCTGGCTCAGGCAACACGACTTTATCAAGACAAATACCACCCTGATCACCCCGGCCAGGCTCACCGACTTTCACTTCAACTGGAACGACAAACGGACCAATATTGCCGGCACCATCCACTCCAGCAAAGAAACCACCAAGGCCAGCCTGGCCCTGACCGTGATGGATGAAGGGATGGAAGGCTCAGTCAGCCTGGATCGCCAGGGGGAAAAAGCGTTGCTGGCGGGAAGCCTGATACCCCGGCGCAACAAGTATGACCTGCAATTCCAGGGGAAGTTGAGTCAGGAGACAATGGCTGAACTGTTCCAGAACCTGAAGTATCAGGCCAGTGCCATAAGCGGTGATTTTCAGATGCAGAGCTGGCCGGATGAACAAAATGGCAAACAACACTTCATGTTTGCCGGCGGCCTGAAGGTGGATGGTCTGCAATTCCCGCTGGGGCCCAAGAATATTCTAATCAGCTCCCCCCACATCTCCCTGGCCGGCAAAGGCCGGGAGCTGGAGGTGGAGCAGTTTTCCTTCCGGGCCAAAGAGAAGCAGATCAGTGCCGGCGGCAGCCTGAAAACCACGGCCGGCCAGGGGCAGATTGAGGCAGAGGTTAGCTCTGAATCGGAACTGGACAAGGAGCTGCTCAGTGAACTGGCCAGCGCCTGGCACTCCTACTTCCCTGACAAAGAAAAGCGGATGAATTTCCAGCTCAGCGGCGGGATTGACTTTAACCTGCACCACTTCAGCCTTAATCTGGCCGAGGACAGCCCCCGGCAGGCCCTACTGCCCTTTAGCCCCCTCCAGGGCAGATATACCTTTAACCCGGAAAAATCCAGCCTGAACCTGAGCAAGAGCCAAGTCTGCGCCATGACTGTTGAAGGTCAGATGGAGCGCCGGAAAGATAAGACCAGCAAAGAAGATTTCCGGCTCTACTCGGAAAAAGGCAGGCCCCTGGACCTGAAAAGCTTCTTAAACTGCCTGGACATGGAGACCAGCATGGACGGCCCCCTGGTGCTGAATGCCAAGATTGCCGCTGAATCAGGCCTATGTAAAGATGGCAAGGTCTACCTGCACTCAGAGGAGGGTTCCATCAAAAAAATGGTTGTCCTGGCCAAGGTGTTCAGCCTGATAAACCTCACCGGTCTCTCCGGGGCCATCTGGCATAAGGGGTTTTATTACCACTCATTCACCATCGACGGCACCATCTGCGACAATGTTCTGACCATCGACACGGGGCTGATCGATGGCGATGGCGTTAATATTGTTATCCAAGGCGTGGTGAATCTGAACAAACAGGAGTATGATCTGAATCTCTTTGTCGTGCCATTTGTGGCCGTGAACAATATTGTCACCAAGGTTCCCCTGGTGGGCCGGATTCTAGGAGGCAAGGCGAAAAGAATAATCTCCATCCCGGTGCAGGTAAGCGGGCCAATACGCGACCCGAAGGTGACAATCCTGAAACCTTCCGCCGTCACCAAGGCCACCACTAAATGGCTGTTGGAAACCATTATCCTGCCCCTTGAGTGGGCCACCAACTAGTAACTAAACAACCACTAGCTGAAAACTATCCGCCCGGCAAGCGAGTGCAACGCGACTCCGAAAGGCGGAGGTTTCAACCTTGTACAGAAACAATGAATATAACACCAATCTCTCTACTTGGCCTGGTCATGCTCTGCTGGGGCCTGCTGGTCTCCATCCTCTTCTGGGTCCCGCGCCTGGTGAACCGCCCCTTATTAAAACAGATCTACGGACCCCGCTTCCCCATTATCTACTTCATCTATATCAGTAATGGCCCCTTCCTTGTTCTGGTGGGCCTCTATCTTCTTTTTTTAAATTAGGGGCTGGTCAAAAGGCGGATCGCCTCGTTGGCCAGGGTGAGACCAAAGATGCCGGTGATGGTGGGCAGACTGCCCAAGGGGCGCACCGCGCCACCTTCCTCCTCCTCGCTTACGGCCAAGGGACTCTGAGAGGCAAAACTCGCCTCTTCCAGGGAGTATACGCAGCCTATCCCCTCACCCACCCCGGCCCGGTGCAGTCTCCTGCGCACCTGACGGGCCAGGGGACATTTCTGGGTCTTATGGAGATCGGCCAGCCTGATCAGGGTTGGATCCCGACGCAGGGCCGCGCCCATGGCCGACAGGACAGGGATATTCCCCTGCCAGGCCTGGGAAAGGAGGGCAACCTTGCTCTCCACCGAGTCAATGGCGTCAAGGATGAGTTGGGGGCGTGGCGTAAGGAGCTGGTCCAAATTATCTGGGTCCACAAAGAGATTCACCGTCTCCACCTGGCAGGCGGGATTAATCTCCAGAACCCGTTCTTTTGCCACCTCCACCTTGCTCCGGCCCAGGGTTGACTCCAGGGCATGGAGCTGACGATTGATGTTGGACGCTTCAAAGGTGTCAAAATCAACCAGACGCAGCCCCCCCACCCCGGCCCGGGCCAACCCCTCCACCGCGTAACCACCCACGGCGCCGATGCCAACCACCGTGACCCTGCTCTGCTGGAGGGCCGCGAAAGACTCTTCGCCAAGAAGGCGCTTAATTCGTGAAAACCTTGCCATTTTCATAGATTATCTTGCCAAGTTCCTCGGGAGTTAGATCACGCAGTTGGGCGCAGAAGTTAATGAGATGCAGTAGCTCTGCAGGGTAGTTGCCGTCCGCCATATGGGGGGCATCACTTTCCAGGAGTAAGCGCTCCAGGGGGATGTGGCCCAGGAGGGTAGACACTTCCCCCCCATCCCGGGCCATGAGCTTTGGCCCAAAGGAGATGTAACAACCCAGGGAGAGCAAACGGACCATGACCTCCAGGGAGCCTGTAAAACCGTGGATCATGATGGCCGGGAGGGCAGAGTGGTCGGCAAGGATCTCCAACAGCCGTCCCCAGCGCCGGACACAGTGAATGGCCACGGGACAAGAAAACTCCCCGGCCAACTGCAACTGCGCCATAAAGGCCTGTTCCTGTAGATGGGCGGCCACCCCGCAGGGACGATCAAGGCCAATCTCACCAATCCCCCTGGCCTGTTCGGTGGCCAGCAGATGGGCCAACTGCTCATGGCTTGTCCCGTTCCACTCCCCGGCAAACCAGGGATGGATACCAAGAAAGGGCAGAACCACCTGGGGATATGTGTGGGCCTTGGCCAGCACCTGGGGCCAGTCGCTCAGCTTGGCGCTGTTACAGAACATGGCTGCAGCGGTAAACTGGCCCACCCCCGCCATGACACTGTTACTGATGGCCTGATGATGAAGATGACTGTCAAAGAAATTCATTAAGGAAATAGAAAATTTAAAGTTTACGGCGCAATCTATCCCGATTAAGGGAATAGCAATTGCTTTAGCTTAAAGCTTTTATTTAAAATCATTAACCACTTCCAGCAATAATAATCTGCGGCAACTGCAGCTCTTACGCTTAAAGCGCCATCCGGCGCCACATCAGCCACAACTTAATAGGGAAATCATGGAAAACCTTGCCCTGCAGCAACTACTAAAAAGCTTCCTCCAGGAGGATATCGGCGCCGGTGACATCACCTCCGACGCTATCTTCTCCCCCAGCGAGATCGCCCAGGCAAGCTTTATCGCCAAGGACCATTTTCTCTGCGCCGGGCTGGGCCTGGTCGCGGCCGAGGTGTTCCGCCTCTGCAACCCGGCGTGTGAGGTTGAGGCCATCGCCGACTCCAGCCGGGTGGCACCAGGAGAGGTCCTGCTCACCGTCAAGGGCCCGGTGCTGGATCTCTTAAAGGCGGAAAGGGTGGCCCTGAATCTGGCCCAGCGTCTCTGCGGCATTGCCAGCCTGACAGATCAGTTTGTCCAGCAGGTTGCCGGCTTTGATGTCCGCCTGGTGGACACCAGAAAGACCACTCCGGGGCTGCGAATCCTGGAAAAATACGCGGTCAGGGTGGGTGGTGGCCATAACCATCGTTTTAACCTCACAGATGGTGTGCTGATAAAAGATAACCACATTGCAGCCTGCAGTTCAATTTTAGCCGCGGTGAAAAAAGTTCGGGAAGCGGTTCCCCATACCATCCGCCTTGAAGTGGAGACCGAAGACCTTGACCAGGTCCGCCAATGCCTGGCGGCGGGCGTGGATATCATTATGCTGGACAATATGGACTGCGCCACAATGAAGCAAGCTGTTGAAATTATAGGAAAAAATGCGATCAGCGAGGCCTCTGGCGGGGTAAACTTAAGCAATATCCGCGAGATTGCCGCCACAGGGGTGGACATTATTTCAGTGGGAGCGCTGACCCATTCGGCACTAGCCAAGGACATCAGCATGCGTTTGACAACAGTTTAATTTTTTTGAATTTTTTGATATATAGGCTAGTATATGAGCAAATTATTGAAATATTATGGAAAAGTTTATTTTGACACCTTGCCTGGTCCATCTTGGAGTTTGAGAAATAAGGTAAGGCCATTTCTAAATTCATGAAGACAAAATACCTCCTGAAAATTCTGGAGATTTCAGTATGCCCACCTTCTTCAACATTATTGAGGTAAAAGTATGAAACCATGGCACCTGAAACTAGTGCAGCCCACCCTGTTTTTGGTCATTCTCCTCCTTACTGCACCACCAGTGGCCTTTGGCGGCAAGTACAGTTCAGAGGAGTTAACCGACCAACTTAAAACCGGCGCCTATCTGCAGAAGACCGATAATGTCATGATCGTCGTCGATGGCCTGGGCCGGAAGAGAAGGGCCAAGATGAAGCTGGCCATGGAAATATTAACAGGGTTTGGCGAAACCATGCCCCAGATTCCCCATACCAGGATGTTGCGTTTTTTTGGTCCTGATGCCAAAAAGTTTGAAAGGGATTTCTCCAGCACCTTTGGCCTCTATCATATGCAGGGCAAACAGCTCCACAATTACACTCCCATCATCGCCACCAAGACCCGGGACACCAGTGCCTTTGACCCCCTGGGCCTTAGCTTCATAAATGCCAGCACCGACCTTGGCAAACTGAGCGGTACCCACGCCGTGATTATTATCAGCGACGGCAAGGGTGCTGAACGCAGTTCCATCACCGAATCGGCCTACCTGAAAAAGAAGTTTGGCGGCTCCGTCTGCTATTACCCCGTGACTGTCGGTAATGACAGCTTCGGCCTCTCCCGACTGGAGAAAATTTCCAAGATAGGCGGCTGTGGCCTCACCGCCAAGGCGGAGGAACTTACCTCTGGCCCGGCCATGAGCAAATTTGTTGAACAGGTGATGTTTGCCAAACGCCGCACCCCTCGCCACGTCGCGGAAGAGGAAACCGCGGAAGAAGAGACAGCCTACGAAGAACCCACTCTGGTTGACGATACGGAAGATGGTGAGATCATAATCCTTGAGCGCCAGCTGCCCCAGGATAAGATGATCACCATGGAACTCCATGTGGAGTTTGACCTGGATAAGTCCACAGTTAAGGATGAGTATATAGAAACGATCCGCAAGATCGCTGACTTTATGAACAAATATCCGGAGACAGAGGCGCTGCTAGTTGGCCACACCTGCGATCTGGGTAGTGAAGAGTATAACCTTGACCTTTCCCAGGCCCGGGCCTTAGCCGTGCGCAATTACCTGGTGAACAACCTTGGTATTGCTGACAGTCGCCTGAAAGCCCATGGGGTCGGCGAAACAGAGCCCATGGTTGCCAACAGTTCTGAGGAAAACCGGGAGAGGAATCGCCGGGTGATGGCGGAAATCACCACTGCGGTTAATGATGTTGTTATCATTGAACAAAAGGTCTTGAAGTCTGACTTTCTCCGGGATGACTTTGTCCTCCCCCCCGTTGATGACCCGCGCCAGGACATTGGCGATGAGCTGGAGCAAGCAGTAGATTACCCGCCCAGCGAACCAGCGGCCGAAGAGCCCGCTATAGAGGAACCTGCCGTAGAGGAGCCCGTAGTTGAGGAGCCTGTAGCTGAGGAACCCGTAGCCGAGGAGCCCGCTGCTGAGGAACCCGTAGCTGAGGAGCCTGCTGCTGAGGAACCTGTGGCAGAGGAACCTGCTGTTGAAGAGCCTGTGGCAGAGGAGCCCGCTGCTGAGGAGCCTGCCGCTGAGGAGCCTGCCGAGGCCGGGGCGGAAGGCAAGCCAGAGGTAAGTGAAGAGGAGGGTATTGCCGCTGAACCACCTCCGGCCGCCACTCCTGAAGCTGAGGAAGTCAAGGAAGAACCGGCTGCCAGTGAAGAGGATTTGCCTGAGGCAAGGAAGGCTGGCTCCCCAGGGGTCAGCGCGGAAGAGATGGAATCGTTAACCGACAAAGCCCCTGTTACTTCGGAAGAGCCAGTAAAGGCCAAAGAGACAGAGGCTGGTGCAGGCGAGACGGAAGAGTCGTTTGAATATGAGCCCACTGACTCAGCCCCAGAATCTGGATCAGCAGAATCTCCAGATGCGCCAGAGGGTGAGGCCACGGAACAAGAGTTCACCCCTGCCCCGGAGGAAGGAGAGCTGCCCCAGGGGGAGTAAGACAAAAAACAGCTACTCCCCCATAAGGGGAGACACCACAATAAAAAAGCGCGGCGGGAATTCTTTCCCTGCCGCGCTTTTTTATTGTGGTGCTTGTTATGACTAGTCAGTTGGGCACAAGGGCTGCCCCCTCCATCCCAGAGCCACCTATCCCGCCGCGACAATAGCCTCAACAAGGTCAACGATGGTGTAGCGTTGCGGTTGGATATCCACCTCCAAGCCATACTCATTAACGCTCTTGGCCGTAATGGGACCAATGGCCGCGATCTGCACCTGGGCCAGCAGTTCATTAACGTCACCCCCGCCCGCCTTTACCAAGTCAACGAAGTTGTGAACGGTGGAAGAGCTGGTGAAGGTGAGCAGATCCACCCCACCCTCCTGCAGTTCCGCGACAAGGGCCGCGCCATCGCCGGCCGGGACCACATTCTGGTAGACCGGGACTTTTGTTACCCTGGCTCCGGCCTCGTTTAACCCTTCCGGCACCACCTCCCGGGCCTTGCTGGCCCGTGGCAGCAGCACTGCCTGTCCGGCCATACCCTGGGCCAGCAGGCTCTTAAGCAGCCCCTCACCGGTGAACTCCTCCGGCACCAAGTCAGCCACCAGACCATACTCGGCCAGGACATCGGCTGTAACCCGGCCCACGGCGGCAATCTGCAAGCCGGCCAGGGCCCGGGCATCTAAGCCTTGGGCCAGCAGTCGGCCCATAAATTTATGGATGGCGTGGATGGAGGTGAAGACAAGCCAGTCAAAATCGGCCAGACTGGTCAGGGCCTCATCCACCGGCTGCCAGGAGTCAGGCGGGGCAATGGCGATGGTGGGCCGCTCCAGGCAGGTGGCCCCCTTCTCCTCCAGGCGGGCCACCAGATCACTGGCCTGCTCCCGGGTCCGGGTCACCAGGATGCGTCTGCCAAATAAGGGGCGGCTCTCATACCAGTTGAGATGCTTGCGGTAGTTAACCACATCGCCGACAATGGTCAGGGCCGGCGGCTTGATGCCCTCACTGGCAACGATATCGGCAATGGTGGCCAGGGTGCCCACCACTGACTGCTGGTGGGGCATGGAGGCCCAGCGCACCACGGCCACCGGTGTCTCCGGGTCACGGCCATGTTTGATCAGATTGGCGGTGATGGATGGCAGGTTCTTAATCCCCATATAGAAGACCAGGGTGCCTAAGCCAGTGGCGATCTTATCCCAGGCCACCCGGCTCTTCTCCTGGTCGGGCCGCTCATGGCCGGTGATAAAGGCCACTGACGAGGTGCAATCCCGATGGGTGATGGGCACGCCGGCAAAGGTGGCCGCGGCCGAGGCCGAAGTGACGCCAGGTACCGCCTCAAAGTCGAGGCCGGCCTTGAGCAGCTCTTCCAACTCCTCGCCACCCCGACCAAAGATAAAGGGATCGCCGCCCTTCAAGCGCACGACAATCTTGCCCTGGCGGACCCGGTCCACCAGCATGGCGTTGATCTCCTCCTGGGTGTGGGTATGGTCTCCGCCCTTCTTACCGGCATAGATAAACTCGGCCCCGGGCGGAACATGGTCCAGCAGTCGTTTACCGGCCAGGTAGTCGTAAATAATTACCTCGGCCTTCTCCAGCAGTTCCTTGCCGCGGATGGTGATTAAACGGGGGTCGCCGGGACCGGCACCCACCAGATACGCCTTACCCTGTCGTTTCGGGCTAACACTCATGGCTGTTGCTCATATCTAATAAAGAAATTGGTAGTGATAAAATTTTTATTCATTACAAAGACGCTGCGGCCCAAATGGGTCAATCTTTCGCCCTTACCCTGGCCCATAACGGCGCAAAGGGCCGTGCCCTGGGGTTCATGGCATGATCATTGCGAATCGGTCAAGATATATCAGCCCCCCCTCTTTGTCAACGCGAGTTTAGGCTGGGGGCGGACCCTGCTGAATTGGCAACGAGATAGAGAGATCCTTTTGACAACTAAGAGGTTACCGGTTAGAAATATTTTCTGGTTGTTGTTCAATTGCAAACATGCATAAACTATCTCATCCGTCCCGGCGGACCTAAATCCTGATTTTTTTTGGAGAGCCCTAAGTATGAACCAGAAGAAGATTTTCCTTGAAGAAAGTGAGATGCCCACAAGATGGTACAATATTATACCCGACATCCCCGGCGGCATGCAGCCCCCCCTTGACCCTGAGACCATGGGCCCCATGGGCCCGGAAAAACTGGCCCAGGTCTTTCCCATGGGCCTGCTGGAGCAGGAGATGAGCGGGGAGAGCTGGATAGATATCCCGGAGGAGGTCCAGGAGGTTCTCCGCCTCTGGCGCCCGGCGCCTCTGGTGCGGGCCGACAACCTGGAGCGGGCCCTGGGCACCAAGGCCAAGATCTACTTTAAAAACGAGGGTGTATCCCCTTCCGGCAGCCACAAGACCAACTCGGCCGTGGCCCAGGCCTACTACAATATGAAGGAGGGCGTTAAGCGCATCTCCACCGAGACCGGGGCCGGTCAGTGGGGCAGCGCCCTCTCCTTTGCCACCCAGAAATTCGGCCTGGAGTGCAAGGTGTACATGGTTCGGGTCTCCTTTGACCAGAAGCCGTACCGCAAGGCGATGATGCACACCTATGGCGCCGATATCGTTGCCAGCCCCAGTGAAGACACCAACATCGGCCGCCAGATCCTGAAAAGCCACCCGGGCACCGCCGGCTCTCTGGGCATCGCCATCTCCGAGGCCCTGGAAGACGCCGCCTCCCGCGACGACACCAAGTACGCCCTGGGCTCGGTTTTAAATCACGTTATCCTCCACCAGTCGATCATCGGCCTGGAGGCCAAAAAGCAGATGGAGAAGATCGGTGAGTATCCGGACGTGGTGGTGGGCTGCTGCGGCGGCGGCTCCAACTTCGCCGGTATCATGAGCCCCTTTGTCACCGACAAGCTGGAGGGCAAGGATATCCGCTTCGTGGGTATCGAGCCCGCCTCCTGCCCGTCCCTCACCCGGGGCAAGTTCGCCTACGACTTCGGCGATGTGGCCAAGATGACCCCCATGATGCAGATGTACACCCTGGGCCATGACTTCATCCCCCCCGGCATCCACGCCGGCGGCCTGCGCTACCACGGCATGTCCCCCATTATCTCCGCCCTGGTGCGGGATAATATCATCGAGCCGTACAGTGTCCATCAGCTGGAGTGTTTCGAGGCGGGCCGCCTCTTTGCCCAGACCGAGGGCATCATCCCGGCCCCGGAGACCTGCCACGCCATCCTCGGCGCCATCAAAGAGGCCACCCGGGACCTGAACGATCCCAAGACCATCCTCTTCAACTTCTCCGGCCACGGCATGCTGGACCTGTCCAGCTACGAGAGTTTCTTCGCCGGTGAGCTGCACAACTATGACTACCCGGAAGAGGACATCATCGCCGCCACCAAGAACCTGCCGGAGGTATGATAGACCGCAACGGTTTACGGATAAAGGGTTCCCCCGGGCAGCTGGCCTGGAGGAACCCTTTTGCGGCTGGCAGAGCCAGGGGCAGGCTGGATAAAACCGGGCCAGCCCCCTCCCTTCTGCTGATAATCACCCTCCTTCTCCTGCCAACCCTCGCCTCTTGCGCAACCCAGCCCCCGGACCTGGTCCACTACGGCAGCTACGGTATCCAGGAGGCTTCCCATGGTACAGTCCTCGCCGCCCATAATCTCCACACCCCCTTCATCCCCGCCTCCGTCACCAAGGTTGTAACCTCCCTGGCGGCCCTGGAGATCCTGGGGGACGATTTTCATTTCCAGACCAAATTTTACCTGACCAAACCCGGACCGGATCTATGGGTCAAGGGGGGCGGAGACCCTTTACTCATCTCCGAGGCGATGGCCGAGATAGCCGCGGCCTTCCAGAAAAAAGGGCTGAAACAGCTGCGCCATATCTACCTGGATGACTCCTTCTTTGGTCTGGAACAGGTCACGGTCTCAAGCTCCAACAGCAACAACCCCTACGACGCCAGCCTCAATGCCCTGGGAGCTAACTTCACCACCATCAATGTCCAGGTGAATAAAGACGGCTCCATCTCCTCGGCCGAGGAGCAGACCCCCTTCCTATCCCTGATGCACGAGCTGGGCAGTGTCCTGCCCCCCGGAGTCCACCGGATCAACGTGGGCCGCAACCGCCAGACAATCTTGAGACATACCGGCGAGTTACTCACCGCAAAGCTGGCCCAGGTCGGCATTAAAGTAACGGGTGAGAGCCAGCCGGGCCTTGTCCCGAATAACGCCACCCCCCTCTACACCCACCCCTCGCCTGATCTCCATAAGTTGCTAAAGGCGATGTTGCTTTACTCCAATAACTACACAGCCAACTCCCTTTTCCTGGCCTGCGGCGTTAAGGAGTACGGCCCCCCAGCCACCTGGGCCAAGGCGCGGAACGCCTTGAGCAACTTCCTGAGCAAAAAGGGGCTCAACTCGCCGCAAATCATCATCATCGACGGGGCTGGCCTGAGCACGAAAAACCGGCTCACGGCAAGCTTCATGCTGGAGGTCCTCCACCACTTTCGCCCCCATCGTCACCTGCTGCCCCGCCATAAACAGGCCCTGGTCAAATCAGGCACCATGACCGGCGTCTACTCCTACGCCGGTTTCCTGAGCGAGAACGCCAAGGCCCCGGCCGTGATCATCATCCTCAACCAGGCCAGAAACAACCGGGAAAAGTTGCTGGAATTACTTCAAAAAAAGTATCGCTGATTTTTTTGCATTTTATCACCCTGTGATGCTGGCCGCCTGGTGGCCATGGGCAACTCTCTGGCGGGACATCTGCCCTGATTTGGCCAATTATTATGTTATAATTTGTCAGGAATCCAATCTCCTTGTTAATATTAAGTCTGTAGAGTTCTCCGCCAGGAAACATTTATGGAACCGTTGGGCCGTTTTAATCGCGCAACTAATGGTCAAGGGGCCGCAGCACTGAGTTTTTCCCTTTAGATAAGTTTATATTTACGAAAAGCCAGGCAACGGCAACAAAACACCCCCATGAAATATATCGCCGCCATTATCCTCATCGCCACCCTCATCACCATGGGCCTTCTCTATGAACCGGCCAGCAAGGGGGAAGGGGAGCAGGCCATTTACGTTAATGGCCGCACCGTTTCCCGGGCTGAGCTGGAGACAAAGACCCACCGGCAACCAGCCCTCCTGGGCGGCAGAGAGAACATCACAGACTCGCTGATAACCAGGGAACTGCTCATCGCTGAGGCCTTACGGCAACAGATTGACCATGAGGAGAGTTTTCAGGAGATGTTGAAAAACTTCTATGAGCAGTCCCTCGTCTCCGTTCTGGTCCAACGGCAGTTGGCCGCAATTTCCCACACCCCCACTGCGGCAGAGATAGAGGCGTACCAAAGTCTCACGGGGCGGGAAATTTCCCTGGAGCTTACGCCAGAAGAGCAGCAGGCTCTTTCCCCTGATGGGGCCGACAAGGGCAAGGCCCAACTGGTTACCGCCCTTTTTGACGAGCTGGACCTAGGAGTACGGATGAATATCTTATTCATGGAGGAGGGCCAGAGATCAAAACCGGTCAAGATATTCAACGATACCTATACAATCACCCTCAAAAGAATCTCCCCGAAAAGTGTGACGGGTAAAACATCTGACGCGGCCACTATCAGGGCCAGTATCAGCGATTACCGCCGGGAGGAAATTTACGCCAACTGGCTGCAAGGTTTACGCAACAGGGCCACGGTTGAACTGGCCCAGGACCAGAACCAATACCACTCTAGAGATGAAGAACAATAAACGCCGCAATATTTTTGTAAATAAGCGCTACCAGGGCCGGTTAATGCTGCAATTTTACCTGCTCCTGACAGTGAGCAGCCTCATCTTCAGCCTGCTCCTCGCCTATTTCACCTCTGACAGCCTCACCATTGTCTACCAGGGCAATGACCTGCAGGTGGGGCGCACCCCCCTTCTCTTTGTCCAGCAGATGTTAAAGGCCGGCTGGGTTCTCCTCATCCCCTTTGGCTTTATCGTCCTCCTCGTTGTCTTCTGGCAGACCCAGCGCATGGCCGGCCCCCTCTATAGATTCGAAAAGATACTCCAGGAGATGAATGGCGGCCATATCGGCCAAACCGTTCACCTGCGCCCCAAGGATGATGGCAAGGCGGTGGCCCGGAACTTAACGGACCTGAACGCCAAACTTGCCATAACCATGCAGAAATTGGGAGAGCTGAGCTTTGAGCTTGAAGGCATCGTGGCCGGCCCGTCTATCTCGAGCAAGTGGCGCCAGGTGAGAATAAGGGAGCTGAGTGAAGAAATCAGCCAGGCGGTGCGGGCATATAAAATTGCCGGCAATGATTGGCCGATGGAATCTGGTCGGCAGCAGCTGGCGGCGGCAGAGCAGACCTTGACCATGGAGGAGTATCTCAGGGGCCAGAGAGCCGGGCTTAAGGCGTTGTTCACCCCCAGGGCGAACAGTGGCCAGCAAATATCTGACCCGGGCCGCCATGCTGACCCAGCCCCTGACCTGACTAGCGACAAGAGCAATCAGACAGTTGCCGACCTGCCAGGGACCATCAGTGGCAATGGTGACCGACCCCGGGCAGAGGGTGACGCCCCAAAGCGTGGATCTTCAGCCTGAAAGGAGGCCAGATATCCGTGCCAGCAGCAAAACCATTTAACCATCTAACCCGAGCCGCGGCCGAACCTGCAGAACAACCTGGATAAATAGTAATCCCATGGCTAGAGCCAATCTGCTAAAGATCATCTTCTGCACGGGAATCATCCTAACCTCTACCTCCTGCCAGACGCTGGCCCAGGAGATCAAGACCCGCTATGCCACGGTGCATTTCGCCGATGAAAAACTCCTGGACAGGTTTGCCAATGAGCTGTACCTGGGCCGTTCACTCAGCTTGATCCTGCGGAAGATGAAGACCCTGAACAGGGTCGATGAGGTGGCCAACAAGGTTGATCTGGTGGTGGAAAAGGTGGAGACGGTACTTGATATGTATCCGCCGATTATCCAGTTCTCCCTTGTCCTGCTGCCGTCGAAAAAAGAAGTGCAGCAGCTTTACCAACAGAAGTATGGCAAACAGGCCAGCCATATCGCCTACTACTCCCTGAAGGAAAAAACCATTTATGTATCAGTGAATGACGCCAACCTGCGGGTCATGGCCCATGAGATGGGCCACATGATCGTTGATCACTACTTCAAGGTGCGCCCCCCCTACCATATCCATGAGGTGATGGCCCAGTACGCGGAAGAACACGTCACCGATTGATCAGGTCCAAGGTAAAAGATGCAAGAGGCAAGTTACAAGTGGCAAGGGAGGAGTCACACTGGCCTTTCCCTTGCAACTTGAACCTTGAACCTTGAATCTTGAATCTTGAATCTACTCCTCCAGGGCAGCCAGCCCCCGGGTGGCCCTGCTGTTACCCGGGGAGATCAGCAAGGCCTGGCGGAAATGTTCAGCAGCCCGGTAGGAAATTCCCATCTTTCGATAGACCTCGCCAGCCAGAATCTGGAGGTTGGCGTCATCCGGGTGGAAGGCCACCCCCTTTCTAATCACCAGCAGCGCCTTGTCATAATCGTCCCGGCCCATGAAAAAATAGTAGGGTGCGGTAAAGAACCGGGCCTTGCTGCTCTGCTCTGCCACCAAGTCCATGGCCCGCAGGTAGTAGGTGGCGGCCATCTCCTCCTCGCCCTGCTTAACCAGGAAGGCGGCAAAGCGGATGTGGGCCTGGGCCTCCTGCGGCAACACCTTCTCCATGGCCGAAAGATCAAGGTCATGGATAAGGGCCAGGGCGACATACTCGGAAAAATTCCCCCTCCCCTCCTCCATGGTCATGGCCTGCCGCAACTGGGCCAGCCCCTTCTCCGTGTCACCCTGGCGCAGGAGCCAGTCGGCCAGATCCTTGCTTATCTCCGGGTTGGTCCGCTCTCCTTTGGCCGCGGCCGTGAGGAGAACGCGGCCCGCCTCTTCTTCCCTCTGCCCCAGGTAGAGGCCGGCCTGGGCCAGATAGGCTGGGTTGGTGGGGTTGTAGCGCAGGGCCAGGCCGTAGTTCTGCTTGGCCAGCTCATAGTCGCCCTGAAAGGTAGCGATATTGGCCAGCTGAAATGGGGGCCTGGCATCGAATCTGGCCTTGGCGCTAGCCAGCCTGGCCTGGGCCGCCATCTCCGCCAGCCTCTCGGCCGGGATATTGGGGTTAAGGTAGACCCGGGCCAGGGGCCGCAGCAGGCCAGTGGCCTGAATCATACCCAGGTTCACCGAGGTAATGGCGAGAAGAAGGAGGAGGGGCAGGCCGGCAGCAAAGAGGGGCATCTGTTGGGCGGGCAGATAACTGGGCCGCGCCCCGCCCCGCCGCCTGGTGTGGCTGGCCGCCACCAGGAGACCGCAGACAAAGAAGAAGTAGAGGCCATTGGCGCCATTGTGCATGTTGAAATCGGTGACGCTGTGCACCAGGATAGCACCAATACTGGTCGCGGCCGCGGAGAAGAGAAGCTTGGCAAAGGAATCCCGCCGCTTGGCGAGCCGTCTGCCGCTCTGCCAGAAGATGGAGACCAGGAAACAGAAGACCAGCAGGGCGGCCACCAGCCCCCCGTCTGTCAAGAGCTCCAGGTAGTCATTGTGGGCATGATCCACCAGCCGCTCTCCCCCCATCTCCTGGCGGTAGAGGGGATAGATATGAATAAAGGAGCCAAAACCGGCCCCGGTCATTAAATAGTCACGGATGATGGGCATGGTGTCGGCCCAGATAAGAAAACGGCCATCAAAGAGGACATTCTCGCTGTTGGTCATGCGGTTAAAGCGCTCGACAACGGGCTCCCAGCCAAACCAGGTGGTGGCCAGGAGCACCAGGAGTATGCAGCCCGTCAGCGGCACAACTCCCCGCCGCACCTGACCGGTCCAGCGCAGGAGCACGACAAAGAGGAGAAGGGCGATAAGCATGCTGATGGTCCCGCCCCTGGAGAGGCTGACCACAATGGCCAGCCCGCTTAAGATCGCCGCGAAACCAAGGAGGGTGTGGAGGTTGGCATGGGGCAGGGTGAAGAGGGAGTAGATCTTTTCCCGCCAGGAGATGTCGTAGCGGATGCGGGGCCGGTAGTGGAGAAAGAGGGCCAGGGCCAGGGGGAGAGTCATCTCCATGAAGCCGGAAAAGTGATTGCGGTAGATCCAGGGGCCCGAGGCCGTGGCATTACCCGGCACCGGCCGGAACCAGTAGATCTTATCGGGCGAGAGAAACTTCTGGATCACGGCCAGAAAGGCGATGCCAGCCGCCAGGGCGACAACGATGAGCATGGTGCGGCGCAATCGCTTGTAACGGCTGCAGAGCTGGACCGTGAGGACGTAAAAGCAACCGTAGGCCAGATAGCGGCAGAGTTCCTGGGCGGTGGCCAACGGGTTCACCGAGATGGGCAGCCAGAGAGAGGAGGAGGAGGAGGTACCGGCCACTACCCGGGCCGGCTGGTACAGCTCACTGCCGGCCGGGGAAAGCAGGGCCAACAGGGCCTGGGGCAGGGGCAGGAGCTGCAGGGCCATGAAGAGTAAAAAGAGAAGCAGGGGGACAAGCCCCGGCACCCGCTGCCAGCTCCCCGGCCCCTTCCTGCTCCCCACCATATAGAGAAGCAGGGCCAGGGGCGCCATAAACTCCATGACGGTCAGCGACCACGGCTCCACCGTGCCAAAGGCTAAGGGACAGAAGATGAGGAGAAAGATAAAAAGGTAGTAAGATACTCTCTGCATTTACTTGTCCCCCCGCGCCACTTAGAGCGGCGTACCGTTGATGACCGCCTCCGGATTGGCGCCAACCAGCCGCTGGGCCGGGTCCTTGCCCAGCAGACGCCTGGCGATCTTCAGCGCCTTTTTGATCTTGGGCCGGCGAAAGCGCAGGGAATGGCAGTCCGTGGCCAGAAAATGGCCCAGCTTCTTTCTTAAAAGATAATGGCTGCACTGCTGAACCTGGCTGCCCAGCTCGCCGGTGAGGCTTTCCGCCGTCAACTGGCTCAAGGCCCCGGCCGCCACCAGCTCCACCAGCCGCTCCGGCTCGCGTAACACCTCGCCGTTGCGCTCGGGGTGGGCGATTATGGGGATCAGGCCAGCGCAACGCAGGGCAAAGAGCTGCTCAGCCGCGTTGCCGGGGATATGGGAATGGGGGAACTCCACCAGGATGTAGGGGCCGTTGTGCAACAGGTAGCTGGAACCGGCCAGCTCATGGCCCAGGGGCACCTCGGCCCCAGCATAGATGGCAAGGGATATCCCCTGCTCCGCCAGGGCGGCGTTAAGGGCTGCCACCTGCCGGGCAATCTCCTCCCGGGCCAGGGCGGAATCATGGCTGATGTGGGGGGTAGCGATCATGCCAATAATGCCATCGGCCACCGCCATTCGGGCCATGGCAAGGGCGGTGTCAAGGTCAGCGGCGCCGTCATCAAGGCCGGGGAGGATATGGCTGTGGATGTCGATCATAACAGCGCCCCCCTTCAGCCCTTTAAATCCTGCTCATCCCCATAGTAGCTGTAGTAACCCTGGTAGTAGTAACCGTCGGCATGGCCCTTTTCAACCCCGTTTAAGACGATACCCAGGAGATGGGCGTGGACATCGGTAAACATCTTCACCCCATGCTGCAACTGCTCCCAGGTGGCCTGGCCGGACCTGGCCACCAGCACGGTGCCGTCAACCAGCCGGCTTAAGATCTGGCCGTCGGTCACACTCATCACCGGCGGCGAGTCGAGAATAACATGGTCATACTTGGCCCTGGCCCCCTCCAGCAGACTCACCATGTTACGGGAGCTGAGCAGTTCGGCCGGATTGGGGGGAATGGGCCCTGATGTTATCAGGTGGACATTATCGCCAATGGCCGTGGCAATGGGGGGCGCCTCAATGGCGCCGGAGAGGAAATTACTTAAGCCCTCCTGGTTGGCCACGCCAAACACCTTGTGGAGCCTGGGCTTGCGCATGTCACAGTCAATAACCAGGACGCTGTTATCGGCCTGGGCCAGGATGCGGGAGAAATTCGCCGCAGTGGTGGTCTTGCCCTCCTGGGGCGTAACACTGCTCACCAGCATGGCGGCCGGCGGATGCTCGGCCGAGGAGAGGAGCACCTGGCTGCGCATGGAGCGGTAGCTCTCGGCCAGCAGGGACTTGGGATCATTCTTGACGATGGCGACCGCGTCATCATCCTTCTTGGCCGGCACCGGGATAACGCCGAGGATGGGAACCCCCATCCTTCTCTCCACCTCTTCCGGCGATTTAACGGTGTTATCCAGATACTCGACAAAAAAGGCCATGCCCACCCCGCCAAAGACGCCGAGGATTAAGGCGAGCATCATATTGCGGCCCTTACGCGGCTTGGCCGGCCCCATTGGCAGATCCGCCTTTTTCACCACCCAGATATTAACCGTCTGGGTCTGCTCACTGGCGCTCTGCTGCTTGATCCGCGAGACTAAAGCATCATAGAGAACGCGGTTGGTGTCCACCTCGCGCTTTAAGATGTCATACTGGATGAAGCGTTCTTTGAGGTTGAGGAGATCATTCTTGGTCAGATCAAGCAGGGCCTGAACATTGACCGCCTTGGCCGTGGCCAGCTTGTAGTCGTTCTCCGTGGTCCTCTTGATCCGGATGATCTCATTCTTCTTCTCCCGGACCAGCATATCACGCTCGTCCACCGCCTTGATCATCAGGGGGTGCTTGGGGCCATACTTCTTGGAAAGCTCGCCGATATGCTGCTGGGCCTTGAGGATATCGTCCCGCATGGCCTGGAGGGTGGCGTTGGCGGTGAAGCTGGGGATCGCCTCCAGGGCGGCCAGATTATCGCCGGCATCGCTGATCTGCTGATAGACATCCTGCAGCTGCCGCGCCTCGGCCTGGGCCCGGGAGAGCTGGCTGGAAAACTCGCGCAGCTTCTGGGGGATGATGGCCATCTTGTTTTCCACCGTAACCAGGTCCTGATCGCGGGTGTACTGCTGCAGCGCCTTTTCCGAACCCTCCAGCTTCGTCTTCTCCTCCCCCGCCTTCAAGGTCATCCATTCGATGGTGTAGTTGCTGGCGTGGGTCTTGATGTCCAGCATCTCATCCATGTACGCCTCGGCAATATTATTGACCACCAGCTGGGCCATGGCGGGATTCTCGTGGAGATAGCTGATCACCACGATCTTGGTGTTGTTGATCGGTTTAGCGGCCATGCCGCCGCGGATCATACCGGTGATGATCTCGGCATCGCTCAGCTTCTCAGGCGTCAGGGCGGCCGCCCCACCCGCCTCACCGTCCTCTTCCCCGGCCGCCGGCAGCAGGGCGGAGATAATTGCCCCCAGCCCGTCTTTAATGGGCTGGAACAGTGAGGTCTGCTCCGGCTGTAAAAAGTAGTGGCGGTAGCGGCTGTCTAGTTGCAGTTTCTCCACCACGCGGCGCACCACGTTCTTGCTCTGGATGATATTGAACTGGGTGCCGTAAAACTCCGGGTCATAGGGCACATAGCCCCGGCCGCCGGTGAGCTCGGTGTCATAGTTGCGCTCAATGAGCACCTCGGCACTGGCCCGGTAAAGGGGGGTGGTGGCCAGGGTGGCCAGGAGAACCACAGCAATGGTGATAACGGCAAAGGTGAGAACGATAGCCTTGCGCTTCTTTATCACCCGCAGATAATCGCGCAGGTGGATCTCGCTCTCTTCAGGAAAATCGTCTTGGTCGATCATCGGTAAAGGTAAAATATAGGTGACAGGCTAAAAGAAACTCTCCGGCACAACGATAACATCGTCCGGCCTAACCGGGGTATCAAGCTCAACATCCTTAAGAATATTCTTGGTGCCTTTAATGATGCGGATAATCCTGATCTTGGACTTGGCCGCCTTGCCGGTGAAGCCGGCGGCCAGGGTAACGGCCTTGATCACCGTGGTATCCTCGTCGATCTTATAGGCGTCTGGTTTCTTCACCTCGCCGGTGACAAAACACATCCCCGCCTTGGCCACGTAGACGTTATCCTTGTGGTTGATGGCCACATTCTGGCTCATGTCGCCACTTTCCATCAGGGCCCGCATATCAACGGTAATAATCTCGCTCTTGCCCCCGGACTTCAACCGTTTGATGGTGGCGGTGGCGCCCGAGTCACTGGCCAGGCCGCCCGCCTTGGAGATAAGCTCCAAAAGCGTTGTCTGGCCGCTCAGCTCGTAGAGGCCCGGCTTATTGACCATGCCGAGGATAACCGCCTTCTTACTGCCGTACCCCTCGATAAAGACATTGACCTGGGGGTTGACCAGATAACCGTCGCCCAGAAGGCTGGCCAGCTTGTCCGACACCTGGGCTATGGACCTGCCGGCCACATTCACGTGACCGATGAGCGGCATGAGGATGGTGCCGTTACCATCCACCCTCACCCGTGTTTCCATGTCCGGATGATCGTAGACCGTAATCTTCAGGACATCATCGGGGCCAACGGTATACTCATCGGCCAAGAGCGTCCCGCCAGGCATTAGCAGCCCGGCGCAGGTCAGAAGAAAGGCGAAACTTAAGCAAAAAAAGATCTTAAAAGGCTTCATCGTACCATCTCCAGGCCAAGGGGCCTGGCAACTCACTTTGTTAAAATTGTCATTGATAAAAAAACATTACACTTACAAAGCAAAACACCGGTGGAAGCAGGGCCGCTTCCACCGGTGAAAACCGCAAAATCGCCAGAGGCCGGGCTAAACATCTGCCGGGCCAGAGCACCCGCCAGAGGCGAGAGTCAGCAGCCAGGAAGAGCTTACCGGCTCATCAGCCGTTGCGCAAGTTAGAAACCAGCGCTTAGCCGCAGGAAGGCGGAGTTAGTGGTGTAGTCAAAGACATCCAGGTTTGACTCACGCTGGATGTACTCGTAGCCAATCTCCGCGCCCAGCCATTCCTGCATGCTGTACCTCAGGGTGGGGGCCAGGGTATAGAAGTAATCGGTGCGGTCCTGGGCGGCGGGGCCCATGAAATCCATCTTGGTGTAGTCGGCCAGGATGGCCAGACCGATCTTATCGGTGATTATCTGCGAGAAAAGGACGTTTATGGAGGAGTCCTGGGAGTAGAGGGCCGAGGCAACCGTTGTCTCATTGAACTTGTGCATGGCCAGGATGTTGATGCTGGTCTTCACGGTGAAATCATGGTTCACGGAAAGCTCCAGCACCGGGCCGCTATCATCAACGGCGGCTATGTCCCCTTGCCGCTGGCCGTAACCCACCTTGCCGGCCAGGGTGGTCTTGCCGGTGGGCAGCCACTCCATGCCCAGGTAGCCGTAATGCTGCTGAGTGTCCAGGACGGTGTTGGTGTCATACTTCACATCAACAAATTCATACTCGGCAAAGATGGAGGTCTTGGGGGAGTAGTTGTAATAGGTGTAAAGGGCGTAGGAGTTATCGTCACGATCCTGCCCCTGGCTCAGCAGATCATCGTAGCGCAGGTGGAAGTTGTTGTAATCAAAGCGCAGCCTCACCTTGTCCGTGGCATCATAATCAAGGATTAATCCTACTAGATTGCTCTTGTACTCATCAATGATGGTCGAGTCACCGGTGGCCATGGGGTCTTCGGAGTCCTTGAACTTGTCATAGATGTCAATGGAGAGGCCGCCCCGGAAGTTATACTGGAAAAAACCTTCCGCCGACTGGCGGATGGTATCGCGCTCATCGTGATCATCATACCGGTCGATATCGGCCACATAGAGGGCGTAGGCCTGGTAGCGGCTGAACCCCTCCTGCTTGTTCAGCTGCTGGTAATGGCCGCCAGGCGAGGTGTTGGCCGTATTGAGATTAAGAAAGATCTCCCGCTGGGCCGGCGCGGCCAGCCAGATGCCAGGGGCGTAGATGGCCTTCCAGTCGGAAAACTCATTGGTGGCGGTGTTATTGATGTTATCTGAGTTTTCCAGGGTCACAGACATGAAGGGATGGACATACCCCCCCCTGGTCCCGAAGACATCGGTTGGCACATAAGCACCCTTGTCGATTGATTGAGGGGGCGCCTGGGCGCTTTCAACCTCCGCGCCACTCACGGCAACAGGCAGGGCAAGACAAGAAACAGCAAGGCAGGAGAGCAATGATATTTTCATAACTTTATTACCATGAGCAAACTTTTTTAGAATAATTCCAATTACATACATCACGGGAAGGACAATACTACGCGGGGCGCAGTGCCCGGGCAGCGACAAACAACTGAATCAGCGCCAAGACGATGGAGACTTCTCAGCTAAGCAAACAGGCAGCTATCTCTTTACTGGAAGGTTGAGGGCGAGACAAATAGATCGGTACGCTCTCGACGTTGACGAACCACGGAAGGAATCACCCGACGGGCATTGTTACGCGCCTGGCGGCTGTAGGCCTGGGTATCAGACTCTTCCCCCCAGCACTCATCGGCCGCGGCGGCAATGATCATGGGCGAGATCTCATTCTCACTGGCAGCCTGGGTAATATCCCGGGGATTTGCGCCATTCTGGCAGAGGGAGAGAAGGACTTGGTGTGAATTCATGCCGTCAATGATCAGGGCATGGCTAATGATCTCCTCAACCCCCATCCCTTCGGCCAGGGCCTGCTGGATGGCAGCCGGGATATCGTTATCCTCATCCAACAGGGCCGTCAGAAACTCCTGCTGGGTCATGGCCGCAGCAGGGTGCGGCGCCAGGCCGGCCAGGGCCAAAAAAACTATTGCCAGAGAAAAACTTAAACCTTTAAACCATTCCATCTTGCCATTCCCCACAAAATACTTAACAATTTCAGCAATTAATAAAATTATTACAACAACATGTAATAAGTTCCATATTTTCCGAAAAAAGGCAAGGGTTTAGTTAGGAAACCGAGTTTTTTCAACGATCTAGGTGCAAGATGAAAGTTGCAAGAGGCAAGTAATAGGGCTGCACTGTTCGTGCATCTATCCCATTCAACCTTGCATCTTGCCCCTTTTATCTTGAACCTGCAAACTTACTCAAATCTTGAGGGCGAGACAAACAGATCTGTCCGCTCCCGTAACTGCCGAACCACGGTAGGGATCACCATGCGGCGATTATTACGCGCCTGCCGGGTATAGGCCTGGGTATCAGACTCCTGCCCACCCTGCCCCTCCTGCCCCGCCTGGCCCTCCTCGTCCGCGGCGGCAATGATTATGGGAGAGATGTTGTTTTCACTGGCCGCCTGGGTAATGTCCCGGGAATTTGCCCCTGACTCACAGAGGGAGAGAAGAAGCTGATGCGGATTCATGCCGTCGATGGTCAGGGCCTGGCTGATGATCCTGTCAACACCTCTACCCTCGGCCAGGGCCTGCTCAACGGCGCCGGGCATATCATTTGCCATCCTCTCTGCCAAAATCTCCTCCCGGCTCATGGCCGCGGCCGCTTGCGGGGCGGGACCGGCCGGCCCAGACTCAGGGGGCGTGGCCTGGACAAGGGGCTTGTCCAGCTTGTCTCCGGTGCCCTGCCCTTCCGTGCCGCTGTCGGCCCTCGGGGCGACAGGGGGCAGCGAGTGAGGCGGCGGGCTGGCGGGAGAGGGGGAAATGACCGGCTTGCTGGCAGCTATTTCCCTCTTATTAGTAGGTGGGTTAACAGCCTCCACCGGCTCGACGGCAACAACAGGGGTAACTGCTTCAGCCCCAGCCTCTGCCGTTTCCGCCGCGCTAGTAGGCTTAACGGCGGCCTCCTGTAAGGGAGCAGGGGCAGGAGCAGCTTCCTCGCTGGCCTCCATCTCCGGCTTCAAAGCGCCGGGAGGGGTGGCAGACTCCACCTGCTGGGGGGAAGTCGCGGGAATGGCATCCCCAGCAACAGCCACCTCTGTTTGCAAAGTACCCGGCAGTTGAACTTTACCCCGCAGGGCAACCGCGCCGGCAACAACTGCAAGGCCCAAAAGAGCTGCCAGGATAACCGTTTTCTTATTCATACTGTTCTCCACCTAAAGGGGGAGACGAGAAAAGATGAACCAGCTTATCTCTGCCCCCAGAAATTAATAGTGTCCCATTAACCCGCCATGGGGCTAACTTTAGCGGCAACCCCAGCCGCAGAAATCTTGCCCAGGGCGCCATGACCAAATTAAGTTAACTGACAAAACTTTCACCGCACCCCGCGTGCGACTCAACTGTTAGGAATTACTCCATAACAACTTTCTGAACCATTTTCAATAAAGAAAACAGTTAAATGCTGACATTTTTTCCCTTCCTCGCTTTTTCTGAACTTATGACTTAATAAATGCACCAATACCAAAGGGCAGTTACGGTGGCAAACATCCCCCACTCTCCCCCCCTTGAAACTCCACGACCAGCCGTGATGACCCAAAAAACTGTTGGGTTTTTGGCGAAATTGATCCACATAAGCAACTACTTAAAACGCCATGACCACAAAGGCGCAAAAAGGGTCGGACGGTTACCACAGAGAACGACTGTCTCACTCTCAGGGAGAAGCTGCCCCCTTACGCTGCACTTTTTGCAGGTGAAAAGGAAATTCTAAGGTGGAAAAACAGCTATTTCTGGCGAACAAACGGAGTTAATTCAAGATGTCAGCCTAGTTAGACCCCATCTAATGCGTGCCTGCTTTGTTGATTTTTCGAACAACAAGGATTAAATTATTCTCATGTATACAACTATCCACAAAAAGGGAGGCGCTGCATGAGCACAACAGTTTCAGTACGACTTGATGACGCGACGATAAATGATCTGGACATGATGGCCAAGGCTGCCGACAGGTCACGGGCCTGGCTCATGTCACAGGCTATCAGCCAATATGTCGAGCATGAGGCCTGGCAGGTTAAGGCGATCAAAAAGGCCTTAAAGAAAATGGATCAGGGAGAGGCAAGATGGGCAGGCCATGATGAGGTAACAGAGTGGCTGGCAAGTTGGGGCGAAGAGAATGAAGGGAAGGGCCCGCAGTGCAGATAAGGTGGGAAGAAGACGCCCTGGCCGATCTCTCTGACCTGCGGTCATATATTGCCCGGGAAAACCCGACAGCAGCGCAGAGAGTTGCCCGGCGTATCAGCCAAAAAGTCAGCCTCCTCCTTGACAATCCCCTCCTGGGCCGAGCCGGTCGCATCCACATGACAAGGGAGTTAGTGGTAAGCGAGACACCGTACACAATTATTTATCATGCCTCCTCAGACACAATTTCAATATTACGCGTGTTTCATCAAGGACGGCAATGGCCCGAGAAAAGCTGACGAAGGCTGAGCAAAGCTATGTAGGTTGGGGTTGAATGCAATGAAACCCAACAATAAAACTGGGGAGTTGGAGAAAGATTAAAATTTGCTGATCTTATAGGCAGAGAACAATCTTTTTGTTGGATTTTGGCCCTCAACCCAACCTATCAGCTCAGGACCTAAAACCCTCCTGGTTAGCGAGAAACCAGCCGTAGGCGTCACGCAGACCATCTTCAAGGGAGATGGCAGCCCGCCATCCTAAGGCATCAAGACGGGAGACATCCATGAGTTTACGCGGGGTGCCGTCCGGTTTACTGGCGTCAAAGGTAAGTTTGCCGCTAAATCCGGTAACCCTGGCAACGGTCTCAGCCAGCTCTTGAATCGTGCAGTCCTGCCCCGTGCCCACGTTGATGTGGGAGAGCATGGGCTGGGTATTGGCCTGGTAGATATCTTCAGAAAGCTCCATGACATGGACAGAGGCCGCGGCCATGTCATCCACATGGAGAAACTCCCGCATCGGCCGGCCGCTGCCCCAGATAACCACCTCATCAGCGCCCGCCCGCACCGCCTCGTGGAAACGGCGAAGCAGGGCCGGGATAACATGGCTGTTCTCCGGGTGAAAATTATCATTGGGGCCGTACAGGTTGGTGGGCATTACGCTGCGGTAGTCCCGGCCATACTGACGGTTGTAACTCTCGCACAGCTTGATGCCGGCAATCTTGGCCAGGGCATAAGGCTCATTGGTGGGTTCCAGGGGACCGGTGAGCAGGGCGTCCTCGCCCATGGGCTGCTCTGCCAGCTTGGGGTAGATGCAGGAAGAGCCTAAGAATAGCAGCTTCTCCACCCCACCAAGATGGGCAGAATGAACAATATTTGCCTCGATCATCAGGTTTTCATAGATAAAGTCGGCCGGGAAGGTGTTATTGGCATGGATACCGCCCACCTTGGCCGCTGCCAGATAAACCTGGTCTATCTTCTGCTCAGTAAAAAAAGCGTGGACGGCGGCCTGATCAAGAAGATTCAACTGGCCCCTGGTGCGGGTAACGATATCGCTATTGCCCTGCTTCTCCAGGCAACGGACAATGGCCGAGCCCACCATGCCCCGGTGCCCGGCCACGTATATTTTAGATGAAAGGTTCATGATTGAAGGTTCAAGGTGAAAGGTGAAAGGTGAAAGATTCAAGGGGCAAGATTCAAGGTTCAAGGGGGAACAAATGCTATAGACTTGTCCCTTGCGTCTTGCCTCTTTCTTCTTGTCCCTTGCCTCTTGAACCTTGTTTCTTTTTTTACCTGGATCGTATTGTTTTTATAAGGCCGTGGAGCATTCTGGATATTTCCTCTGCCTCATTTAGCCAATGTTTTCCTTGTTCTGGTTCTATGTAGCCGATATCCATTCCAATATAAATTTGTGTTCTTAATTCTCCTGCCGAACCCTTGGCGTAGTTCATGAAATTGGCCATTTCTTTGTTGGTGCCCCGTTCATGGCCTTCGGATATGTTTGATGGGATGGATAAACCCGCCCGGGTTATCTGGTCCTTAAAACCATAATCTTTGAGGTGGGCAAGGGTCTTGTACAGTTCAGCACTCAATCTTGCCGATCTTTTCCAGACTTTCAAGTCCTCAAATCGTGCCACTATCCCTGACCTCTATAAACTTGTCCCTTGCCTCTTGCCCCTTGTCCCTTGCCCCCATGGCTAGCCCTCAACAGTCACGGGAATATCATAGCCATGCTCCTTGAGCAGGGCGTGGCGCTTAGCCTCGTGCAGGTCGGTGGCCACCATCTCGGCGCACATCTCCTGGACGGTGATCTCCGGCACCCAGCCCAGCTCCTCCTTGGCCTTGGTGGGGTCGCCCAGCAGGGTCTCCACCTCGGTGGGCCGGAAGTAGCGGGGATCAACAGCAATAATCTCGTCCCCCACCTTTAAGGCCGGGGTCTTATCGCCCTCAATAGCTTCAACAATGCCCTTTTCAGCCAGCCCCTTCCCTTCAAAACGCAGGCTAATGCCCAGCTCCGCCGCCGCCATCTTAATAAAATCACGCACCGAGTATTGCACCCCGGTGGCGATAACAAAATCCACCGGTTTCTCCTGCTGGAGCATCAGCCACTGCATGCGAACATAATCCTTGGCATGGCCCCAGTCACGCAGGGCATCCATATTGCCCATGTAGAGACAATCATCCAGGCCCAGGCCGATATTGGCCAACCCTCGGGTGATCTTGCGGGTGACAAAGGTCTCGCCCCGGCGCGGCGATTCATGGTTAAAAAGAATGCCGTTACAGGCATAGATGCCGTACGCCTCCCGGTAATTCACCGTGATCCAGTAGGCATAGAGCTTGGCCGCGGCATAGGGGCTGCGGGGGTAGAAGGGGGTGGTCTCCGTCTGCGGCGTCTCCTGGACCAGGCCGTAAAGCTCAGAGGTGGAGGCCTGGTAATAGCGGGTCTTCTTCTCCAAGCCCAGGAAATGAATGGCCTCAAGCAAGCGCAAGGACCCCAGGGCAACCACATCGGCCGTGTACTCCGGCGCCTCAAAACTAACGGCAACATGGGACTGGGCGGCTAAATTGTATACCTCATCCGGCTGCACCTCCTTGAGGATACGGGTGAGGTTGGAGCTGTCGGTGAGATCGCCATAATGGAGAACAAAACGCTGGTGCTCCACATGGGGGTCCTGATAGATATGGTCCACCCGCTGGGTGTTAAAAGATGAGGCCCGGCGCTTTATGCCATGCACCTCGTAGCCCTTTTCCAAAAGAAACTCGGCCAGGTAAGAACCATCCTGGCCAGTAACGCCGGTAATTAATGCTTTTTTCATCGTTCAATATCTCCAAAAATACATAAAGTCAGGCCTCAATTAACCTTCTGCCCGCTGTTGCGCGTTTTCCTGCCTGCCTCTCACTTATTTCAAGGGGTTGCGGAAAAACTAACAAACTGTATTCCTTCCTTTTTTAAGATGACCCTTTTACAGTAAACCGTAAAAGTTGATAGTTATTTACTCCACTGCTCAGATTACGCAACACCCAACTGTTATGAAAACAGCAACCTACAGCCAGCCTCGAAAAAAAGAAAGCTATCTAAGCCTGCTCCATTTTGCCAGGATCAGCGGCAGCAATAGTAACGGCAACTATTCAGATGATTACAAGGCCGCAATGGTGGAAGCCCTGAATGCCGCCACCAGTTCCAGCAGCCCTGCTCTCCGGCCCCTCATCCCTCTCATTTACCATAAAACAGGGCAAACAGGTCTTCGCGACATCATCCAACCCCAAGCAAAAAAAATACTGAGAGAAAAAACAGTTCAGTTGATCGGGTTAGAGATGTTCAACCAGCAGCGGCTAAAGGAAATTATCGCTTCGCACAAAAATGAAAGAATACCTGTTATTCTCCTCAAGGGCGCGGCATTCTCGGGAAGTCTGTACCCAGCCAACGCTCCCCGGGTGGGTGTAGACCTCGACCTGCTCGTCATGCAAGATGACTTTGAGGCTGCCTGCAAACTGCTGGGCCAAACCATGGAGCCTGTTCTGCTGAGCAGTGAACGGCTGGCCACCCATGATACGCTCTTTGAACGGGTATTTGGGCCCAG
>JBDLJA010000010.1:0-68270 GCA_039714595.1 Thermodesulfobacteriota bacterium | reverse complement strand
ATTCAACAGCGACACAGATGCTGACGGCATCGGCGACAAAGAAGAGTACGACTACTGGCTGCCAGCAGGCGACGGCGACATAACCCTGCTTGATAGCGACAGTGATGGCCTGATCAACATCCTCGATTTCGATTCGGATAATGATGGGACCAGCGACGGCGAAGAGATCAGCGCTGGCACCGATCCAGCAGCCCCCCCCCCTGAACTGCCAACATCCACGGTTTATGAAGACGGCGAAGATGGCGACACATATGGCTGGGAGATCTTCGATAAAAGACCGCGGGGCGCCAGTATCAGCAACCAAATTGATAAAATTAGGGGCAATGTTATCACCTTTCAGGGCGCCGGCACGGAAAATGGCTACCGGCATACCGGCTGGAGCAACAGTAGGCAATTCATAGCCAGCTGGCACCAGAAGTTCCCGGATGACTATGAAATTTCCTTCTACGTCAAAACAGCTTTTGGCACTCGTTTTATTACCTATACCCCGGAATCCGGCGCCCCGGACAAAGATAAACGCAAAATTCATCATGGCCTAGGCCTTGGGACACTTGGCGAGGAATGGCACTTTATCAAAAGGGACCTTGAGGCGGACCTCCAAGAGGCGGAACCTGACAACTCTATCGCCTCGGTTAACGGCATTTTGATCCGAGGCAACGGCAGCATTGACGATATCAGCCTCGACTCAGTTAGATAACGAGTGAGTGGATTTTCAGAAAATCAGTGGCTAGAGGGTAGGTACTGCGTTCACAAAATTTAAACGCAACACCCCTTCCATTGGAGGCAATAAAATGCGACAATTATATAATGCATTGCAGACCCTATTCATCCTCTGCCTGCTCCCGTCACCACTCTATGCTGCACCTAAAACAGTGACCATAGAATGGACCATGACTGACACCACTAATGTCACTGGCTTTAGAATGTATTATGCCCAAAGTCGCGATATGACTGACAAGCAGATTGCCTGCTCGACTGAAAACCCGCTAGCAACAGCGCTCAGCTGCCCTAATGTTGAGATAACAAGCTATCCAACATATTTTTCCATTGCCGCCATTATCCACGATGGAGAGCAGAGCGCTGAAAGCGAATCTGGCACTGCTGAAAAAACTATCACCCTCGCCTCAACCAATGAATTAAGAACCGAATCCACAGGTAAAAATCTTAATGTGGCGCCAACAGCAGTTATATCCGAGAGCGCAACGGCCGGAACAGCACCTTTCAATGTTAGCTTCGACGGGAGCAAGTCTAGCGACCCTGACGGGACAATTTCATCATACTTATGGGATTTTGGCGATGGCAACACCGCGGCCACGGTTAACACCAGTAACACTTTTAACAATGCTGGTTCTTTCACAGTAACCCTTACAGTCACAGACGATAAAGGGGAAAGCTCTTCAAGCATCATTACGATCATTGCGGCTGAGGACACTCAGCTCTCGGGACCAATAATTATTGGTAACCAAAGCCAATACGCAGCTGGGCGCCACATTATGCACGATACAATTGCCGCATATAAGTTGCACTCTACACCTGCTTACAATGGCACACTGCAAACAATTTCATTCACCATATCAGCAAAACCTGGAAAGCATGTAAAATTTGCCCTTTACACCCATGACGCCACCCATGACTTGCCTCACGAACTCGTTCCCGGAGCCTATACAGTTGAAGGGGTGGCAACTACAAATGACTTTACATTGATGACCCTAGAAGTGGCAAATGCGGCCACACCATTAATTTCCGCAGGCAAACAATATTGGCTTTTAATACAATCAACCGATGATTGGGTCTCTTTTGGTAGCACATGGGATGCTGACTCAAAACTAGTCTACAAAAACAACGAGTCATACAACTTCTCTACATGGGGAGGCATAGCCACCGAATCAAAAACATATAAGATTGGGGCATGCTATTTTTCATATACTCCCCACTAACGATTACCCTTTACAGCCACAAGAACATTTCACAGGCAAGGAGAAAAAGATGAATTTTTATTCTTCTAAGATATTAGCAATAACCATATTCATAACCCTCTTACACCTAAATCCAGCACATGCAATAACAGCATTCCCTGGCGCAGAAGGATTTGGCGCAAACAGCATTGGAGGCAGAGGGGGCACGGTAATAAAAGTGACAAATCTTAACGACAGTGGCTCTGGCAGTCTCCGAGATGCCGCACGAAGAAGTGGAGCAAGAACTATAGTCTTTGATGTTTCAGGCGTAATTATGCTGAGGTCGGAACTTTTAATAACTAACCCCTTCTTGACCATTGCCGGGGAGACATCTCCAGGAGGCATTCTTGTAGCGGGCCATCCCACTACCATTAATACCCATGATGTAATAATTCGCCATATGCGCTTTCGGACAGGCTCCAGCCAACCAGCAGATCCTGAAACTCTGGATTCTTTCAGGATTCTAGGGGATACAATTCCAGGTGGCGCTAATGATGCTTATAATATTATTATTGATCACTGCTCTTTTAGCTGGGGAATCGACGAAAATTTTGCCATTTCCTACAACGCCCATGACATTACAGTCCAATGGTCTAATGTTTCCGAGGGACTGGCTAACGCAGGCCACCCTAAAGGCCAACACAGCAAAGGCCTTTTAGTCTCTGGCAAATTCGGTGGCGCGGACAATGTCTCCCTCCACCATAATTTTTTCGCCCACAACCTAGACCGCAACCCACGGGCAGGAGGACCGGACGGCGGCTTTACCGAGATAATAAACAACGTCTCTTATAATTACCCTAAGGGAGGGGGGATAGTTGTCGGTGACAATTCATCCGTGAATGTAATTCACAACTTCCTTAAGCGTGGGCCTGTTACTAATATAAAAACGGGCATAGTTGACATCAACTACTGGGACGGGCCAGCCAACATCAGTCATTTTATCTTTCTACAGGGCAACATTTCCCCTATCCGCCCTACCCAGGAAGGTAATGAATGGATTATTGCCGACGGCGGCGGACCAACAATTTTAAGGGAAGATTACCGCAGGGCAACCCCATGGCCAGCGTCAGAGGTCCCTGTAACCATCCATACAGCGTCCTCAGCAATGGCAGAATGCATCCTATCTGCGGTTGGCGCAACGGCACCAGTCCGGGACAGCATTGACGCAAGAAATGTCGCCAGCTTTTTTTCTGGAGAGGATGGAATAGTTAACAATGTTGCATACCCTGGCGACTACCCAAGATTTACCACATCGCCACCTCCTACCGACAGCGACAATGACGGAATGCCAAACGGCTGGGAGACGTCAAATGGGCTTAACCCAAACAGCAATGACGCCGCTGGAGATATTAACAAAAATGGCTACACCAACATTGAAGAGTATCTTCATTACCTATCAGATACAAGCTATCGGTTTGATGCTAGATGCATGGCACCAAGTCGCCTTCCGCGCCCAGAAATAACAAATATATACATATCTCCGCAACAGTGAACATTACTTTGTTCACCAACAATCCCACTAGGAGCATCTCGAGATCTTCAGCACTGGAACTGAGAAGAGATGTGCCATATCTTGCAAGCTTGCAGGCTGACAGTTATTTACAGCATAGGCCCGCAAGCTTGGCAAGATACACGACTAAACCATAACTCCATCAATGAAAAAAATGGGTCGCAAATCAATTTTCAAAAATGCCAGATCAATAATCGTAATATTACCCCTTCTCCTAGCACTCATCATTATCAGCAGGCCAAATCAAACATACTCAAACAAGGCAAAACAACATCCCGCACAGGGAACAATGACTGTAGGGGGAAAATTCATTCCAAAAGATGTTGACCTTGAACACCCAGTGTACGAAACCTCATTTGAAGATCCCCTTTCACTTAATGATTGGCTCCTTGAAGGTGGCAAGAAAATGAGGCTGGATAAGGGGAATTTGCTTCTCGAAAGTGATAAAGATGACGCCGAAGACCAACAAGACGCCAACCATCTTGTCTGCTGGCTAACCAAAGAAGTTCCTGGCGATTTTCTCCTTGAATTCACCGTCCGCCCGAAGAACCGCAAAGAAGGCTTGAATATCGTATTTTTTAACGCTAGGGGAACAAACGGCGAGAACATCTTCCAGCCGCCAATCTCGCCCAGGAACGGCTTCTTCAAGCAATACACAAGCGGAGACATCAACAACTACCATGTCTCATATTGGGCTGGCGGCACCAGAGGCACAGCTAACATTCGCAAGAATACAGGCTTTCATCTCGTCGCCACTGGTAAAGATTTGGTATTGCCCGCACCTTCTGGCGCCTTCCAAACTGTCCGCATCTATAAAAAAGGGGGCAACATCCGCCTTACCGTGGATGACATTCTTTCTGTCGCCTACGATGATAACGGAAAGGATTTTGGCCCCATACTCAACAATAGCGGCTGGATTGGCTTACGCCAAATGGCGCATACCGTTTCGTGCGAATACGGCCACCTGAGAGTCTACCCATTAATACCGTGAAAAGGCAAAGGCATACAGTTATGCCAGCCAAGTAGCATCAACCAGAACTGGGCCATGGGTTTCATGCATGATCAGCTTGCCGGTGGCGGAGCTTCAGGTGATTTAATGCAATTGACGACAGAGGCGAGCTATTCCTCCGTTGTTATTGACTACGTTTCTGGGGAGCCAAGGCAAACCTGACCAACCATACGGTTAGACGAAATCGTATCACAACAAATCCCCACATAACGACATGCTAAACATTCATCACAAACTTATTGCTCATCCGGCGCCCCACAAAAACCAATCACCCGCTCAGCATTGACTTGCCAGTTCAAGCGTGACTGTGTTGCGCCATGGGCCATTTTCCCTAGCTGGTCTCGCTTATTGTTATCTGAGACAAGTTCCCGCAGTGTCATTGCCAGAGACTCCCTATTATCTGGCTCAAAGAGTAATCCGGTAACATCGTGGTCAATGATATCTCGAATATTTGCCATGTCAGGTGCCAGAACAGCCTTGGCCTGAGCCATATACTCAACTATTTTCATAGGTGAGGCATAAAAGGTAGCCTTAGGGCTGACAGCCACATCAAACAGAGCAACATACTCACCAACATCGGCATGGGGAACTCTCCCCGTGACGAAAACCTTTTTCCCCAACCCCAGGCTTTCGACATGAGATTCAATCTCTGTCTGAATAGGCCCATCCCCCACCAGCAACAACTTACACTGCGGAAATGCCTCGACAATTTCCGCAAAAGCATCAATAAGCATATCAACCCCATGCCAAGGACGTAATATACCCACAAATCCAATAATGATATCCGTTTCCGAATATCTCAACGCACTCATCAACTCTCTAGACTTATTTCGAGGATAAAATTTTTGTTGATTTACACCATTCGGCAGTATGGCAATTTTTCGGCCTGGGACCCCTATTTTATTGAGGTACTGAAAAAGAGGTGTTGACACTACAATTGTTTTACTTGCATTTATACATGCTTTTTTCTCTATGAAATATGCTAGCTTTTTCAAGTAGAGCTTCTCATCTGGCTCATGTTCTCGCTCATATGACAACGGAGCATTTACTTCTAAGAAAATAGGCAGATTGCACTTACGTGCCGCAGCAACGGCCGAATAGTTAAATATAATATATCGATCATATATAAAATGTGGCCTAAAACTGCGAATTGCCTTTAATAAAGTGAAATACCCGAATATATTATAGAAAACTTCTACCATCTCATAAAAAGGGCCCTTAAAAAAACTCTTCACCCAACTGAACTTACGCGATGTCTTTACACCCGGGGCTGTAGGCTGTCCCACACCTGGCCCAACCAGCAATACTTCATGGCCCAATTGCCGAAATGCATTTACCATTTCGGCGATATGGATACCTTCAGCACCATCTCCCATAGTCCTATGATGATATAGTATCCTCACGAACTCACCCCGCTCACCACATCTTCATATACAGATAAAACCTGGCGGGCGCACCAATCCCAATCATACTTGACCATATGCGATGATATCCTCTCTCTGGGATATTCCTTGCCAATCGCCTCAACAATTCCACTGCCCACATCATCGGTATTGGGAATGACTTTTCCCATGAAGCTTTCTTCCATAATATCTTTAACCGAACCAACATCAGTAGCAACAGCGGGGCATCCGCAACAGAGAGCCTCAGTTAGAACATTAGGACTTCCCTCGCCACGACTAGCGAGACAAAACAGATCAGCGGCATTATACCAGTACTGCAAGTCACTATTTTCGACCTCTCCTACGAACAAAACATTTTTTTGCACACCTAATTTTATTGTGAGCTCAAGCAGTTCATTTTTATAAAAACCGGCCGCCCCTTCAGAACCAATTATATATAACCGCGCATTGGGGAGCCTTGCAATTATCCCGGGTAAGGCCTTGATTATTCGGTCAAACCCCTTTCCATAGATTAAGGAACCTACCGAAAGGATAATATATTCACTTGCAGGCAGGCCTAGCTGAGCCCTAGAGGACATCTTCTCTAAAAACTTAAACTTCTTATTATCAACCCCATTTCGTATTACAGAAATCTTGTTCGCCACCACCCCGTTCTTGACGCATTGCTCCTTTAGCATGCTACTGAGGGTAACATTATGGTTAGTGCGCTTCAGCAACCAAGACACCAAAAACTTTGATACTCCTGGCTCTTGCTTATATAAGGCCTCATTACCTCGAACAGTTGCTATCACTGGCCTTGCCGTTATCTTTGCCAGAAGATAGCCGACAGGAAGGTCAGGGTATGTCCAATGCAAGTCAATGATATCAAAAGGGAATTTCTTTTTTATTCGCAAAGCTAGAGGCAATACAACAGAGCAATAAGAAAGCGCATTAAGCAGTGTCAAATATCTAGGTATTATGGGGAACCTTGGGTGATACACCTCAAGACCCTGAATATTTTCACGACGTTTGATGAGATTAAAATTATGATACCTTGAAAAGCTTGACGAAAAGGGAAACCACGGGACAGGATTAACAACCTTTATCTCACAATATTTTTGTAAAGCCAGCAGTCTATTGCGAACAAACACACCATAGTTGGGGTACTGATTATTAGGAAACAGATAGCTAATGGCCAACACTTTCATGTTAACTTACTTCCGATGAACTTGTTATGCTGTAGCCATAATTCAAGGACTAGAAGCTGCCAAAGTAAACGATGATGATCCATCTTTTGGGATAAATGCTCTTCCAACAGAAGTTTCATGCGTTCTTTCTTAAAATATGTCCCTATATAAGCTGCCTCTGATAGCAATACATCCCTAGTATATTCATATAATTCATTTTCAAACATCATCTTCAATGGTGTAGGAAAGCCCATCTTTTGGCGATGAATTATTTCTCTCGGCAAAACACTCTCCATCATCCTCTTCAGGATATATTTTCCTTGACTATTCCTCACCTTATACCTTGATGGAACTTTTGCGGCAAACTCCACAAGCCGGTAATCAAGAAATGGAACGCGCAGTTCAAGAGACGCAGCCATACTCATCCGGTCGGCCTTAATAAGCAAATCATCCACCAGCCAGGTTTTTGTGTCAAAATAGAGCATACGACTTAAACAATCGAGTCCTTCCGTAGCAGCAAACAGCCTATCCAAGAACTCTTTTTGTTCAACGTCTTGGCCATGCCGCTCACAAAAATGAGCGAAATCTTTGGTATATAACTTTTCTTTATTTGATTCTTCATAAGTTGATATGCCCTTATATCTTTCTTCAAGTGGGAGTGACCCCAAAGATATATATTTTGCAATCTTACTACCTGTTGGCACAAGCGACAAAAACAGTTCCTCTATTTTCTTGCCTATCGACTTTCCAACTAGCCCATGATATTTTTCAAGCAAACCCATATAACGGTACAGGTCATATCCGCCAAAAATCTCATCAGACCCCTCTCCAGACAAAACAACAGTCACCTTCTCTTTGGCCAACTTAGAAACATAATAAAGTGAAATTGCGGCAGCTTCCGTAACCGGCTCATCCATCAAACGTATAAATTCTGGCACAAAATCCAAAAATTGCTGTGGCTTAACAAAAATTTCATGATGATCTGTCTGAAATTTTTCGGCAACCATCCTGGCGTACTTGGTCTCGTCAAACTGCCTTCCAAAGTCATATGCAACAGAAAAAGTCTTCAGGGGCTCGTCAACACGTGGCGCTAACAAGCCAACAACAGCGCTTGAATCGATCCCACCGCTGAGGAAAACACCGAGGGGCACATCACTTCTGAGGCGTAGATCAATAGCATCATTGAGCAGTGAAGAACATTTTTCCCAATAATAGGCCTCCCCTTTATCTTTATTATTTTCAAAATGCACATCCCAATATCGCTCTGTGACACACTTTTTGGCACTAACAACCATCAAGTGCCCTGGCAACAACCGCTTTATTCCCTTATGAAGAGTTTGCTCGCCGGGTATGTAGCCAAAGCTCATGTAGGAATCAATAAGATTCTCCTGCATTGCTGGGCTTTCGGGGAGGGCTGCTAAAATAGCCTTTACCTCAGAAGCAAAGTAAAAACTGTTTTCATTTTCATAGTAATAAAAAGGCTTTACACCCAAACGATCACGAGCAAGAAAAAGCTCTCTCCTTTGGGAATCCCATATTGCAATGGCAAACATGCCATTAAAATACGAAAGACAATTCCGCCCCCACTGGCGGTATGCCTTCAAAATTACCTCCGTGTCGGTACCTGTTTTAAAAACATGACCAATTTTTTTTAACTCCGCACGGATTTCCAGATAGTTATAAACCTCCCCATTATATACGATTGACAACCCATCAAAATGCATAGGTTGTTGCCCACTAGCGGTGGGGTCTAATATGCTCAACCGACGGTGACCTAGCCCAATGGCATGCTCTTCGTCAACCCAGCACCCCTTATCATCAGGTCCTCGGTAAGTGGCAACATCCCTCATCGAGCAAACCAGATGTGCCTGGACATCATTATGCAGCCACCGCGCTATTCCTACAATCCCACACATGCGCTCTAGCCCACCTTCATTTTGATTAGTTCACGGAGAAACTTCTCGTTATTCAGCCAATGCTCCAGTGTCAGTTGCTGGACATCAGAGGGGAATTTTGGGGTCTGCCTTCGATACCTCAAAAACAAAGTACTGCCCGGCATAAAGCTGCAGTATCCTTGAAATTTTTTATAAAGAGCAGGATCATCTTTCACATTAGGAGTCTCACGAAGCCCCAGCATAAAAAGCTGTTTATCAGATCTTTCAGTTTCATGTTCATCATAAACAGGACTGTCATGATTTATGCCGAATGAATTATAAAATTTCTTAATCTCCTTCTTCACAGACTTCATCTGCATAGGCGAGGCATCTTCATACTCTGTATTAGCACCGTCCCTAACATCAAAAATATTATTATCAAGACAATATCTTATAGTGGAGACCTGAAACGAAGCCTGGCAAGCAAAACACGTAAACTGCAACAATAATGACCTGTACCTCACCAGATTAGCTAAATATCGACGATAATAAATCGTCTCAAAAAGCTTATCTATATCAATGATATTATGAACAAACTTACCAGGATACTTATCATTCAGAATTCCAAAGCTACGCCTACTATTTTCAATGGATATATGGCCGAAGTGGCGAAAAGTGAGGAGATGGACCTTTGAAAATTCATGTGATACTTTGTAGGCAGTTAAAGTAGAATCCGATCCCCCAGAAAACTGCACACAAGCACTTTTTTTCACGACCCCCACATTACTCTCCAAGAACTTTTACCTTTAGATTAAAAATAAACATGAGAAATTTTGCACGAGTGCGTAATGGAAACAGCAAGAGAAGCATAACAACAATCAAAGAAAAATATTTAGCTACAAGTTTCATCAGTCAATGTGTAGGTAATTATATTTTTATTGGCGTCTTGAAACAACAAGACTCCAGCGCCTACAGATAGCCGATCTTTTCCATCGTAGGACCAGCAATTGCCAAAAATTTATTTTTATCATACTCCGTTAACTGCTTTATCTGGTTTTCATTAATATCACTTTTGATGTGCGAGCCTAACTGTGAGGGGGCATACCAAAACACCTCTCTATTGCCTCCTTTTAGCCGTCCCCTTTCACCACTGGCATTCATAATTTTTTTGGACTGAAGCCTCACCTTCGCAACCTGATCGACGTCAAGATCTGCTAGAGAATAAATATCTGTCATAAATTCATAGGGCCTATTGACCATCTCCTCATACCTTACAAGGTGATAGTTTGGCATTTTAGCATTAGCCTCAAGCATCTTTCCCACCACCCTAACGTAGGTATTGGCAATAAATTCAGCAGAAAACCCCCTGCGCACATAACCCTCACAAACCGCCAACCCGTTTCTCACAAGCGCAAAAAACACAGCGTCCGGGTACATCTCTCGAAACATATCCACTGTAAAAACTATGCCATTTAGCCCCTTGGTGAGCAAACGACAATTCGACAACTCGTCATGAGTATACTCGACACCTTCCAGCCTGTAGCGGTTATGCGTATCCTGTTGGGCAACAAACCTTCCAGCAAACAAAATTTTATCAATATGTTTTTGAACAACAGGAGGAACAACCTTTCGCTCATCATAATTTTCGGCACCCAAAACATCCTGTCCCATAAGAAACCTAATAGGCAAATCGTAACAAAACCTCTTCTTCACCTTCCGCCAAAAAGGATCCCAGTTAGTCCCCTTAAACACCTTATGGGTTTCACCGGCAGAAACACAGACATCAGGATGTGACAACAGTAGGTTCATTAAAATATTCGAACCTCCGCGCGCAAATGCATTAATAATAATAGGCCTATGATTACGCATTACTGCCCCCTACACACGTACTGATTTCAAGAATCTACTCACCATCAGAAAATGGAAAGCAATATAGATACTATATTTGATAAATAATCCGTCTGTAGAGATCAGAAACAGTAGAGGAAAAATCCATACTATTATCTACATTAATTATCTCTACAGACTTGTCTTTGGCCAGCAACTCAGTCACCTTCGACAGGTGTCTTTCTGCCCTTGAAAGAAATTGACGTATCTCATTTTCATCACACCTACTAAGGCGAGAAGTAAGACCATCAGGCCTAGAAATCATTCTATTATAACATGTGTCAATGTCACTCGTAACGTGAACAAGCACATCTGGCAACGGCACAGAGTCTAGATAACGGCTAACATTATCAACAGGGAAACTGGAAAATTTGTCGCCATGAGAAAGAAACATAAATGATTTTTGAACAAATCCCTCTTCAAAAAAAACAATCTCATCTCTGACAAATTCTCTTGATATCACCTCAAAAACAGACCCTGTTTCAAGAAATCCAGCAATTACATTTTCACGGTCAGCAACGGATAGGTCTGAATATTGCCCTGAAGCCAAAAAAGACTCGAGACCCTCCCCCCAGTTCGCCAAAAATGTATTTTGCGACCCAAATCGCAACAAAGACCGACCAAAAAGGTATGTTGATAATTTTAAGGCTATCCGATTAGGCAAAGCAAGGAGCAAGTATCTATAAATCTTATCTATATGCTTGCGGGCCACACAAAGCACAGCTTCCTCAGCTGTCAAATACCTATTAGCCCCAGACAGCGCCTGTAGGCTGCGAACAAGCTCCCTCCTGACACTCGTCTTCCCAACACCAGGAAGCCCTGCAAACTCAATACGTTGCACAGGCAAATGCTCTCCTCAGAAAAATTTAAAGGGCCAACTCTCCCCACTCGCCATGATATTTTTTCAAAAAATATACCTTAGAAGCTTTATTCAAGAACCACTGAAGAGCAAAGGCAACAACTAAGCCCATAAGACCCCACAGGTTTCCAAAATAAATAGCGGTGATTAAATATACAGAATTAGTAAACAGGACAATCAAAAAGCTATATCGGGCAAAACCTGATGCAATAAATAGAGGGTTAATTGGTGATGTAATCAATTTAACACCAAACAAAACAATCAGAACATACAGGACCAAGATATCACCAACATACTCCGGACCAAAAAAAGAAATAATAACCGACTTTGCAAGTATGCAGAGAACAATTACAAGAAAAACAGAAGCTAAAGCCAAGAGTGAAATAGTTTTAACTGCAACAGCAGCAGTTTTACCGCGGTCATCCCCGCCTAGCATTTTGGTCATTTCTGGGTAGATAGCTTGATTAATTGGATCGGCAAACCTACCAATAAACCCTGCAACCTCTTTATAAACCTTATACACACCAACCATTTTCATTGAGAGAACCGAACTAATTATGATCATATCAAGGTGCCTTACGGGTATTCTAGTAATAGTTCTCAGATTGGTCCACCAAATAAAACGCAGCTGCTCTTTATCAACCTTGAAATTCTCTTTCCACCAGTAAGGACCTAAGTTATCGGATAGTATTCGTCGTCCATACAGAATCAAAAGTAAGTTTAACGCAACATCAGAGAAAAGGTAAATAGCAAAATAAGTAATGACATCATAACCCATAGAAACCGCCACAACTACTGCAACAAGCTTCACAACATTTACAAATACCTGAATTCGAGCAATAGAAAAAAACTTATTATAAAGTCGCGGAACACCAATAGTTATAGTTGTAATATTAAACAGTATCGTAACACAATAAAATTGTATCACAAATAGATATTCATCATTCCACCCTAACAATGTCGATACAGGAGACAGCAATACAAGTGCAAACACAAAGGCCACAACAGCGCTCACCACATCTAACATCAAATTTGTTCTAACAACACTGGAAACCCCACTACTTCCTTTCTTAGACGAGCCAAACTTGACCATTGACTCCCATGTCTGCACATTGAAAATATCATTTATCACCAGTGAATATGTTTGCGCCAGCACCAGTACCGCCAGATACTCCGGCCCAATTGACCTGGCCATAAGAGCAAAAGCGACAATACTCATGGCACTTGCCATGGAGTTACCAAAAAAGACAATTCCGGAATTCTTAACAATACGCTTAACAAAATTATCCTTTATCACCTTCTCGACCAGCGTATCCCGCCACTCACACAGCATCTTTTCCACCCACAGTGACGCCACAAGTCGATTTATCAGCAAGACAAGAAAGAAGACCATAAAGAACAGCTATTAAAGCGATTTGCCACCAGTAAAACTGATAGTACAACCTTGACGTAAACAACCCTCCAAACAGTATGGAAAAATAGGATATGCTCAAGCCCACGACAGTAAGCTCCCAATAAAGAGAGCCGATTTGCTGCACCAACCTCGAACAACGAACAAGCAAGTAAATCGAATAGCCACACAAGGCCAGCCACACAGCGAGGCCAATCCCTCCCTGCTCCACTAAAACTTGCAGATATGTATTATGGGCTGCTCGCACCCCATATACCGCTCCGGGATGAATGGTCAACAACTCCTCAGGCATATAAAACCGAGCAAGGGTTTTAAAACCATTTGGCCCTGAACCAAAGGGGTAATCTTTGAGCATATCAACCCCATAACCCCATATCGCGGTCCTCCCACTTGACAACGATTGGGCGGCACCCGCATCATTCAGCGCCTCTCCGGTATAAAGCAATGTTGAAAGCCTTTCAAAAAACGCGGCATCTGCTAAATACAAAAACAGGGGGGCCAGAGCTATTGCAACAACCGCCATTTTCTTGCGAGTCCTCTTGGTCGCAACTATTGCTACAGAAACTATGTAAGCCAAAGCAACAGCGACAAATGCACCCCTACTATTACATAGGATAAATGCGTTCACCAAAAAAGGTAATGCTAAAATACAAAATATTTTTTCATACCATTTACCACACCAAATGAATGGTATAGCGAGAGGAATAATACCTGCTAGCAACAGAGAAAACTGGTTTGACCCGGTAGAGTCAGCAGAACCTATACCTTCGAGCCTTGCAGCAACACGAACACCATACAAATAGGCATTTAATGATAAATTAGCCGCCATTGCAACAATAGCAAGCAAAAACAATCTATACCTATCAGAATTATTAATAATTTTTACAATACAGAATGATGCAAATATCAATGTTGACAAAATATATGCCTGACTATATCCCTCTTCTTTATCTACGGCGACAAACAATACCACAAGAATGGTGACAACAAGAAAAACAACAGCTACCCTAAAGTTCCTCAGCTTAAAACTAGACAATTCCTTTCGGTGTATAATCATTGATACCACCAGAACCATCGAGCTCAACAAACTCCACTGTGTAATATGCAGATATTCAGCCCACCAATTCACATATGAATGCGGCACATTAAAATATATATTCACGTAGACAAGGAGTGCCCAGAAGGGTCCATAAACTAGCGCGAAAATGAAACCCAGACAATTAATGAACTGAAAGAGCAAGGCTGATATCATCTTGCCCCCCCCAAGACCCCGGATGTCTTCAGGCGAAAGAAGGGCAAATCCCCCGTAATATCGCTGCCCACTGGGATCCGCGCCAAACGCGACACCCTTGCAGACGCAGGATTTATGCCCTCCTTAGTTGAAAACGCGCATTGGTAACCATTTTCCATTAAAAACTCCTCATGCTGAGACAAAAAATCAACATCTGGGATGCCATTAGGATAACAAAATGTTTCAACTTTACAGTTAAGCCTACCTTCCATTTTCTTTTTGGGCTCAACAACTTCCCCCTCCAACTCATCGGGACAAAGCCCGCTTACAATGCGATGGGTAGCGGTGTGAACACCAAACTCAACCAGCCCAGACGACTTCATCTCCAACACCTGCTCCCAGGTGAGCATCTTAAAGTTGTCACGGAGAGAACTTTCTTCAGCTGGCAACCTTTTTCTGAGACGTGCTAATCTTTCCAACCTTTCATCATTGGGCAACCCCTTAAACATCTCTGAAAAAATTGGATATTGCTCCTCAACACTTTTCGACGTGGGAAGCCTCCCTAAACACGCGGCAACCTCCCCCCAAGTATCCTCTGAAGGCAGGGATTGGCACAACATTAAAAACAGCTCATCAAACCATAGTAAGCGTTCCGTGCCGATGAAACCGACTGTAAGGAAAATGGCCGCCGGAACCTCAAATTCTTGCAATACTGAGAATGCAACATCGTAATTATTGCGAAAGCCATCATCAAAGGTTATCAAGGCCGCCCCCTCAGGCCAAGGCCTCCCTTCTTTAATGCAACCAACAAGTTCTGACAGAGAGATCAATTGGTAATGTTTACTCAAAAATTGCAGATGACTTCTAAACAAGTTTGCGTTCAAATGGGTAAAAAGAGGGATGGCTTGCCGATCAAACTTATCATAAACACCATGATAGGTAATGATCAGCAATCGATTACGATTAAAATAGCGCCAAAGGGAATCCACACCTAATTTGCAGAGCACCCAAGCCAGCATAATTTTGACCTTTTCAACGATCACCTTTTTCATATCTCGTCGACCCAGAACAAGCGTTGCCCTTGGAACTGCCCTATCAAATGGAAACTATTTAGGATGGCCGAACGCCAAATGTTGTTTCAGTTGACAGGCGAAGACCCTTTTAACTTCACCCCTTACCCAGCTACAATGATAAGGATTCGCTCTTTTAGCTTTCTGGGAACGATGCCGACATTGTCGCTAGCGCCGCACAGCAGAGCATCGCTTTTGACTTCGAGCAACCCCTTCAAGCCCCCCCTGGTTACAGCAACAATCATGTGACTGACGACTGACTTACCAGAGCTGCACCCCTTGAAACCATGGCGACCGCCTGAACAAAACCGCTACGCCGAACTGAGAGACATACGAATGTATCGGCAGGCCCGGGTGGACACAGCCGACACAACAACGCCCTAACGCACTACCACCCTAAGCATGGTACACTGTGAGCATCAATCATTGGTTCCGACAAGGTCATATAAAAACCCCACCTATCGGCATTTCTGTTCAAGCCTCTTCACGACACCACGGTCAATAAATTTACGAAACGGAATAGGATCGTTGGCAAGCTCAGAATAAATGACCCTATTAATATCATCTAGATCTTCAGGAAACTGGCTATAGGGAATAGGTCTCAATTTTTCCTGTTGCAGCTCACCTAATCGATACCTTACAAGCCTATTAAAGTATAATCTAATATCACTAAACAAGAATGGGTTTAATGAATCAACAAAATATCCTGCATTTTCATCGTATACCACACGAGAAAAATCAGGAGCATTTCCTCTATCAATTGACGTACAAATAATTCTTCCTATTAAATTATCATCAACAAGAAATCCAACAGGCAACTTAAAATTTTCATCTCGAACCTTTGCCAAAAATGACGATTTTACAGCATATAGATTACCAAAAATAACCCCTTCTTTCTTAATCATTTCACAATATTTATTTTTCCCACGTCCAGACAGAGGGACACCTGCTACGGCAACAGACTCCTCATATCTCTTCAATTTCCTTAACATTAATTGGAAAGACCCACGAGAAAACGTCACATCAGCATCACAAAACCAATGACAAAAAACATCATCACAGACAGAGTACACATACTCATTCCAGGCATTACACTTGTCTCCAATTTGAATTTCTCGCAACACAATTTGGGAACAAGTTTGCTGCATCGACCTTACAATTTCTACTGTTGAATCGGTACAACCGTTGGCCAATACTGTAATTACAAAATCTTCATTATCAGTAAACGAACACAAAATACTGTTAATTGTTTTTTGTATCCCATTTTCCTCATTATGCGCAAAGACAGCAATACGATACTTATCGCCCATGACTAGACCAAAAAAATATTAACCAATTAACCACTTACCATGCAAAACAAACCGCAAATAGCGACACCTTAGACACAAAATCATTCACATTCAAAGTGATTCAGGAGTGCCAATCTGGGAATTATCGCCATATAGCTTGCCGGATCATATCGCCCTTCATCGTAGGCCACTTTTCTTACTTTCGACATAGCAAAGGCATTGCGCCTATCGCGCCGATGCCTACCGCCAAAAAAGATTTCCCCCCCAACCAAAACAATCTGCTCTCTTAAGTAGGACAACTCAGGTGACACATCGCCTAAGGCTGGATCAAAAAGCCATGTCGCCCCAAAAACTCCCTTTATATTGGGCTGAGCCGCAAGCATCTGAGCACTATTTGCCAACACATCTCGCCACCCCTTTGGGGAAAATAACCGCATCCGGTGAGGATTATAGTGAAGTTCATAAAACGGGGCATTCCCCTTGCAAGCAAAAAGAACCCGCAGAAATTTCGCCATCCCCCCTACAGGTTGGGCAAAGACAAGGGAACGAGAAAACCCTGCAACTACAGCACTATGATTTCCGAGAGGAATCCTTTGGAAAGTTAATATCTCAAGATAACTAAAAAATATATAGTTACCAGGATCCAACACTTTCTCTTTTCCTTCTTTTGCTATCTTCGCTGCCCTAGCAAAATCCTCGCGGACAAACACCTCAATCTCCCGCGGCAACTTCTGCTCATTAATCTTAACGACATTGTCATTATACAATTGACACACTACAGCTCTATAGAAGGCTACCCTAACAGTAGATCCACACCTCTCCTCTATTGCATTGGCAGCAACTATCAACCTCTTCTGCTTATCACAGCTATCTCCCGCAAGAACTTTCACATGTTCAAGGAACAATGACTCAAAAATTCTTACTCCACCCATTGCCTTTTGTGCCAAAGAACTACATTCTTCCTGAATTTCTTTAAGTTCTTTGGTTAATTCATCATACATGTTCAACTGTTTCTATAATATTTATCCTCTCCATACTCAAATTACCCACACCTTGGTTGTGACACTCTTCTAAAAACAATTTGAATGGCGGCCGATCAGGGGAGTTCAGACTGAGGTACTTCTTTTCACTACTCGGCGTAGCCTCCAGCAATATCTTCTTTGCGCCCACATAATCCAAGGCAACAGGATCAACGGAACAGGCAACACAATTCGCCTGATGCCGCTTATAAGGTCCATGACGCCCCCTCCCACCCCAACCAACATATTCCGCGGCTAAAATATTCAGATCAGGCATTCTGACATTCTTAAGCCAGTAACCCAAGGCCCCTCCTGTATATTGACTATGCCAGTACCCCCTGTTCATCACCTTACGGCCAACACCAGGGCCTAAACCAAACTTTCGCCCATAATACTTTAAATCTACGCCAGCCCTGTATAGCCGCGACATCTTGCCAACAAAATGCATATTATACATCCCTGTTGGCTCTCTACCCTGAAAGCCACAGGTCATGTCTGTCACGCCCATCAAGTTTTTTATTGAAGCGGTCACCCCAAAGGCCCTGCCGTGGTGGTTTAGACATGAAAAATTGACTAATTTTACATTATCGACATATTCACCATTGACCAAGCTTCCGCGCATGATATCAATCTTCTTGCCGCTATATCGAGAGGTAAAGACCGGATAGGTCATCATGCAGCGCCGACCCTCCGGACTTTCGTAAATCTTGTCAGCCAGCCAAACATAACCATCACCTTCCTCAACGGAACGAACCACTCGCCCACCAGCAGCATCTCCCTCTAAGGGATTGGGGTTTTGACCGCCATCAACCCAGTGATTCTTTGATATGTTTTCGTGACCATTTTCATTAAAATAATTAACAAGCTCATTTAAATTATAATCACCATTACGCTCTTCAGTATTCCATCCACGGGAGTCAACATCCTTGTAATGATGGTTTTCAGCGATAATAATCTCTCCATGGAATCCTGGACGAGCCAAGATCAACTCGATAAGCCCTTTCATATTATTTGTATTAGTGGTCCCGTGATTCCACCACTGGGCATTAGGCTTAAGGATGACAATATCATCTGGTTCCACAAATTCTTCTATGCCCCCCATGAGCTCAATTGCCCGTTTCACATTCTCCTCCGGGCTCAACCCCTTAACAAGATAAACGTTGGACGCCCCGTGATGACTAGTGCCAAGGGGCAAAGAAGAATCCTTTCCCGAATTTGGGGTACCCCCCCCTTTTTCTGTTGCTGAACTGCGAGACGGCCATATCTCCCCAAAGGACAAAAAAAACATTACCAGGCCTGCAACCTGTAAAAATATCCGCCGGGAGAAGTTTTGTAACGCCATGAAAACACCTTAAGAAAGACTATGGAGACTTACATCAGCTTATATCAACGCCCAAATTTGCCTTTTCACATCCAACATAACATCTGGATATGGCCGATTAGCATCAATTAATGAAATATGTTCACATTCAGCCAAGGCATTCACAGCATCAGCCTTAACCTTATGCGTTGCCAGAGACAGATCTCTTTTTCGCCGACGCAACTCTTCAATGCTAACCTGCAGGACAAAGGCCTTTGTTGGATAGGGTATTTTCGCATAATAGCCCTCCTCAGCCTTGGCAAGGGCAGGGATAGGCAAAGAGAGACATTTAGATATCCGCGGCCCATCCATTGGTTCAGGCATTGACTGAAACTCCTTGAGAGGAAAACGATCCGTAATGACGGTTATTCCCTTTTGAGTTGCTCGCTGGGTCAATTTTGAAATTCGCCATCGATACCTGGCGATGTAAAACCAAAGGAAATTTTCAACAATGATAGCAGCCGTGGGCAAACGGCATTTCTGCAAAGCACGGATAAGATACGAAACTATTTTCAGATCTATTGTCTTAGGAATTCCGTAATAATATTGCTTAGCACTTAGCTTCCAGCCTAGCCACCTGTTGAGTTCAGCGATTAGAGTTGACTTACCAGAGCCATCTGCACCGACAAGAGATATTACCTTCCCGGAACCTACAACTGTTTTTCTTTTTGGCCGACAGAAACTACTAAATAAAACCGAATTTACAACTAATAAATATAGATACAAAAAATACACATTTAGAGACTTCCTACGCCTATAACCCTTCAGCCTAAGTAGCATATGCTGTTGCACAGACGCTATATTATGCCATTTCAGCATCTGACTTGAAAATTTTCCTATAAAGTCCAAAAAAACATTCTGCCGGACAGGCAAGCGGCATTGCTGTAAAATTTCACAAATCTTTTCCTGTCGTGACTCACTTATAAGCTGACAAAACTCATCCTCTATGCTCGCCGGAAAAGCGGTATATTTTCCCCTCATCAAATCTTTGACCCCATGTTTAAACAGTGAAAGCATATCTACCTTCATATGGGCCCTGATAATGAGCATAACTAATTCCAGTTCAGGACAAGGAACATAAACACCTTTTTTCAGGATCAAATTATCAAAAAGAACATCTTCAATGGGAAGATGGTGATTTTTGATATACTTTTGTCCAAGAATAAGTTTGTAGTGGACGTGCAGATGAATAGTTTTTCCCGTTTCATGATCAAACCCAAGATAGTCAGCCATGCCAGGGAACCGTTTTGCAGGAGGAGATAATACTTCCTTCATTGCACTCTGACTTACTATCTTGCAAAAAACTTCTTTATCAGCTGGCAAAACAAGAATATCAAGATCAGTTTCTCCATTCAGGGCTTCCTCTAAATGGGCATTGCTCTTCCAGTGACAATACTTCACTCCCTGTTCATTTAAAGACTGAAAGAAAAACTTACATATTTCCAACATACATTGTCTCCATCAATCTATTGACATATTTAATGAAAGGAAAATGCACATTATAAATATAACAACTAAAAAATGCCGACACATGCCCACATAAATCTCATTCACCACATCAACCCATAGCTAGCCATTTTTTTATCACTCCCTTAACATTATTGACAACAGGAGCAACTGATGTGCAATAAATACGTTTCTTCCAGCAGAACGGATAGTAACCCCTGACAGGACCCTTAAAATGGAATATTTTAACATCATCATTCCATGAATCACCAAAGTAATAATAATTATACTTTCTACAGGGAAAGTACTTCACCCTGACACCGTTTATCGTTTTCACCCCCCCCACCTGAGGATAATCTTCTGGACATGTCAGCTTATTCAAGGCCATCTGATCATTACCAACTTCATTTGTTAAATCATGCCAGGTCTCAACAAAACCTTTCGCTACTTCCGTTGGCCTAAAAAATATAACCCCAGCATTTACAAATCTCACAATATCAATATGGGCTTGGTGCCACTCACTTTTAATCTCATCTTCATCTCGCAAAGTAACACCGATATCATAATCATCAGTATTAACTTCATTCAAACAGCCAAGCAATTGCGCATCTCCATCAAGATACGCAACGATATCATCGTGCTTTTCCATGCACATCTTGACAATTTCTGGCTTAAAAAGAGATTTGCTTTTATAGCCTGCAACAACCTCTTTCTCATAATACCCTTTCTCGGCAAAGCTCTTGTCCTCAATCGTATACGGCTGCCCCATGCCCAAGGAACCAAGATCATACACCTCGGAGACATACCCACACTCGTCTGCCTGCTTAACGGTTTCCCCAATAACCCCCCTAAAGCTGAAGTTTTTATGGGTTTCCCCATTATCCTTTTTTGCCTGATCACTATTGGCGCATGTCAAGATTATCATGTCAACACTTTGTCATTTAGCATTACGAGCTTGAACAATACTCGCTACCTACCTGTTTACATACTAACATCGTATAATTCCTTCATATATCCATCATAGCACTGCGCTATACGAGCAAAACCCGCTCATCAATTTTATTTGAAAAATAAATAATTATTACCACTCATTACAATAAAGCCATTTAACATGTCTTCATGCAATAGTGCATTTGCCATTATCATCCTAGCACCGGTAAAACTTTGTGGATGACCTATCCCTGCTGGCAAAGACAATTGGCCTACCGCAAGACAGTAGCCCTATCGTCAACATATCATTAAGGACAACTATGAAATTTTGGCCTCACAAAACAATATTTATGCTTGAGAAAGTAATAAGCCAAACCCTTGATATGTTCCCATAGTGCCTTATTAACCCTGAACCCCCTTGAGATTTCTTGGGCATCATGAACAATCTCGCAACCTGCAACATAGACAATTTTAAAACCAGCCTTCCAGACTCGAAGACAATAGTCTACGTCCTCAGGTGCATAAAAAATATTTTCATCGAGCAACCCCACCCTGGCAACTACATCTTTTTTCAGAAGCCAAAAGGCGGAGATCGCATAATCAACCTCAATATTTTGACCACTCAAACATTCTTGACCTCCTGTTTCTTCCATTTTTTTTAGAAAGAAATAGCGCCAAAGCTTTGAGGTTAATGTCGGGAAACTATCTGTAGACTTCTGAAAGCGGCCATCCGCATAAATCATTTTCGGAACAACCATACCAATATCGGGTGAATCGTTGATAGCTCCAACCAACACCTCCAAAAAACTTGGGCAGACAACAACATCCGAATCCAACACAACAACATAATCCCCAGAAGCTTGCTTTAATGCCATATTTCTTGAATAAGTTGTCCCTGTATTTGTTTTCAGATAAATTGGTTTAACAATCTCAGGATAGACACCTCGAAAATGGTCAATAATCTCCCTTGTCTTATCATTTGAACCGTTATCAACAACAAAAATTTCATAAGGAGAAAAGTCCCCTTCCACATGCGCAAGAATTGCGGCGAGGCAATTTTCGATATGCCTCTCTGAATTCCACGTTAAAATAACAAAAGAAATCAACATTGTTTACAAGCTTATATATTTTCTTATCATCGGCCCCATCAAATTAGCTACCGACAATGGCAACTGTTGCCACATACTCTCCAGCCGTTCCCTAGAAAGAGCAGAGGAAGGGCCATCATCATTATGACCTGCATCCTTACCTGAACGATACCAATAGAGTTGCACCGGCTCGGCCCCCCATTGTTTTTTAAACCTATACGTTCCTTCATTAGGCGTGGATCGGCCAAAATCAAATACTTTTTTATTGTTATCCGCGGCAAACTTTAAAAAACTCCAATAAAGAAGCATGTTCGGGGAGAGACGGTTAAATTCACGCAATGTTGAGGCCCAAGGAATGCTAACCAGCTGGTTGCTAGCAATAATAATCCCACAACCAGCGGGCTGCTCATCCTTGTAAACCATCCCCATCCGTCCGGCCTGACCAAAGTGGGCCAAGACGCTCTCAAGCCATTTCTTGCTGTGTACTGGTGAGCCGAGAGCGTGCATATTCCTGCTGAAGACATCGTAGAACTCATTAATCTTTTCCGGCCCGACCCACTTAAAAACCAAGCCGTTTTTCTCCGCCTTTCTCACCTGACTACGCAATTTTGACTTGAAACCTTGCCAAAGCATCTCTGATGACCCTGGCAAGTCAAGAAGCATACGCACCTTGCCCGTCTCCACCGCAAAGTCAGCGCCATTCCCCGCCCCCGCAAACAGATCATCTGCTGCAGTGCGAATCACAATGGTTTTGGCCTTCTCATCTTTTGCTGTGGTCAGGCATTCCGTGAGCAGGGCGTTGCGGGCCTCTGCCGTGTCAGCTAGGAGCCCGCCGAGATCACAGTAGGGGAGGGAGACAAGGGAACAACCCCGGAAAGGCACCCGGAAAAGAAAAAGGGGCAAAACACCCTTTACCCGGCCCTCCTCCTCAGCCAACAGGTAACGACCTCTGAAGCCATAGGCCAGCTCAACAGCCTCCTTCCAGGCGAAGAGACTATAGGGCGAGGCCTCTGGCCGGCCCTGGACATAGGCGTCCCATACCTTTTTATCATCTGCTGCGGCAAGCCTGACATTCATTGCGGAAACATATCACCGAGAATCATTTTAGCTCACTTGCGGCCACATCTGGGCCAGATTTGACATAATCAAAGCAGCTCACAAATTCCTGCTGCTCAAAGGCGGAAATCAAACCCGCCAATTTCTTTCGGGCCCGGCCCAGATTGACATAGTGGCGCAACCTAAAAGAGGCCTTGGCCTCTTTTACCCGTGGTTGGCCGGGGTCTATTTCCCACGGGTGCATGTAAAATGTGAAACAGCCTTTTTCAGCTAAAACCCTGGCAACCCCACCCCGGTGGATAGATGATGGCAGCAAGCGGAAATAGCCGCCCCCAGCCCAGGGAATAACTTTCTTACCCCAGGAGATATTACTCACCGGGATCTCGTAAAAGGGGCCAGTGAAGGTATAAAACGGCGCTGAACGTTGTTGGTCTGCCGGGATGGTCAGCGCCCCATAACGGCCATGGCCATCAAAGGAATTATAACTTGAATCATATAAAAAGCCCGCCTCCCTGATAACCTGCAACACCTGGTCATTAATTGAAAAGCTGGGTGCGCGATAGCCCAGCACCTCCGCGCCGATTATTTTTTCCAGCACCTCTTTGCTCCGGAGCAAGTCGTCATGTAACTCTGAAACTGCCTGATCATAACAGAGGTGATGCCAATAGCCGTGGGAGGCCACCTCATGGCCCCGCCGGCTAATCTCGACCACCAGACCAGGGCATCTCTCGGCAATCCAGCCCAGGACGAAAAAGGTGGCCTTAACCTCTCGGCCCGCACCTCGTCTTTTGCTGGCTTCATCGAGAAGGTCAAGAAGGGCATGGGTGTTTTTCTCCACCCGCAACTCCCGCGCAGGCCAGGAATCATAGGAAATATATTCCTTAAAATTCTCAACCTGGAACCAGTCTTCAACATCAAAGGTCAAAAGTATTGGCATGACTTACACCTGGAGCTGCAAGCGTGGGTCAGAAAGAGGTAATCAATCTCCCCCGGGGCCACCGGCCAGCTGGTCATGGGCAGCAGGGGATCGCCTCCCTGGGCCAGACCACAGTCCACCAGGATAGCCAGACCATTTACCGTGAGCAGATGACAGGAACCGGTGACGCAATCCCTGCCGCCCAGGTGGCGCACCTCAGGCCTGCTCACGAAGGCAGATACTCGTCCAGCACTGCCAGCAGTTCTTGGGCAAAATGATGCTGCTTTCTGGTGTCGCCGGCAAAATCAGCCCCAGGACCGGTTATACGGATCAGGGCCCCATCGGAGCGTTTCTTAAGCAGAGAATCGAGAACCATGTAGCCGCGATCCACATATTCGTTGGCCACCACCCGCCCCCGTCCCTGGTACCAGTAGTGGGCCAGCTGCCTCTCCTCCCCCTTTTGCAGGAGCATCTGGTCGATCACGGGACCGCCCGCCAAGGTCACCTCGGTATTTATCACCGGGTTCCAGCCGCTGCCCGGCATACAGTGCTTGGGGGAATGGATAATCTCCCCCTGGGACTGGGACTCGTAAAAGCCGATATAGAGCCAGAGAAGATAGCCATCCGGGTTCTTATAGGCCCGCATGATGTAGTGGTCAACCCCCAGGCTACCCAAGACTTCAGCGCCAAAGGTTCTATCATTAACGACCTGGAAATCACCAAGGTTGGCGGGAAATTCGCTCAGGGGCTTAAGCGGGGCAACGGGCTGGACCGTGCCGGAGAAGTTAACCAGGTAAATCGTGGCCGCCAGCAGGAGTACGGCGCCGAAAAAATTTTTCATTGCCCAGCCTCCTGCCAGGAGGAGGAGTCTCTGTCTCTGGCTGCCTGCAACAGATAGGAGAGGCCGGCCAGACCCACAAAAGAGAGGGCAAAAACGGCCCAGCCGGCAAAATCGTGGAGGGAGCCATGGCCCCAGGCCGGATCATAGGAGGTCAGATAACCGGTGAGGGCAACCCGGCCGGCATTGGCCAGAACCGCCACCGGCAGGGCCAGGGCCAGGATAAAAAGTCGTTTAATCAACCCTCGATGCATGAAGCTGGCCAGAAAAAAGGCCAGGGTAATGAGGGCCATGAGTGACCTTATGCCACTGCAGGCATCAACCACCTCCAGGGTCGTGTGGGGCAGCTGAATAATATTACCCTGGCGTAGCACCGGCATGCCGACAATGTTAAAAATTACCACGGCAATCTGCGAGGCAATGAGTTTCAGGGGAAAGGCAATGGCATTATAGAGGATATAGGGCAGGGGAACGGCAAAAAAGAGGATGGCCACGGGGAAACGGAGGATCTTACCAACCTGCCAACCTGCCAGCAAAAGGATCAGGGCATAGAGAGTAACAATGAATGACAGGCGCTGACTGAAGAGTTCCGCCCCCACATTGCCGATGATAAAGAGCCCGAGCCCGGCCAGCAAGAGCAGGAGGGCCGGAAAATAACCGGTCTTTACCGCTCCCTGGAGATCCGGCCAACGCTGTCTGATGAAGTAGAGTGAGACAAAGGGGATGAGCAGGCCATGGGAGTAGTTATCGTCCTGCCACAGGTCATACCCCCAGGCCCCAAAGGTCTGCCAGTAGAGGGCCAGAAGCAAGCCGGCCACAACAGGCCACTGGATCTTTTTTGTAATTTCTGTCAGCAAATTACGTCCCGTACTGTTTGGTCAATATTCTGGCGGGAAGCCAACTAACTCAAAATGAGATTCAGGCCGCAGGTACCAAGGGCCATCCGCCCCACCGACAAATTGAGTAAAAATTACACTACCATACAAAAACAGACCCTGACAACACTATTCCCCCCCCTCAGCTCCGCCACTAATGGTGCCTATTTCACAAAGGCCCTTTCCCGCTCCATATACTTCACCTCCAGCCGCCGCTCCGCTGAAGACAACCCCAGTATTCTACTCAGGAACAGGCCGGCGATCATGGGCAGCCCGAAACGATCGATGCGGAAACGGGTACGGTACAGCTTATCCTGAATAAGCAGCCAGAGCTGTTCCAGGCCACTGGGCGGCTTAACCGCCGCCAGGTGAAGGGGGTAACCCCGGGCCACCATGGCCTCACCCACCTTGGCCTCGACCAACCCTATCTGCCTTTCAGTCAGTTTCCTCTTCCACTGCTCGGTGAGGGTGGGGTCCGGCCGGCTGTAGGTGGTGCGCTCCGGGTAGCTGAGCAGGCCGGGATCATAGTCCACCTTAAGAAAATCACAGATGGCGGTGAGGGTCTCCCTGCTACTCGTGACCAACTCCTCAGAGCGCACCTCGATATACGACTGGGCGGGCAGCCTGGCCTTCATCTCGGCCCACAACGCCTCCGCCTCCCGCCAGCGTTCCACCCCGGTCCAGACATTACCGGCCCAGCCCATATAGATATTGGACCTGGCCACGTCGCGGGGGTCGCGCAAGAGATAGATGAAGCGGGCGTTGGGAAAGAGGCGCAGCAGTTTATCGTAATGGCGGTGACAGGTGGCGCCGATGATCGACTTGTTATCCCGACTCTGCTTCTGGCCCAAAAAACTCTTGATCAGCTCCGGGTAGCTGAGGCCCGGATCAATGGTGAACCCTGTGGCGCTGAATATGCGGTGGCGGGACAGGTAGTCCTGGTAACTGTCGAGATCAGGCCAACCCGTATCAGGTATCTGGTCCACGCTGTATTCAAACTCATTAAGCCAGGATATCTGCGGGTGACCGTCCAGCATCAAGCGCAACAACGTCGTGCCGGACCGCTCCGCCCCGACCATAAATATGGGATTCATCTGGCGCACCCTCCGTCAAATTTATCTTAATGAAACACCTAGCAAAACCAACCGAACATCTTCAACTATATTCGATGATGGCGAAATCCCGGCCCCGCAGCCGTCGCTTGACAAAGAGCAGCTGCCCCATAAACTGGGGCCATTTGCCCAACAGGGTAAAGAAGGCGTATGGGGCCGCCGGCGCCCTCCCCAACCGCTTATGACTGCGGCAAAATATTCTGGCCATCTGCAGGCCATACACTAAGGGCAGAAGCAACAAGATCTTACCTCCCCCCATCACGGCCAACACCACGACCAGCAGGGGCAAGAGAAGGGCCCAGAACCAGCTCTGCAGTGACTCCCGACGATAGTAGCGCTCCCGGCCCGCCCGGCCGTGGAGGGCATAGCCCTGGGCAAAGGCGTGACCGGTTCGTAGAGACCTGCGCCACCACTGGCCAAAGGTTGTGATGGCGGCGTCATGACGGGTCATGGCCTCAGCCAACCGCATTACCCGCCAACTCCGCTGACGCAGACGATAACAGAGCTCCGGCTCTTCTCCGGCCACCACCGCCGGATTAAAGCCGCCAACCTGCCCAAAGGCCTCAGCCCGCGCCAAAAAATCCCCCCCGCAGGCCCGGGCCTCGCCAATGGGGGTATTCCACTCAATATCGCAGAGCAGATTGTAGACCGAGGCCTCCGGGAACTTCTCCTTCCGCCGGCCCGCCGCCACCGCGAAATCTTCATGGGCGAGCAAAAAATCGCGAGCCGCCTTAAGCCAGCCCGGTTCAAGCTCACAGTCTCCATCGACAAACTGGACAAAGCGCAGCCCTGTCCCGCCCCGACCCTCCTGCAGACAGGCAAAACCCTCATTTCTGGCCCGACCGGCGCTGAAGGGAATGGTCATATCGAGGCAGACCACCTGCACCTGGCGGGAACGGGCATACTCCACACTTGCATCGCTGGAGCCGGAGTCCACATAGACCACCTGACCCACCTGATCCCGAACACTTTCCAGGCAGCGCTTAAGCCGCTCCCCCTCATTGCGGCCTATCACCACCACGCCAATGTCGGCCAGATCCCCTCTCATGGCTCACCCACCCAGCCTATATGGGACGGCGCCACCACCTGCGCTCTGAAGCCAGCGCAATCCAGGTCCAGGCCCAGCTTGAGGCCCAGATCCTCCAAGTCCCGGTTAAACACCTCTTCCACCTCCCGCCGGATACCTTTACTAAGTTGGGGCCGCTCATCCATGGTCCACAGCTGCCGCACCCGCTTCCGCAACTCCTTGGGGACCAAGGTCCGGCGCAGCCAGGCCAGAAGAGAGTTGTCCACCAGGGCATCCCGCCATGGGCAGTGCCGCAGGCGCTCAGCCGAGATATTGCTGCGAATATCATCCCGCCACACAGGAGGCTCCTCCGCCACCCCCAGGAAGTCAAAGACCCGTTGCAACTCCCCCCGAGGGTCAGCCCGCAACCGTTCGGCGAACATGGGCAACACCGACTCCCGGCCAAACATGGCAAGGTATGGCTGCAACTGCCGGTAATAACAGCCATACTCCACCATCTCGGGATAACGTTTTACCGCCTGATTAATCTCACATGAATAAACGCCCTGGGTCCACTCATGGATGTAGTGGGAGATCAGCCGCTCCACTGGCTGGCGCATGACGTAGATACACTTCATCGCCCCAGAGCAGTAATCGACCAGGCGCGGCAGGGCCTGAGGATAGATAGGCAGCTTGGTGTAATGGGTGCTCGATTCTCCCCGTAGTTGGTCAGGCCCGGCCTCGGCAAATAGCGACTCATACCAGCCAAGCCCCTTCTCATAAACCTGGTCATCGCTGAAGAAGTTGGGCTCCTTGGGGGAGGACATGAAAAAAGAGGCATGGGCGGCCAGTTGATCATGGAGGGTGGAGGTGGCACATTTCATGGCCCCGATAATGATAAAATCAGGCCCCTTTTTCATTTCAGCCGCCAAGCCCATCACCCCTGCCAGATATCGCGCAGGGCGGATTCCGCCACAGTGCGTTCCTTGCCCGTTAAGAGTTCTCGCAGCCCAGAAACAAACCGGCCGACCAGCCAGCAGAGGTTACTGGCCACCAGGCCCAAGGGCCCATAAAACTTGCGGAAATATCTGGCCCTTGACTGGTAATGATAGCTGGGCAATCTTTTCCGCTGATGCTGCATCTTCTTTAGTCCCGAACTCTGCCCCCGCAGATGAACCACATGGGCCAAGGGCCAGTTCATCACCAGAAACCCTGCCTGCCGGGCCTGACGGCAGTAATCGGCATCCTCATAGTACATGAAATAGCCCTCATCCATGGGCCCCACCCGCTCCACCACCTGACGCCGCACCAATACACAGGCAAAACTTATCCAGTTTGGCCAGCTCACCTCCTCCGTAACAGGCAGGGGCACATCAAACTGCTGCAACATATTGGTCAGGGGAGCGATGCTGGCAATGGTAATAAGCTCAGAGATGGGGCTGTGAAAACGAAAACAGGAAATCTGGGCCCTGCCATCCGGCCACTCCAGGCGGGGGCTTATCATTCCCGCCTCAGGATATTCCTCTGCCCCCCGCAACAACTGGGCAATGGCACCCGACCGAAACAGGGTATCGCCATTGGCCAGAAGGTAGTAGTTGGCAGAAACCGCCGCAATACCGATATTGTTCCCGGAAGAGAAACCACCGTTGCTGGGCGCCGTAACCAGTGTCACCAGCTGGCCCAGGCCGTCCTCAACTATACCCTGCTCAAGGCGGCTCACATCGTTGCCTCCGGAACAATTATCCACCACCACAATGTGATCATGGTCCCAGTCCAACTGCTCACGCAGGCTGCTGATACAATCCAAAACCAGCTCAGGGGTCTTATAATTTATTATAACTACACAAATCCTCTTCATTTTCCCTGTTCCTTTACGCTTTCCCTCCCTCTGAGACTGCCTCCTGAGCCAGCAGCGCCTTCTCGCCGTGGAGATAATAACTGACCAGGGCCCCGGCACAGAGGATATAAACCGAGTTTATCATGCCGTTTAGCAGGGAATCTATCATAAAGAAGATGACCACCAGGCTGAGCACCACGCCGTCCACCAGATTGGCCTGCTCTGCCTCTGAAAACCTTTCTTTATATCGTCCATGGGCCCGCAAAACCAGCCAGGGGCCCATGAGCATGGCTGCAAACAGCGAACATAGTCCCACAAAGCCTTTGACGCTTAAAACAATAGTCCACAGGGCATCCACCGCCTGCACCACCAGTTCCCCGGTATCGGGGTCCACGGGCCAGCCCCGGCCCCACTCCCCCCAGCCAAAGAGGGGTTGCTCCAGGGCCTTGGCGCTGAACAGATCCTCCTGGATCAGGCGAAAGGCCAGGGACGCCACTCTATCGGCGTCAAAGATCATGCCAGCCACGGCCTGGACATTTTCAAAGGAGACTATGTTGAAGGCCCTGGCAACAATATAGAGAGGGATGAGAAAAATGGCCCAGCGGAGAAAACGCACCGAATTGCAGCTCCGCCAGTAGTAGTAGCTCCCCAGGCCAACGACCAGAAAAAACCAGGCATTAGCCGAACGGCAAAAAATGGCCGTCACAGCAAGGGCCACAATGGCCAGGGGCATGGGCAAGCCTCTAAGATGACTCAGCGCCCTGTCTCGCCACAACCAAAATGCCACGGTGGCAGCCATGGCCATCCAGAAGGAGACCATCAGGCCATGCTGCATGAAGACAATGGGCCGATAGGCGCCATACCTCACATGCTGGACAAATGAATGGGGAAAGAAACCATAGATATTCCGGGATAACTGGGGACTCATCCGCAACTCAAAGAGGCATAGTGGCACATAGATCAAGCCGCCAATGACAATGGCCAGGCAGATATCCCGCAGAGAAGCGCCATCACTGAAGTAGAGACGACCGACCCAATAGAAGACCCCCCACTGCAAACAGGTGGAAAGTATCCCGGCGAAGCCGTCATAGTACCCCAGGCCATTAGTCAGGGAGGTGGCCATGGGCGAGACAAAACACCAGAGGAGCATGGGCAGGTCATAGCGGCTCCACTCTATCTCGGCCTTGGCCATCTTGCCGGACAAGAGACCGCCGATGAGTAAGCCCAGGGCCATGGCCGTCACCTTGGAATATTCAGGCAGGCCTGGCAGATCATACTGGGCCATGGGCAGCAGGAGAACACCACCAACCACCGTGGCCAACGCGGCCCGTCGGGCCGGCATGAGAACAAAAAAGACAATGGCGAGCGGCAGCCAGCCAAACAGTGAAAGCGGAACAAGAAAGGTCATCTCTTTTGATCTCCTCTGGTTCTATTTGCCAGTGTCAACTCAGCCAAGGAGCAGTCCCCGGCCCGGCAGACCAAGGTCCAAAGCGAAGCGCAGGGCCAGAATCAACACCAGTAGCACCGCCAGCAACAAGGTCACCAGGCCATCCTGACGCAGGCAGGTCAATCTCTCCCGACTCAAACCATAGTTGACCACCAGATAGACTGGCAGGTCATTCAAGGCCACCGCCACCACCCCTCCCACAGGTCCAGCCATCTTGAAAGAAATGGGGACAGCAATAACCATATAGAGAAACTTACAGAAGTTCCCGACGGCGCTATACTGGGGCAGGCCAATGGCATAGAGACAACGGTCAATACTGGCGCTGAGGATAAAGGGCCACATCCCCAGGGCCAACAGGGGCAGCATCCAGCCGGCCTGGTGATAGCGCTCATCATAGAGTTGATTAATGATGAGATCGCCGAACCCAGCGAAAACAGCCACCAGCAGGGCCAGGGGCAGAAGAAGCTGCAGACGCTTGGCCAGGATACCGTTACGAAACTCCTCCCGGGGCAACTCGGAAAACTGGGCCATGAGCGGAAAGATCACCCGGTTACTGAGCTTGGTCAACACCTGCTTCGGCAGCTCGGCAAAGATCACCGCAATATTGTAGATACCGAATAGGGAGAGGGGGAAAAGCTTACCCAGGAGAAAACGGTCTGCCTGGGTGGCCAGAAACATCATGGCCGTGGCCACAAAGACCCACTTGCCAAAGGAGAACAGCTCCTTAACCGCCTCCCGCTCCAGACCTATTCTGTTCCTTTCACTATTGAGGAAATGGCTCCAGACAGCCTTGACCAGTGCCACCACCAGTCCCCCGGCCACCAAAGCCCAGACACTGCGATACAAATAGGCCGTCACCACCATGACCAGCAGCCCCAGGAACTGGGCTCCCACCTCCATGGTCGTGATACGCCCCAGCTTGACCTCCTTGTTCAGGCTGAAGATGGAGGTGGATAAGAAACCCTCAATTAAGAGGACCAGGCCCAAGACAGGCATCACCTTGGCCAGGATGGGCATCTCGTAAAACTGGGCCACGGGAAAGGCGATGGCCGCGCTAAACAGGTAGAGAACAAGACCGCGGATAATCTGGAGGGTCCAGGCGCTGTTGAGGAAGGCCCGATCACCACTGCGGCTGCTGCGGATCACCCCTGGTCCCAGGCCAATGTCGGAAAAGAGGGTTAGGCCCACCATGAAGACATGGGCAATGGCCATGATCCCGAAAAACTCCGGCACCAGCAGCCTGGTGAGGATCAGATTCCCCCCCAGCCGCAGGACCTGGGCCAGGCCGTACCCCCCCACTACCCAGACAGTGGCCAACATGGCCCTATTTTTCCACTTGGCGCTCAATCCATTTCCCCCAAGGCCTGAAAACTCCAGAGCACTATTCGCCTTGCTTTCTGGCCCGGCATCCCTTAGTTCCGCCGGCCAGACTCTGGCGCCTGATAATCCGGGCCGGGACCCCGACTGCCGTGGCGCCGGCCGGCACATTTGTGGTTACCAGCGAGTTGGCGGCAATAATGGCCCCGTTGCCAATGGTAATTTTGCCCAGCACCTTGGCCCCCGCGCCAATAAAGACATCGTCACCGATGGTAGGCGCCCCTGGCGCCATGTTGGTGCCGATGGTGACATCGTGGAGGATCCCCACCCGGTCCCCCAAAACCGCCCTGGGATGAATATGGATATTTCCGGTATGGAGCAGGTGGAGATCTTCACCAATGGTGGCCTCCCGGTGCAGATCAATGCAACCGGTCACGACAACCACAAACTCGTTAACTCGATGAATCTTGAGTAACAGCCAGCGCAGGAGTTTAAAATTAATACCCTGGGCCCAATGGCCAAAACGGTAGTTGACAACAGCCCAGAAGGGCGGATAGAAAAGCCTGCGCCCATGAAGGCGATATTCCGACCGCAACCGCGCAAAAATTGTCCTGCCAGCAATATTGCTCATCTGCTCTGTCCCGTTAATATTTCCGACATTTCCCCTCATCGTCACCCCCCTTCCTGACGAAGTGCGTTAATCTCCGTTGCCATGCTCAGAAACACCCACAGCTCTTCTTAAAAAACTGAGGAACTCAGCGGCCGCCACCCCTAGCCCCGCCTGGTTTAAATGGCCACCATCGCTGCTATACTCCGGAACAAGACAGGGGTAGCTCTCGCCCCGGTAGTTGAACTGGTAAACATGACCATCGGCTCGGCTGAATTCCGCCCGGGCCAGATCAAAGATTGGTTCACCGCCAAAACGGGCCAGCATCCTCCCTCCTTCCCCCATACCTCTGGACCATGGACAACACCCTCCTCTCCTGACTAACAACCCCGCAACCTCAGGCCAGCCGGGTCAACAGTACGCCCAGGGGCAAGACCTCCATGCCGGTATGCCGGGCCATTTCGATCAGCTGCCTGGTTGCCGCCAGCACGTACTCTTCCTGGTCCACCAGGGCTGCCTTCCGGTCATAGTCGTGGAGCAGGACAATGCCCCCCCCCATCTGCTCCACCCCCTTGACCAAGGCCGCCACCCGGGGCCGGACAGCCTTCTGGCAGGTGTCTCCCAGGGCAATGGTCCACCAGCCGGCCCGCATGCCCCTTCGCCTCATCTCCAACCACTGGAAGATGGTAAGCTTACCATAGGGGGGGCGAAAGATCGGCGCATCAGACATCTCCGGCGCCAGGCTCTCATGACCCTCGCGAAGATCAGCCACCCCCCGCCAGGGTGAAAGCCGCCAGGCGTTCAGATGACGCTGGCCATGAACGCCTATCTCATGCCCCTCCTGGCTAGCCCTGCGGACCAGCTGGGGATGGCGGCGACCCCGAAAACCGAGGAAAAAAAAAGTTGCCTTAACCCCATCCCGGGCCAACAGGTCCAATAGTTGGCTGGTAAGCCTGGGGCCGGGGCCGTCATCATAGGAGAGGACCAGAATACCATGGGTGCGGCAGTAGCGTTGCAAGCGGTATTCGCCCACCTTCCGGAAAACATAGGGCAGGTAAAAAAGGGCGGCCCCAACACAGAACGCCACGGCAATTGCTGATATTGCTTCACTCAAAGATCATCTTCCTTCAACTATCATACCGCCCCCTTGGACCAGAGTACCGCCGGCACAGTGCGCAGCAGGATACTGAGATCCAGTGACAGAGACCAATTCTCGATATATTCCAGATCAAGGGCCAACCACTCGTCAAAGGGCAGGTCACTGCGGCCAGAGACCTGCCAGATGCAGGTGAGACCAGGCTTCACACTGAAGCGCTTGCGCTGGATACCCCGATCAAAGAGATCCACATCCCGGATGGACATGGGCCTGGGTCCCACCAGGCTCATCTCTCCCCGCAGGACATTGAAGAGCTGGGGCAGCTCATCAATGGAGGTCTTGCGGATGAAGTTACCCACCCGGGTGACCCGCGGATCATTGCTGATCTTGAAGATGGGGCCCTCCGCCTCATTGAGGTGTTCGATCTCCTTAAGGCGCTCCTCGGCATCGATATACATGGAGCGGAACTTAAACATGGGAAAGAGGTGCTTGCGCAGCCCCACCCGCTCCTGGACAAAGATAACAGGCCCGGGGGAGTCCAGTTTTACGGCAATGGCGGCAGCCAGCATAATGGGCAGCACAAGGGGCATGGCCAGCAGGGTCACGCTGAAGTCAAAGATCCGCTTGAACACCAGCTTAACATCATCCTGGGCCACCGGCTCCATGGTGAGCAGGGGGATATCCCCCACCATGGTTAATCCCATGCGGGCCACCTGCAGCTCAAAGATATCTGCCATGAAACGCAGCTTTATCCCCTCCTCCTCACAGGCCTGGGCAATGGGCTCGGCGTCCTTAAGCAGGGAGCGGGGAATGGCGATTATCACCTCATCCACCACATGTTTTTTCAAACAGTCGCTGATGTCCGCCACCGTGCCGATCACCGGCGAGCCAGCCACCACCTTGCCCACTGCCGCGGGGTCAGGGTCCAGGAAGCCGACAATCTTAAAGCCCCACTCGGCCTGACTCTGCAGGCGATCGGCCAATTCGCAGGCCCGTTCGCCAATGCCCACCAGCAAAACCCGCAGGGCGAACTTGCCATTGCGCAACCCCTTGAGAAAATAGTTGCGAATGGCCAGCCTGATCAAGACCAGGGACAAAAAATCACAGATGGCAAAGGCGATAAAGAGTTTCCGGCTCACATAGTCGATGCGCAGAAGAAAGAGGATGGCAAAGAAAACGCCGAAGGAGACCAGGCTAGCGCGCAGGATGGCCCAGATATAGTCAAAGTTACCGCTACTCCATGGCGTGGCATAGGCGCCGAACCAGGTGAGAAAGCTGTGGAGCAGCAGCATGATCAGGGGAAAGAGGCAGATATGGGTGATAAAGACCGATTCATAGGTGCCAGACTTGAAGAGGTCAAGTCCCCAGAAGATCACCAGAAAGACCAGAGCGGATACCAGACCATCCACCACAAACACCTGCTTATCCATCTTCGCGGCACGCGAGTCATACATGGGACACCTCCGCTTAAGCTACTCCGCCAAGCTCTTGGGCCAGGACAGCTAGCCGGGACAAATCATGGCGCAGCTGGGGGCCCTGGGCCAGGTCAAGTTTTTTCAACATGGTTGCCACTCGGTAGCGCCAGTCGTGACGCCGGACCATCTCCACTACGTTGCGGCCCCTGATTCTGGCCAACAGCTCCTGGTCAGCCAGGAGTTCACTGACAAAACCTAAGGCCTCCCTTTTATTATCGGGTAACTCAAATGTAGAGTCAGGCCAATTCAGCATCTCCTGGGCCATAACACCGGTGGGCCGTTTACCAAGGACCACACAACCGCAGGTCAGCCCCTCAAGCCAGCGGCTGGTCACCATGGTCCCGTCCAGGCTGCGATTGTTAACCGCTGGCTCCACCAAAAGGTGAAAGGCCAACAACAGCTGGGTGCGCTGCATGATCTTCAGCAACATGGGCCGCTCCCGCCAGATCGCCGGCCCCGCCTTCGCCCCCAGAGGAGAGTGGAGATAGAGGGCCGGTGAACGGTGGCTGTGAAACGCCTCCTGAAAGGCTCGGTGGTAAGAGTCTGGCTGTCGGCCCATACCCAGGAGATCAATGCTTCTGTCAGCGCTTATCGAGGCCCAGCGCAGGCAATCCATGCCCTGCCTGACAATTGAGCATGGCACCCCAAAACGACTGCGAACAAGCTCCGCCCCGCTCTCCGTGGTCACAAAGATGTGGTCAAAAAAGCGGCTGGGGCTGGGGTAGCTATCCAGGCAAAAGGAGTCGAGGATAAAGGCGGCCACCTGGCGAAAGCGGCCCCGCCAGTTGGGCACCGACTCCAACAGCCGCAGATCCTGGGGCATACGGGCCACCACCAGAAGCAAATCTGCCTCGGGCCTCTGCGGCCGGGGACGGGCGGCGGGGCGCAGCCGGCTCACCAGCCGCCCCAGAGCGGTCACCCTTGACCGGGGGCCATACGGGGCCAGAAGTTGGCCGTTACAGGCCTGGACCAAGATATCCTCAAATTCGTCCAAGGCTACCCAGCCCACCACAGGCCGGATATTACGCTGTGAGAGTACCACCACCCCATGGCCCATTGCTTCTGCCCCACTGGTATCAAGCACCCATCTTCAGCTCAGTCCGGGCAAAGTCCACCATCTTTACGTCCTCTGGCGGTTCAATCTTGTCAACCCCCTCATCCCTGGTCAAAACACCGCTGCGGACCATATTGGCAATCTCCCACACATAGGGATGAAAGTCGTAACGCTGGCGATGGACCTGATTGGCAAAGGCGTTCAAGGTACAGTTTGAGGAGTTGGGGTCCGTGTCATCAGGACGCTCCCAACCAAGCTCCCTGATCCGCGCCACGATCTTCTCTTCATCATACTCAAGAAAGGCCAGGGGATGGACGTTCCACGGGAAATCATCCTTCTGCCCAAACTGTTCGTCAGTGAGAAAATAGGGGAGAACCCCGCTGCCGGCTATCTCCACCAGGGGATTTTTTACAGCCTCCTGGGTGTTTTTCATCAGGGCCGGGTTGGTCCGCATCACCGAAGATTGAACCGGCGCCTGGCCCGGTGACCAGCCAAAACCGACAAAGGGTATCTTCTTCTCAATGGCCGTGCGCAGAACAATGCCCTTAACCATACCGATGCAGCTGGTGCAGATGGTGGAGGCCCGTTCCAGGGTCTTGGCGGAGTAGAGTTCCCGCTGGGCGGCGGCGCGGAACACCTTGCGAAGCAGCAAGGCGTTTGGCTGAATCACCAGGCTATCCGCCCCCAGGTTGGCGCAGACATTCTTTATGTTGGTGATGGCCCTGGGCGAGATAAAGGTGTTATCAAAGGTGAGGGCCAGGACATTGAGCTTATAACGGTTGACAAAGACGTCCATGGTATAGGTGGAGTCCTTGCCGCCGCTGTAGGCCACGATAACGTCATAGGTCCCCTGCCGCTTCCTACTAGCCAGCAGGTCCAGAAATTTCTTTTCATACTTCTGCTGCTTGGCAAGGTGTACGTCCGCGTCCTGCTGACGCTGGCAATGGATACACACCCCCTCCTCATTAAACGAGATGCCGGGAAAGGTGGAGGGCAGGATACAGTTGCTGCATAGGAAACGCTTAATAGTACTCATGTACGCAACTCCGCTTTTTTTATTTTACCTGTGGCGGTCTTGGGCAGCTCAGCAAAGAAATCAACCCTATGGGGAACCTTAAAGCCGGGCAGCAACCGCCGGCAGTGGCGGATGAGCTCTTTGGGGGCCAGTTTAGTCTCGGGCTTAAGGACCACACAGGCCCGGATCGCCTCGCCCAGAATCTCATCGGCCACCCCCACCACGGCAACCTCGTGGACCGGACCGCTTTCCATGATCACATGCTCGATCTCCTGGGGTCCGATGCGGTGGGAACCTGATTTTATCATATCGCCCTTGCGGCTCTCCACATAAAAATAACCATTCTCATCTTGGCGGGCCAAGTCACCAGTCCACAACCAGCCATCCCGGAGGACCTTGGCACTCTCCTCCGGCCGCTGCCAGTAGCCGGCCATGACATTGCCGCCGCGGGCGATAATTTCCCCCACCTGGCCCACCGGAGTGGGGCTGCCATCCGGCTGGGCCAGGAGCAACTCCACCCCGGGGATTGCCTGGCCAATGGAACCGGCCCTTGCCTCCAGTTCTTCCGGGGCAAGGTAGGCCAGCCGGGCGCTGGCCTCTGTCTGTCCATACATGATGTAGACCGCCACCCCGGGGAATATATCCCGCAGCTGACCCGCCAGGGCCGGTGACATGGCAGCCCCGGCCTGGGTCAGGTAGCGCAGGGCCGGGAAGTAGTAATCACGCACCGCTGAACGGTTCAAAAGAAGGGCAAAGGTGGACGGCACCCCGGAAAAACCAGTAACCTCCTCCTTGCGCATCAACTCCAGAACAGTGTTGGGATAGGTGAAGTTCTGGTGCACCACCAGGGTGGCCCCCACGGCAATGTGGGTGAGGAGTACCGAGTTGCCGTAGGAGTAAAAGAAGGGCAGCACCGCCATGACCCTGTCCCGGTGCTGAAGGCCCAGGTAACTGATGATAGAGGCAGAGTTTGCCATCAGGTTGCGATGCCTGAGCATCACCCCCTTGGGCGGGCCGGTGGTCCCGGAGGTGTAGATAAGCTGGGCCAGATCCTCATCATCTCCCTGCTCCTCCGGCCACCTGCAACTCACCGTCTCGTCTTCGTAGAGGGACGTCATATCCTTCTCCACCATCCGCAGGGCCGGCAGCCCCGCCAGGGCCGGCAGAAACTTCTTATACTTGGCCTGGGTGAGGAGGAAGGAGGCCCCGCTGTCGGCCATCACCGCCAGCAGATCCCTCTCGCCCGGTTGGCTGTTTAGGGCCTGGACAACCCCACCCGCGGCCAGCACCCCGAAATAGGCGGCGATGTACGGCCCGGCCTGATCAGAGAGGATGGCCACCCGCTCGCCGGGCAGCAAGCCCTTGGCCTGGAGACGATTGGCCACCCGACCGGCCCGGCTGGCCAACTGGGCGTAGGTGATCCGCTCCCGGCCCTGGATTACGGCAACCTTATCGGGATAACGGGCCGCCGACTCCCTTAAGAAGTGCTGAACCCCCATCAGACGGCCTTACTGGCAATGAAGGAGGAGAGCTGGGCCACGCTGTCGAGATTCTCCGGCACCAGCTCGTCATCGGCCACGACAATGCCAAACCTCTCCTCCAACCAGTCCACCAGTTCCAGCACCCCGGTGGAGTCGATGATCCCCTCCTCCATAAATGAGGTGTTGTTGGCCAGCTCCTCCTCGGCTGCGTCAAAGAGAAAATTCTCAAAGATAAATTCCCGGATATTTGCTACTGCGTTGGACATATCATTAACCCCGCTCGCTTTTTTTCTTACTTTTTTATTGCCAGTTACCGGGACGACCCGTGTTTCTGTCCCGCCCCCATCATCTTTCTCATCTTTTTTCCTTCTGTCTCTCACGCCACCACCTTGACGTTGTTCAGGACCGGCTCCCTGGCCACCGTAAAGTTTTTGACAAACCTGTCATAGGTAATCTGGCTGGAGAGAATCCCCACCAGGGCCATGTTCTCCCGGAAGCCCTGACGCGCCCTCTTCCGGCACTTGGCCATGAGGCTGGCCACCGCCTTGGGCCGGAAGAGACCGGCGGCGGAAAGCATCTCCTCCGAGAGATAATGATCCAGGTAGCCCGCCTCATTTTTCCCAAAAAAGCTCAATATATCCGGGGCCATATATGGCTGCTTCTTGCGCCGGACTATATTGTCAGGCAGGATATCCCCCACGGCGATCTTCAAGATATTTTTTTCATTCAACACCCGCATCTTATAGCGGCTGGGGATCTGACCACAAAACTCCACCACTCTGTGATCCAGAAAGGGGTAACGCCCCTCCACCGAGTTGGCCATCCCCATCCGGTCACCCTGGGAGGAGAGGAGATAGTTGGCTAGCAGCAGCTGGCTCTCCAGACACTGGGCCCGATTAAAGAAATCCAGCTCTGGCCGCTGACAGCCCCAGCCGGCCAGGCGGGCCACCGGATCGCCGGCCGCCTCCTGCACCTCGGGGGTAAAAAACTGCTGGGTGCCGCGGGTGGTCTGCCAGCGGGGCCCGTGGGCGTAGTAGTCCTCGGCCGGGTCCACGCCGGTGCCGAAAAACTTACGGGCGTAGTCGGCCGACTTGGTGGGCGACAGGGCCAGGTATGGGTAGAGACGCTTTAGCAGCAACGGCCGCAACCGCGATTCTGGCTGGGCGTGGATGAAGGCGCGAATCTTGGCCTCCTTGAAGATATCGTAGCCCCCCAGGATCTCATCCGCCCCCTCGCCGGTGAGAACCACCTTGTAATCATTGTCCCGGACCAGGCGGGAGAGAAGATAAAGGGGGGTGGGGGCGGTGCGCAGAATGGGGGTCTCGGTGTGATAGATCACCTCGGGGAAGGCGGCGGCAATATCAGAGTATGAACAGCTAACCTGATGATGATCGGTATCCAGGTAATCCACCATCTCCTGCTGCTCGGCCCCTTCGTCATACACCTTATCGTGAAAACTCACCGAAAAGGTCTTCAAGGGATTGTTCGTATAATTCTTCACCAGGGAGGTGATGGCCGAGGAGTCAAGACCGCCGCTCAGGTAAGCGCCCACCTCCACATCGGCCCGTAAGCGCAGGCGGACGCTGTCCACCAGGAGTTCCCGCAACTCCTCCCCGTAAGACTCCGGGGAGCGCTCCCCCTCCTCGTCGGGGCCAAAGGGAATCTGCCAGTACTGGCGGGGCTCACTTAAACCCCGGTTGTCCACCTCCAGAAAATGGCCGGGCCGCAGCTGCTTGACCCCGGCGAAAACGGTATCCTCGCCGGCCGGGCTCCAGAAGGTGAATATCTCGCTCAGGACCGACGGCGCCAGCTCCCGCCTGATGGCAGGGCTAGCGGCAAAGATGGCCTTGATCTCAGAGCCGAAGTAGAGGCAGCCATCCGCCACGGTGTAGAAGAGGGGGCGGATACCCATGCGGTCCCGGGCCAGAAAGAGGCCCTGACGCCGCTCATCGTAGAGGGCAATGGCAAACTGGCCGTTGAGGCGATCCAGGCAGCCTGGCCCCAGCTCCTCATAGAGGTGGATAATCACCTCGGTGTCAGAGTTAGTGGCAAATTTATGACCCCGCCCAAGCAGCTCGGCGCGCAGCTCCGGGTAGTTGAATATCTCACCGTTGAAAATGAGCCAGAGGTTGCGCTCCTCGTTGGTAATGGGCTGCCAGCCCCCCTCCAGATCGATGATGGAGAGGCGGGCGTGGGCCAGGCCGGCCCGGGTGGTATTGTAGAAGCCGAAGCCATCCGGCCCCCGATGGCCCAGAGTGGAGATCATCCGGGCCAGGGTATGGCCGTCGTCACTGCTGCCGCGCTCATCTATCTGAAAATAACCGGCGATACCGCACATAGGCTGTCCATGGGGGTCAGGGTTTACTTATAACTTAAGAATAGCGTACAGGATCGTGGAATAGTTAGGCAAGAGCACTTAAACCCTTTTGCCCAAAAAATGGCCGCCCCTTGCCATGAAAATAGCGAACCACAAACAAGGGCAAACTCCGGAATAGCGAACTGTTGCCAAAAACAAACTTTACGCCTTTCCGTCTTTGCGGTTGGTTTTAATTGATTTGCGAACAAACAGGCGATTACTCAAGATTCCCCTTAGACAGTTCCCCTTTTTAGGCCGCCGGCTTAACTGCGACGCTTGACCATAAAAAAAGGCCGTGCCCCCGATGGGAAGCACGGCATTGGTGAGACAAGCGCCGATTAAAGGCTAAAAAAATTACTCCTTGGCAGCCTTCTTGCGCCGACGGACCCCGGCCAGACCCACGAGACCGGAACCGAAGAGGAGCATGGTGGCCGGCTCGGGCACGGGGGCCAGATCATCACCAAAGACCTTCATGTCATTGAAATCACGGTCACCACCACCATACTGATCATCCAGGTAGATATTGGCCGCGGTAAGGCCTGTACTGTAGGCAATCGCTACATGCTCCTCACCATCGGCGTTAAAGGCAATGTCGGAGTACCAGGTATCACCAGTATTGGCGACCCCGAAGTAGAAGCCGAAGGTGTCATCAAAAGCTTGCCAGCTAGTCTGGTCAAGACTTACCTGCCAGCTGCCACAACCTTCCTGGAAATAGACAGCGGCCAAAGTGGTTGGCTCGTCACCGGCAGCGAAGACCTGAAATGAGCTGGTCACCGCAGTGGGGCTGGCGACACTATCCACTGTATAGAGACCAAAGCTACTTTCGTAACTCGCATTTTCCATTGTCAACATAAAGAGGGAATTACCCTCCACTCCAGTCGTCAGGTCTGTTATCGTCCAGTAATCGCTATCGTTCCAGGCAAAACCGGGATCCAGAGCAGGCAGGGCCATGGCGCTACCGGCCCAGGCCAACATCCCAAAGGCAATTGCACTTGCTAATACTTTCTTCATTTTTACTCTCCCCTCTTTTTTTGGTTTTTTTGCCGCCCCGTGGCAGCCCATTGACTTTACAACAAAACTAATATCGCTCTTTACACACACGGCCCTACCCTTGCACAACTCGTACCACAACTAGCCACCTAAAACATTTTCCATATAATGCTGTTTTTTCAACTAGTTACACTTTCAAGTCCCTCGCCCCCTCACCGCGACCTAAACGTTTAGACCATCCCTAACCAGCTTCTGGCCCGTAAAAATTCCCTGTTTCTGGAAAATTGGGCTCCGCGCCAAGCCCTTACCACCAGGGCCAGACCAACTTTTTTCCTGCCAAACGAACATATACCGCCAATACGCCGCAATTATTCTGGAAATTCTCACGTTTAGAGCCAGTTCATGCGACGCTGTGAACTTTCTGAACAAAGACATTGCCACCACGACAATACAACCTGTCCATGATTTGCATAAATTGAGGGGTTATATGGTTGAGATACGGCTCAGGCCATGCGGCCTAGTTCAAAAAAATAGCCTGGCAGCCCAAGGGCGCCTGGCTATTTTTCGTCCCAATTTTCGGCAATCCTTATACATGGCAGACATGGCCTGCGACCTCGCAGAGGTCACTGGTTGGCGAACCGCCGCCGGGTTGGTTGGCTCAGGCCGAAGAGGAGCATCCTGTCCGGCTCGATGTCGAAGTGGGGCGGATATCCAGGCCGGCCTTGTGGCGCCCCCCCTGGGGCCAAAAGAAAGGCCGTGACCCTGCTAGCGGGGTCACGGCCTTGCCGACGACGTTATGTCCTCCCAAAAAAGCTAAGGGAAATTACTTCTGGGCCGCCTTGCGCCGGCGAGCCCCGGCCAGACCCACGAGACCGGAACCGAAGAGGAGCATGGTGGCCGGCTCGGGTACAGGGTCCACATCCATACCGGCCACCGCAAAGTCACGCAAGAGACTACCGGATTCAAACTCAACCGATAAGACATTCTCCGCATTGTGGCCGATGGAGAGGGTGCCAAACTCGGTGGCTAGGCCAGCGTAAACAGTAGCATCATCCCACGTACCATCTACATAATTATAGGTAATTATTGCCCTGTCAGTCCGGTCTAAGAAGCCCTGGTCCGGAAACATATCAAGAAAATAAATCTCATTTACACTCAGAACCTTGGGACTCAAAGTTACCGTTAACTTCTCATCCGGCCGGAATAAATGATCGCCTACCTCATCATGCTCATCAAACCATGCCCTTGATCTAATACCAAGGCCATCACCCTCACCCGCCAGCCAGGTGTCGCCAATCTGAATTGCCCCAGGGGCCTCACCGGCACCCCCGTTAAAGGTTAACGCCCCACCCTCGCTTTCCAGACCCACCGTAAGGTACGGGCTCTCCGCATAACTGTAGCTGGTTGAGCCGTCAGCCGCGCCATACTTAGTCTCATCGGTAAAGTCGATCAACAGGGCCATGGCATTACCGGACCAGGCCAACATTCCCAAGGCAATTGCACTCGCTAGCACCTTCTTCATTTTCTTCTCCCCTATTTAGAGTTTCAGCAGCCCCGTGGCTGCCAGTTAGTTAGCAAACAAAACTGTTATACGCTTTAACCCTATTTTGTCCCTTGCTACAGTTAGCCCCTTTGCACTACCTATGCCACACATGCCTTGATGCCCATTTTTTTCTTATACAGTTTTGTCAGACAGTTATGTCCTTAGACCCATCAGCCTCCCAACACCCCTAAACGCTTAGGCCTGAACCTAACCCCCACTTGATGCCTAAAGTATTCCCGTTTCCGGAAAAGCATTGCCGCCGGAAATCCCGACAGGCCGGGGCCTAACAAGCCTTATTCCTGCTTAGCGAACGAAAGTCATCATTACGAAATAACAATGCCGGAAGCCATGGGGTTTAGGACTGGTTTAGGCCAAAAAAATTATCTTCCAAACGAAAAATTTCCGCCTGAGCTTTTTTACTCCGCCCTGGCCAGCCCAGAGAGAAAGAGACGCGGGTGGCGCAAATGATGGAACCAGACAAAAAAAATGGCCAGGTGTCCCACAAGGACACCCGGCCATTACCCTCCACCGTTATCTTATTTTGTCAGCCCCAAAGGCAGCGGCAAACCTCTGGCCAGGACAGGGGGACGGCACTCCCCAAGTAAAAATTAATGCCGGGTCATCCGGCGCCAGATGAGGACGGTGAGCCCCACCAGGCCCACGCCAAAGAGAAGCATAATTGCCGGCTGCGGCACCGCTGCCGGATCCAGGAGGACCATATCTTTGTTGAGGTCGGCAGCGCCTTCATCCGCAAAGGCGACCTTAGTCAACAGTCCAGGCACCTGGGCCGAGACAGATAGCAGGGCCTGGTCAAAACAGGCCTCTTTGAGGCTGATATAACTATAGCATGTCTCCCTGATGTGGCTGCTGGCCAGATGCAACCCTTTGGCAGCCATGGCCACCACTGTGCCACCGGTCAGCCCCCAAAGTTCAATATTACCCTCGTTGCCAATGGCGCTAGCGCCGAACACACTCCCCCCCAGCAGGGTCAAATCCCTCTCTGGCAATTCATGACCAGAGGGGCCGGCAGAAAACAGATCATGCAGATCACGGCCAAACTTCTGGTGCCAGTAGCCATGATCGCCACTGCTACCATCAGACGATGAGTAGGCGGGCAGCCATGGCAGATACCCCACCCCCTCCTGCCCGTCAGAGACGTGAATCACGCTTGCCCCATCATCAGCTCCCGGTTTAGTCAGCATTGGTGCGGCCACAGCCGACCCAGCCAACATCATAACAGCTCCAACCATCAACACCCCGAACCTCAGCAGTTTCGCCATCCAGAAAAAACTCCCTTAACAGTTGCTCCTGCATATACCCATCTAAGAGAAACTGCAGAGACCATGCCGCAGGCGGGGGCCACTGGACTATTAATTTGTCACAGAGAAAATTTACCTACATTTCAGGATATTAACCACATTAAGAGATCGTCGCGCACGGCAGACAATTTCGATACCTGGACCAGCAAAACCCCAGCCAACCAACAGGGCAGCTCCACCTTTCCAATTTTCCGGAAATATGCAAGTCCCTAGCAAGCCGTAGCCACAAGGCTTATCAGTAATTTTTCCTGATAAGCAAACAAATATCGGCAATCCGAAACCATTACCTCCCTGAGTAATGCCGGTCAGCGACAATTTACCCCCTTACCCTTAGGGGACAAGCTCGTTTTAACCCTGCGACAACATTGGTGACCAATTTCCTTCAGCCTAAATTTTGTCGACCGGGCCCCACTGACAACTGGCCGGCCAATGAACTGCACACCAGTGACTATCTCCTGCCACTCCGCCGCCGGGCATTGGCTGACCATGCCGACCCGCCTGGGCCAAAGAGGAGAATGGTGACCGGGTCTGGCACAGGATCTACGTTAATGGCCACTATTACATCATTAAATCCTTGACCACCTCCATCGCTGACATCCGCAAAGGCCACCCAGGTCAGCACCTCCGGAAATCCCGGTTGGCCTGTAGACCAGGCGCGGTCAAAGCTGTAGATCTCGAAGGAGGGCCGCCCAGAGATCGTAGTGGCCTGAGAAATGATACTGAAACTCGATATGGCAGATAGCAAACCCTTAAAAGATCGAATAGCTGTGCCATGCAGATAGCCAGCAATCAGCCTCACCCAGCAACAGGGGCTGCGTATAGAACGGAGTTGCCCCAGCTTGAAAGCAAACTCGCTACATAAAAAGCTGACTATATCAAAGAGTTACCAAGAAGCCAGAGGCCCACCAAGACAGGCAGTCAAAAAGCTGGATGTCAGCTCAATCCTTAGCCAGCCACCAGCTATTCCCTTTTTCCGGAACCCCCTCGTCCCCATAACTACCTGAATAAACGTTACATGACCGAGAATTTTCCTGAATTAGCAGACAAAGACCGGCAACGAGAACAACTTTGGCCACTGGATCCTATTTTCAGTAACTAAGGGGCGTTGCAAGCGCAAGATCGGGCAGAAAGAGAGGGGGGGGGAGAGAAAAAAAAGCCTGGCCAAAGGCCACCAGGGCAGAAAGATTACGGCAAACAAGAACAGCTCAGAGGGTAAAGAACGCCTGGAGGATCCAGGCTAGGACTAAACGGCAGGGGCACCCTGGGGTGTCTTGGCAGGGGGCAGCAAAGAAATCAATTTACCTGGGCCACAAGCCCGGCCACCACCTGGCCCATCTTATCGCTGGCAAAGGCAACACCAGCCCTGTAGCCGTTGTCCCCAGTGGCTTGGCACCAGCGGACCACCCCGTTACTGGAGAGCCCGGGCACGGTGAAGCCGGCGCCAAAGTGAATGGCCACATGCTGGCCTGTCACCACCTGAACTGCGGAACTAAGCCCCAGTCCACCAGCGCTGAGATCCACGGTCTCAGCCTCATCCGAGAGCAGTGACAGAGGGTTCCCCTGGACGTCACAGGCGTAAACCCGCAGGGCATAACGGCGGCGCAATCTCTCATCCAGCCGCCGGGAGTCAACCAAGGGGGCAGCCTCACGCCGCGCCGCTATATCGCGCCCCACAGCCCCCCGCAAATACTGCTGACAGTACCGATAACGCGGACTTTGACAGTAACGGGCCACATGACTCGCCATGGGCAGAAAGACACCACCTTGATACATGGTACACTCGTTATTGGCATGGCTGTCCCAAAAAGGACATGATTTATTTGCTTGCGTTGAATATTCCTTGGTCATAATATCCCTTCCTGCTTCCCAAGTTAACAGCCGGCAAGGAGATCAGCCACTAAAATTACGGCTGAACAGACAGGTAAACAGACCTGTAAAATTCCCAGACGGACTAAATACAAACAGCTGTTTTAACAACTAGGCAATTATTCAGAAAGCAAGATACGTACCACTTCTCATTTCATGGCCTTGGGATTTATGCCATACCTTTTTATTTTGTCATAGAGGGCGGTCTTGCCAACCTTCAAACCCTTGGCCACCCCCTGCACGTTGCCACCGCTGGACTGCAGGGCCCGGGATATAATGCCCCGCTCCACCGCGGCCAGCATGGCCTTCAGCCCCTCGCCATCGGCCTGGGCCATAATTTGCTCCAGACCGGTCTCCTCGGGAGCCAAGCCGACATCCACTCCCGAATCAAAGACAATATCGCCTTCGCTGATCACATTGTCCTTGGCCAGCAGCACGGCCCGCTGAATAACATTCTCCAGGTCGCGCACATTACCGGGCCAGCTATGCATGATGAGCATATCAACGATGGAGTTGGGCAGATGATCCACCTGGCGCTTGAAGGCTTCACGATACTTGCGGACAAAATGGGAGGCCAGGGCGACGATATCCTCCTTGCGTTCCCGCAGGGGAGGGATATCGAGGATGAAGGTATTAAGGCGGTAGTAGAGATCCAGACGGAAGCCCCCCTCCTCCACCGCCTTGAGAAGATCAACATTGGTGGCGGCAATGACCCGGACGTCAACCCTTATGGGCTCGGTGCCGCCCACCCGGACCAACTCCTTGTTCTGCAGGACCCGGAGGAGAGCGGCCTGCATCCGCGGCGATATATCACCAATCTCATCTAAAAAGATAGTACCGTGGTTGTTTACCTCAAACTTGCCCTTCTTCCGGGCCGTGGCGCCGGTGAAGGCCCCCCTCTCATGGCCAAAGAGCTCACTCTCCAGCAATTGGTCGTTTATGGCGGAACAGTTCACCTTCAGGAAGGGCTTATCGCTGCGCTGGGAAGAGGACTGGACAAGGTCGGCCACCAGTTCCTTGCCGGTGCCGCTCTCGCCGGTGATCAAGATGGTGGCATCGGAATCGGCCACCCGATAGATCATCTCCCGCAGATCATTCATCTTGCGGCTGTTGCCGATCATCTTGTCGGGATGGGCCTGGTTAGCCGTCTTCCGTTTCAGGACGTTGACCTCCTGCATGAGGCGCCGCCTGGTCCGCTCACTCTCACCGAGCTCTTTGATCTTTTCCTGGAGGATGGTCTCGATATTCTGATGAAAGGACTGAATCTCCTTCTCATGCTCTTTGCGCTCCGACACATCACGGAAGACAAACATGAACATGTCATCGCCCTTATAGCCGTGAAAGGGCACACAGCTATACTCCACATCGTAATCGCCGATATGGGTCTCCACCAGCAGGGAGGGCTTACCATGCCCGCCACTGGCAAAGGAGCGCATGGGACAGAGGAGGCGGCAACGCTCATCGCTGTTGCACAGATTATCGGTGCACCTCATGCCCTGCAGATCGCCAAAGGCGAGGCGGGCACTGGAGTTAAGGTAATGGATCTGGTGATCGCCGCCAACCAGGACCACCATCTCCGGCATCACCTCCAGCAGCGATTGCCAGTTACGGCCCAACCGATCCACCTCTTCCATACTTTCCTGCAGTTGCACGTCCAGCGACACCACTTTTCCCCCTGGTCACAATTTATTGCCCACACCCCACCGGGCCACTAACAAAAAAACTCCATATCACAGTTAGACAACACCTTAACATACTCACGCCGACAGAAAAGGCCATAAAAAAATCATAACATACGCAACCTTTTCCGGAAAAACAAAAAAAAGGCCTGCCCCCATAAAGGGACAGGCCTTTTTTAATATTACAACAATCTAAGGGGTTTACATACAACCCTTTAGAAAAACAACTAATTCGCTGTCAGACTACCACCAGCAGATGGTCTGATCGGCGTCATATACCATGTCGATCAGCTTAGCATAATCGGGCTCTGCGACATCCAGGTTGAAGGACTCATTGTCACGTCCCTCAGAAACGATATCAATAAGCTTCTTGACATCATCAGTGGGCTCAGCAGTGCGCATAACGTGTAAGACTTTCATCTTTATACTCCTATATTGTTAAGGCTCTCTAGCTCTTGTCAGCTCTTAAGATACCGTAAGGGATGATGTACTCAACCTCACGCAGCTTCTGACCAACCTCCTCAAGGGTGGTTTGGGTCAGGCCAAAGTTCTCGGCGTTACACTCGGGCATGGTGAAACAGTCGCCCTCCATGTCACGGAGCCATTCAACATTCTCCATGTGGTACTCTTTCATGTCCTTCTCGTTGGTGGCGAGATCGTTCATGTCGTTGTACATAACGCAGCCATAGGCGTACATATTCTCAACAGCCAGACCCAAGGCGGAACGGATGCCGTCCAGGGCGTACTCACGGCTGGGCAGCAGGAAAAAACATTTTGCAGGCATAATTTCTCTCCTTATAAGGTCAGGTAGCAATCATAATCTTCGATGATCGCGCCATGCTGGGCCTGGGTGGCCATTTTTGTCTCGGTAAGACCTTCAGGGATGTCCGTGATGTCGTAACCAGCCTTCTTGTAGCTATCCACACAGATGGAGACGTCTACGCCGTCCATGGCGCATAATTCCGGAAAATCCTTGCACTTAGTCAGGTGAGTGGCAAACCAGGTAAAGAAGACCTTTACCTTGGCCCCCTTGGCAACGGCAGCCGAGGTCACGCCCATAACATGCCGCATGTGCAGGGGGGATGTAACAAAAATACCAATACTCTTGGCCATGATATCCTCCAATTATAAAAAATCAAAGGCACACCCCAAAAGCGGGATATGCCCAATAAATTTAGTTTACCGCGAACCCCTTACTTCTTGCGGAGATAGAAGCGGATAAAACCAGAGTCTTCTTTTTCACCAAGATACTCATGACCGGAGCGGGAGCACCAGCCAGGAAGATCGTTACGGGAACCGGGATCGGTGCCGAGGATCTCCAGGATCTCGCCGGCGTTGATCTTGTCGATCTCTTTTTTGGTACGCAGCAGGGGCATGGGACAGCTCAGACCTTTGGCATCCAGAGTCCGGGCCACTTCCAGTCCGTCAGGTGCTTGCAGATGGTCACTCATGTGGTTTCCTCCATTTCTTAAGCTTTAAGCAAATTTCACGGCTGGGCCGCGGATAATATAAAATGATGCACTGATTTGGCAGCACAACGTAACACAAACCTTATGTAAAGAGCGCCTTGCGGCTCACGGATCAACAGCCGTTTAAGCCACTGACAATCTTCAAGGTAAATTTGTCTAACAGGTATGTTTTTTACTGTCAAGGGAAATGAATCGTTACTCATAATCCCTATAATCGGCCCATGACAGCGCAAAAAAAGGGCGGCCCCAGCCCACTTCCTGCCCGCCAAACTTAATCTATTTTTTCATCCGCAATTTCAAAGCCTTACCCTGAACAGAGCCATTATTTCCTGACTCACGGATCGCCCTCCCGGACCAATATCCACCTTGACAAAGACCCGAGCCGTTAGTAAATGGTTGATTTCAAAAATCTATCATGACATTTAGTATGGATTTGCGGGCATATCCGCCTGAATGACGATTCATTTCACCGTCATGGAGTGCCTAAATATTTTTCTGGGAGGAGAGAGAGATTATGAGCGAAGAGAGCATCTTTGGCAGCAAGGTGAAGGAGCTATACAAGCACCTTTGCAAGGAAGAGTGGAACCCTATGATGACCGGCGTTATCGTCGGTATCCTCAGCGTCCTGATCATGGCCTGGTGGCGTCCCTGGGGCGCGGTGGGCGCCATCCGTAACTGGGGCGAGTGGCTCATCTACTGGGTTAACTTAGGGATCGGCAGCGAGTCTGGCCTGCTGGAGTATTACACCGAGGCCCCCACCGGCTGGCTGGTGGGCTCCGGCTCCATCATCGGTATCGGCTTCATCGGCGGTGCCTTTGTCTCCGCCTGTCTGGGCGGCGACTTCGCCTTCCGCATCCCCCCCCGCCTGGAACTGGTCAAGGGTATCATGGCCGGTATCTTCATGGGCATCGGCGCCACCCTGTCTGGCGGCTGTAACGTGGGCGGCATGTACAACGCCATTGGCAACATGGCGGCCAACGGCTTCACCATGTGGCTGGGGCTGGTTATCGGCGTTATCTGTGGCCTGAAGTACATCTACTGGGAGATGAGTAATATCACCTGGGGCTCCGGTGGGGCCAAGACCTTTGATATGCCGGCCGGCGTTAAGACCTTTTTTGGCTTTGTCGCCCTGGTCGCCCTGATCGTTGGCGCCGTTAAATTCGCCGGCATTGAGGACACCGATGGCATCGACGCCATCGGCGGGGTGCTCTTCGCTGGCGAGAAGGACAGCGACTACCTTCAATCCCTGGGCGGCCTGATGATGATCGCCGCCGGCTTAGGCTACGCCATGCAGCGCGGCCGCTGGTGCATGGTCCAGGGTTTCCGGGAGCCGCATATGACCGGCGACTGTACCCTGGCCAAGTCTGTGGCCTTAAGTATCTTCATCGTGGCCGTGGGCGGCGCGGTGCTCAAGTATGGCGTGCCCATGCGCGGTGACGGCTCGGCCGTCCTGGCCCCCATCAACTACGTGCGCGGCACCTTTGGCTGGGGCTCGGTGGTTGGCGGCTTCATCTTCGGCTTTGGCGCCATGCTGGCCGGCGGTTGTGGTTCCGGCACCCTGTGGCGGGTGGGCGAGGGCCAGATCAAGCTGTGGCTGGTCGTCCCCTTCTTCGGGGTAACCAACGCCCTGATGACCACCTGGTTCAAGCACTTCAACGGCGACACCATCAACCTGGAGAAAGACGGCAAACTTGGCAGTTACCTTTTCATGCCCGACTCCCTAGGCTTTACCTGGACCCTGTTGATCATCGGCGCCATCATGATCACCTGGTACCTGGTTGTTACCTGGAATGAAGATTCCAATAAGTTGATTGTCGACTTCTAAAGTCGCGTTTCAACCTAGATAAAAAGGCGTAATCCGATCCTTAGTGATTGGATTACGCTTTTTTTATTCCAGCCCCAGGCTTTACTTCCCGCTGCCTTTGCCCCTATAATCCAAGCCAAAACAACAAACCTAACCGTAACCAATGGAAATAATATCCGCCATTCTCCTGGGCATTATCCAGGGCGCCACTGAATTTCTGCCGGTCTCAAGCTCCGGCCACCTGCTCCTGGCCGAACACTTCTTTCAGGTGGAGGGGGCCAGCCTCACCTTCGACGTGATGCTCCACCTGGCCACCCTGGGCGCCATCCTGGTCTACTTCCGCCGGGACTTCACCAGCCTCACCCTCGCCTTCTTCGGCCGGCCTACCCCTGGCGACAATGGCCGGCAGCGCCAGCTTGCCATCTACATCTGCGCGGCCACGGTGCCGGCCGTGGTGGCGGGCCTGCTCTTGGGCAAATACGCCGAGACCATATTCCGCTCCCCGGCCCTGGTGGCTGTTAGCCTCAGCGTGGCCGGCCTCCTGCTTCTCTGGGCCGAAAAGGCGGGCCGTCACGCCCGCCACATGGAGAAACTCCGTTTCCGCGACGCCATGCTCATCGGCTGCGCCCAGGCCCTGGCCCTTATCCCCGGCGTCTCCCGCAGCGGCGCCACCATAACGGCCGGCCTCTTCCTGGGCCTGACCCGCGACACCGCGGCCCGCTTCTCCTTCCTCCTCTCCGCCCCCGTGGTGGCAGGGGCCGGCGGCTATAAGGCGATGAAGCTCTTTTCCGGGCCGGGCCTAAGCAATGACCAGCTCCTCTTCTACGGGGCGGGCTTTATTGCCGCCGCTCTCTCCGGTTACGCCATCATCGCCTTCCTCATGCGCTTCGTCCAGACCAAGTCCCTGGCCGTGTTTGCCTATTACCGCTTCGCCATCACCGCCATTGTCTTCATCGCCCTGGCCCTGGGCTATTAATTTTTTACCCTTCCCTAAGACGACAGCAAGATTGCCGGTGAGCGAGAAAAGATAACCATAAAACCTTTGCGCCTTTGCGCCTTTGCGGTTAGAAAAATATCTTTCAGTCCTTTTTTCTCCCAGAACAGGGAACCACCTGGCACCCATCATCCCAACACCCAGATATCATGGCCGACCTCTCCGAAAAAACACAGAAAATCCTGCGGCGAATCCGCAAGAAGTATAAGGTTGATTTTCAGAAACTGAAGATCCGCGACCAGGAGCTTGAGATCCTCAAGGTTACCGACCTGGAACAGCTCCTGGCCGGCAAGGACCCCTTCGCCAATGTCCAGGAGTTCCCCTTCTGGATCAAACTGTGGGAGGCCTCCATGGTCCTGGCCGATGCCATGGCCGCCATGCCGGCCAAAAACAACGAGACTCTCCTGGAGCTTGGGGCCGGCATGGCCGCCCCGGGACTGGTAGCGGCCAAAAGCGGCTACCAAGTCACCTTAAGTGATTACGAGCCGCACATCCTCGACTTTCAACGGGTGAGCTGTGCCGCCAACAATCTTACTAACGTTGATTTTCGTATGATCGACTGGCTCAAGCCGCCGGAGATGCAAACCTTTGACCGGATCATCGGGGCCGAGATCCTCTTTAGGGATGATTTTTTCGCGCCGCTGCTGGCCATCTTCACCAACTACCTGGCGCCGGGCGGCGAGATCTTTCTGGCCCATGACATGCGCCGCAGGTCGGTGCCAAAATTCCTGAACCTGGCCCAGGATGATTTCAACATCGCTGTCCAGAAACGGACCATGAAGGGCGATGAGGGGGAGATTACCGTGTTAGTGAACAGATTAACCAGGAGATAACAGCGACATTCGCTAGTCGCAGTTAAAAAAATGCCCCTCTACGATTACGAACATGACGAAACCCCCTGCGAGTATGGCAAGGTTTTCGAATGGTCCCAGCCCATGGCCAGCGCCAAGCTGGAATTCTGCCCCAACTGCGGCGGGCCGGTCCACCGCCTTGTCTCCCTCTGCGCCATCTCCACCCCCAAGACCAACAGCGACCTGAAAGGCATGGGCTTCACCAAGCTGGTGCGCCGGGACGACGGGGTGTACGAAAACGTCACCGCCACCGGCTCTGAGAGTAAGGTGTGGGACAAGCGCAAACCAGAGACCATGCCAGACTTCAAGGCCAAGATCAGCGACTGATGGCCAGCCAGCCGCCAGAAGATAGCCTCCCTGACTGGAACCTCCTCTACCAGCAGGCCCGCCGGCGCAAGAGCTGGCGCCGCAAGAAGAAGGGGGACTGGAACAGACGGGCCGCCGACTTTGCCAAGCGCACGGCCGACTCAGACTTTGCCCGGCTCTTCATCGAGAGGATGGCCCCTGAACCCCATTGGCGGGTTCTTGACGTGGGCTGCGGGCCCGGCACCCTGGCCCTGCCCCTGGCCCCACTGGTCAAGGAGGTAACCGCCCTGGACTTCTCCCCCGCCATGCTGGAGCAACTGGCAGATCGGCAACAGGCGGCCGGGATCAGCAATATTCACGGGCAGCTCAGATCCTGGGACGATGAGTGGCAGGAGATCCCCCCCCATGACGTATGTATCGCCGCCCGCTCCCTGGCCGTTACCGATCTGCGCGCCGCCCTGGTGAAACTTGCGGCCTGGAGCCGCCACAAGGTGTTTATCGCCGACCGGGTGGGGGCCGGACCCTTTGACCCGGAGCTCTTTGCCAGCCTGGGCCGTGACTTTGAGCCGGGACCAGACTATATTTACACGGTTAACATCCTCTTTCAGCTCGGCATCCGACCAACCATCGACTACCTGGAGTTTGATCAGCAACGCACCTACGCGGACCGGAACACGGCCCTGGCCGCCTGCCGCTGGATGGTGGAAGATCTGGACAGGGCTGAGGAACTTCGCCTGGCCGCCTACGTGGACGAGCGCCTCACCAGCAACCAGGATGGCACCGTAAGCTTTAGCCGCAACGCCCCGGTGACATGGGCCTTCATCTCTTGGGAGGTTTGAACTATGTCTGACAAAAATGACGGTTTACTATTTTTTTTGTCACAGAATCCCGGCCAAACATTTTTTTCCCCTTGGGAGGCATAAAAAATGTTTGGCAAGAAAAGACCGGCCGGTGAAAAAATCCTCATCCTCGGCCTGGGTGGCATCGGCCTTTATCTGGCCAAACGGCTGGACCATGAGGGGTACGCGGTAACCGCCATCGAGGCGAACCCCAAGCTCATCCGCTACGCCGACTCCAATATCGACGCCCGCATCATCCAGGGCAACTCCATGGCCATCTCCTGCTGGCACGAGGCAGGCGCCAGTGAGATGGATTACCTCATTGCCGTCACCAACAACGACGCGGTTAACATGATGGCCGCCATGATCGGCCACCGCTTTGGCATCGGGGCCAAGATTGCCCGGGTCCGTTCCCTGGAATATGGCGGCAAGGACGCCCTTCTCTCCGGCGGCGACCTCCATATCGACCTGTTCATCCACCCGGAGGAACTGGCGGCCCAGGAGATCAAGCGCCTGGTGAAGCGGACGGCGGGCAACGAGATCATCGACGTGGCCCTGGGCCAGATGCAGGTAATGGCCACCCGCATCTCCGCCACCTCACCCCTGGCCCACAAGACTCTTATGACCATCGCCCAGGAGAATAGCGAGATCCCCTTCCGGGTGGTGGCCATTGCCCGGGGCATCACCACCATCATCCCCGGCGGCCGGGACGAGATCCTGCCCCAGGACCAGATCCTGATCATGGCCGCCACCCAAGACATGCCCCAGCTCATGCGCCTCACCGGCACCCAACAGCAGCGCCGGCAGCGGGTGATGATCATGGGCGGCGGGTTGGTGGGCCAACGGATCGCCGAGCTGCTGGCCAAGACCGTCCGGGTGAAAATCATTGAAAAAGATATGGAGCGGGCCGAGGAACTCTCCTACCAGCTGCCGGACACCGATGTCCTGCACGGCGATGGCTCGGACCGGGACGTCCTGGAGGAGGCGGGGGTAAGCGACATGGACACCTTCATCGCCGCCACCGGTGACAACGAGGCCAACATCATGACCTCCATGCTGGTAAAGCGGCTGCACGAAGAGCAGGCCAGTCAGGGCGCCAGCCAACAAGGCAAGACCATCTCCCTGGTCAATAAAGAGGAGTATGTGGTCCTGGCCACCACCAGCGGCTCTGACATCGCCCTGAACATGAAGATCCTGGCCGGCAACGAGATCCTCACCTACATCAGGCGCAACGAGCTCCTCGCCGTCTCCCACATGCACGGCTTTGACGTGGAGGTGGTGGATCTTATCGCCGCGCCCGGCGCCACCATCACCAAAAAGCCGCTGGTCAATATGTATAAAGACCTGGCCAGCCATATCATCATCGGCTCCGTCTTCCGGGACGGCCGCTGGGAGACGGCCGTGGGCTCCACCCACATCCAGGCGGGCGACCGGACCATCGTCATCTGTAAATCCCTCTCCCTCAAAGAGGTGCAGGAGATCTTTGCCTGAGACAGGCCGCAGGGGGAAGGGGCAGAAGAGCGGCCCCTGGCAAAAAAACTACTTCTTCCAGAAGGAGGGGAGAAAGATCACCAGGGCCGAGAACATCTCCAGCCTTCCCACGAGCATATTCCAGGCCAGAAACCACTTGGCCGGCCCTGAAAAGAAGGCGAAATTCTCCGAGGGACCAATGGCGCCGAAACCGGGGCCGATATTCATCAGGGCGGAGATGACACTGCTCATGGCCGTGACGTAGTCAATATCATCGAGGAGCACCAGCAGGCAGCCGCCAGCTATCACCATAAAGACATTGACGATGAAGTAGCAGAGGGCCAGAAAGATGATCGACTCGTCAATGGGCCGCTGATTGAGGCGGATGGAGATAACCGCCATGGGCTGAAAGAAGATCTTACGGATGGACGACACCATAAATTTCCAGATGATCACATAGTGGACCACCTTGATGCCGCTGGTGGTGGAACCGGCGCAGGCGCCGATGAAACAGACGGCGAAGAGAAACATCTGGGCGGCCTGGGGCCACAGCTCGTAATCGGCCGTGCCGAAGCCGGTGGTGGTTAGCAGGCTCACCACCTGAAAGACCCCGTAGCGCAGGGCGTCGGGAAAATTGTCGTAGGTTCCCTGACTCCATAATACCCAGGAGACCAGCCCACAAAACAAAGCCACCAGGGCCAGATAGACCCGCAGTTCCGTGTTGACCAGCAGGGCCCGCCAGTCGCCCCGCAGGGCCTGGTAGTAGAGGATGAAGGTGATGCCGCCCAGGAACATGAAGAGGATGATTATCCAGTCAAAATAGGCGCTGCCATAATGACCGATGGAACTGTTTCTCGGCGAATAGCCCGAGGTGGAGACGGTGCCAAAGGCGGTGCAGAGCGAATCGAAGAGATCCATCCCCCCCAAACAGAGGAGAATGACCTGGAGCCCGTTTAAGGCCAGGTAGATCCACCAGAGGGTGATCATGGTGTCGCGGTTGCGCGGCTTGAACTTCTCCTTGGTGATCACCTGGCCGGGGCTCGACTCGGCCCGGAAGATCCGCAGGCCCCCCATGCCGTGGGGCATAAAGATGATGGTCAGGGTGAGAAAACCCATGCCGCCCAGGAGATGGGTCTGACTGCGCCAGAAGAGCAGACCATGGGGCAACGCCTCGATATCGGTGAGGATGGTGGCGCCGGTGGTGGTGTAACCGGAGATCATCTCAAAGAAGGCATCGGTGAACGAGGGGATGGAGCCGTGGAGCATGTAGGGCAGGGCCGAAAGGGCGGAGACCACCCCCCAGCCGACAACGGCGATGATGATGCCATCCTTGATGTTCAGCTCCTGCTCCCGGCAGCAGAGGCAGCGGGCCGGCAGCCCCAAGCCCACACTGATCAGGCTGGCGTAGAGCAGGGGCATCAGATCACTCTCGCCATACCAGGCGGCACAGAGCAGGGGCAGGAGCATGGAGAAGCCGGTCACCAGCAGCAGGGTACCTAAAACGTGGATTATGGCGCGAAAATTCATGGTTTTTTAGATTCAGAAAGCAGCTGGCGCGGAGAATCCCGGGCCCTGGGGTCAGCTAGGGCCGCCAACAAAACAAGACGGCTTTACAACCAGGAATCAAGATTCCTCCGGGATGGCCAAAAAATTATGCGAAAACAAATTCACCAGTCATAATAACCGATTACTCGTCAGCACTTGTAATTTTTTATCTGATTACCATCGACTTTCAGCCACTCTGCGCTTATCTGCGGTGAATTTATATTGCCTGACTACAGACAACGTAAACCATTAACTTTACGTCAGAATTGATGATGCCTCCCAAGAGTCTCGTAATAGTGGCTGAAACTTAGTGGTATCAAAATTTTCAATCCAGCCGCAAGATCCGGGGCGTCACCGGCCGCCGACCGGTGAGCCCGTGATACTCCTCGGCCGGATAGCCCAGGGCGATAACAGCGTAAATCTTCTCGTCCGGCCCCAGGGCCAACCGTCTCTGCAGGGCGCGGTCGCGGCGGATCGCCTCCACCACAAAACCGATGAGACAGCTGCCCAGTCCCATGGCGTGGGCCGCCAGACAGATATTCTGGCTGGCCAGCAGGGCGTCCTCGGCCGGGCAGCTGGCCGCGCCCTTACCCCCCACCAGGATAGCGGCCGGGGCCCCATGAAAGAGGCGGTCCTCGCCTTGCTCGTCCCAGGCCTTTAGCCCTGCCGCCACTGAGGGGAAGTAACGGCGGTAATAATTACCCAGTCTGTCAGCGGCAAAAAGCCGGGCCGCCAGGCGCCAGACGGGGTTGGCCGCCTTTTTATTGAGACGGTGAAAAAAATTGGCCGTGAGTCCCCCCAGCGCCGCCACCTGCTCCCGGTCCGGGAGGATGGTGAAGGTCCAGCCCTGGCTGTTGGTGCCCGAGGGCGCCGTGGTGCCGATCTTCACCAGGTCAGAGAGGATTTCCGTTGCCACGGGCCGGGCTAAAAAGTTGCGGCAGGAGCGGCGGGAGCGCAGGAGCTGAACCAGCTCGGCCGGTTCCGGCCGGCCAAAGGGGAGCCACTGATCTCTCTCAACCATGGTGGCAAGACCCAGGCGGGCCGGGCTGTCCGTCACCTCTATGGCCCCAAAGGGGCAGGCGGCCTGGCAGTGGCCGCAACCCAGGCAGCGGTCACGGCGCACCAGCAGCAGACCACCTTCCAGCTCCAGGTTACGGTCCGGGCAGACAGGGAGGCAGAGGCCACAGCCTTGACATTTTTCTTTATTAATTTCAATCATCTATCCTTTACCCCCCCTCCCTGCCAGGCGACTAAACAGGCAGGAACAGCGAACCGCAGGTAAGTACCCTAAAGGGCATAAACGAGCCTGCGAGACTCCAGAATATCGAGGTCATGTCGAGTGTCGAAGGGTGGAACTTCTTCTTAAATACAGATAACATCCTTCCTTCGACATTCTGCGGTTCGACATTCGATATGACCTCGCAGTAAAAAATCAGCCTCCCCCCTTCTCTAATCATCACTGCAGCCGCAGCTCTCTGCCTCGGCCAGGCACCAGGGGCAGAGCCAGGAGCCACCTGTCCCCGTAATGTCCGCCGTGGGAAAGGTTCGGCCGCACTGCTCGCAGAGCGCCTCCCCGGCCGCGCCCCCTTCCGTCTCAGCCATTACAACGACGATGAAAGGCCACCGCCTGGGCATAGGTCATGGTGCTGCCGCCGAAGATATCCAGGGCGCTGCCCACCGTGGCGTCCAACCTCCCCTGGCCAAGGCGGAGCAAGGTCTCCAGGTCAGAGATATTCTTGATGCCGCCGGCGTAGGTGCAGGGGATGGTGGCCCACTGGCCCAGTTTCGCGGCCAGCTCAGCCTCGATGCCACCGCACTTACCCTCAACATCCACGGCATGGATGAGAAACTCGTCGCAGAAGCTAGCGAAGTAGTTCAGCGACTCCTGGCTCACCGTCACTTCGGTAAAGTTCTGCCAGCGGTCGGTGACGATGAAGTAGTCGTCGCCCCGCTTGCGGCAGCTTAAGTCCAGGACCAGCCGCTCTTTACCCACCTCGGCCGCCAGATCCCGCAGACGCCCCTCATTGATCTTGCCGTCCTTGAAGACGTAGGAGGTGACAATGACGTGACTGGCCCCGGCCGCAAGCCAGTCAGCACCGTTCTCCACCGTTATACCGCCGCCGATCTGCAGCCCGCCAGGATAAGCGGCCAGGGCCTCGTGGGCCGCGTCATCGTTGCCCGGCCCCAGCTTGATGATGTGGCCGCCGGTGAGGCCGTCGGCCTTGTACATCTCGGCATAATAAGAGGATGGCTGTTCCGAGGCAAAATTGGTCTGCAAGGTAGCGGCCGAATCATCGGCGAGGGTGGAGCCCACTATCTGCTTCACCTGGCCATTATGGAGATCAATACAGGGGCGAAATTTCATTTTTTTACTCAGGCAATGGTGGCTGGTTGCGGGGAAAGGGCCAGTGGCAGCAGCCGGCCAACCTTGGCGTAGGGTTTGCGGAAAAAGCCCCTTTATTCAGTCACCTGCCACGAACCGCGGGTAAGCGACCAGCGGGAGACTCCGAACTGTAAAGCAAACAAAAAAAGCCCAAGCCCGCTTACCGCGATGCCTGGGCTTTTTTTGTAAAGCTATGGAAAGAAAAACTACTTCTTCTCTTTCTTCCTCTTCTCCACCTCGGCCATCACCTCGTCGGCCACCGACTTGGGCACGGCCCGGTAGGCGGCAAACTCCATGGTGAACTCCGCCTTGCCCTGGGTGAGGGAACGGAGGACGGTGGAGTAACCGAACATCTCGGAGAGGGGTACCTCGGCGTCAACCACGGTGTAGTCACCCTCATCCTGGGTGCCGGAGATGATGCCACGCCGCTGGTTAATAGAACCCATAACAGCGCCCTGGAACTCGGTGGGGCCTTCGACAGACACCTTCATGATCGGTTCCATGAGGACTGGTCCGGCCTTCATGTAGCCCTGACGGAAGGCGCCTTGTGAGGCCATCTGGAAGGCGACGTCGGAGGAGTCCACGGCGTGGAAGCTACCGTCGTTAATGACGCAGCGCACGCCGGTGATGGGGGCCTCGGCCAGGGAACCCTTGGCCATGCACTTCTTGAAACCCTTATCACAGGAGGAGATGAACTCGCGGGGGATAACGCCGCCGACGATCTTATCGTCAAATTCGTAATCTTCCTCGCTCTCCGCCTCTAAAGGCTCCATGTAGCCGGCAACGCGGCCAAACTGGCCGGAACCACCGGTCTGCTTCTTGTGGGTGTAATCAAACTCGGCCCGCTGGGTGATGGTCTCGCGGTAGGCCACCTGGGGGGCGCCCACCTCAACCTCGGCCTGATACTCCCGCTTCATCCGCTCGATGTACACCTCCAGGTGGAGCTCGCCCATACCCTGGACGATGGTCTCGTTGGTCTCGTCGTCGACAAAGGTCTTGAAGGTGGGGTCCTCCTTGGTGAAGCGGTTGAGGGCCTTGGACATGTTGACCTGGGCTTTATTGTCCACCGGGTTGATGGAGAGCGAGATAACCGGGGCCGGGATATGCATGGAGGTCATGGAGTAGTTACCCTTGCCGTCACAGAAGGTATCGCCGGAGGCACAGTCAACACCGAACAGGGCGACGATATCGCCGGCGCCGGTGTCATCAATCTCCTCCATCTCATCGGAGTGCATCCGCACCAGACGGCCCACCTTCACCTTCTTACCGGTCCGGGTGTTGAAGATGGAGTCGCCCTTCTTCAGGGTACCCTGATAAACACGGATATAGGTGAGCTGACCGTAACGGCCGTCCTCCAGTTTAAAGGCCAGGGCGATGAGCGGGTCTTTAACGTCGTTGGTGACCACATACTCTTCCTCGTCCTTGTCCAGATTAAGGGCTTTATTCTCCACGTCGTGGGGGTTGGGCAGGTACATGTTGACCCCGTCGAGGAGAGGCTGAACGCCCTTATTCTTGAAGGCGGTACCGATGAAGACCGGGACAAACTCCAGGGCCAGGGTACCGGTGCGGATCGCCTCGTTGATCATATCCTCGGTGGGCTCGCCCTCGAGCACGGCCTCCATCAATTCGTCGGAGTGCATGGAGGCGGCGTCGAGCATATCCTCGCGGCGGGAGTCGGCCTCGTCTTGGTACTGGGCCGGGATCTCCTCCTCGCGGAGGATCTCGCCGTTATCGCCGTCAAAGTAGATGGCCTTCATCTTCACCAGGTCGATGACGCCTTCCATGTCGCCCTCAAGGCCCATGGGCAGCTGCATGTGGATGGCGTTTAAGCCCAGCTTGTCGCGCACCTGATTGGTTACCTTGTCAGGATTGGCGCCGGTGCGGTCGCACTTGTTGACAAAGACCACCCGGGGTACGGAGTAGCGGGTCATCTGGCGGTTAACCGTGATGGACTGGGACTGGACGCCGCCCACCGAGCAGAGGATGAGAACGGCGCCGTCCAGGACACGCAGGGCTCGCTCCACCTCAACGGTGAAGTCAACGTGGCCCGGGGTATCGATGATATTGATATCATAACCCTTCCAGTTGGTGAAGGTGGCGGCGGACTGGATGGTGATGCCGCGCTCCTTCTCCAGCTCCATGGAGTCCATGGTGGCGCCGACGCCGTCCTTGCCGCGCACCTCGTGGATGGCGTGGATGCGGTCGGTGTAGAAGAGTACCCGCTCGGTTAGGGTGGTTTTACCCGAATCGATGTGGGCGCTGATGCCAATATTTCTGACTTTGTTCAGATCGGTTAACATGACGTGTCCTCAAAAACTGTGCCGTTTCAATATGTTGCCCCATGGTACAGGGCCTGGGGCCAATAACAAAAACGGCCCCGAACAGGGCCGTTTTTACATTTCTGCTGCTAAATGAAAGCGGGCAAACATACCGCCATCAGGTCAGGCTGTCAAGGATTTTCCCAAGGGGAGAGGCCTTGAATCCACCCCAATTCAGTTGCCAAAGGCGGCGCTAAAGAGCTCATCAATGGCGGCCCGCCCCTCGGGGCTTAAGTTACGGGTGCCGGAGGCACAGATGGTGTCATATTTGATGGCGGGGCTGTCGGCCTGCCAGCCCCCCTGCTGCCAGGTGAACCAGCCCAGCTTCTCCTGGTCATAGACGTGGACCGGCCGGTTGAAGAGGCGGGCCAGCTCCACGGCCCAGCCGGTGCCGCCCTTCACCGTGTTGTCGGGCAGGATATTGCCCACCGCGAACACCTGATGGCCGCTGTTGACCATGTGGAAGATGAGCTGCAGCACCTTTCTGATCCTCTTCTTCTCGTAGTAGGTGCGGTTCATCAGCCGGGAGGCGAGCTCCATGGAGATATCACCCCGGGCCAGCTCCTCGTCACTCAGGTTCTGCACATTGACCGAGCGGGCCACCTTGTGACCGGCAAAGGAGTAGGTGACCTCGGCCACTCCCCATTTCTCGGCCGCCTCGCCAAAGGCCGCCTCAGCCCCACGATGACCACCGGAGTATATGGTAACGTCTTCTTTGCGCATTTTTTCTCTCTATATTTCAGGTTGTTGGCAAACTATCTTCCCAGGGCGGCATTAAAACAGTAAGACTTTGCGCCTCTGCGGTTAACTCTTCTGCGAAGAGATTGCCCCGGCTCTGCCCCGGGGGCAACATAACTTAGACCAGAAGCGGCCGATCCTTGGCAATAAAGACCAGGTAATCAGTGGCCGTCACCGGATAATCCACGGCCGGGTTGGAAATCAACTCGCCGCCCCGCCCCCCCTTCTGCACCCCCACCACCGTGGCCTGATACCCCTCCTTCATGGCCACCAGCACCTCGAGAAACCCTTTGCCGGCCAAGGCAGGCGGCACGGCCATGCAGTAGAGCTCATTGCCGCCGGAACGGGTGCTGAGAAGCTCGGAGACCACCCGGCTGATACCGTGGTTCATGGTGGCCGAGGCCACCAGATGGCTGGAGAGTTCGGAGCCGACGATAATCTCATCGGCGTTGGCCCGCTGACAGTGCTGGACATTGGCCGTATCCACCAGCTCCACCACGGTGTACACCTCAGGCGCCATGGACTCGATGGTCAGGGTGGTGAGCACCACCTTGGCGTCCCGGGCCGTGACATCTAAAGAGTCGTCCCCTAAGACCACCACGGTGCGGGCCTTGGCCAGGCTGGCCCGCTCCAGGGTGGCATCGTTCACCTCGCCCTTGACAAAGTAGAAGATCGGGTCCTCCACCGGTTTCTCATCTATGTCGGCCACCAGGACAATACCCACCTCCGCCGTCTTGGCGTTGGCCCGCAGCTCCTTCCAGATGGCCCGGGCCCGGTGGTTCCACTCACAGATAATGATATGATCGTCAAGCGTAGCCTTACCCATACCCCTGCTCTCCCGTAATCGTTTACTTACCAGCACCGCCGCCAGGCTGGCGCTGAGCATACCCAGCACGCCGATGCCGGAAAACATTAATATAACCGCTATGACCCTGCCGCCCACGGTGGCCGGCGAGATATCTCCGTAGCCCACCGTGGTGAGGGTCACAATGGCCCACCAGATGGCGCTGGCCAGAGAGAGGTCCGGCTCCAGCCAGGATACCAGCAGGCCGCTCATGATCACCATAATCAAAATGACCAGCAGCAGCCGGTCAAGATTCTCCCGGGCCATGAAGGCCAGGATCCGCCGCACACTCTGTTTCATACCGCTATGCCATAATCCTTAATCTTGTTTAAAAGCGACGGGTAGCTGATCTCCAACAGCTCAGCGGCCCGGCTCCGATTGCCGTCACACTCCTTCAGGGTGCGGGCGATGATGCTCCTCTCCCAGACCCGCTTCGCCTCCTTGAGGGAGTTGCCGGTGAAGCCCGCCTCCCCCAGGCGCCCTGCCTCTCCCGCTACCAGAAAGGGGAAGTCATCCCGTTTAAGTTCCGCCCCCTCACAGAGGACCAGGGCCCGCTCCACCGCGTTCTCCAGCTCGCGGACGTTGCCGGGCCAGGGGTAGCGGACCATCTCGCGGATCGCCTCCTTGCTGAGTCCCCGCACATCCAAGCCCATCTTGGCCGTGTACTTCTCGACAAAGGCCTGGGCCAGCAGCGGGACATCGGTGCCCCGGCGGCGCAGGGGCGGCAGCTCAATGGGCAAAACATTCAGGCGGTAAAAAAGATCCTGGCGGAAACTGCCCTCCTCCACCCCCTGGCCCAAGTCCCGGGCCGTGGCCGCGATCACCCGAACATCCACCTTCTCCACCGCCTCCCCCCCCACCGGCCGTATCTCGCCCTCCTGGAGGACCCGGAGGAGCTTGACCTGCAGGGGCAGGGGCAGATCACCGATCTCATCGAGGAAGATGGTGCCGCCCTGGGCCTGGGCAAAGAGGCCCTGGTGATCCTGATCGGCCCCGGTGAAGGCGCCCTTCACATGGCCGAAGAAGACCGACTCCAGCAGGTTCTCCGGCACGCAGCCGCAGTTCTCCACCACCAGAGGGCCTTGGGCCCGGTTTGAGGCGAGGTGGATACCGCGGGCCACCAGCTCCTTACCGGTGCCACTCTCACCGGTGATGAGCACCGTGGTATCGAAACGGGCCACCTTCTCGGCCAAGGAGAAGACCGCGGCCATGGCCTGGCTCTGGCCCAGCATGGTGCCAAAGGTGCAACCCTCTTCGCACTCATCGATCCTGGCCTTGAGGGCCCGGTTCTCCTGTTTGAGGTTCTCCCGCTCCTCCGCCTTTTTAAGGGCCAGGAGCACCTCATCGCTCTTGAACGGTTTGGAGATAAAATCGTAGGCCCCCATCTTCATCGCCTCGATGGCCAGGTCCATGGAGCCGTAGGCGGACATCATGATGACGGTGGAGTCGCCCCGCGCCTCTTGGGAGGCCTGGAGGAACTCCATGCCATCCATCTCCGGCATCCGCACGTCGCAGAGGATGAAGTCAAATCTCTCATTGGCCAAAAGGGCCAACCCCTCCCGGCCGTGCCCCACCGCCTTCACCCCGTAACCGGCCTTGGTAACCAGCATGGTGAGCATGTGGCGCATATTTGGCTCATCATCAAGGATGAGGATGTTCTTTGGGGGCATGGGCAGGAAAGGGGATGGGGTGAAAATGGCAAATTGCCGCAAAAATACTATTAGTATTGGATTCTTAAGTCAAACTTTTCCATCTGCCTCCGCCAGCAGGGGCAGGGTAATGGTGAAGGTGGCGCCCTGGGCCCGCCCCGGGCTGGCGGCGGAGATCTTACCCCCCAGCCCCTCGATGATCATATAACTCACCGACAAGCCCAGGCCGGTGCCATGGCCCGGCTCCTTGGTGGTGAAGAAGGGATCGAAGAGCGTCTCCCTGTCCGCCGGGGCAATGCCGCTGCCATTGTCACGCCAGACGATCTCTATAGCCGCCCCTCCGCCGGGGGGGGAGGCCTTACTATTGCGGCTGCTGATCTGCAGTTGGGGGCTCTCCTGCTCCCGGCAGGCATCGGCGCTGTTAAGGAGCAGATTCAAAAAAACCTGGCGCAGCTTCTCGCCATCCCCCCGCACCCGGTCGCCACTGGCGCCCAGGTCAAGCTTCACAGCCATGCCGCCAAGGAGAGAGCCCAAGCCCGGCCCCTGGCAGACATCGCTGATAAGCTGGTGCACGGCCACCACCTCCTGGCCCGCGTCTTCCTGGGGCCGGGCCAGGTCGAGGAGCTGGCGGAGGATGGTGTTGATCCGCTGGATCTCGGCCACACCCCGGGCCAGGCAGTCGGCCCGCTCCTCCTCTGGCAGATCCTCCACCATCTCCAGATAGCCCAGGACAATGCCCAAGGGGTTACCGATCTCATGGGCCAACCCGGCGGAGAGGCGCCCCACCGAGGCGAGCTTCTCCGCCCGGATCACCTCTTCCTGGGCCTGACACAGGGCCGTGTTGGCCCCCTCCAGTTCCCGCACCATGGTCTGCCGCTTCTCCCGGTCCCGGCTGATCCGACCCAGCATGGCGTTGAGTGAGGAGGATAGGGAGGCAAAATCATCGCCCGCCATCCCGGGCCGAAACAAAAAATCCTCCTCGTCCCGATAGGTGTCGGCCTGGTGCATCAAGCGCTGGAGGGGCCGGATAACGAAACGGGCCAGCCGCTGGTAGGCGAGGAGGGTGAGAACCGTCAGGTTGAGAAATAAATAGGCAAAGAAGAGACGCTGTCTGGCCACCAAGCCCTGCCGCACCCGGGCCAGATCGCTGACCAGCACCAGCACCCCGCCCCGGCCCAGGGGCTGGGCCGTGAGCAGGGCCAGGTGCTGGCGGCCCAGCAGACTGAAGCCTCCCCGGACAAAGAGCTGCCGACCCTGCTGATTTTTTTCCACCGCCGCCACCAGGCCGCTTAACCGCTGGGCCAGCCGCCCTTGGGCGTTGGTGGTGTCATGGACCTGGCTGCCGGCCAGCACCAGCCGCAAGCTTATGTCCGGCCCCAGATCCCGGCCGAGATGCGACCAGTCATCCTGGCCCGCCGGAGCTACTGCCAGCCGCTGCCGCACCAGCCTGGCAGCCAGCCCGGCCCGGACCACCTCGCCCTGGACCAACTCCTTCTGATGCTGCAGGGTGAGAACCAGGTCGCTTAACAACATGGCCAGCCCCAGGAAGAAGAGGAGGGTAAAAAAGATCTTCAGGCGCAGACGGAAGATAGCAGGCATGGGAAGGGAGAGTATCGAATAGCGAACCGCAGGTAAGCGAAGCGGAGCGAAGACTCCGGAATGTCGAAT